>NZ_JACYMK010000011.1:0-291898 GCF_020858135.1 Janthinobacterium sp. FW305-128 | reverse complement strand
GGCATTCGGCGTGCTCAGGTCGGGAAAAATATTTGATCCGGCCTTGCACGCCGCTTGACGGGGATAACAGTATCTACAACCAAGATAGAGGCACGATGACGGCCAAGGTTACGGCCACGGTGCCGGCGTCACATCCTGGTATTGCGCCCCGCCCTGCTCCGGTTCCGCTTCATTGTTCTGCGATGGCTGGTTCAAGGAACCTGCCGGCGAACGCAAGCTCAAGATTTCCTTGCGCGTCTCGACGAAGTCGGCGGAACTCAAGGGGTGCTGCTGGTCGGGCCAGTGGCTGACGGCCCATTCCTGCAAGGCTTCGAAGCGCCGCCACAGTTCGGCGATGAATTCGCGGCGCGCCTCTTCCTCCTGCTGCGGCGTCTTTTCGGCGCCTTCCCCGATATGTACTTGCATGGCTGCTCCCTGGCTGATCAATCGTCCTGCCAGCCTACGCAGGCAGCAGCCAGGCGTCTGTTCGCGAACGAACAAAGAGCTTATTCAGGCATCTTGCGAAAGCCCACGGCCAGGCGGTTCCAGGTATTGATGGAGCCGATGGCCAGAGTGACGTTGACCATTTCCGCCGACGTCAATTGCTGCGCCAGCGCCGCATAGTCTTCGTCGGACGCATGATTTTGCGGCAACAGGGTCAGCGCCTCCGTCCAGGCCAGCACGGCCCGCTCGCGCGGCGTGAAGAACGGCGTTTCGCGCCAGACGGAGACGGCATACAGACGGCGCTCCGTTTCGCCCGCCTTGCGCGCGTCGCTCGTGTGCATGTCCACGCAAAAGGCGCAGCCATTGATTTGCGACGCGCGCAGGCGGATCAGCTCGAGCAGCGAATGTTCCACGCCCAGTTTGGCGATGGCCGCTTCCAGCGCATACATGGCCTTGACGGCGTCGGGCGAGGCTTGCGTGAAATCGAGTCGTTGCTGTGTCATGATGCATTCCTTGATAATGAGAGATGCATCATTGTAGAAGCGCAGGAAGTACGCGCGGCAGGCCAATCCCCCCGAAAAACAGCAGACCACCAACAGATACTCCATGGAATTACATATCCTGATCGACGGCACGCGCGACCTGGGCGGCCAGCTGTACCGCCAGCTCAGCGAAGCCATCCGCTCGGGCCGGCTGACGGATGGGCAGCAATTGCCGCCCTCGCGCCTGCTGGCCAGCCAGCTGGGCCTGTCGCGCAAGACGGTGTCCGACGTATATGAAAAGCTCGGCTATGAAAAGCTGCTGGTCGGCAAAGTGGGCGTGGGCAGCTTCGTGCAGACGCCGCATGCCTCACCGCAGCGCCGCCATGCGAGCACGCCGCTGGCCAGCGCGCAGCGCATCGCCCGCTGGGAAGCGACACCCACGCCCCTGCGCCGCGCCAGCCAGGAAACGCCGGCACGCTACGCCTTCATCGGCGGACGTGCCACGCCCGCGCATTTCCCGCAGGATGAATGGCGCGCCTGCATGCTGCATGCACTGCGCCAGGGCGGCCAGGCGCGCGGCCGCTATGGCCCAGTGGAAGGCTTGCCCGCCTTGCGCGCGGCGATCGCCGGCCATGCCGCCTTCAGCCGCGGCATCCATTGCACCGAGGAGCAAGTGCTCGTCACCAGCGGCGCGCAGCAAGCCTTGCACCTGCTCGCGCTGACCCTGCTCGAGCCGGGCGACACGGTTGCCGTGGAAGAACCCGGCTACCCTGTGGCGCGCGCCGTGTTCGCCAGCCAGGGCGCGCGCGTGGTGGGCGTCGAAGTGGACGAGGATGGGATCATCGTCGCGCAAATCCCGGACGGCACGCGGCTGATCTATGTCACGCCCGCCCATCAATTTCCGCTTGGCATGCCGATGAGCATGGCGCGCCGCCATGCCTTGCTGGAGCGGGCGCAGCAGCTGGGCGCCATCATCATCGAAGACGATTACGACAGCGCCTTCCGCTACGAGGGCCGGCCCGAGGATGCCCTGCAAAGCATGGACCGCTACGGCATCGTCGCGCACGTGGGCAGCTTTTCCAAGATCATGCTGCCGGAATTGCGCCTGGGCTATGTCGTGCTGCCGCAAGCCATCGTGGCCGCCATGCAGACGGTGAAATACCTGAGCGATTGCCATACGGCCAGCCTGGGCCAGCATGCGCTGGCCAAGTTCATCGGCGATGGCCATTTGCTGCGCCATATCCGCCGCTGCCACGACATCTATGCGGGGCGGCGCGAGCGGCTGCAGCACTGGTTCAACGGCCCCTTGGCCCCATGGTTCCGCCTGGTGCCGGCCAGCGCCGGCTTCCACGTGGCGGCGCTGGCGCAGGCGCCGCTCGATATCGCCGAATTGCTGCGCCGCGCGCGCCTGGCCGATGTCAGCCTGTATGCGCTGGACAGCTTTTATCACGGCCCCGCCCTCCATGAAGGCCTGTTTCTCGGCTATGGCGCCATCGACAAGCTCGATATCGACACGGCGCTGGCCAGGGTGCTGGCGATCCTGCAAGAGATGGTGCCCCTGCCCCTCAGCGGGGTTGCCAACGATAGTGCCCCGTAATCGGATAGCTGAATAAAATATTTTCCTCGCGCGCGCCCTCGCCGATGTTGTGGATGATCAGCGGCACGCCGCCCCACGACTGCTTGTCGCTGACGATGCCGATGTGGGTCAGGTTGCGCGGCAGGCGCCAGGTGACGATGTCGCCCGCGCGGTAAGCGTTCGCTTCCTTGCTTGGCTGCAGGCTGGTGCCGTGGCGGGCAAAATACGTACCCAGGTTCGGCACGCGCCGGTGGTCGATGTTGCGGTCCGGCCCCTTCATCTGCCAGCGTCCCTGCTGCTGGTACACCTGCCACGCCTTGCGCATGTCTTCGTGCACGAGCACCTGCAAATCCTGACCAAGTTTACGGTAAGCACGCACGACCACGTCCGTGCACACGCCGCGTTCGGGCGGCACGTCGCCGCCCGGATAGGCGAGGCGTTCGTAGCGCGGGTCGTACTGCACGGTGACGCCCACCTGGCTGCGGGCGGCGGCGACGAGCGCTTGCGGGGTGGCAGGGGCTGCCGACGCCAGCATGGGCGCCAGGGCAAGCATCAGGAGGGAGAACACTTTGATTGGCATCAACGTCGGTGATCAGATGGAAATGCCAACTTTACCTTAGCAGCAAGGAAAATGGCGGACGCTAGGCGGCCAGCTGCGCCAGGTGGCCAGGAAAATCCACGGCCGGACCCGCCGCATTGACGGTGTCGAAATAATCATGCCAGCCCGTGGCGGCGATGCCGGCCAGCAAGGCGTCCAGTGCCGCCTCGTCCGGGAAGCGCCAGACGGCATAGAATTGCTGGGGTGCCGCATGCAGCTTGCCGCCGTCGATGGCGCCCATGGCCAGCGCTTCGGCGCCGCTGCCCGACAAGGCGGCCATGCCAGCGCCCACAGTGGCGAAATACGCCTGGCGCGCGGCGCCGTCGAGGGCCAGCCAGGCCGGTTTCGGGCTATACAGTTCTAACAGGTAATGCATGTTTGTCCCCCAAAGAATCAAGTAAGTGAACGCTGTGCCCGCTTGCAGATGCGTGCCGTGGCGGCAGCGGGGCTGTCCAGCAGCCATTGCGCACACAGGCTGCGCACCCAGTCCGGCTGGCTCTTGGCCGCATCGTTGAGCCAGTTGGCCACGGAATCCTGCACGTAGACGGCCGGGTCGGCGCGCAAGGCTTGCAGCAGGGGCAAGGCCAGCTGCGGCTCTTCCTTTAGCCGGGCGATATGCGTGCACCACACACCGCGCGGGCGCAGCGCTTCGCAGGCAAAGCGGCGCACTCTTTCCGACGGGTCCGCCGTCCATGGGACCAGCAAGGCAATGGCCGCGTCAAGACGCGCCGCCAGATGGGGACGCAGCGCCAGCCAGGCCCATTCGCGCACGCCGAAATGGCCATCGTCGGCCAGCGGCCGCATGGCGGCCAGCTGCTGCGGCAAGGTCAAGCCCGCTTGGGCGGCGATGGCAAAGCAGGCCCAGCCCCGCACCGTGTCGGACGGGTGCGCTTGCAGCATCGCCAGGTCGGTGCCGGCATCGAGCAGCAATTGCGCCGCCAGCGCCATGCGCCCGGTGATGCCGGCGGCGGCCTGCGCGCGCATCCGCTCCAGGCGGGCCACACCGATAGCGGGCACGGCTGCAGCCAGCAGCTGGGCAAAATCGATGGCCAGCCCTTCCGTCAGGGTGGCGCTGGCCACCGTTCCCTGGTTCAGCAGGGCCAGGCGCGCGGGCGCGACGTCGGCGACGCCACGGCTCATGCAGCACCCTGCATTTCACCCTTATCCGTCTTGCGCCAGGCTTTTTCCAATAGTCCACTCAACAACTGCATCTCGTCCGGCGTGAAATCGGCAAACAGGCTGGCGATCCATTGCGCGTGTTCATCGACCAGGGTGGCAGCCGCCGCTGCTCCCTTGGCACTGAGGCGCACCAGCAGCTTGCGCCGGTCGACCTGGTCCGCGTGGCGCGCCAGGAAACCGTCGCGCTCCAGGCCGTCGAGCAAGCCCGTGATGGTGCCGCGCGTCACGCCGGCCCGCTCGGCCAGTGCGTGCGGCGAGAGCCCCTCGGGCACGTCGCGCAGCAGGGCCAGCAGCACAAACTTGCCTTCCGACAGGCTATACCGGCCCAGACGCGCGGCGCAATCGCCATCGATGGCCGATGCCAAGCCCAGCACTTCAAAACACAGGCGCAAGCGCGCCGTGGACTGCATCATGTCGAGACCGCTGGCGCGGCGCTGCACGTCACCGAGCAAGGCCGTGTATTTCTGTTCGAGTTTTATCATATGGCGCAATATAATATGGCGCCATACTAAATGTCAAATGGAAACCTGAACGGCTTTCCCTTGTGCTTAGAAACGCGCCTTGTCCCTCGCCCACGCGATGATGGCGTTGGCATCGATGGCGCCCGGCTGGCGCGCCACTTCCACGCCGCGCAAAAACAGGGCCAGGGTGGGAATGCTGCGGATATTGAAACGGCTGCCCATGTCCGGCGACGCTTCCGTATTCACCTTGACGACGCGAAACGCGGGTTCCAAGGTCCTGGCGGCTTGCACATAGAAAGGCGCCATGCTGCGGCACGGGCCGCACCATGGCGCCCAGAAGTCCACCAGCACGGGAATGTCGCTGCGTTCGATATGCTTGAGGAAACGGGCGCTGGCCAGGTCCACGGGCTGGCCCGTGAATAGCTCCTTCTGGCACTTGCCGCACGTGGGCTGTTCCGTGAGCCGGGCCGCCGGCAGGCGGTTGACGGCGTCGCAATGGGGGCACACGATGTGCAGGGAGTCTGGCGTGGTCGAGGTCATGGCATTCCTGGAAAGCGTAGCGTCAAGTTGACGGACATTTTACGGGGTATCGCGCGGCAGCGTCGGCTCGCTGGCGGCACATTTGCCAATACTCGCCTATAGTGCGCTGGAACGGCGCGCGTATTGCCCGGCCGGCCAAGGAGCAACATGCCTGATGTCGCAAACAACATGGAACTGAAGCACGCCGAACTCGCTGCCGCCCTCGCCTTGCAGCGCGCCGCCTGTCTGGCCCACCCCGTGCCGCCCCTGGCCGAGCGCAAGCGCGACCTGCAAACCCTGCAGCGCTACATCCGCGACCACAAGCTGGCATTGTGCGAGGCGATCAGCGCCGACTATGGCAACCGTTCCCACCATGAAACCTTGCTGGCGGAGATATTCCCCGCCATCGACGGCATCGATCACGTACTGAAAAAGTTGAAAAAGTGGATGACACCGCAGCGCCGCAGCGTGGACTGGCGCAATTTTCCGGGCGCCCGCAACCGCGTGCTGCCCCAGCCCTTGGGCGTGGTAGGCGTCATCGTGCCGTGGAATTTCCCCGTCAACCTGAGTCTGGTGCCCCTGACTTACATTTTTGCCGCCGGCAACCGCGCCATGGTCAAGATGAGCGAGAACTCGCGCCACCTGGCGCGGCTGCTGATCGAGACCATGCGCGCCTATTTCCCGCCGGAAAAGCTGCAGTTTGTTGACGAAACGGGCGGCGTGGGCATGGCGTTTTCGCAACTGCCGTTCGACCATCTGCTATTTACGGGTTCCGGCCAGACGGGCCGCGCCGTCATGGCGGCGGCCGCACGCAATCTGTGCCCCGTCACGCTGGAGTTGGGCGGCAAGGCGCCGGCCATCGTCTGCGCCGATTTCGACGTGCGCACGGCTGCCGAGCGCATTTTGTTCGTCAAGTACCTGAATGCGGGGCAAATCTGCACCAGCGTCGACCACGCCTGGCTGCCCGAAGCCAGCATCGCCGCCTTCGTCGAGCATGCGCGCCGGATCGTGCCCACGCGCTACCCGCGGCTCGATACGCCCGACTACACCTCCATCATCGACGAGGCCGCCTTTGAGCGCCTGCTGCAGGCCCTGGATGAAGCGCGGGAACGGGGCGCGCAAGTGATTTCGCTGCTGCCGGGGCCAGCGTATGACCGGGCCACGCGCAAGATCGCGCCGCACATCGTGCTCGACGCGCCCGAAGATTGCCTGCTGCTGACGCGGGAAATCTTCGGCCCCATCCTGCCCCTGCGCGGCTATGCGAAGCTGGAGACCGTAGTCGCCAGCATCAACGGCGGGCCGCGCCCGCTGGCCATCTATCCGTTCAGCAACGACAAGCAGACCGTGCAGATGCTGATCGACACGGTAATGTCGGGCGGCGTGTCCGTCAACGACGCGCTGTTCCACGTGGGCCAGCATGATCTGCCCTTCGGCGGCGTGGGCGAGTCCGGCATGGGCCACTACCACGGCGTCGAAGGTTTTCACACTTTCAGCAAGCTGCGGCCCGTGTTCTACCAGGCACGCTACAGCCCTTTGACGCTGCTGCGGCCGCCTTACGGCAAGCTGGCCAGCCGCATATTGAACTTCCTGACCCGCTGATTACAGGAACAGCGAGGCGGCGATGGCCCACATGACGAGGGCGATGATGCCGTCGAGCACGCGCCATGCCATGGGCTTGGCAAACACGGGCGCCAGGTAGCGGGCGCCAAAGCCCAGCAGGAAGAACCACAGGGCCGAAGCCATGATGGCGCCGCCGGCGAAGTAAAAGCGTCCCACGCCTTCATGCTGGCCGCCGATCGAGCCAAGCAAAATCACCGTATCGAGGAAGGCGTGCGGGTTCAGCAGGCTGAACGCCAGCGCCGCGCCGATCACGGCCCAATAGCCTTCGGGCGCCTTGGCGGCCGATACCGTCAGGGCCGTCGGGCGCCAGGCCGATTTGGCCGCGCGCAAGCCGTAGGCGATCAGGAAGGTGGCGCCGCCCGCCTTGGCCCACAGCAGGAAATTGGGGTTGTCGGCAATGAAGGTGCCCATGCCGGCCACGCCGGCCGTGATCAGGATGGCGTCGCACAGCAAACATACAAGAATGCAGGTGAGCACGTAGTGACGCTTCAGCCCCTGCTTGAGCAAGAAGGCGTTTTGCGTGCCGATGGCCACGATCAGGCTCGCGCCGAGCCCCATGCCTTTCAAGAAAATTGCGCTGTCCATATCGATTCCTTTCCATTGCTTTCCATCACGCGCACGGCCGCCCACGCTCTGCCGGCAACGGCAAAGTCATCAGAGGTAGGTGGAGGGTGGTGCGGAACCAGGAGGACCGCGCGGGAGAGTGGAGTTGTTACCCTATTTCAACAGTGTAAAGAAAAAGTAAATATAAGTATAATGAATGATTCTAAACATATATAAGAGAAACTTATGCGCGTCGTCGATTACCGTGGATTGGCAGCCCTCGACGCCGTGATCGGCCTGGGCAGCTTTGAAAAGGCCGCGCAGGCGCTGGCGATCAGCCAGCCGGCCGTGTCGCAGCGCATCCGTACCCTGGAAAACCTGGAAGGCACGTTATTGATCATCCGCAGCCACCCGCCCCTGCCGACGGAAGCGGGCCAGCGCCTGATCGCCCACTACCGGCAAGTCAAGCTGCTCGAAGCGGCGCTCGACGCCCAGCCCGGCCCCACGACGCAATTGCCGGCGCTGGCCATCGCCGTCAATGCCGACAGCGCCGCCACGTGGATACCGGAAGCGCTGGGGCCGCTGCTGTCGCCGCCGTCGTGCCTGCTCGATATCCGCCTCGACGACCAGGACCATACCTTGAGCCAGCTGCGCGAAGGGCGCGTGTTTGCCTGCGTCACCAGCGCCAACGACCTGGTGGCCGGCACCACGGCCACGCCGCTGGGCGGCATGCGCTACCTGTGCGTGGCGTCCCCCGCATTCGCGCAGCAGTGGTTTCCCCATGGTTTTACGGTGGAAGCCGTCAGCCAGGCGCCCGCCATCACCTTTGGCAGCAAGGATGCGCTGCACGAGCGCTACCTGCAGCACCGCCTCGGCTACACGGGCCGCTATCCGCACCATGTGCTCGGTTCGGCGCGCGACTTCGTACGCTTCATCGAAGCGGGCTATGCTTATGGCATGGTGCCCCTGCTGCAGGCGGAAACGGCGCTGGCCGCCGGCAGGCTCGTCGACGTGGCGGCCGGGCAGGCGCTCGACGTGCCTCTGACCTGGCATGCCTGGGATATCCAGACCCCCCTCACGCGCACCCTGTCGGACGCCGTCATCGCCACGGCGCGCAAATGGCTGTTACAGGATTGATTGACGCATGCAACATTTATCTATGCCAGACAGCAACTTCCCCGTGTGCACCCTGCCCAGCCTGGCCTACACTGCAAGCATCCACCATCACCTTCGGGAGCCCGCATGACGATCCTGCGCACCACCCTGCTCGGTTTGCTGGCGGCCATCCCGCTCACTGCCGGCCTGGCTGCCTGCTCGCCCTTGACCGCCATCAATGCCTTGTCATCCGGCAGCACCTCGCACGTGACGCGCGGCCTGGCCTACGGCCCCCTGCCACGGCAGAAACTCGATGTGTACGCGCCCAAGACCCGCACGGGACCCGTGCCCGTGGTCGTGTTCTTTTATGGCGGCAACTGGACGACGGGCGAGCGCGCCGACTATGCCTTCGTCGGCCACGCGCTCGCGGCGCGCGGCTACCTGGCCGTGATCGCCGACTACCGGCTGTATCCGGACGTGCACTACCCCGAGATATTGCAGGATGCGGCCCGCGCCGTGGCCTGGGCCGCGATGGAATCGAGCCGCCATGGCGGCGACCCGACGCGTTTGTTTGTCATGGGCCATAGCGCCGGCGCCTACAATGCGGCCATGCTGGCGCTCGACGCCAGCCTGCTGGCGCGCCATGGCATGCGTCCGCACGACTTGCGGGGCTGGATAGGCCTGGCCGGCCCCTATGATTTCCTGCCGATCGAAAACACCATCACCCGGCCCGTGTTCTTTTACCCGGACACGCCCGCCGCTTCGCAGCCCATCCATCACGTGACAGCCGACGCCCCGCCCGCCCTGCTGATCGCTCCAAAGCCCGGCAAGGACAAGCTGGTCGATCCACAACGCAACACAGGCGGCCTGGCCAACGCCTTGCGCGCGCTGCACCGGTCCGTGACGGAAACCTATTTCGACCATGTGGGCCACGCCACCCTGGTCGCCACGCTGGCCGCCCCGTTGCGCAGGCTGGCGCCCACGCTGGACGCCGTCAGCGCCTTCATCGATGCGAACAGTGGCGCCGGCAACGCGGTCTCGTCAGCGGTCTTGCCCGCAGTCTTGTCAGATACCGGCTCGCCGGCAGGGCCAGCCTTGCCGCCCCGCTCACCTGGCTCAGGCACGTCAGCCCCGGAGCTGCACGCATACGACAAAACGCCCGCCCCGTGAAGGACGGGCGCTCTGCCCAAACCAATACGCACAATGCCGCGTGCCGGCTGGCCGCATAGCAAGGCTCGGCCCTCGCGATGCGGCTCAGCTGCAAGCAGCTTCGTACTTACTCTTTACGGCTGGCGCTGCTGCTCTTGCTTTGAGCGGAGCCCGCTTGCGATGCGCTGCCGCTGGCCGAGCTTTCGCTGCCGGACGACTGCTGGCTGCCCTGGTGGCTGGCGCTTTGCAGGCTTTGACCGTCACGGCTTTGCGCACCGCGCTGCTGGTCGCGGTTAGCGCCGTTTTGCTGATAGGCCTGGAACGGTTCGGCCATGCGCTGCATCGCTTCCTGCTGCTTGCGCACGTTTTTCTCCGTTTCTTCCGAAGCGGTGCGGGCCACTTCTTCAGCCAGGGCCTTGGCGGTACGGCTCGTTTCATTCACATGACGCTCTGCCACATTGGCCAGTTCGACCTGCGTATCGGCAGCCAGGCGCGACACCTGTTGCTGATACTTGCGCAGTTGCTCAGCGGCTGGCTGGCCCGAGGCGGCGGCCACCTGGAATACATCTTCGGCGCGCTCGACCGTCAACAGGTTCTGGCTGGTGACCGTGCTTTCTTCCAGCAAGCCTTGCGCCAGTTGCATGTTCAGGTCACTGAAATGCTGCATCGATTGAAACAGCGACTTCGACAGGCCATTGAAGAAAGCCAGCTGCGCTTCCAGGTGATTTTTGGCGGCGGGGGTAACACTACGGGAATATGGATACATGGAGTTCCTCATTAATAGCGGTTGGGTGGACATAAACAGATGGCGATACCACCGGCTGTCGAACGGTGAGACAGACAGCCGGGCTACGCCACGAACGCGAAAAAACATATCCGATTGGTGGGAAGATGCTTTGCAACGCGAGTCCCAAGGCTACGTGAGCACCGCAGGTGAGGCATGATCTGGATCAAAGGTGCGCTAGGCTGCGCAAAAAGTTTGGGCTGGACGGCTTGCTCTTGGCAAACGTCAGTAACGGAAAGGGAAATCTGTGTCAGGCAAGCTCAGCCAGCGGCGCCCGTGCCCGGCACGACGGGCTTGTAGCCATGGCTGCGCAGCGACGCTTCCAGCCAGCGGTTGCCGTACCAGCCGCGCGCCAGCAGGTAACTGAGTTCCGCGCCGGCCATCAGCAGCATCATCGGGCCGATGCGCATTTCGGTGGCGAGATGGCTGCCAAACCACAGGCAGGCATCCATCGCCAACATGAGCAGCACCAGCCACCAGCGGCGCTTGGCGACGGCCCAGAACGAGCCCAGGAACAGGGCCGGCCAGGAGAAACCCGCTTTGACGTAGGCATAGCGGCCGGCATCATCGGCAAACAAGGTGGCGCTGTGCTTCATGCTGCTCTCTTCAGGTAATGCCCGGCATCAAGGCTCGGGACGGTGGCAGACGGCTTCGACATTGTGGCCATCGGGCCCCAGCACGAAAGCGCCATAGTAATTCGGGTGATAGATGGCGCGGATGCCGGGCGCGCCATTATCTTTGCCGCCCGCGTCCAGCGCGGCCTTGTAGAACGCGTCCACCTGGGCGCGGTTGTCGGCCGCGAAGGCGAGATGCATGCCGGCATGCGCCGCGCCGCCCACGCCGAACCAGAAATCGGGCTTGCCATCCTTGCCCATGCCAACCCAGCCCTGCTCTTCCATCACCACCGAGACGCCCAGAGGCGCCAGGGCGGCGGAAAAGAAAGCCTTGCTGGCCTGTGCATCGCTGACAGTCAAACCGATGTGATCAAGAATCATGATGGCGCTCCTTGCAGGTAGTGGGAAAGGAAGCGCATTATGCGCCAGCATTGCCTTTTAAGCAAGCAAAGCTACAGATCCTGCGCGTAGCGGGCAAGCATCTGCTCCTGTGTTTCCAGCGGGCCAATACTTCCCGTCTGGTCCCCGATCATCCGGCCCATCGTCGGCAAGACGGAGCGTTCGACCTGGGCCGTGCTATCCCACAGGCGCGCACGCATCAAGGCCTTGGCGCAGTGCAAATAAGCTTCGGCCACGCGCAGGCGCATGAGCAGGCGCGGCGGGTTGCGCTCGCCGGCAAAATATGCCAGCAGCGCCGCATCGTCGCTGAGGCTGGCCTCGCCATTCACGCGCAAGGTTTCATCGACGCCGGGAATCATGAACAGCAGTCCCGCCCTGCCCGTCTCGGCAATATTGCTGAAACTGTCCAGGCGGTTATTGCCCTTGGCATCGGGCAGCAGCAGAGTATGGGCATCGAGCACGTGCACGAAACCGGGCGCACCGCCCCGTGGCGAGGCGTCGAGCTGGCCGCCAGCCCCGCCCGTGGCCAGCACGACGAACGGCGACAGCCCGATGAAGGCGATGCAATGCGGATCGAGGTGGTCGAGCTGCTTGCTCAGCGCCCGCCCCTGCGCGGGCGGATAATGCGCGCGCAGTTGCTCCAGCGAATCGATTTCCATGCGCCCCCCGCTTAGCGCAGATTGCCCGTATGGCCCAGCGAATAGCGGCCCGGCTGCGGCCAGACGGTCAGACCGTGCGGTTCCTGGCCGACTTTCACTTTGGACACGTCGCCGCTGTTCGTATCGATGCGGTACACCACGTCGTCAAAACGGCCGGACAGCCACAGATACTTGCCGTCGGCGCTCACGTTGCCCATGTCGGGGCTGCCGCCGCCGGGAATCGGCCAGTTCGACACGACTTTTTCCGTGGCGAAATCGATCACGCTGACGCTGCCCTTGCCCTTCGGCTTGCCGTGGATGCGGTGCGTGCCGCGGTTGGCCACGTACAGCTTTTTACCATCGCGGCTCGGGTACAGGCCGTGCGCGCCCACGCCCGTCTGGATGAAGCCGATTTCCTTCAGGGTGGCGCCATCGACGATGTGCACGCCGTCGGCGTCCATGTCGGCGATAAAGAATTTCTTGCCGTCCGGCGAGATGCGTATGTCTTGCGGCATGCCCTTCTTGACGCTGCAGATTTCATTCGCCGGGCCGCCCACGGGGCCGGACTCGGCAAAGCGCTTGGCCGGCATCTGCAATTTCAGGTAACCGTCGACCTTGCGGCCCACCAGGTCGATCTTGGCGATGGTGCCGTCGAATTCGCAGGTGAACATGGCGTAGCGGCCATCGTTCGAAAAATCCGCATGGTTGATGCCGCCGCACTGGGGCGTATCGATCGAATACTGCACCGCCATGGTTTTCGGATCGCGGAAATCGAGGCGGTGGCGCGCTTCGGCCACGACGATGGCCGACTTGCCGTCCGGCGTGAAATACATATTGTAGGGATCATCGACGGGCACTTCCTTGCCCGGCTTGCCCGTCAAGGGGTCAACCGGCGTCAGGCTGCCCTTGTCCGTGCGCTCGGCATTGTTCGCCACCCACAGTGTGCGCAAGTCCCACGACGGCACCACGTGCTGCGGGCCGCTGCCGACCTTGAACTTGTCGACCACTTTCAGGCTGTCCTGGTCGATCACATAGACATCGTTCGAGCGCAGGTTCGGCACATAGACGCGGCGCAAGTGATCCTTGACGACGGGACTCATATTGCTGCTGGCGATGCTGCCGTACACGTTTTTCGGGTCCACCAGCGGCGGCATGCCCGGCAGCGGCGAATAGGCGGCCGCCGGCGCCGCGGCGACAGCGGCCGGGGCCGGCGTGCTGGCGCCGATGACCTGGCTGGCCACGCCCAGGCCGGCCAGTGCGGCAGCCAGGGCGGACAAGGTGACGATGGTGCGTCGTTGAGATTTTTTCATGTGTTTTCGCGTCATTTCGTTGCAAAAGCCGGAAGTTCAACACGTCCAGCGGAAGATTTACTTATTTCGTTGCAGCAATTGCTTGATGGCGGCCACCGAGGTGTCCACCTGCAGCTTGATACCGATCTGGCCCAGCTCCTTTGTTGCCCGCGTCGCGTCGCCGCGCACGCCGTCCGCCACGCCGGGCTTCGGTCCGTGCGCCATGGCCTCGCTGCGCACGAGCGACGGGTCCGTCGCCAGCATCAAGGCCGCGTCCGCCAAGCCCGCATGCAGGCCGATCTCGGCGCTGCTGTGGCCGCGCTTCTGCAGTTCGGCAATATAGGCCGATTGCGTGATGTCATAGTAATCGAGCAAGGCGTAGGCGCGCGCTTCCTTGCCCGCAGGTGTCTTGCCCCAGGCGCGGTTGAGTTTATTCGCCACGTTCTGCTCGTTCTTCTGGTAGCCACCGTGATCGCCAAGGAAAATGATGTCGCGGAAGCCATGCTGACGCAGGCTGGCGGCGGCCCCTTCCAGAACGGCTTCAAAGGCGGCCGGCGGTATCGAAATCGTGCCGGCAAAGCGCATGTGGCCGGCCGGTGGCGAAATCGCCCCTTCCGGCACGTAGGAAACGACGGGGGCGACGATGGTGTTACCCAGCTGCTGTGCGATCTGGCGCGCCAGCAAGCCGGCGCGCACATTGTGCTTGCCCAGTGCGATATACGGCCCGCTCTGCTCGACTCCGCCGATCGGCACGAGCACGGTGGTGGCGCCGTGGTCGATACGGCTGCGCAACTCCGTGCTGGTCAGTTCTTCCAGCATGACGCTGCTGCTGGCAGGCGCGGCCGCCATGACGGGCGCCGTACCCAGCAGAGGCGACAACGTCAGGACGAACAGGGAAACAAGGGACTTGCGTGAAATACGAAGCGTGGATGGCGCACACGGCGCCGTTCGCTGGAGGAACTGCAGAGTCATAAGCCAACATCTTTCCGAGGTCAAAGGCGCCGTGCCCGGCCTTGCCAGGCAAGCTGGCTGCCACGCAAGAATTGTATTCCATCATGACAGGAAGGGCACGTTAATTTGACGCGGCAGTTTGCGAGGAATTGACCTGGGGCAGCGAATGGCGCAGCGTCGTCCGCATGAACAGCGAACGCCGTGCCTGATCAGGAGGGCCATGCCGACGCGCTAAGCAACCCCCAATAAATTATTGTGATTTCTGACTGCCATAACCGGCGCTCTGCAAGGTGGCCGACGAGGCTTGCTCACTGCTAGCAGTGCCCGCACTGCGTCGCAGCGAGCGCCTTGCACAGCATCCGGTTCTGTTTGTCATAAATTCACACTAATTTCCCGAGGATTACTTAGAAATTGCCGACAAGCCGTTTGCTTCTTACGTTTGCTTATTACGTTTGCTTATTACGTTTCACGACATCGCCGCTACCCGTCAAGAACAGCCGCAGGTAGTTCGCTCGAATTTACTCAAGCGTATTGCGCCTGCGCCATGCAATAAAACGGCCCAGTGCGGCGCCCGTCATGACCGAGATCAAAAGCCAGCCTTTGACCTCTGCCTCATCCTGAGAAATAACCATCCAACTGCCCATGCCTACGACGAAACCTGCCAAGCCGCCGTAGCCGATGTACATGCGCCGATCCAGATTGTCCACGGTTTGTTGCAAGGCTTCAGGACGGGCAATTGCTTCTTGTATAAGGATGGTTCCACATTCGAGGCAACGTGCACTCATGGCTGAATTTTGGGCATTACACACTGGACAGGTCATCGGCGGCCGGAAAAGAAAAGTGGTTAATTGATATAACGTGGCCGAGGATAAAATTTCCAAGAGGCAACTTATATAATATAACATGCCTGTTAGCTGTTTTTCAAAAAATGGTCCGCCAACCGTAATGCGATACCGATATCTGAAACTTTGGCATGGCACCATATTTATTTCCACATCAGCTTGAGCAACCCAAGCTTGCACCCTGGCGCTTACGCGAATGTGACAATGTGTGATGTTTCCATGTGGAAAATTTGCTATCGTTGATGGCATTCCTTCCTTATCTTCAGATTGAATCTGATTAAAACCATCCTCTCAATGAAAAGAATATCAACTGCTTTCCTTATTTATCTGACCTTCTGCTCCGCTCTGGCCTTTGTTGACTTCGATTGGGATGCGGAAAACGAACAAGCTGCAAAGTCATCAATCTATAAGCAGACGCTCTACATGAACAACGTCCAACGACAGGCATATATAGACGACCTCGAAACCATCCATTCTGCGGGCGTGATGGGGGGAGTAAACGGCAGACGCCTGCATGGAAATGAGGCCAGCGATATTCACGATTTGGCGAACCAGATTCGTCAAAAAACAGGGAGGAACATCGTTGAATTTCCCTCCAAACCGTTTGGCGAGGCCATTTCCAGCTTTTTCAAAATCCCATTTATATTATTGATTAATAAATAGAAAAAACGTTTACTTGGGAATATGGCGTCGATGCGTCAAAGCAGGTGTGGAAGCCTTCCAGCACCTGACAATGACATACGGCATGCCCGAGTTCATCCCAGCATGCGGCGCGCCGGTTGCGCTGCGCGGCGCGGGGCCGTTGCCGGGGCCGGCAAGCCGCCCGCCACCTTCAATGATTTTTCCTTGGCATCGCCGCGCAGGCGGAATACGGCCACCACATCGACCAGCTCAACGGCGCGGTCTTGCAGCGAGGATGCGGCTGCGGCCGCCTCTTCCACCAGGGCCGCGTTTTGCTGGGTGACCTGGTCCATTTGCGAAATGGCCTGGTTCACTTGCTCGATGCCGGCGCTTTGCTCGTGGCTGGCGTTGGCGATGTCGCCCATGATGTCCGTCACGCGGCGGATGCTGGCGACGATTTCTTCCATTGTCGCGCCCGCCTGGTCGACCAGCGCGCTGCCCGTGTTGACTTTATCCACGGAATCCTCGATCAAGCCCTTGATTTCCTTGGCAGCCGCTGCCGAACGCTGCGCCAGGTTGCGCACTTCCGTTGCCACCACGGCGAAGCCACGGCCCTGCTCGCCCGCGCGGGCCGCCTCGACGGCCGCATTCAGCGCCAAAATATTGGTTTGGAAGGCAATGCCGTCGATCACGCCGATAATGTCGGCGATCTTCTTCGCCGATTCGTTGATCGAACCCATCGTACCGACGACCTGCGCCACCACGGCGCCGCCCTTGCGCGCCACGTCCGAGGCGGACACGGCCAGGGTATTCGCCTGGCGCGCATTGTCCGTATTCTGGCGCACGGCCGAGGTCAGCTCTTCCAGGCTGGAGGCCGTTTCTTCCAGCGACGACGCCTGCTGCTCCGTGCGCACGGACAGGTCCGCGTTGCCGGCGGAAATCTGCGCAGCCGCCACGCTGACCGTATCGGCCGAGGCGCGCACGGTGGCGATCACGCCGACGATACGCTCCAGAAACTTGTTGAAGGCGGTGGCCGTGCGGCCCACTTCATCCATGCGCTCGACGGGCATGGCGGCGGACAGGTCCAGCGAGGCGCTGACCCGCTCCAGCGTATGTTCGATATTGCCCAGACCGCCGCTGATGGTGCGGTAGATATGCCAGGCCAGCGCGCCCGTCAGCAGCACGGCCACGCCCAGCACGGCCAGCATGGTGTTGAACGCCGTGTCGTAGGCGGCCAGGCTTTCCGCTTTGACATCGTCGACCAGCTTGTTGTTGTAGGCGATATGGTCATCCATGCTCTTTTTCGCGGCGGCGGCCGTGATGGCCAGCGGCGTGCCGGCCAGCAAGGTGGCGCGCACGCCATCCATGTCGCCCGCGTAGGCGGCGGCAAAGAATGGCACCAGCGCGCGGCGGTACGCTTCCATGGCGGCCTGGTCGGCGTCGAGCATCTTGCTGTCCGTCGCGTCGTACAGGCGCTCGGCGCGGTAGGTGGCGATGACCTTGTCGAAATTCGTGTTGGCGTCGGCCACGGCCTTGTCCAGCGCCGTCTTGTCGGCCAGATTCGAGAACACGGACAGGCGGTAGCCGGCCAGGCGCGAGTCGGCCAGGAAACCCTTGGCCGCATTCAAGCCCTGGATGCTGGGAATGATGCGGTTTTGCACGGTGTCAAAACGTTCCTGGGCGCGCTGTAGCTGGATGGCGCCGCCGGCGCCCAGCAATAGCAGGGCCAGCAAGGCGATGGTGAGGGTCAGGATTAATTGCTTGGTGATATTCATGGTGTTTCACAGTAAAAAGGTGGCCTGGCAAGGCCAGGCGGGATGAGTAGCTGCCGATCAGGTGGCCAGGACCGGTGGCAGGCGGCGCGGGCTTAGGCCGCCAGCGGGGCTGCGTCAGGCGTGCGGCGCAGCAAGTCACCATGCTGGCGGCAAAACGCCAGGCCCGCCTTGTGGCCCACGTCGAACAGCAGTTGCATGTTCGAGCTGGACCAGTCCAGGGTGTCGGGCCAGTGCTGTTCCGGGATGCCGCCCATCAAGTCGAGCTTCAGCAGACGCCGCTTGGGCTGGCCCGTGCGCGCATCCGTGTTGTGCTCAAGCTCAAACAGGCGCAGCTCGCTCTTGGAAATCTTCACCAGCGGCGTGATGATGGAGCGCACCCAGGCGTCGTACAGGTTGCGCGGCTTGCGCAACAGGCGCTCGTCGCCGAGGATGTCGAGGATGACCAGGGTGTCGGCGTCATGGTGCTCGCCCTTGCCTTCGATAAACGGGTCGAAATTGAGCGTGTCGAGGGCCGCGCCTTCGATGTAGTCGTCGCCGTCGATGGTCGTCGGCGCATACAGAAAGGGAAACGACAGGGCCGCGCGCACGTGGATGGGCTCGATCTCGTGCTTGCCCCAGATTTGCATGCGGTGCTCGCTGAGGTTGTAGGCATTGATGTAGAAATCGGGGCGCATGCGCGTCACGCCCGAGAAGTCGACGGCTTTTTCCAGGAAGGGCAAATGCGCGCACAGGCCCAGGCTTTTCGCGGACAGGTCCGATGGCGACAGCGACGACACCATCAGCTTGCCCCAGTCCGACCAGGCCGTGGGCACGCCCGCAAACGTTTGCTGGAATGCCTGAAAAAAAGGATTGTTGGCCGGCGGCTGGAAAGCGTCGCGGAAGGTGCTCGCGTGCATGCCCGGCTTCTGGAATACCTTGTAGTTGATCGGGATCATCTTGTAGATGCTGTCGGCCACGCCCGTGTCGGCCCAGCTTTGCAGGGCCTGGCGCGGCGTGGCCTCGTGCGGCGTCGTGTAAAGCAAACCCATCAGCACTCCCGCGCCGGACGCGGAAATGACGTCGAACTCGATGCCCTCATCGAGGAAAGCGGCCAGCGCGCCGGCGATCAGGGTGGAATTTGGTGCACCGCCACCCAGCAGCAAACCCGTTTTGCGGGCCGGTTTCGCGGTCGCGGCTGGCGCCGGATCCGGCGGCGTCGTCATCACTGTCTTCATGCACACTCCCTGAACGGAACGGGGCAGTCACCCCTTAATTGTTGGTTACTACACGCTTATGGCGCCTAATCCTGCACATGTCCCGGCAACCGCCGAAGCGATGCAATGTTGCAGAAACAGATATGAAATTAACATAAATAAATTCCTTATGGCAATTTCAATAACGTATGACTGATATTCAGGAAGGGCATAAGCTGATGCTGTGCGGCATTGCTTGATGCGGCGCAGCAAATATAAATTTAGCGGATTAGGATTAATCGCTTTGGGGTAGGAATATTCCCCAACCCGCCGCCAGCGCGGGGGCCAGGGGTATCAGGCGATGGATGCAGGGTCGGGAGGGGACGCGGAAAAATGCAGGTGGGTACACAGATGGTCAACAAAGACACGGATTTTGGGCGACAGGTGGCGGCTCGACGGCCACAGCACCCAGAACTTGCTCGAGTACAGCAAGCTGTCGGCCAGCACGGCTTGCAGTTCACCGCGTGCGATGGCGTCGCGCACGATAAAGTCGGGTAAATAGGCGAGGCCCACGCCCTGCGTGGCGGCACCGATCAAGGCTTCGATATTGTTGCAGGTCAATGCGGTCGGCAAGCGCAGCTCGCCGCCGCTGTCGCCCTCGGCGCGCTGCAGCGCCCATTCCTGCAACTTGCCCGTGGTGGGGAATTTATAGCGCACGCAGGCGTGCCCTTCCAGCGCACGCGGCGTGGCCGGCACGCCATGGCGGGCGAAGTACGCGGGAGAACCGACGATGGCAAAGGCAAACGGCCCCAGTTCGCGCGCCATCAGCCGCGAATCGGTGAGCGTTCCGCTGCGCACGGCCACGTCGACGCCTTCGGCCACCACGTCGACCAGGCGGTCGTTGAAATCGAGGTCCAGTTCGATCTCCGGGTACTTGCGCGTAAAGTCCGCCAGCAGGGGCAGGATGATGCGGTAGCCGATCACGGGCAGGCTGACGCGCAGCTTGCCGCGCGGCGCCTCGGCCAGGTGCGACAGTTCCGCCTCGGCATCGCCCAGGTCGGCCAGGATGCGCTGGCAGCGCTCGTAAAACAGCGCGCCCTCGTTGCTCAGGCTGATGCGCCGCGTGCTGCGGTTGAGCAGGCGCACGCCCAGCTTTTCTTCCAGCCGCGCCACGCTCTTGCCCACGGCCGAAGCCGACACGCCGAGCAGCCGCCCGGCCGCCACGTAACTGCGCGTTTCCGCCGCGCGCACGAAGGCGGCAATGCCGTTCAAATTATCCATGCGACCTCAATTAGGGAATATTTGTCCGTTATGAGTGGATTTTCAGCCACTTTTTCATGGATTGCATCCATATTATCATCGGATTCCCTCTTTCTGGAATCATTCCCATGGATACGAATCACCGCATGCAGCCTGCCTCCGCGTCCCGGCGCGCCTTCGTGCTGGCCGCCGTCTGCCTCGCTGCGCTGTGCATGCCGCTCAGTTTTACGGGACCGGCCATCGCCATTCCCGCCATCGCCGCCGAGCTGCGCGGCACGCCGCTGGCGCTGGCCTGGATCACGAATGCCTTCATGCTCAGCTTTGGCGGCTGCCTGATGGTGGCCGGCGCGCTGGCCGACCGTTATGGCCGCAAGCGCGTGTTCTTGCTGGGCATGGCTGTGTTTTCCGCCGCCGCGCTGGCCTTGGCGGCCGCGCCCGCCATCCTGTGGCTCGACGTGCTGCGCGCCGTCCAGGGCCTGGGCTGCGCCATGGCCCTGTCGAGCGGACTGGCGGCCCTGGCTCAGGAATTCGACGGCCCGGCCCGCGCGCGCGCCTTCAGCCTGATCGGCACGGCCTTCGGCGTGGGCCTTGCCTTCGGCCCCTTCCTGGCCGGCACCTTGATCACGCACACGGGCTGGCGCGCCATCTTCATCGTCACGGCCGTGGCCGGCCTGGCCGCCCTGCTGGCCGCCGCGCGCGCCATGCGCGAATCGCGCGACCCGCAAGCGCAAGGCGTCGATTGGCCCGGCGCCCTGACGTTTACGGGTGCGCTCTCCCTGTTTACCTATGGCTTGCTGCAGGCGCCGCACAAAGGCTGGGCCAGCGCCGCCAGCCTGGGGCTGTTCGGTGGCGCGGCCTTGCTGCTGGCTGCGTTCATCCGCGTGGAACGGCGCGACGCGCGGCCCATGCTGGACTTGACCCTGTTCCGCCTGCCCGCCTTTGCCGGCGTGCAATTGCTGGCCGCCGCGCCCGCGTTTTCCTTCGTCGTGCTGCTCGTATTGCTGCCGGCCCGCTTCATCGGCATCGAAGGCTACAGCGCGCTGGAGGCGGGACGCATGATGATCGCCCTGTCCGCGCCCATGCTGGTGCTGCCGGTCCTGGCCGGCCTGGCGGCGCAGCGCCTTGCCGCCGCGCACATTTGCGCCAGCGGCCTGCTGCTGGCGGCGGGCGGCTTGCTGTGGCTGTCGACGTGTGCGCCGGGCCAGTCGCCCACTACCTTGATCGGGCCGCTGCTGCTGATCGGTTGCGGCATCAGCCTGCCCTGGGGCTTGATGGATGGTCTGGCCATCAGCGTCGTGCCCGTCGAACGGGCTGGCATGGCGGCCGGCATCTTTAACACGACGAGGGTGGCGGGCGAAGGCCTGGCGCTGGCCATCGTCAGCGCGCTGCTGGGCACGTTTACTGTCGCGGCGCTGGGCCACGCCGACCTTGCCGGCATCGGAGCGGAACAGGCGGCGCACGCGGGCTCCTTCCTGGCGCTGGGCGAGCTGCGCCATGCGGCCACCCTGCTGCCGCAGGCTGGCGCCGCCGAACTGGCGCAAGCGTACGGCACGGCCTTTTGCCACTTGCTGTATGTGCTGGCCAGCATTACGACGACCTCGGCCCTGCTGATTCTGGTCTTCCTGCGGCATCCTGCCCTTGCCGCAACGGACTCGACCACCCTGCCCGCCTGCGACACTCCCTCCTGATCTCCTCCTGCCATACACGGCGGCGCCCACGCGCCGTCGCCCGCCTTTGATGTTTCTCCGCAACACCCACAAAGTTTCCGAACGACGCCAAGAACAAAACGAGTTTACTTATCAAAGCGCTTTGAACTATACTCAAAGCGCTTTGAAACATAGTTAAAGCGCTTTGGTTGTGCAAAGTGATGCGCGCCGATCCCACATCTATAAAAACACTGGAGACACAATGAACAAATTTTTCTTGAAAGCGTTGCCAGCGGCAGTGCTCATGGCCTTGAGCGCGTCGGCCCAGGCAGCCCTGCCGATCGACTTCGGCGGTTACATCCGCTCGGGCATCGGTACCAGCAGCGAAGGCGGCAAGGAAGCGTGTTTCGGCCTGGCCGGCGCCTCGTCCAAATATCGTCTGGGCAATGAGTGCGAAACCTACGGCGAGCTGAAATTCGGCGGCGAAGCCTTCAAGGCAGCGAACGGCACCACCTTCCGCATCAATACCCTGGTGGCGTTCTCCGTCAACCAGAACCAGGACTGGGAACAATCGGACCCGTCGTGGCGCGAAATGAACGTGGTGGCGGACAAGATCGGCACGGGCGCCTTCGCCGAAGCGCGCGCCTGGGTCGGCAAGCGCTACTACGACCGCCAGGACGTGCACATCACCGATTACTACTTCTGGAATAACAGCGGCCCTGGCGCCGGCCTGGAAAACATCGACCTGGGCGCGGCCAAGCTGGCCTATGCCATCGTGCGCACGGCCGACGATGGCGACAGCAAGCGCATGGGCCTGTCCCACGACTTGCGCTTTTCCGGCATCAAGGTCAATCCGGACGGCGAACTGACCTTGGGCCTGCAATTCAACCAGAAACGCAACGCGCAAGGCGCAGCCCCCATCGCCAGCGGCCACTTGCTGACCATCATGCATACGCAAGGCAATCTGCTGGGCGGCTTCAACAAGGTGGCACTGCAGTACGGCAAAGGCAGCGCGGCCAACACGGGCGGCTTCAGCCTGGGCGCCAGCAAGGATGACAAGGTCGTGCGCCTGACGGAACAAATCATGATCCAGCCCAAAGGTTCCTGGTCGGGCATGGGTACCTTCGTCTACGAAGACAAGGAAACGGCAGGCGTGAGCAGCAAGTGGACGTCGATCGGCGCGCGCCCCGTCTACCACTTCACGGACAACTACAGCCTGGCCGTGGAACTGGGCCACGACATCGTCAAGCCGGAAGGCGGCGAAAGCCGCAACCTGACCAAGCTGACCTTCGCGCCGCAACTGTCGGCCGGCAACAGCTTCTGGTCGCGCCCCGTGCTGCGCGCCTTCTACACCTACGCCAAATGGAACAAGGCAGCCCAGTCGGCCGCCGCGGCGGAATCGGCGCTGTCGTCGACGGGCGTGTTCGGTGGCAAGACCAATGGCAGCTCGATGGGCTTCCAGGTGGAAAGCTGGTGGTAATCGCCGGCATCTAGAACGTCGGCAAGCGTCCCCGGACGCTTGCCGGTGGCAGCAACACCGCCCGCTTTTTCAGGGGCAAGTCATATCCGGACCCACCATTTCGCCGCTGCACGCGATGGCCGGCAGCTTCAATGTAGTGATTCAGCAGTATCCTCTTTTAGCGCGGGCGCCCCTGGGTTTGCCCGCGTATTTTTTTGGGCGCCGCCGCCGCAGGTCATACCCCTGATCATTCCGGCATTTATCAGATAAACTACCCTTCATCGCACCGCATCGCTCCCGACCCACCCCATACGCAGCATTCATGAACCTCAAAAATCTCGCCAGAACGCTAGGAATATCCGAAACCACCGTCAGCCGCGCCTTGAATGGCTATCCGGAAGTGAGCGAACGCACGCGCGAGCGGGTGCTGGCCGCCGCACAGGCGGCCGGCTACCGCCCCAATCCCATGGCGCGCAGCCTGGCCGTGGGGCGTACGAACATCGTCGGCATCATCTACCCGCTGATGCCGAACGACCTGGCCGACCCCATGTTCATCGACATCGTGGGCGGCATGTCCGAAGCGCTGGAAGCGCAGCAGATGGACATGATGATCGCGCCCGCCTCGGCCACCAACGAATTCCACACGTATGAACGCATGGTCAAGGGCCGCCGCATCGATGGCTTGATCGTCGGGCGCACGAAACCGTTCGACGAGCGCATCGCCTACTTGGCGCAGCAGGGCATGCCGTTCGTCGCGCATGGCCGCACGCAGCTGAACCAGCCGCATGCGTGGTTCGACTACGACAACGAAGCGGGTATGCGCCTGGCCGTCGAGCGCCTGGCGCAGCTGGGCCACCAGCGCATCGGCCTGATCAGCGCCACGCCGGACCTGAACTTCGTGCGCCAGCGCGTCGAGAGTTTCCAGCACGCCATGCAGGCGGGCGGCCTGGCCATCGATCCCGACAACCTGGTCGACAATGCGCACGACCGCCGCGCCGGCTACCAGGCCATGCAGCGCCTTCTGGCCCGCTCGCCGCGCCCTACCGCCGTCATCGTCGACAACCACATGTCGGGCGTGGGCGCCGTGCGCGCCCTGCTCGACGCGGGCATCGCCATCGGCCGCGAAATGTCGCTGATCGTCTGGGGCGTGATGGAAGATTCCCTGGCCGGCCACAACGTCACCACCGTCGTCCAGCCCGACCCGCGCGGCGCCGGCGCGAAGATGATCCACATGCTGCTGGCCCTGATGGACGGCACGCCCGTCACCGACCTGCAGGAACTGTGGCCATGCGAACTGTTGCCGGGCGAGTCGGCGGGGCCGGTAATCCACGCCTGATTTACCCCTAGAGCAAACTACAGGGGTCGGTCACTGCATTGGAATGCATCCCATTGGGACGCATTCCCCCTCAGGGTCCGACCCCAGCCTCCGCTTGGGGTTTCGTAAAACGCCCTCTTCCGCTCTGTTTTGCCCTCCTGAATCACCCTCATAAAAAAATCGTATGTCTGGCGCGTGTATCGCTTTACTTTTCAAAGCGCTTTGAACTATACTCATTTCATACCCAAAGCGCTTTGAATTTTAAAATAAGACGTTCGCCTACCAACCAGCAGCGCCGCCCAGATAGCCACGGCTACAGGCACTTTTAAGAAATCATTCATGCCGACCATCCAGAACAATCTCGCCCACCTGCCCGCCGACTGGTGGCGCAGCGCCGTCATCTACCAGGTCTATCCACGCAGCTTCCTCGACAGCAATGGCGACGGCATCGGCGACTTGCCCGGCATCACCTCCAAGCTCGATTACATCGCCGCCCTGGGCGCCGACATCGTCTGGATCTCGCCCTTCTTCACATCGCCGATGAAGGACTTCGGCTACGACGTGGCCGACTTCTGCGACGTCGATCCCATGTTCGGCACCCTGGCCGATTTCGACCGCCTGGTGGCGCGCGCCCATGAACTGGGCCTGAAAGTGATGATCGACCAAGTGCTGTCGCACTCGTCCGACGTCCACCCGTGGTTCGTGGAAAGCCGCTCCAGCCGCGACAATCCCAAGGCCGACTGGTATGTGTGGGCCGACCAGAAACCGGACGGCACGCCGCCGAACAACTGGCTGTCCGTGTTCGGCGGTTCCGCCTGGCAATGGGAGCCGCGCCGCGGCCAGTACTACCTGCATGATTTTCTCGTCAGCCAGCCCGACCTCAACTTCCACAACCCGGCCGTGCAGCAGGCGCAGCTGGACAACCTGCGTTTCTGGCTCGAGCGCGGCGTCGACGGTTTCCGCTTCGATTCCTGCAACTTCCCCTACCACGACCAGTTGCTGCGCGACAATCCGCCCGCCGCGCAGCGCGATGCGAGCAGCGTGTCGGCCATCAACCCGTACGGCATGCAGGCGCACATGTACGACAAGACGCAGCCGGAAAACATCGCCTACCTGCAGCGCGTGCGCGCCATCCTTGATGAATACCAGGCCATTTCCATCGGCGAAGTGGGCGACGACAATGCGCTGGCCACGATGGCCGCCTACACGGGCGCCGACAAGCTGCACATGGCTTACAGTTTCAACCTGCTGACGGCCGAGTTTTCCGCCGCGCATATCCGCAAGCAGGTGGAAGAATTCGAGGCGCAAGTGGCCGACGGCTGGGCTTCCTGGTCCGTGGGCAACCACGACAGCGTGCGCGTCATGACGCGCTGGGGTGGCCAGAACCCGTCGCCGTCGTTGGCCAAGGTGGTGCTGGCCGTGCAGGCGGCCTTGAAAGGCACGCCCTGCCTGTACCAGGGCGATGAACTGGCCCTGACGGAAGCGGACATTCCTTTCGAGGCGCTGCAAGACCCGTACGGCATCCCGTTCTGGCCCCAGTTCAAGGGCCGCGACGGCTGCCGCACGCCGATGCCATGGGTGGCCGATGCGCCGCATGGCGGCTTCAGTAATGCCAAACCTTGGCTGCCCGTGCCGCCCGAACACCTGGCGCGCGCCGTCGATGTGGAAGAAACCGATGCCGGCTCGCCGCTGCGCTTTGCGCAAAACATCCTCGCCTGGCGCCGCACCCTGCCGCAGTTGCTGCGCGGCGATATCGTCTTCTTCGATGCGCCGGAACCCGTGCTGGCCCTGCGCCGCGACTTGCCGGGACAGCCGTCCGTGCTGGCCGCCTTCAACCTGGGCACGGAGGCGGTCACCTTCACTTGGCCTGACGCGGCGCCAGCAGCCGGCCTGGCCGGTCACGGCTTGCCAGGCAGTAAAGATGGCCAGCAGATCAGCCTGCCCCCGCATGGCGGCTGGTTCGGCACGCACGCTTAAACAGTACCCTTTGGCGGCCATGCCGCCAATTACAATAACGAGCCCCGCGCATCAGCGGGGCCAAATTGAGAGAACGAGGACGACATGGCTGGACTGAAGTTAACAGGCCTGAAGAAGGCATATGGCGACGTGCAAACCCTGCACGGCATCGACCTGGAGATCGCCGATGGCGAATTCATGGTCTTCGTGGGCCCGTCGGGTTGCGGCAAATCGACCTTGCTGCGCAGCATCTGCGGCCTGGAAGAAATCAGCGGCGGCGACTTATTCATCGGCAAGACGCGCATGAACGACGTGCCGCCCGCCAAGCGCGGCATCGCCATGGTGTTCCAGAGCTACGCCCTGTACCCGCACATGAGCGTGGCACAGAACATGGCCTTCGGCCTGAAACTGGCCGGTATGAGTAAAGTACAGATCGCCGACGCCGTGCAGCGCGCCGCGCAAATCCTGCGCATCGAACCTTTGCTCGAACGCAAGCCGAAAGACTTGTCGGGCGGCCAGCGCCAGCGCGTCGCCATCGGCCGCGCCATCGTGCGCAAACCCGACGTCTTCCTGTTCGACGAACCGCTGTCAAACCTGGACGCCTCCTTGCGCGTGCAGATGCGCATCGAACTGGCGAATCTGCACCGCGAATTGCGCTCGACCATGATCTACGTCACGCATGACCAGGTCGAGGCGATGACCCTGGCCGACCGCATCGTCGTGCTCAACGCGGGACGCATCGAACAGGTGGGCGCACCGCTCGAGCTGTACCACCATCCCGCCAACCTGTTCGTGGCCGGCTTCCTCGGTTCGCCCCGCATGAACTTCCTCAAAGGCAAGATCCACAGCTATATCGACGGCGTGGCCACCATCGCCACCAACGCGGGCGGCATGCTGCAGGCGGCGTTGACGCAGCCGCTGGCCAGCGGTATGCCCGTCACCGTCGGCGCGCGCCCCGAGCACGTGCAGGCATGCGCGCCCGGTGCCGCTGCCGCCATCACAGCCACCGTGCAGGCGGTGGAAAAACTGGGCGACATCAGCTATCTGTATGTGCACGTCCCGGGCGGCGACGAGCCGCTGGTGGTGCGTGCCGATGCGGATACGGACTGGGCGATTGGCCAGTCCGTGGCGCTGCAGGTGGCGCCCGCCCGCGTCCACGTGTTCGACGAGCACGGCCAGACCCGCACCTGATCTATCCGCTTTAGGGGCCAGGCGCTACAGGCGCCGCCTGGCCTGGTTGCATCGTTTCAGCCTTGATACTCAACATAAACTTAGCATAAAAAAAGATACTGGAGATTGACATGTCCTTCACGCACCCGAAACGCAGCTTCATCAAAACCACCCTGATCGCCGCCGCCCTGGCCGGCATCGGCAACCTGGCCGCCGTCAGCATGGCGAACGCGGCCGAAGCAGGCACCCTGTTGATCTGGATCAATGGAGACAAAGGCTACAAGGGCTTGGCCAAGGTCGGCGAAGAATTCACCAAGAAGACGGGCATCAAGGTCGTCGTCGAGCATCCGGAAGATGCGCCGAACAAATTCCAGCAGGCGGCCGCCGCCGGCAAGGGCCCGGACATCTGGATCTGGCCGCATGACCGCATCGGCGGCTGGATCGACGCAGGCTTGCTGCAACCAGTAACGCCAAGCAAGGAAGCGCGCGCCGCCATCCTGCCGCTGGCCTGGAATGCCTTTACCGTGGGCGGCAAGACCTGGGGCTACCCGATCTCGATCGAAGCCGTCGCCCTCGTCTACAACAAGGACCTGGTGCCGACCCCGCCTAAGACCTTCGAGGAAATCGCCGCGCTGGACAAGAAACTCTCCGCACAAGGCAAGAAAGCCATCCTGTGGGATTACACGAATACCTATTTCACGTGGCCGCTGCTGGGCGCGGGCGGCGGTTTCCCGTTTGAAGTCAAGTCCGACGGCCGCTACGATGCAGCGAAAACCGGCGTGAACAATGCCGGTTCGCAAGCCGGCGTGAATGCGCTGATGAGCCTGATCAACAGCGGCGCCATGCCGAAGGGCGCGGGCTACGCGGAGATGGAAGCGGGCTTCAACCAGGGCAAGATCGCCATGATGATCAACGGCCCATGGTCGTGGGACAATGCGCGCAAATCGAAGATCAATTACGGCGTGGCAACGATTCCTACCGTGGCAGGCAAGACGGCCACCCCATTCGTGGGCGTGCTGGGTGCGATGATTTCGAAAGCCAGCCCGAACAAGGACCTGGCGACGGAATTCCTGGAAAACCAGATGCTGCAGCTCAATGGCCTGAAAACCATCAACGCCGACGTCCCGCTGGGCACGCCAGCTAATAAAGTGCTGTTCGCGGAATTGAAAGCCAATCCGAACATCCAGGCGACGATGGAAAGCGCCCAAGCGGGCCGCCCGATGCCGAACAATCCGGAAATGGGCCGCTTCTGGTCGTCGATGCAATCGGCGCTGGAAAACATCACCCAGGGCCGCCAGACGACCAAGGATGGCCTGGATGCGGCGGCGAAGCGGATTACGACCGCCAATTAATTAGCTTTAGGTAGGTCGGATTAGGCCCGAAGGGCCGTAATCCGACAACATTGTTGGCGGCTGATGTCGGATTACGCGGCGTAGCCGCTAATCCGACCTACGCCACCACGCTTGACATCCAGCATCCATCTTCACAGGTATCCCATCGTGCGCAAGTTTATCGGCCCTACGGTATTGACCATCAGCATGGCGCTGGGTCTGTATCTGCTCTTCATGTTGTACATTTCCGGCCAGACCATGCTGGCCGCCGTTTTCCTCGGCTTGCTGACCCTGACGACGTTTGTCTTCACGTCGCCGCGCGCCTATGCCTACCGTTATCTGTTTCCCGGCATCACGGCGGTAATCGTCTTCGTGCTGCTGCCGATGGTGTACACGGTGTCGATCGGCTTTACCAATTTCAGTTCGCGCAACCTGCTCACCTACGACAGGGCCACGCAATACCTGCTCGACGAGACGCAGCGCGTGGAAAGCGCCGG
Source organism: Janthinobacterium sp. FW305-128 (assembly GCF_020858135.1). Classification (NCBI taxonomy): domain Bacteria; kingdom Pseudomonadati; phylum Pseudomonadota; class Betaproteobacteria; order Burkholderiales; family Oxalobacteraceae; genus Janthinobacterium; species Janthinobacterium sp. FW305-128. Next base: position 262,534 of record NZ_JACYMK010000011.1, on the reverse strand, counting down.
CTATGCCATGACCGTGCATGCCGACAACAAGGAATACCGCTTGCGCCTGGAAAGCCCGGACACGGGCGAAGTGCTGCTGACGCCGCCGCTGGCCCTGAAGCGCGCCGTCCCGCTGAAGGTGGACGTGGCGCCGGCTGACCCCGTGCAGGCGCCCGTGCTGGCCCCTGCCCTGCCTATCAAGGACATCATCGCCCTGCAAAAGGACTTGAAGCTGCTGACGCTTATCCTGCCGAACAGGATCGAGCTGCGCATGGTGGGCTTGCGCGAATTCGGCCCCGTCGCGCATGTCTACAAACAATTGCCGGACAAGACCCTCAAAAAAGTCGCCACGGGCGAACTCGTGACGCCGAACTTCAAGACGGGCTTTTATGAAATGCCGGACGGCACGAAACTGGAACCGGGCTTCAAGGTCAATGTGGGCTTTGCCAACTTCGTGAAAATCTTCTCCGATGAAGCGTTCCGCGGCCCCTTCCTGCGTATTTTCGTCTGGACCATCGTCTTCGCCCTGATCAGCGTGGCCACCACGACGGGCCTGGGCATGGTGCTGGCCGTTCTGCTGAACTGGGATGCGCTGCGCTTCCGCGGCCTGTACCGCACCCTGCTGTTCCTGCCATACGCTGTGCCCGGTTTCATTTCCATCCTCGTCTTCAAGGGGTTGTTCAATAACAACTTCGGCGAAATCAACCTCGTGCTCGACGCCCTGTTCGGCATCAAGCCCGCCTGGTTCTCGGACACCACCCTGGCCAAGGCGATGATCCTGATCGTCAACACCTGGCTCGGCTATCCCTACATGATGGTCGTGTGCATGGGCTTGATCAAGGCGATCCCGTCGGACCTGTACGAAGCGTCGGCCCTGGCCGGCGCGGGACCGCTGACGAATTTCTTCAAGATCACCCTGCCGTTGATCATCAAGCCGCTGACGCCGCTGATGGTGGCCAGCCTGGGCTTCAACTTCAATAATTTCGTGCTGATCAGCTTGCTGACGGGCGGGCGTCCCGATTTCCTCGACACAACGTTACCGGCCGGCACGACGGACTTGCTCGTGTCCTACACCTACCGTATCGCGTTCGAGGATTCCGGCCAGAACTTTGGCCTGGCCGCCGCCATCTCGACCCTGATCTTCTTCCTCGTGGCCGCGATTTCGCTGGTCAACATGCGCCTGACGCGCATGAACAAAGCATAAAGGACAGTAATGGCTATCGTTGTCGACCGTTCCAACCGCTGGCGCATCCTGGCGGCCCACGTCGCCGTAATCGCGCTGATCGCGCTGGTGATGTTCCCCTTCCTGATGATCTTGTCGATCTCCTTGCGGCCCGGCAACTTCGCCTCGGGCAGTTTGATCCCGCCCGAGATCAGCTTCGAGCACTGGCGATTGGCGCTGGGCATGTCTTACCAGGCGCCCAACGGCGCCCTGGTCGAGCCGGACTTCCCCGTGCTGCTGTGGCTGTGGAATTCCATCAAGGTGGCCAGCATGAGCGCCACCGTCACCGTGCTGCTGTCGACCACCTGCGCGTATGCGTTCGCGCGCATGCAATTCCGCTTCAAGTCGCAGACGCTGTCCGCGCTGATGCTGCTGCAGATGTTCCCCGCCGTGCTGGCCCTGGTGGCCATCTACGCCATCTTCGACGTGCTGGGCAGCTACGTGCCGTGGCTGGGCATCGACCACCACGGCAGCCTGGTGCTGGCCTACACGGGCGGCATCGCCCTGCATATCTGGACCATCAAGGGCTATTATCAAACCATCCCCGTCGAGATCGAGGAAGCGGCCAAGGTCGACGGCGCCACGCAATGGCAGGCCTTCGTCTACGTGCTGCTGCCGATGACGGTGCCCATCCTGATGGTGGTGTTTTTGTTGTCCTTCATCGGCGCCATCATCGAATACCCGATCGCGTCCGTGCTGCTGCATGAACAGAACAACCTGACCCTGGCCGTCGGCTCGAAACTGTTCCTGTACGAGCAAAAATACCTGTGGGGCGACTTCGCCGCGGCGGCCATTTTGTCCGGCTTGCCGATCACGGCCGTGTTCCTGCTGGCGCAAAAATGGATGATCTCCGGCCTGACGGCTGGCGGCGTGAAGGGCTGACCATGCGACGCTCCCTGACTACGCTGGCCGCCCTGCTCCTGTGCGCTTCGGCGCAGGCAGGGAGTTTTGCAGACAATCCCATCGTCTACTTTGCCGTGACGGACCGCTTCGCCAACGGCAATCCCGGCAACGACCACAGTTACGGCCGCGCCGCCGACCCGCAAGGCGGCGACGTGGGCAGCTTTCACGGCGGCGACATCGCCGGCATCACGCAGCAGCTCAAAGCCGGCTATTTCAAGGAACTGGGCATCAACGCGCTGTGGATCACGGCGCCGTATGAACAGATCCACGGCTGGGTGGTGGGCGGCAAGCAGCAATTCCAGCACTATGCCTACCACGGCTACTGGGCACTCGATTACACCACGATGGACGCCAACATGGGCACGCGCGACGAGCTGCGCGAGATGATCGCCACGGCGCACGCGCAAGGCATCCGCGTGCTGTTCGACATGGTGCTGAACCACCCCGGCTATGCGGACTTGCGCACCCTGGCCGAATACAAGGTGCCCGTGCTGTGGCCCGGCCATGACAAGGCCGCGCTGCGCGATTATCACAGCTTCATCGACTACAACAACTTCGAATTCAAGCAATGGTGGGGGCCGGACTGGGTACGCGCGGGCCTGCCCGGCTATTCCGATGGCGGCAAAGACGACTACACGATGCAGCTGGCCTACCTGCCCGACTTCCGCACGGAGAGCGGCAAGGCCGTGGGCTTGCCGCCGATTTTGCAGCGCAAGACGGACACGCGTGCCGTCGCCCTGCCCGGCACCACGGTGCGCGGTTATCTGGTGCACTGGCTGGCCGACTGGGTGCGCGAATTCGGCGTCGACGGTTTCAGGGCCGACACCGTCAAGCATGTGGAGCCGGCCAGCTGGCTGGCCCTGCGCGCGGCCGCCACCGAGGCCCTGGCCGACTGGAAGACGCGCCATCCCGAACAAAAGATCGACGACGCACCGTTCTGGATGACGGGCGAAGCGTGGGGCCATGGCCCCGAGCGCAGCAGCTGGTTTGATGCCGGCTTCGACTCGATGATCAATTTCGACTTTCAACACCGCGCGGGCGGCGACTGGAAAAGCATCGACGGCGTGTATCGCCAGTACGCGGGCTTACTGGCGAAAGAGCCACGCCACGACATCCTGTCGTACATCTCCTCGCACGACACCAGCCTGTTCCCGCGCGATCAATTGAAGCACGGCTTGTCCGCCCTGCTGCTGGCGCCGGGCGGCGTGCAGCTGTTCTATGGCGATGAAAGCGCGCGCCAGCCTGGCACGGCGCCCATCGGCGACGAACAGCAGGCCACGCGGTCAAGCATGAACTGGGGCTCGCTCGATGCCGCCACCCTCGCGCATGCGCGCAAGCTGGGCCAGTTCCGCCTGCGCCACCCTGCCCTGGCGCGCGGTGAACACCGGTTCATCAACGACAAGCCGTACGCATTCGCCCGCGTGATGGATGGTGACGCCGTCATCGCCGTGCCCGAGGCGCAAGGCGCGCTCTCACTGAAGGTGCACGGCGTGTTCGCCGATGGCACCCTGCTGCGCGACGCCTACACCAATCAAACCTGTATCGTCAAAGATGGCACCGTCGCGGTACACGCGGCCGGCACCGCCCTGTTAGAAAAGGCTGCACCATGAGTACCTATGACATTTTAGTAGTTGGCGGCGCCGGCATCGACACGATCGTGCGCGTCCCCGACCTGCAATTGCCCGTGGCCGATTCGCTGCACGTGCCGCCCATCCGCGACTATGTGGCGCACACGGGCAATGGCGTGGCGCTCGGTTGCCACGCGCTGGGCCTGCGCTGCAAATTCATCGATTTCATCGGCGACGATGCGCAAGGCGCGGCCATCCTGCAGCGCTATAAAGAGACCAGGCTCGATTTTTCACACATCGTCGAACCCTCGGGCACACGGCGCAGCGTCAACCTGGTCGACCCGCAGGGGCGCAGACTGTCGCTGTACGACGGCCGCCACCCGGAAGACCTGCGCATGCCGGCCGCTTTCTATCTTCCCTACCTGGGACCGGCGCGCCACGCGCACTTTTCCATCATGGGCTGGGTGGCCGCACTGTTTGACGACGCGCAAGTGTGCGGCACGACGGTGTCGACCGATCTGCACGACTGGGATGGCGTCAACCCGCACCACAAGGTCTTTGCCCTGCGCGCCGACCTGGTGTTTCTCAGCACGGCGGCGCTGGGCGAGCGTCGGGACGACGTCATGCGCGAAATTATTTGGCAAGGCCGCGCGCAGGCCGTGATCGCCATGGCCGGCGCGCATGGCGCCTTCCTGCTGGAACGGGGCAGCGCGTCCGTGCGCCACACTCCGACGGCGGGATTGAAGCTGCCCGTGGTGGACACGAATGGCGCGGGCGACTCGTTCGTGGCCGCGTTTTTGCACGCCTGGCTCGATGGACGGCCGCTGGAAGAGGCCATGCGCCGCGGCGCCATCGGCGGCGCGTTTGCCTGCGCCCAGCATGGCACGCATGAACGGTTCATCGGCCAGGCAGAGCTGGATGACTTATATCAAGACAGCACTAGCTTATGACTTAATATTCTATCAAGCGTAGCAACGAGCTAACGGGCGCATGGCACAATGGCTGCGGATTTGACCACCGCAGCCCATTCGAACCGGAGACCACATGAGAATCGAAACCCTGGCCGTGCACGCCGGCTACACCCCCGACCCGACCACCAAGGCCGCCGCCGTCCCCATCTACCAGACGGTGGCCTACGCCTTCGACAATGCCCAGCATGGCGCCGACCTGTTCGACCTCAAGGTCGCCGGCAATATCTATACGCGCATCATGAACCCCACGCAGGACGTGCTGGAAAAGCGGGTCGCTGCACTGGAAGGCGGCGTGGCCGCGCTGGCCGTCGCTTCCGGCATGGCGGCGATCACCTACGCGATCCAGACCATCGCCGAAGCGGGCGACAATTTCATCTCCGCCAGCCAGCTGTACGGCGGCACCTACAACCTGTTTGCCCACACCCTGCCGCAGATCGGCATCGAAGTGCGCTTCGCCGACGCGCGCCAGCCCGAGACCTTCGCCGCCCTGATCGACGCGCGCACCAAGGCCATCTTCTGCGAATCGATCGGCAACCCGCTGGGCAATGTGACGGACGTGGCGAAACTGGCCGAAATCGCGCACGGGCACGGCATCCCGCTGATCGTCGATAACACCGTGCCGAGCCCCTATCTGTTCCGCCCCATCGAGCATGGCGCCGACATCGTCGTCCATTCGCTGACCAAATACCTGGGCGGCCACGGCACCACCGTGGGCGGCGCCATCGTCGACAGCGGCAAATTTCCGTGGGCCGAACACAAGGAGCGTTTCAAGCGCCTGAACGAACCGGACGTGTCCTACCACGGCGTCGTCTACACGGAAGCGTTCGGCCCCGCCGCCTTCATCGGCCGCGCGCGCGTCGTCCCGCTGCGCAACATGGGCGCGGCCATTTCGCCGCTCTCCGCCTTCCAGCTGATCCAGGGCATCGAGACGCTGGCCCTGCGCATGGACCGCATCTGCGACAATACGCTGGCCCTGGCCAAGCACCTGAAGCAGCATCCGAAAGTCGCGTGGGTCAATTACGCGGGCCTGGAAGACCACCCGGACCACGCGCTGGTGAAAAAATACATGCACGGCCGCGCCTCGGGCATCCTGTCCTTCGGCCTGAAACTGGCGGCAAGCGAAGACCCGCGCGCGGCCGGCGCCCGCGTGCTCGACGCCCTGCAGCTGTTTACGCGCCTGGTCAACATCGGCGACGCCAAGTCGCTGGCCACCCACCCGGCATCGACCACGCACCGCCAGCTCAATCCCGAGGAACTGGCCAAGGCGGGCGTGTCCGAAGACATGCTGCGCCTGTCCGTGGGCATCGAGCATATCGACGACTTGCGCGAAGACCTGGAACAGGCCTTGAACGCGGCGTAAGGCCTGTTTTCACACGTTCCCCTGGGGAGTTCATGCCATAATTGACGGCATGAACTCCCCTTCCTCTTCGCCGCTGCAGACCGCGCCGGGCCTGTTCCGCGCCGAATACGCGCGCCGCATGAATGCCGTGCTCGACCATATCGACCGCCATCTGGACACGCCGCTGGACCTGGCCCAACTGGCCGACGTCGCGCATTTTTCGCGTTTCCACTTTCACCGCGTGTTCGCCGCCTGGATGGGTGAAACCTTGGGCGATTATGCGCGCCGCCGGCGCCTGGAATCGGCCGCCTTGCGGCTGGCCTGCCGTCCCGGCGAGTCGATACTCGACATCGCGCTGGCGACGGGCTTCGGTTCCGGCGAAGCGTTTGCGCGCGCCTTCAAGCTGAAATTCGGCTGCACGCCGACAGCCTGGCGCGCCGGCATTGCCGCGAAAAACGCCGCCATGCTCGCGGCCATGCGCCTGCGCCGGCAAGATAGCAATCCGGATCAGGCCATGCGCAATCCCGGTCAGGAATACGGGCCGAACTTCCCGCACCATGGGCACTCCAATCCACTTGATAGAGAGAGTCCCATGCAAGTCACCATCCTCGACCTGCCGCCCGCCACCGTCGCGTGCCAGCGCCATATCGGCCCCTACGGCCCCGCCATCAGCGCCTTCTGGCGCGACACCGTATCACCGTGGATGCAGTCGCACGGCCTGGGCGACGCCACCTGCTACGGCATCGGCCTTGACGATCCCGCCATCACGCCGCCGGAAAAATGCCGCTACGACGCCTGCGTCGCCGTGCCCGACGGCTTCCAGTCAGCCGGACGCGCCAGCCTCGCCACCCTGCCAGGCGGGCGTTATGCGGTGGCGCAATTCAAGGGACCGTCCAGCGCCATCCCCGACGCGTGGACGCGCATGGCGCGCGAATGGCTGCCGGCCAGCGGCCTGCAGTGGGACGAGCGCCCCTGCTTCGAGCGCTTTGCCGCCGCCACGGCGATGGACCCGGCCAACGGCGAATTCTCTTGCGAGATCTGCATCCCCGTGCGGCCGCTGTAACAATCTCGTCGGATTACGCGGCATGCGCCGCTAATCCGACCTACCCTGCGGTATCCGCGTGCGCCGCCGTAGCAACAGCGTAGGTCGGATTAGCGCAGCGTAATCCGACACCGCCGCGTACGCCACGCATCCGCCATTAAGGTCCCGTCAGCACCTGCGCCACCTGCCTGACCCTGTCATCCACGGAACCTGACACATTGACATAGGCAATCCCCCGCCGCGCCAGCTCGGCCTGATACCACGCATGCTGGCGCGCGCGGAAATCCTCGTCGCGGCGGGTGCCGTCCTGAATGAAGGGGAAATCGGGCGCGCACAGCAGCATCAGGTCATAGCGGTGTTCGGCCAGCTGCGCCAATTCCTGCTCGGCCTTGCCGAACATCTCGACGCAGTAAAAATACGTGGTCATGGGCGAGGTATCGCAAAACAGCCAGCGCCGCGCAGCCAACAGCGCCTGCGCTTCGCGGCGCAGCTGTTCCCGGCCGATCTTCAGCAGATCGTCATAGAGCAATACGCCATCCTGGCTTTCCCATAGCTCTCGGCCGTACTCAGCCACCCAGGCCGTCTCGAAATGCGCCGCCAGCGCTTGCGTCAAAGTCGTCTTGCCGCTCGACTCGCCGCCGAGCACGCACACGCGCGTGACAAAATCGGCGTGCACGATGGGCGACAGGAAGGCGCCGTGCGCATGCGGGTCTTGCCGCACGAGGGTGCCGGACACGGGCACCAGGCTTCTGGCCTGGTCCACGCTCACGTGCGTCACCGGCCCGCTTGCATAATACCGTTCCAGCACCTGCGCGAAGCCGGGACCATACTCTTCGCTGGTGAAGACGGCATCGACGGGCAAGTCCAGCACCGTCCAGCACAGCCAGCCCATGAAGTGGCGATGGTCGTCGCCATCGGCGTCGTTGTGCGGCAGCGCACGCGCCGGCACGCCGCGCGCCGCGCACAGGGCGGCCAGGCGCGCATCGTCGAGCACCACGATGTGCGCTTGCGGGAATTGCGCGCGCAGCCACCGTTCCCGGCGCGCCGGTTCCAGGCCGGGAAATTCGGGCTTGGTGTAGCTGACCACCAGCAGCTCTTCGCAGGCGTCTTGCGCACGGTTGATCAACAGTTCATGGCCCTGATGCAGCGGGCAAAATTTGCCGACCACAAGGCCGCGTTTATGGAGCTTCATGCTGCCGCTTCCCGCAAATCCGAGGTGTATTGAATGATCTTGTCTTCCGCCAGCAAGGTCTCGACCGCGATGTCGCCGAAAAAGGGCGCGAGCAAGGCGCGCGCACGGTCAGCCTGCGGCATGGCGTTCGGCGCCAGGCGCAGCGCGACGGCGCCGTCGCCATGCTGATGCACGCCGAACAGGGCGATGGCCAGCGGTTTCAGGGCATGCGTGATGTCGATATTGTTGATCCAGTCGCCGTTGACCGTCCTGTAGCGCAAGGGGCTGCGGCCAGCCAGGCCCACCAGCACGGGGCCATGCGGGCCATGCAGCAGCGACGCGTAATCGCCCGTGCGGTAGCGCACGAGGGGCAGGCAAAAGTTAAAACCGCCCGTCACGGTGATTTCACCGCGCGCGCCATCGGGCACGGGCTGTCCCGCAGCATCGAGGATTTCCACGTACAAGCGGTGCTGCAGCAACACATGGCCGCCTGTCCGCTCGTCGTACACGGCGACGGGTCCCACTTCATTGAGCGAATAGATGTCGAGCACGGGGCAAGCAAAAGCCGCTTCCAGCCGCGCGCGCATGCCGGGCAACAGCATCATCGAGACGGACAGCAGCGCGGCAGGCTTGTGCGTCATGGACAAGGTCAGCAGCTCGGCAAACGAGATGGGGTCGCCCGCGATCAGCTCGGGCGCCATGGCGTCCAGGTAGCGCGCGCGGTCTTCAGGCTGGCGCCAGTCGTCCACGTGCAGATTGATCTTCGCCAGGCCTGATTCGTTCATCGTGGGCGTGACGGAGACATAGGTGAAGCAGCGGCGCTGGTGCCCCAGCAGCATCACGCCCACCTGGCCCGCGCCATGGCGCAGGGTCACGCCGAAGCGGCGCAGCGCGCGCTTGTGGAAGGCCAGGTAGCGCCCCGCCACCAGCGGGTGCGAGGCGATCAGCAGCGGATGGCCCGTGGTGCCCGTCGTCTGGAAATTGATCATGCGCGCCAGGTCCGCATCGTCGGGCACGAAGGCGGCGATGTCGTGCGCCAGTTCGGCGCGGCTGACGGGCGCCACGTCCGCAAGGCGCGCGGGGGGCGAGCCGCAGGCGCGGTAATACGGCACCGTGGCGTAGGTCGTCCTGAAAAAATCCGCCAGCCAGGACGGCGGCGCATCGGCGCTCCAGCCGATCGCGGCATCCATGACGTCCTGTTCATAGGCGCGCAGCGCTTCGACCTCCGCGGCCAGCAGCTTGTTGCCGCTGCGGTTGCGGTACCGGGGCGCGCACGGATGGCTGCGCAGTTTGTCCAGCATGCGTGCGCCCGCCGGCGTCAGGGTGGGACAATAGTCGCGGTCCGATTCCCAGGCACCGCCCGGCAGGTTGACGTCAGGTTTGCCAGCGAGCATCATTCGCGCGACCACTTGTCGGCCGATTCCTCGGCCGCCTTCTTCGCCAGCGCCTCGCGGATCTCGCGCGAACGCTGCTCGGCCAGGCGGCTCGCTTCGAGCAGGCGGCGGCGCTCCGTGCCGCTGATGGCGGACAATCTGTCCGTGGCCTGCGCCACGCTTTCATCGCGGGGCCGAAAACCCAGGCGCGCCAGCACGATGCGCGCCAGTTCCTCGCGCCGCTCCGGGTCTTGCGTGAACTGGTGCGCGGGCGTGGTGGCGGCCAGTTCGCGCGCCGCCTCGCCCAGCACCTGCAGCAGGTCATGCTGCGGCAACCGCTGTGCGATGAACCACTCGTCAGCCAGCAGCCAGCACAGGATCATGGCCAGCGCCAGCCGGTTGCGGTCCGCCTTCACCTGGGCGCCGATAAAACCCTGCAGGGACGCGGCAGGCGCACGCGCGCCATGCAGCAGCACAATGTCGTTGACCAGCGCGGCCACCGCCACCGCCTGCGCATTGGCGACACCGGCGATACGGGGCTCGGCGAAGAATTCGACGGGCGTGTCGGCCAGGCGGTGGGTTAAGGTTTCGAGGTGGGGACCAGAGATATTCATGGGCCTTTTCTTATACAGTGATGTGCAAATTTAGCCCGAAAAGCAAAGGCTGGGGTCAGACCCGGCGGGTCTGACCCCGGATTTAAACATAGTGGCGCCGGCTGAACGCCCGCGCAAAGTCCAGCAAGTCCTCGTAGCGCTCGACGGCATGGATATCCCACCCCTGCTCGCGGCGCGCGCGTTTTAAATCGTCATAGGTCTGCTGCAGCCACTTGTGGCTCGCCGCGCCATCCCAGTCGCGCGCCAGGTTCAGGGCCATGGTGCCGCCCGCGCCGCCCTGGGCCAGCGCCTTGGCGGAAATATCCCAGCCGCTGTTGCCCAGTTCATCCTTGTCGAACATGGTGGTGATGCCATCGTCGGAAATCATCAGGATGTGCGCGGGCCGTTCGCGCTTGCCCGCATAGGTCTTGCGCAGACAGTGGATGGGGAAACAGGTGCCGCCGCCAAAAAACTCCGTCAGCACGCCCAGGATCAGGTCTTCATCGCGCACGAAGCCGGGCGTCTGCATCACCTCGTTCTTGCCGCTCCACAGGGTCACCTGCACTTTCGCGCCGGCGCGCAGGGCGGACAAGGCGATGACGGCGCCGGCCAGGGTCAGGAACGAGGTGTGCGCCTGCGGGTTCGGCATGGAGCCTGAACTGTCCACGTACATGTCCAGGTCGACGGGCACGGCGTCGATGGCGCGCGCCGGTTCGCGGCCATACACGCGGCGCACGGTCGTCACGCCAGGCACGGGGCGCGGCGACTGCATCACGGATTGCAGCCAGTCGATTTCCTCGAGCGGATCGCCGATCTCCCACGCTTCCAGCCCTTCCATCTGCGGCTCCTGCGACTCGGGCGCGGGGCGGCTGGGAAACGCCACCAGGTGCGGCAAGGCCCGCTCGCGGTAGTAGCGGATGGCGATTTCATGGTCGCTCAGATCGATGCCCGAGGCCTTCAGAATGTCGCCCAGCTCGAACGGTTCGCGCAGCTGGCCGCCGCCCTGCCTTGCCGGCGCCTCGCCTTGTGGCTCCTCGCCATCGAGGCCGGAAATGCGCTTGTCGTGCACCGGGTGGATGGCGCCGCCTTCCTCGTCATCCTCGATCTGCTGCGCGCCATACGTCTGGCAGCCCCGGGCCGCGTCGCGCGTGTCCTGCAGATAGCGGCTCGGGCCCAGAGCGTCCGTATCGTCGACCAGGTAGGGCAGCAGCAAGGTGGCGAAACGGCCCGCCGCCAGCATCCAGTCGTTCGCATACACGCGTATCAGGCGCGCGCCCAGCCAGGCGTCCGTGTCCAGGCGTTCGTCCGCCTCGTTCTCAGCCCCTGCTCCGCCCAGCTCTCCCTTTTCCAGCTGCCACAGGTTTTCATAGATGCGCATGTACAAGGTCCACACGCCGCCGCTGCCCTTGGCGCGCGCTTCCACCGTGCGCCCCTGCTGCAGCTTGCGGTAGATGTCGGCCATGCGCAGATTCGCCTGGCGCTGCAAGCGGTCGTTGATGAACAGGTCCGTGTACAGATTGGCCACCATGGGCGCGTGCTGCTCCAGTGTGGGCAAGGCGCGGCGCATGCGCGCCAGCAAACGGAACTGGTCGCCGGCGCTGCCCGGCGCGAGGATATGGTGGCCGATTTCATGGGCGAGGATTTCCAGCGCATAGTCGTCCAGCCCCAGTTCCGTCACCAGCGGCAAGTCCACCACCACGCTCTGGTCCAGCAAACGGATCATGGCGAAGCTGCCGGACAGGCCCTGCTTGCTGGCCTCGACGCGGCTGGCGCACAGGCTGGGGTCGCGCAGGCGCGTAAATTTGCTCCATACGGCCAGGGCCTCGGGCCACGCAGCGCGCCAGGTGTCGATCAGCGCGGTGTCGGCATCGTTCTTCATGCGAGCGGCAGCAGGCGGATCGCGTGCGTCCATGGCGACGTGACGGCGACCGTATGCGCATTGGCGGCGATGGCGATGTCGCCGGCCGGCACATCGAGTTCGATGCGGCGCGCGCCGATCTGCAGGGTCGTCCCATCGAGCCGCACGGCCGATGGCGCGCCCGTTTGCGCCTGCTCGAACTCCTGCGCCGTGGCGCTGTGCAGCACGGCGCCAAAGGCGTCGGCCACCAGCAGGTAATGGCGCTCGCCGCTGCGCACGATAAAACCATCCGCCGCAGCGCGCACCTGCGGCGGCGTGCCGAAGTCGCCGCCGAGGCCTGTGAAGCTGCCGAACTCGCGGCCCTCCGCATTGCCGCGCCACGGATACTCCACCAGCTGCGCATGCACCTGCGGCCACTGCGCACCCGGCTCGCCAAAGGCGGCCAGCGCCAAGTCCGGCGGCAAGGTATCGGCGGCGGCCAGCGCGCCCTGGCGGAAATGCGCGACGCCCGCGCGCCAGGCCAGCACCTGGCCCACGGCGCGCAGCTGCGCCAGCGTGGCGATCTTCGGCGCCAGGGCGGCCAGCTCGCGCTGCCACTGCGCGGGACGCGCCCCCGCCACGGAGGCGATGTGGACGGCGGCGTTGCTCAGCATGCCCAGCACGTCGATGGGCGCCGTCGCCAGCAGCGTTGAAAGCTGCGGTGCCAGCTCGCGCCAGACGGTATTCAAAAACGGGTTTTTCGCCGCCGGACCGGCCAGCCCATGGCCCACCAGTTCCAGGGCCATGTCGTAGGCAGCGAGGGTCGCGCCGCCCGCGCGTTCAGGCGCGGCGGCGGCCACGGCCACCACCAGCGGATCGACGCCGTCAAGCAAGAAGGCGCCGAAGGCGGCCATGTCGAGCGAGGGAAAGCGTCGGCGCGCTTCCGCTGCACGCGCATTGAACTGGGCGCGGCCCCCGGCAAGTAGCGAGGCAAAGGCAGGAGAGATCATCGCGGCCCCTCAGTCGCTGTGCGAAAAGTGCAGCAGATAGCGTTCATCGCCCAGTTCGAACGCGATCTCGTCCCAGTGGATCGCGTACCAGAAACCGGCGGGCGGCGTCATCGTCACGGCATACGTGGAAAAACCGCCCAGCGCCTCGTCGAGCGATGCGAGGAAGGCGGCCACCAGCTGCGCGCGGAAGCGTCCCGGTGGCGCCGCCTGCATGTGCCGCGACGAGAAAAACCAGCGCTGGCACACCTGCTCCAGCTGCGCGCGCCCGCACGGCGCCGCATTAATGTGCCACAAGGGGGCCGGCAAGTCGCGTGCGGGTGCGATGACGTGCAAGGCATGGTCTTCCACGCGCAGGCCCAGCGCCGTGGCAAGATCGGGCGCGTCGGGCAGGCGTGATAATTCGTAGCTCGCGCACAGGTCGCTCGCTTCGCCATTGAGCATGGCCAGCGCTTCCAGGAAGCCTTGACAGTGCAGCACGCTCATTGCGAACGCAGCCAGCTGCGGTAGTTGGTATAGCGCTGATGCAGGTATTTGAGCTTCAGCAGGTCGTCGTACAGGGGGCCGTACAGCTTGCGCCCCTTCGTGCGTTCGCCGATCAGCTTTTCGATGCGGTTCAGGCGCGCCAGGGTTTCACGTTCGCTGACGCCGTCGAGGCCCAGGTCGAATTCGGCCGACAGCACGCCCACCGGATCGTCGCGGTCCAGGTCCAGGCGGTTGAATTCATCGTTGGACAGGTCGAACAGGCGGCGCAGCCAGCCCAATCTGTCGCTGCGGTAGGCGGCGTTTTCCGGCAGCGCGAAAAACGGCGCGTCCGGGTCCGGCTGCAGCTTGTTATGCAGGACGAAGGGCAGCACCTGGCGCAAGTCTTCCAGCTCCACCTCGCCATTGCCGCGGAAATACGCCATGGCCTTGGCGTAGATCATGAGCGCCATCAGCGTGCGCACGGAGATGCCGTTCAAGGTCTGGCAACCGAGATCCTTCAAACGGTCGCGCCCATTGTCGGCCGCCTGCGCGGCGCCCCGGTCAGCACCGGCCAAACGGGCCGTATCCTTGGTCATGTATTCGAACTGGCCGCCGGCCGTCTCGAACAGCTCGAACTGGCTGGCAAAAAATTCCAGGCGGCGGCGCACGGCGTCGGGTATGCCCACCTGGCGGATCGCCTCGCCGATCTGATCGACCTCGCCTTCCGTGAAGATGATATCGGGCGGCACCAGCTCTTCGGGACGCACGTTTTCTTCCACGCGCAGCAGCAGCTCGTTCAGGAAGCGCGGGTTGAAGGCCAGCGCCTGCACCGTCACGTCGACCCGGTCGCGCAGCGCCTCGATCACCTGGTACGTGCCGCCGCCCTGGTCGTCGTTGGCCGTCAGGTACCAGGCCGCTTCCGGGCACTCGTAAATATGGTTCAGCACTTCCGCGTAATTGTCGCCCATCACGGTGAGCAGCGCGCTTTGCGTGCGCGTGGGGATGCGGTTGTATTCATCGACGATTTTCACGCGCATGCCCAGCCAGGCGCGCCAGGCGATGCGGATATCGTCCATGCTTTGCGCATTCACCAGGTCGGCCGGCAGCGGATTGCCGAGCAAATCGGCCACCGTCATCTGCGGGTGGCCATGCTGCATGGCGCGTTTCACCTCCTTGACAGTGGAGCCGGCCAGCACGCCCATCAGCAGGGCGCTGGCCGTCTTGCCCCGCCCCGGCCCGCCCACAAACAGGCATTTGCGGCGCGTGGCGAACGTCAGCAGGGGCAGCAAAATAAAACTCGAATAGCTTTGCGCCGACGGCAAATTCAATGTGCGGCGGCTGTCGCCCACGGAATAGGTCTGCGACGGGCCGTCGTTGTACTCGATGTCGTAGTGGGGGCTGATGATGGCGTGGTTGACGATCCAGAAATACGCCTGGCGCAGCTTTTCATCGAAAGGCCGCGCTTGCGCCTCGCCTTCCGCTCCCAGCGCGATGGGGCCCTGGTACAGGTCCGCCACGTCGAACTGCCGCGCGGCAGGCGCGGCCTTGGGCTTGGTGGGGGCTTGGGACAGGCGCTGGAACAAATTGAATGCAGACATAGAAATCATCAAAAAGGCATCGAATCAACCCCTAAAGCCAAGGACCGGGGTCGGACCCTTAGGGTCCGACCCCAGCATTTCGCTGGGGTTACGGAAATGAAATTATTGCATATCAAGTGCCTTCGGCCTTGTTCAAATCAACAACGGTTTCCTCCAGCTTGCGCCAGCGCCACCAGCCCAGCGCCACGCAGGCCAACAGCAAGGCCAGCAAGCCCGCCACTTCATGGCGGATTTCATACAGCGACGCGCCCATCTGGTTGAGCGCAACAAAGCCCTGGATGCCAGCCGTGGACGGCAGCACCCAGCGCAGCCATTGCAGCACGACGGGCATGGACGATACGGGCCAGGTCAGGCCCGCGAGGAACAGCACCGGCATCGAGGTGGCGATCATCAGCTGCGTGCCCCGTTCGCGCGTGCGGAACAGCATGCCCAGCAGCATGCCGAACGCCGCCTCCGCCAGCGAGAACAGCACCAGCAGCAACAGCATGCCGCCGAAGTTGCCGCCACGGGGGTAATCCTGGAACCAGAAGACGAAGCCGAAGAAATAGCAGCAATTGAGGAAAGCGACGCAGGCAAACGCCAGCAGCATGCCCGCATAGCCGCCCGCCGTGCGCCGGCCGACCACGGGGAAGCTCTTGCGCTGGTACCAGGTGCCGAACAGCATGGTCATGCCGATCAGCAAGGTCTGCTGCACGATCAAGGTCGCCACGCCCGGCACGACATACGCGCCATAGCCTTCCTTGACGTTAAACAGGGGCACGGCGTCAAACGCGATGGGCGAGCGCTGCTGGTTGGCCTGCACGGTCGATGGCGTGCCAGCACCCAGGCGTTTCAACTCGATGCCGGCCGACACCGTGCCCACCACTTCCGCCAGGCCGTTCAAGGCCACCTTGTTGAGCATCAAGTACAGGCCATTGCCCGCCACCTGCGCATGGGCGGCGCGGCCGGCCAGCACGTCCGTCTGCAAACCGTCGGGAAGGATCAGCACGCCCATGACCTTGTCGCGCCACAGCAAATCCTGCGCGACGGGCAAGTCCGGCGTGACGGCCACGACTTGCAGCGAGGGGTGAGCCATGGCGAAGCGCGTGAGCTGGCGCGACATGGCGCTGCGGTCCTGGTCGACGACGGCCACGGGCACGCGCTGGACGATTTCCGTCGAGTATGGCAGCGGATAAAAGAAGGAATAGATGATGCCGCCGATAAACAGCAAGGTCAGCGCCCCCTTGTCCGTCAGCATGGCGCGCCAGGTGGCGATAAAAGCCGGCCAGATCATGCGCGCCCCCAGGCCGCAGGCATATTCGCGCGGCGCGCCAGCAGGAATACGCCCACGGCGCCGCAGCCGATGGCAAAGCCGGCCAAGATCAGCATTTCCTGCACGCCATAACGCCATGGCGCGCCGGCCAGCCAGTATTTCGTTTGCAATTGCAGATAGTGCGTGAGCGGCAAGGCTTCCGCCCAGGCGCGCGCCGGTGCCGGCATGGCCATCAGGGGAAAGGCCTGGCCCGCGAACGCGAAGGCCGGTGCGGTAATAAATGCCGCGCCCGACAGGGCCAGGCGCAGGGACAGGGTGGCGCCGATCAGCAAGGTGGCCATGCCGCAATACGCGAGCACCAGCAGCAACATGCTCAGCAGCAGGGCCGGCAAGCTGCCCGCCACGGCCCAGCCACGCGCCAGGCTGAAGAACAGCAGATACAGCAGCGCCAGCGCGCAGTAGGCGATCACGGGAAACAGCAGCTTGGTGCCGACGGCACGCAGCCAGCTGCCCTTGGCCGAGGCCAGCCATTGCGGCACCGTGCCGTCGCGCAACTCGCGTCCGATGCTCGTGACGACGGCGACGACGATGAAGATCTGCAGCATGGCCGGCATCAGGGCCAACGTTAAAAATGCTTCATAGCTGGTGTTTTCATTGTACAAACTGTTCAGTGTCGTGCGGATCGGTTCGAACTGGGCCGCCGCCTGCACGCCCGACATGCCCTTTTTTGCGCGCGCCGTCATCTCGATGCCGGCCGACAAGGTCGTGCTCACCGTGCGCACGTCGCGCAGCAAGGCGCCCGCGTGCGAGGAAAACTGCGCGTTGTACAGCCATTGCACGGTGGCTTGCCTGCCGCCCAGCAGTTTCTGTTCGAAATCGTTGGGGATCAGCAGGTAGCCGAACGCCGTACGCTCGCGCAAGCGATGCAGGGCTTCGTCGCTGGACGCCACTTTCGCCGCCACCTGGACACCGGGCGAAGCGTCGAGCCAGCGCGTGAGCTGGCGCGACAAGGTCGAGTTGTCGTTATCGATGACGACGATGGGCAAGTCGCGCGCGATGCCGGCGGAAAACACCAGCCACAACATACCGCACAGCACGATGGGAATCCAGCTGAGCATGCCGAAGTCCCAGAAGTCGCCGCGCAGCCGCGCCCACTCGCGCGCCAGCGCAGAAACCGGCCCCTTATCCGCTTCGTTCATCGCGTATCAGAGCGGTGGAAACACGACCGACATGCCCGGGCGCAAGCCCTCGACCTTGATGGCGGGGCGCAGCCGGATTTCAAACGTGCGCAAGTCAGTGCCGCCCGGGCGGGCCGCGCGCCACGTGGCGAAATCGGGCAGCACGGCCACGGAACTGACCTTGAAGCTCACTTGCTGCTTCAAGGCCGGCACATTGGCCGTATGCGTGCTGCCCATGGCAAACGCGGCCATTTCATCTTCGCGCACCTGCAGCACGGCCCAGGCGTCATCGAGGTTCACCAGGGTGATCACGGGGAAGCCTTGCGGCGCCAGTTCACCGGGCTGTATCTGGATCTTGCTGACCTGCCCGGCCACGGGCGCGGCGATCTTCGTTTCCGCCAGGGCGACCTGCGCTTCCGTCAGCACGGCGCCCACCTGGCGCGCCTGGGCGGCGGCGGCCGTCTTGTCTTCCGGACGGGCGCCCTTTTGCGCCATGTCATATTGCGCGCGGGCCGCTTGCGCCAGCTGGTCGGCGGCGCGCCATTGCGCTTGCGCCTCGTCGCGTTTCTGCTGCGCGATCACGCCTTGCTCGTACATATTGTTGACGCGGGTGTACGTGGTCTTGGCGATGGTGGCGCCCGTTTGCGCCCGCTCCCAGTTGGCTTTCGCGGCGGCGATTTCTTCCGGACGCGCACCCGCTTGCGCCTTTTGCGCCACGGCATCGGCTGCCTGCGTGGCGGCCGTCGCTTGCGCGATCTTCGCGTCCACTTCCGGACTCGTCAGCTGGAACAGCAATTCCCCTTTCGGCACCGTCTGGCCAAGCTTAACGTACAGCTCGCCCACCCTGCCCGGCACTTTCGACGAGACATTGACTTCCTGCGCATCCATCTGTCCCTGCAAAGGCAGGCGCTGCGGCTGGAACGCCTGGTACAAGCCCCAGCCCACGAAGCCGAGGACGATGATGGCGGCGACTATGGCCAATGGTTTTTTGGAGGTGCTCATTATTATTTGTCCACAGGTAATTGGATATCGGCCGCAGCGGCCAGGCTGCCCAGGCGCTGCGTCTCGCCCGTCGCTTCCAGCAATTGCGCCAGGCCCATCACATAGTTATAGGCAGTCTGCGCGCGCTGGGTCTCGACCTTGGCCAGGTTCAGGCGCGCGTCGACCACTTCCAGCGACGTCACTTGTCCTTGCTGGAAAGCGACCGTTTGCAAACGGATATTTTCGCGCGCCAGCTCCACCGACGACGCCGTGGACAGGTACTGGATGCGGGCGTTTTCCAGCGCGCGCCAGTTCTTTTCGATCAGGGTGGGAATGTCGCGCTCGGCCTGGCGCGCCACCACTTCCACGCGCTCCTGGTCCAGCTTGGCGGCGGCGATCATCTTGCCCGTGTTGATGCGGTGCACGAGCGGCACGGCCACGACGAGGCCGATGGCCCAGTTCGACCGCACGAGTTTTTCGTTGCCGCGATTCAAGTTGTAGTTACCGATGGCAAACACGGTGGGCGCGTACTCCTTGCCATGCAGCTTCAAGGCTTGCTCGGCCTGCACGCGCTTGCTGTCGATCTTTTTCCAGTTCGCATTTTCGCGCATGCCCGTGCTGATGAACGATTGCAAGGTACCGACGGGCAGGCTGTTGACGAACAGGGGAGTGCTGGGCCGCACTTGCGTGTTGACGGCGAGCAAACGGTCGAGCGCCACCTGGGCGATTTCCTCATCGCTGCGCGCCTGCGCCTCGTCGCTGCGGGCGCTGTCGAGGGCCACGTCGGCACGCAGGCGTTCCGCGCGCGAAATCAGGCCGCCCTTTTCCAGCTTGGCCGCGTCGCGCTGGTGCTGCGTCACGCCGGCCGTCACTTCGGCCCGCACGGCCACCACCCGCTTCGCCAGCAATAATTGAAAATAGCGCTGCGCCACCAGGGTGGCCAGCTGCTCTTCCGCTTCCGTGCGCTCCGCCTGCGCGGCCAGGGTCAGGCTCGACGCGAGGCCCTTGACGGCGTCCAGGCGCCCGCCCGTGTAGATGGGCCACATGCCCAGCAAGCCGAACGAGGTCAGGTCCGTCACCACTTCGCGGCTCAGGGAATTGGGAATCTGTGGTTTGGGCAAGCCGGGAATCGATGGCAGCACGGACTCGATGCCGCCCACCACGCCGGACAAGCCGCTCGTATCGATGTTCAAGTCCGTCGACAGGCGGCCGCGAAACGCCGTCAAGTCCACGGAAGGGCCGTCGATATTCGACAGCGCCTCCGCCTTGAGGGTCTTCGCGCGCACGTCGAGCGCGGCGCCCTGCACGGCGCCCGAAGCGGCTGCCGCTTGCTGCAGCGCTTCGCTGAATGTCAGAGGTTCCGCCAGGGCCGGCATGGCCGCGCCCAGCGCGCTCGCCAGCAATAATGATAAATGTCCTTGCAATCTGCCCATGTAGCGTCCAGTCAATGAATGAGGGGAAAGCACGGGGTTGCCATGTTTATACTTTCACAATAGCAATTATATCCACGGATGTCCATTCCAGCCTGCACTATTGGTTACGCAAGCTGACAGACAAAAACGGGCGCCTCATGCGGGGCGCCCGTTTTTGTCAGACTACACGGCTAGCGGCTTACTTCTTCGCCTTCTTGCCGCCCTTTTCCTTTTCCTTTTCCTTTTCAAATACGGCAAAGAACTCGGACGCCATGCTGCGGATGGCGCGGCCGATATTGGCGTAGTCGTATTCGTTCAGGTTGGCCAGCGAGACGCGGCCGGACGGATGCGTGGTGCCGAAGCCGCGGCCCGGCAGCAGGATGACGCCCGTTTCCTCGGCCAGGCGGAACAGCGCTTCGTTCGGTTTCAGTTTTTTCAGCAGCCACTGCGAAAACTCCACGCCATGCATCTGCGCGGCCAAGGATTCCATGTCCAGCAGATGGTAGTAGCGCACGGAATTGGCGTCGTGCACCATCGGCAAGCCCAGTTCGCGGTACAGCGCTTCCTTGCGGCGCAGCACGATGCGTTTCATCGATTGCTTGTACTTTTGCTCTTCATCCATCAGCGAGAACAAGGAGAACAGGGTCATCTGCGCCTGCACGGGCGTGGACAGGCCGGCCGTGTGGTTCAGCGCCACCGTGCGGCTGTCGGCCACCAGGCGGTCGATGAATTTCAGCTGGCGCGGTTCCGTCGTGATGGAGTGATAACGGGCATCGAGCTGCTTCTTGATGGTTTCAGGCAACTTCGCAATCTTGTCGTCGAGCACATTGTTTTCATGCGTGGCCACCACGCCCATGCGCCAGCCCGTCGCGCCGAAGTATTTCGAGAACGAATATACGAGGATGGTGTTGAACGGGCAGATGGCGAACAGCGAGACGAAATTGTCGGCGAACGTGCCGTACACGTCATCGGTCAAAATGATCAGGTCCGGGCGCTTCTTGATGATCTTGGCGATGTATTCCAGGGTCTCGTCGTCAATCTTGACGGATGGCGGATTGCTGGGGTTGACGAGGAAGAAAGCCTTCACTTTCGGGTCGAGCAGCTTGTCCAGTTCCTTCTTGGTGAATTGCCAGTTGTTCGATTGCGGCGCATCGATGTGCACGGTGTTCAGCTTGTAGTCGTTCAGCTGGGGAATCTCGATGTAGGGCGTGAAGATCGGCATGCCCAGGGCGATCGTGTCGCCTTCCTGGATGATGTGGTTCGATTTCAGGCTGGCGAACAGATAGGTCATGGCCGCCGTGCCGCCCTCGACCGCGTACATGTCGAAGTTGCCGACAAACGGATGGTCGCCGATCATTTCGCGGTGGATATACTGGCCGACGATTTTCTCGGACAGGCGCAGCATGCGGTCCGGCACGGGATAGTTGCAGCCGAGGATGGCTTCGCACATCTCATAGATGAAGTCGCCCGCGCTCAGGCCCAGCTGGTCGCGCACATACGACACGGCCGCCTCGATGAAATGCGCGCCCGGGTTGCCTTCGTGCTTGCGCACGAAGATTTCAAAGCGCGCCTCGATGCCCTCGCGCGTGGGAAAGCCGCCCACGTCGTCCATGTACACATACGAGCGCTCCGCTTCCGTCATGGCGAACTGGCCGAACTGGAAGAAGCCGTGGCGTGGCGTGGTCGCCAGGAAATTCGGGTTGCCGCGGCCCGCATTGAGCATCAGGCGGTTGCTTTGCTTGGCCGTCTGGATCAGCGCATCCTTCAATTCGAAGGGGCTCAACAGGGCGAGTTTGCTTGGGTTACTGAAATCCATTTTTGCTACTCCTTATCAGACTGATAATTTTGAGGGTTCTTGCAAAGGTGCTTGCACATACATGCAGACTCAGACGAAGGCCACAATCAGCGGCCCCAGCAAGGTCAGGAAAACGTTGGCCAGGGCATACGTGATGGCAAACGGTACGGTGGGAATCGAGTTTTGCGCCGCGTTCAGCACTTCGCCGAACGCGGGATTGGCGCTGCGCGAGCCGGACAAGGCGCCCGCAAACACGGCCACGTTGTCATAGCGCAAGACGTAACGGCCGACCAGCATGGTCAGTATCATCGGCAGGATGGTCACCACGACGCCCACGCCGAACAGGGTCAGGCCGTGTTCGCGCACGGTTTGCACGGCTTGCAGGCCGGACGTGAGGCCGACGACGGCAACGAAGCCGGCCAGGCCCAGATCCTTGAGGATTTGCACGGCGCCGCTGGGCATGTAACCGAAGGTCTGGCGCTTGGCGCGGAACCAGCCGAACACGAGACCCGACAGCAGCACGCCGCCGCCGCTGCCCAGTGTCAGCGGAATCGAACCGATGCGCGCCACCAGCAAGCCCACCAGCAGGCCGACGACGAGGCCGGCGCCCATGTAGACGAAATCCGTCTTGGCGCTCGGCACGATCATGTAGCCCACTTCGGCCGCCACGCGCTTGACGTCCTGCTCGGCGCCATAGATGGTCACCACGTCGCCCGTCTGCACGACGGTTTCCGGCTGCATGGGCAGGATCTTGCCCATGCGGCTCAGCTGCACGACAAAGATGCCGTGACGCACGCCCGGCGCCGTCGCGCTGCGGATTTCACCCACCGTCTTGTTGTGGTAAGCCTTGTTGGTCAGCACCATGTCGCGGCGCTGCATCACCAGTTCCATGCCTTCGACGGCCAGCAATTCCTTGCCCAGCTGGGAAGACACGCTGAGCATGGCTTCGCGGCGGCCCACCAGCAGCACGATATCGTCGGCGGCCAGCACCAGGTCCGGGCTGACGTCGATGATCTGGCCATTGCGTTTCACGCGCTCGATGGTGATGGCCGTGTTCGGATGAGCGCTTTCGATCTCTTCCACGGTGCGGCCGGCACCGGGACCCACGTCGTAGATGCGGCCGATCAAGTCGGGCGCGGCCGGCGTCTGGCCAGGTCCCAGCACCTGCACGCCCGCCTGCAGCGCCGTTTCCGCCTTGATCGCATCTTCGCGGATGGTGCGACCCATGAGTTTCGGCAAGATATTGACGCAGACGATGATGGCGCCGAACGAGCCGAACACATAGGTCACGGCATAGCCGACAGCCACGTTGCCCTGCAGGCGCGCCACCTCGTCGGCCGCCAGGCCCAGCTTGGTGATCGCGTCGCCGGCCGTGCCGATGATGGCCGACTGCGTCAAGCCGCCCGCCGCCACGCCGGCCGCCAGGCCCTTGTCCAGGCCGAACACCTTGGCC
The DNA here is from genome assembly GCF_020858135.1 of Janthinobacterium sp. FW305-128. Taxonomy (NCBI): domain Bacteria; kingdom Pseudomonadati; phylum Pseudomonadota; class Betaproteobacteria; order Burkholderiales; family Oxalobacteraceae; genus Janthinobacterium; species Janthinobacterium sp. FW305-128. The sequence goes on along the minus strand of NZ_JACYMK010000011.1, from coordinate 239,395 downwards.
ATGATGACCACCGTCAGCAGCGCCGTCACGGCCAGCACGACGGCCAGGATGATTTCGCGCACGGACTGGCGCCCCAGCGAATTGAAGAATTGCGGTCCGCTTTCATAACCGACCGCGTAAATGAACAGGGCGAACAGTACCGACTTGACGCCGGGATCGATGGCCACGCCTACCTGGCTGACGAGGACCGCCACCAGCAGTGAACCGGCGACCCCGCCCAGCTGAAACGAGCCGAACTTGATCTTGCCGATGTAGTAGCCCACTGCCAGGGAGAGAAACAAGGCAATTTCGGGCGACTTCTTGAATAACTCATGCAACCATTCCATGCGGACCGCCTTTCGTGTTGAAGGAATTCTTTACTGCCTGTGCTCTTGCAAGCTGCTCATGCATGAACGGACCCGGCCAGGGCCACGATGAGCGGCCCCAGCAGAGGCAGCACCACGTTCGAGATGGCATAGGTAATCGTGTAGCCCAGCAAGGGCGTGGAATTGCCGGCCGCGTTCTGCACGGCCGACAAGGCTGGCGTGCTGCACTGCTGGCCGGCGATGGCGCCCAAGAGCACGGGCGCTTCCAGCTTGAGGAAAAAGTGGCCCACCAGCAACGACAGCGAGGCGGGGATGACGGCGATCAAGACGCCCATCAGCGGCAGCGACAAGCCGTACTGGCGCACCAGCTCGATTGCCTGCGGTCCCGACGCCAGGCCGACGCAGGCAATGAAGGTGGCCAGGCCGATATCCTTCATCATGTCGAGCGCGCTGGGGTGGATGCCCGGCATGCCAGGTTTTCGCGCCTGGTACCAGCCGAACACGAGCCCCGTCAGCAAGGCCCCGCCGCCCGTGCCCAGCGAAAACGGAATGCCGCCCAGCCTGGCGGTAAAGCCGCCGATATACACGCCGAGCACGATGCCGATGCTGGCGTAGACGATATTGCTGCGGTCGCCCGTGGGCACGCGCTTGCCGATGGCGGCCAGCGCCGTGTTCAGTTCGCGTCCTTCCGTCGTGCCGTACAGGCGCAGCACGTCGTCGCGCTGCAGGGCCAGGTCGGGCAAGGGCGGCATGCTGTGCTCGCCGCGGATGACGGCCGCCACATGCACGCCGGTGGGCAAGGCAAGCTGGCGCAGGGGCTGACCCACCAGCGCGGCTTGCTGCAGCACCACTTCGACGGCGGAGACGGCCATGTTCAAGCCCGTCGTGTCGGCAAATTCCTCGCCCAGGATGGCTTCGGCCGCCACCAGTGCGGGACGGTGGCCGATCACCAGCACTTCGTCGTTATTGCGCAGGCGCAGTGGCGGCTCCAACGGTAATACCTTGCCGTGCCGGCGCACGCGCGTGATGCTGGCGCGGCCCGCAAAAATATGCTGCAAGGCATCAAGGCGGCGTCCCGCGCCCCGGCTGATGCGGTAAGCGCGGCCGACCATTTCCGGCGTCGCCTGCAAATCGTCGGCGCCCGCCTGCGCGCCGCCCATTTTTTCCCATAATTTGTCCGCTTCCTCGCGCAGATTGACGCGCAACAACAGCGGAAAAATCTGGCTGGTGACGATGACGATGGCGATCAGGCCAAAGATATATGTGATGGAATACGCGGTGACCACATTGGCTTGCAGCTCGGCGATGCGGGCCGCCGGCAGCGCCAGCTTCGAGATCGCGTCCGTGGCCGTGCCGACGACGGCCGATTCCGTCGCCGCGCCCGCCATCATGCCGGCCGCCGTCCCTTGGTCCAGGCCCAGGAAACGCGTGGCCAGCAGCACCAGCGCCAGCACCACCACCACTTCGATCAGGCACAGTATTCCCAGGCGCAAGCCCTTGGCATTGAGGTTGGCAAAGAACTGGGGACCGCCCGCGTAGCCGAGGGCAAAGATAAACAGCATGAAGAAAACGTTTTTCACGCTGGCGTCCAGGGTAATGCCCAGCTGGCCGATCAGCAGCGCGGCGATCAGGGTGCCGCACACGCCGCCGAGCTGGATCGGGCCGAAGCGTATCTGCCCTACCGCGTAGCCCAGCGCCAGCGCCAGGAACAGGGCCAATTCCGGCACCTGGTGCAATACCGACGCGATCGAATCGAGCATGGGCAAACCTTCGAAAAGATAACGGATGGTTACAAGGGAGCACAGCGTTCGGTGGCTGGCGGCGGCTTGCCGTTGAACGGGCGCACGGGTCCCGCACGACAGCCGCCATGGCGGCTATCGCTGGGAAAGTATTGCAAAGTGTTGCAAAGTAGAATGATGTTCGGCGAAAATTTTATAAGTGTCAACAGGTGTTCTGTTGAACTCGCTTTGCGTTTCCTCAAACATCCTGCGCACGATTGAAGCAGTCGTTTGACATAGCTCAACTAAACCATTAGTAATGATTTGGACGATACCAAAGTGCCTTGCGCGCCAGCGGCGTCTCCTCCGGCAGGTCAGGATTGACGAGCTCCAGCACGTAACGCCGGGACAGATTCAGGCCCTGCGCGAGACGGCCGAAATGGCGCTGGAACAGCTGCGCAAAGCTGCCATCGGCCAGCATGGTTTCCAGTCCCAGTTCAATGTGGCGCGCCAGTTCCGGCCTGTGCTTGCCGACAAAAAAGTACAGTGCGGCCGGGTAGCGGATGACCAGGTGGGTGTCTAGCGCCAGCGGCAATTGCGCGTGGCTGGCCAGCTCGCTTTGCGCCTCGATCACGGAACGGGGAAAGTAATCGATGCGCCCTGCCGCCAGTTGCTGGAACAGGCCTTCGTAGGTGCTCGACGTATCGAGGCGCAAGCCATTCGCCTGCAGGATGGCGCAGTCGGGCCAGTCGCGCATCTGGCCGGCAGACAGCCGCGCCAGGGCGGCGACGCTGCGCACGCCGCGCAGCAGCTGCGTCTGGCGGGCATGGATCAGGGCCACGCGCCAGCCGATCAGGCCGCGGTCGATCGGTATGCGCACCGGCAGCAATTGCGTTTCGCGCGCCCGGCTCGTCATGGCCCAGACGACATCGACGCTGCCTGACGCCATGGCGATTTCCTGCATGGCGCGCGTCTGCACCATGCGCAGTGCGGAGCGGCGCAAGGCATAGACATGGCCCGACCGCGACAGCGCCTGTTGCAGCAAGGCCGTCACATAACCTTGCTGTGGATCATCGAGCGCCTGATGGCGCGGATACACGAGCTGCAGTGGCGGCGACGTGCCGGCGGCGGCAGCGCGCAACGGCCACAGGGCGGCAAGCTTGAGCAGGGGGCGGCGCTGCATGGCCCCTCCTTTCCAGCGCTTTCATCAGCGTTCTTATCAGAATGACAGTATCGCGCAGCGGGGCACGCTTGTCGACTGGATTATGGAAACTGTGTACAAAACAACAGCAATTCAGGCGGAAGTGGAGCGGTGCAAATTAATCCAGATCAATAAAACCGTAAATAGAAAATAAATCTTGCGTGCTGCTCTGGACGGCATGCGCGCCCCTCGCCTACGCTGTTTTTTTATCTGAAAAACAAGAGGACCACATGCAGACAGCGCGCTTGAATATTATTGGAATGGATCACGAAGGCTGCGCCGACAGATTGACGGGCGCACTTGAGGCCGTCACGGGCGTGGCCACCGTCTGCGTCTCGCTGGCGCGCCACGGCGCCACGGTGCAATTCGACGAACGCCTGGCCACGCAGGAACGTTTGCTGACCGCCGTCAACGACGCCGGCTTCATGGGCGAGGCGTCCGATGAAGAACAATTGCCATCGTGCAGCGGCGCCTGCGGCCACTGCCGCCACTGAGCGCCCGCCTCCCCTTTTCCGCTCAGCCTCCCCGCGCGCCCCGGTCGCGCAAATGCGCCAGCACGCGGCGCGGTCCCAGCGACTGCAGGTCGAACGGCGGCAATTCGATGGCATCGAGCGTATTCTTGAACAGCAAGCCCAGCTCCGTATCGCCTTCCAGGCTCAAACGGCGGCTGAAGAACAGGGTGTCCGGATCTTCCTGGCGCCGCGCCAGCAGCATCAAGTCATGCACGCTGGCGGCGATGCACAGGTCCGGCACGTCAACATAGCGTTCGGCCACGAACACCGTGCCCTGCCACTCAAAATCGAAGGCGATACCGGCGTCCAGCAAGCGCAAGCGCAGGCTGCGCCCCTCCAGGCTGCAGCGCACGTCGTCGGGCAATTGCGGCGCCAGCAAGCGGTTCAAGCCTTGCACGAACAGCCAGGAGGCGGGATACGGCGGCAGCTTGGACAGCAATTCGGCCAGCGGTTCGGGCAGCCGGTACGACACGGCGGGCTTGCTCATGGCAGGCTTGGCCGGGACCGGGACGGGCAATCTTTCCAGTTGATCTTGCATGTTCTTCCTTTCGATGCGTTCAATGGGCGGCGTGCTGTTCCATGCCGGGCTGGCCGTGCCAATAGCCGTCGCAGGCGCCGGCCGGCTGGCAGGCCGCCAGCTGGGCCTGGGCGCCGATGCCGCTGACCTGCCCCCGGCGGGCGCGGTCGAAGATGGCAATCACCTGTTCCGTATGCATGGCTTGCGGACTGATGCGCGCCACCGACACGCCCATGTCACGCATGGCGTCGAGTTCGCGCACCAGGTTGTAGACGAGCGCCGACTGCGTCTGCGTGCCATTGAGTACGAGGAAGGGCACTTCGTCGCGCGTGCGCAGCAGCAGCCCGTCCGGCTCTTCCAGGCAGCTGTAGCCGCAGTCGTCCTTCGGCAGGTTGCGGTTGCGCGCCGTGAAGCAGCGCGCGGAAAACGCCAGCGGCATGCGGCCGTAGGCAAACACTTCCGTCTCCAGCCCTTCCGGTTTCTGGCGCTGCATCTCGGCCAGCGCCGTCTGCCCCATTTCCAGCGGCATCACCCAGCGCCGCGCCCCCATGCGCGCCATCAGTTGCAGGCTGGGGCCATTGAACAGGTTCAAATGGGGGCCGGCGACGAAGGACGCGCCCTTTTCCATGCAGTGCACGGCGCCCATGTCGTTGGCCTCGACGCCGTAGCGCCCATTGCCCGTGATGCGGCGCAGGGTGGCCAGTTCGGCGCCCGCCTCGATCAGCGCCTGCGTCGACAGCACCACTTCCTTGCCGGCGGCGGCCAGCATGTCGGCGATATCGAGCCAGTCGGCCAGGCGCAGCTCATGCCGGCGCGAGCAGACGGTTTCGCCCAGGTACACGATATCGACGGCGGTGCCGGCGATCTGCTGGTAAAACTCGAAGACGGTGGCGCGCGGCCAGTAGTACAGCAAGGGACCCAAAGAGAGTTTTAGCATGCCTTTTCCAATATTTTTTTAAGTGACAAAACCGTAGCGAGCGGCTCGCGGCGGGGCCGAGAAGCGCAACCGTGCTCCAGCACGGTGAGCATCGCAGGCCGCGCCCCGGGACGCGCAGCAGGTTTTGCTATTTCCAGGAGCGGTGATAGGCGCCAAGCGTGTGCTGCTGGCCTTCAGCCAGCTTGTCCATGGCCGCCATCCAGCCCGGCTTGACGGCGTAGCGCGTATTGCCTTCGCGGCAGGCGTCGATCGCTTCGCGCCACACGCGCGTCACCTGCGCCACATACGCGGGGCTGCGCTGGCGCCCTTCGATCTTCACGGCGCGCACGCCCATGGCGATCAGCTGCGGCAGCAGCGCCAGCGTGTTCAGGCTGGCCGGCTCCTCGATGGCGTAATACTCTTCGTCGTTGACTTCGAAACGCCCCTTGCACAGGGTCGGATAGCTGGCGTTTTCGCCCGGTGCGTAGCGGTCGATCAGCACGCCGTTCAGGCGCGATTCGAGGCCGTTCGGCGTTTCCAGCCAGCGCACGGATTTCGCCGGCGAGCACACGCCGTGCGTGTTCGGCGCCTCGCCCGTCGCATACGACGACAGCGCGCAGCGCCCTTCGACCATCACGCACAGGCTGCCGAAGCCGAAGACCTCGATCTCGACGTCCGTCTTGGCGATCAGTTGCTCGACCTGCGCCATCGACAGCACGCGCGGCAGCACGGCGCGGGCGATGCCGAAGTGTTCCTGGTAAAAATTGATCGCTTCGTAGTTGGTGGCCGAGCCTTGCACGGACAGGTGCAGGCGCAGCTGCGGGTGATGCTCGCTTGCATACGCCATCAAGCCCGGATCGGCGACGATCATGGCGTCGATGCCGGCTTGCGCGGCGCGGTCGATGGCGCTGCGCCACACGGCCCAGTTGTGCGGCTGCGGATAGGTATTCAGCGCCAGCAGCACCTTGCGTCCATATTGGTGGGCGTAGCGCACGCCCTCGGCGATGGCCTTTTCGTCGAAATTGAGGCCGGCGAAATTGCGTGCATTGGTGGCGTCGCGAAAACCCAGGTACACGGTGTCGGCGCCATTGTCGACGGCCGCTTTCAAGGCGGGCAGGCTGCCGGCGGGGCAGACCAGTTCCAGCGGTCCGGCCACGCGGGTGGCGGTAGTTGATTCAAGCATCATGATATTCACAGTCCTGTATCGGCTCAGGGTGCAGACTATAGCCCCGCCCATACCGCCCAGTCCTTGACACAGGTGAAGGAATGCATGCATGGCTGGCGCGCGTTCAACTTGCTTGACCTGGCTGTAAAATGCTCCACTTTTTCCCTATCCGATTGCCCGCCATGACCCGCAAACCGCTGCTGATTTTCCTGCTCACCCTGTTCCTCACCGCGCTGCAGGTGCAGTGGGCCGGGCCGCCCGATGGCTATGACGCAGGGACCATCTCCGTGCTGTCGCCCGAGGTGCTGGGCGCGTATCCGGGCGTGCTGCTGCTGTTCCTGCTGGCCGTGTTCGCGCGCCGCAAGATGCCGCTGCTGCGTCAGGCCGCCATCTGCACGGGCCTGCTGGCCGTCTACTGGCTGCTGGCGAACTACGTCACCTTCGACGCGCGCGTGGCCAGCTGGAGCACCTACACGCCGCTGGAAATCTGGACGCACGTGCTGCCCGCCTCCGTCGCCAGCGTCGCCGCCTGCGGCGCCGCGTTCTTTTGCGCGAGCTGGCTGATCCTGCGCGAAACGCGCTGGAACAAAAGCGGCTGACGTGGTTTTTTCACCTGCATCAAGGATTCGTCACGCAACTGCACGCGCCCTTTGACGCCACTATATTTAGTGATTAATCTCCATAAAAACACCGCATGTTGTGTTTATTGGAGGTTTCATGACGACAAATGCAGTTTCCCCCACACGCGGCCAGGTCGATGTCGCCGCGTCCATCAATGAATACCTGGACCGGCGCGACTGGCGTGTCAACGCCAACGCCAACCAGGGTTACTCGCTGGGCGGCCTGATACTCAATGTATCGGGCAAGGTCATCGCCAATTACTGGCTGGACCAGGTGTATCCGCCGGAAGTGGGCGCGGCGCACCGCGAAGCGGCCCTGCACATCCACGACCTCGACATGCTGGCTGGCTATTGCGCCGGCTGGTCGCTGCGCACCCTGCTGCATGAAGGCTTGAACGGCGTGCCGGGCAAGATCGAATCGGGCCCGCCCAAGCACATGTCGAGCGCCATCGGCCAGATCGTCAATTTTCTCGGCACCCTGCAAAACGAGTGGGCCGGCGCGCAGGCGTTCAGCTCCTTCGATACCTATATGGCGCCCTACATCCGCAAGGACAGCCTGTGCTATGAAGACGTGCGCCAGTACATGCAGGAGCTGATCTTCAACCTCAACGTGCCATCGCGCTGGGGCACGCAGACGCCGTTCACCAACCTCACTTTCGACTGGGTCTGCCCGGACGACCTGCGCGAGCAGATTCCCGTCATCGCCGGCCGGGAAATGGACTTCAGCTATGGCGAGCTGCAGGCGGAGATGGACATGATCAACCGCGCCTACATCGAGATCATGATGGCGGGCGACGCCAAGGGCAGGGTCTTCACCTTCCCCATCCCCACCTATAACATCACCGAGGATTTCGACTGGCATAGCGAAAACGCGGAACGCCTGTTCGAAATGACGGCCCGCTACGGCCTGCCCTACTTCCAGAACTTCATCAATTCGGAACTCAAGCCGAACATGATCCGCTCCATGTGCTGCCGCTTGCAGCTGGACTTGCGCGAACTGCTGAAAAGGGGCAATGGCCTGTTCGGTTCCGCCGAGCAGACGGGCTCCCTGGGCGTGGTGACGATCAACTGCGCACGCCTGGGCCACCTGTGGCGCGGCGACGAAGCGGCCTTGATGGCGGACCTGGACCGCCTGCTGGAACTGGGCAAGACCAGCCTGGAAATCAAGCGCCGCACCATCGAGGAACTGATGCAGCAAGGCCTGTTCCCCTACACGAAACGCTACCTGGGCACCCTGCGCAACCACTTTTCCACCCTGGGCGTGAACGGCATCAACGAGATGATCCGCAATTTCAGCGGCGACGCCTGGGACATCACGTCCGCCGAGGGCCATGCGCTGGCGATCCGCCTGCTCGACCACGTGCGCGCCCGCATGGTGGCCTTCCAGGAAGAGACGGGCCATATGTACAACCTGGAAGCGACGCCGGCCGAAGGCACGACGTACCGCTTCGCCCGCGAAGACCGCAAGCGCTATCCCGCCATCCTGCAGGCCGGCACCGTCGACAATCCGTATTACACGAACTCGTCGCAGCTGCCCGTCGGCCACACGGACGACCCGTTCGAAGCGCTGGAATTGCAGGACGCGCTGCAGCGCAAATACACGGGCGGCACGGTGCTGCATTTGTACATGACGGAAGCGCTGTCGGACGCGAACGCCTGCCGCGAGCTGGTCAAACGCGCCCTGAGCCGCTTCTCGCTGCCCTACATCACCGTCACGCCCACGTTTTCCATCTGCCCGCGCCACGGCTACCTGGCCGGGAAACATGAATTCTGCCCCACCTGCGACGCGGAGCTGATCGCCCGCAAGCAGGCCCACATTGCTCCATCACTTGAGGAAACGCCATGAATGCACGTCCCGACTTCACTCCCGCCATCACCCTGCTCGACAGCGAACGCCAGCGCTGCGAAATCTGGACGCGCGTGATGGGCTATCACCGCCCCGTCGCCTCGTTCAACATCGGCAAGCAGGGCGAATTCCACGAGCGCCAGTATTTTACGGAAGCGAGCGCCCGGGTTGGCCAGCCGGCCTGCCATGGCTGAGTTGAAAGTGGGCGGCCTGACGCCCTTTTCCGCCACCGACTACCCGGGCAAGCTGGCTGCCGTGGTGTTCGTGCAGGGCTGCCCCTGGCGTTGCGGCTATTGCCACAATCCGCATTTGCAGGCGCGCACGCCCGAAGGCGCCATGCCGTGGCAGGACGTACTGACCTGGCTGCGGCGCCGCGTGGGCCTCGTCGACGCCGTCGTCTTCAGCGGCGGCGAGGCATGCATGGACCCGGCGCTGGCGCGCGCCATGCTGGACGTCAGGGCGCTGGGTTTCGGCATCGGCCTGCACACGGCCTGCATCTATCCGCAGCGCCTGCAGGAAGTGCTGCCCCTGGTCGACTGGGTCGGCTTCGACATCAAGGCGCCGTTTGCCGACTATCGTCATGTGACCCGCGTGGAGGGCAGCGGCGACCCGGCGCGCGCCTGCCTGGACGCCATCCTCGCCAGCGGCGTCGCCTACGAATGCCGCACCACCACCCATCCGGACTTGCTGCCGGACGCACAGCTGCTGTCCCTGGCCGCCGCCCTGGCCGCGAAAGGCGTCGATAACTACGTGCTGCAGCAGTTCCGCGCCGAAGGCTGCGCGGACGCGGCGCTGTCCGGCCGCCCCCTGCACGGCTATCCGGCGGCGGCTACTGTGGCGCAAATCGGCGCCATGTTTCCCCGTTTTACATTCCGTAATCATGGCAGTTGATCGTGCAGCCACATAATTATTGAAAGTCCCGCAAAATTCCCCGTTCTGCAACGCTGAAATGTCTTGCGTGCTGTAATGTATCAACTGTGCCGCGCACCATGCGCAGCCCGTCAGATTCCTCACACCGCATTACAGATAAGCGTCATCCATGAACGATTTCACCGCAGTCAGCCCAGGCATCCCTTCCACCCACGCCGACATCCTGTACGGCCCGCCGCGACCGGATCTGCTGCGCGAGGAAGTGCTGGCCGACCTGCTGGAAGCGACGGCGCGCCGCTGTCCCGAACAAATCGCCCTGATCGATGGCGCGCGCCGCATCACGTATGCCGAACTCGATGCGCAGGCGGGCCTGGCGGCGTCGCGCCTGATGGCGGCCGGCGTCAAGCCCGGCGACATCGTGGGACTGTGGCTGCCGCGCGGCGCGCATCTGCTGCTGATGCAGGCGGCCATCGCCAAGGCGGGAGCCGCCTGGCTGCCCGTCGATGAAGACACGCCCGTCGAACGCCTGCAGGTGTGCCTCGATGACGCCAATGGCTTTGGTGTCGTCAGCTGCGCGCAGTTCGCGCCGCGCCTGGAGCAGGCTGGCGTCGAGCGTCCCGTGTGGACCGCGGAAAGCCTGCTGGCGCCCGCCGCGCCGGGCGAACTGCTGCCCGCGCGCGGCACAGTCTTGCCCGAACACCCCGCGTACGTGATCTACACGTCCGGCTCCACGGGCAAGCCCAAGGGCATATTGATCAATCAGCGCAGCATCTGCCACTTCCTGCGCAGCGAAAACGCCGTGCTGGAAGTGACGCAAAGCGACACCGTCTACCAGGGCTTTTCCGTCGCCTTCGACATGTCGTTCGAGGAAATCTGGATCGCCTACCTGGTGGGCGCCACCCTGTGGCTGGGTCCCAAGGAGATCTCGGGCGACCCGGAAGCCTTGCCGCGCGCGCTGGCCGCCAACCACGTCACCGTTCTCCATGCCGTGCCTACCCTGCTGGCCCTGTTCGCCGAAGAAGTACCGAGCCTGCGCCTGATCAACCTGGGCGGCGAGATGTGCCCCGAGTCCCTGGTCGAGCGCTGGTCGCGCCCGGGCCGCGCCATGTTCAACACCTATGGCCCGACAGAGGCGACCGTCTCGTGCAGCCTGGCGCGGCTGCGCCCCGGCGAACCCGTCACCATCGGCACGCCGCTGCCCAACTACGGCTTGCTGGTGCTGCAGGTGGCCGAGCACGGAGAAAACCGCCCATTGACATTGCTGGCGCGCGGCGAAACGGGGGAACTGTGCATCATCGGCCCCGGCCTGGCCGAGGGCTACCTGGGCCGGCCCGATCTGACGGTGGAAAAATTCCTGCCCAACCCGTGGGCGACCAGCGACGATGACGCGCGCCTGTACCGCACGGGCGACCTGGCCCGCATCGATGCGGACGGCCAGGTGCTGTGCCTGGGCCGCGCCGATGACCAGGTGAAGATACGCGGCTTCCGCGTGGAGCTGGGCGAGATCGAAGCCGTGCTGGCGCAGCAGCCGGGCGTGGGCACGGTGGCCGTCCTGCTGCGCAAGGATGACGGCATCGACCAGCTGGTGGCCTACATCGTCGGCAGCGACGAGGCGCCCGGCGACGCCCTGGCGGCGAAAACCCTGCGCGCGGCCCTGAACCTGCATTTGCCGCCCTACATGGTGCCGGGCCGTTTTGAATTGCTGCCGCTGATGCCGCGCCTCACCTCGGGCAAGATCGACAGGAAGGCCTTGAAAGCCATGCCATTATCCGCGCCGCAGGCCGGCGAGGCGGGGATCTCGGACGTGCCGGAAACGCCGGCCGAAGCGGCCCTGTTCGCGGCCCTGGCCAAGCTGTTCCCCGGTCAGGCCATCTTGCGCCAGCTGGACTTCTTCAGCGACCTCGGCGGCCACTCCTTCCTGGCCGCCCGCCTGGCATCCGCCCTGCGCGCCGATCCGGCCTACGCCCACATGACGGTACGCGACATTTACCAGAACCGGCAGATCGGCAAGATCGCCGCCGTGCTGAACGAAGCGCCCGCGCTGGCCACGCCGGAAGCGGATTGGACGCCGCCGTCGGCCTGGAAGCGCTGGGTCTGCGGCGCGGCGCAGGCGGCGGCCGTGCCGGGCCTCGTCACCCTGCGCATGGCGCAGTGGATGGCGCCGTTCTTCACCTACCACTTCTTCACGGGCGACACGGGCGACACCGTGCCGCGCGCCATCGCCGCCTCGATCGGCGTGTTCTTGCTCGCGACCCTGGCCGAATTTGCCATTGCGATTGCCGGCAAGTGGCTGATCGCCGGGCGTCTGAAACCGGGCAGCTATCCGCTGTGGGGCGTCACCTATTACCGCTGGTGGCTGGCCGACCGCCTGGTCGAATCGGCGCCCGCGTATCTGCTCAGCGGCTCATCCCTGAACAGCTGGTGGCTGCGCGCGCTGGGCGCGAAAGTGGGCAAGGAAGTCGTCATCGGCTCGATGACCCTGCGCGCGCCCGACTTGCTGTCCATCGGCGACAACGTCAGCGTGGGCAATGCCGTCAACTTTGAAAACGCCCGCGTGGAACGGGGCCGTTTGCTGCTGGGGCAGATCAGCATCGGCGACGATGCCTGCATCAGCTCTTACGCTATCCTGGAAGGCAATACGCAAGTGGGCGCCTTCGGTCACCTCGAGGGCCAGTCGGCACTGGCCGACGGCGCTTCGGTGCCGGCAGGGCGCGTCTGGACGGGGTCGCCCGCGCGCGACATCGGCCCCTATGACCGGGCCAGCCAGCCGCCGCGCCCTGCCGTCTCGCGCCTGCGCCTGACGGGCGAAACCCTGTTCTTCTGCTTCGGCATGGTCCTCATCGCCGTGCTGTTCTTCATGCCCGTCTTCCCCAGCTTCGTGCTGATCGACTGGTTCGACGAGCGCGAAATGATGCCGTGGCTGCAGGGGCGCGACGTGACGACCCAGCTGGCCCGCTACTTCCTGCTGGCCTTCCCCGCCAGCGCCGTGCTGATCGTGCTCACGGCCCTGCTGTCGGCCGCCATCCGCTGGGGCGCGCTGCCGCGCCTGAAGCCGGGCAGCTCGCCCGTGCACAGCAATATCTATTGCGCCAAGTGGCTGGTCAGCCATATCCAGGAATCGAGCCTGAACGTCCTGCACGGCATCTACGCCACCGTGTACGCGCCCTACTGGTACCGCCTGCTGGGCGCCAAGGTCGGCAAGGGCGCGGAGATTTCCACGGCGCTGGGCGTCGTGCCCGACATGCTGACCCTGGGCGACGACACCTTCATCGCCGACGCCGTCATGCTGGGCGATGAGCAGATCGACGGCGGCTGGATGACCATGCGCCCCACCGTCGTCTCGCACCGCAGCTTCGTCGGCAACGGCAGCTATATCCCGGACGGCACCGTGCTGCCCGAACATGTGCTGATCGGCGTGCACACGCACGCGCCGCGCAATGAGCAGATGCACAGCGGCGATACCTGGCTCGGTTCCCCGCCCATGCATTTGCCCGCGCGCGAACAGGTCAGCGGCTTTGCCGAGCACCTGACGTTCAAGCCGTCGCTGCTGCGCCGCCTGGGACGCAGCCTGATCGAAGCGTTCCGCATCGTCGCGCCGCACGCCGTGGTGATTGCCGTCGGCTACACGCTGGTGCTGGACGTGATGCCGATCGCGGGCGCAGGGCGCTGGGGCGAAGTGGTGGGCGACCTGGCCATCGCCGGCCTGGCCTACGGCATCGGCAATTTTTTGGTGGTCGTACTGTTCAAGTGGCTGCTGCTGGGACGCTACCGCAAACATGCGGCGCCCATGTGGACGCCTTTCGTGTGGATTTCGGAAGGCGTCACGAACCTGTATGAAGGCATCGCCGTGCCCAACTTCATGCGCTACCTGCGCGGCACGCCGTGGCTGCCGCTGGCCTTCCGCCTGTTCGGCTGCAAGATCGGCCGCGGCGTCTACATGGATACGACGGACATCACGGAATTCGACTGCGTGCACATCGGCGACTACAGCGAATTGAATGCGCTCACCTGCCCGCAAACGCATCTGTTCGAAGACCGCGTGATGAAGATCGACCACGTGGAGATCGGCCAGCGCGTCTACATGGGGCCGCGCAGCTCCGTGCTGTACAGCGCCAAGGTGGGCGACAATGCGCGCCTGGGACCGCTGACCTTGGTGATGAAGGGCGAGCACATCCCCGCCGGCAGCAACTGGGCGGGATGTCCGGCCGCGCCTTTGCGTAGCTGATTGCAGCTGATGGATTTTACGGTGCTTTGGGCGGACGACGGCGTGCTGGCGATCGGCATCGTGCCGCCGCCATCCCGCGTGGAAGCGCGCGCGCACCTGCGCCAGGCCGTGCGCGAAGCGGCGGCGCAGTGGCAAAACCTGGACATCGGGGCGATTACAGTGGAATCGACGCCGGGCGCCCCTCCCCGTTTGCTGCTGGCAGGACGCGCGGCCGGCCTGTCGTTCAGCCATGACGAGGGACTGTCGCTGGCAGCCATCGGCCTGCACGGTCCCGTTGGCATCGACGTGATGCGCGTGCAGGACATTGCCGACTGGTTCCATCTGGCACGCGACTATTTGGGGCCGCAAGTGGCAGCTAAGCTGGCCGACTGCCCTGCCGATCAGCGCCCGCGGCGCCTGGCGCAGGCATGGACGGCGCGCGAGGCGGCGCTCAAGTGCGCGGGCAAGCAGTTGGCGGAGTGGGATGGGGCCGCACCGGCCTGCCGCCTGAAAACGCTGGCGTTGTCGGCACCGTATGTGGCGACGCTGGCATATTAGTCCTCCTTGCCCTCGGCCGCGCCGCCGATCTGGACGAAAATCAGTTTTACGATAATACTGACGAGCAGTCCCAGCACCCCGATCAATTCCAGCATGGTCTTTCCTTTGCAGTGACAGCAGACCAGGCCACTGTAGCGCGAACGCCGGGGCCAGGCCAATATCAAATCAGGCAGTCTCCGATCTCGAAAAGGCATACGATTGATTTCCATCAGACAGTTCCGCTACTTTGTCGAAGTCGTCGATGCGGGCAGCTACTCGCGCGCGGCGGAAAAGCTGTATATCGCGCAGTCGGCCCTGAGCCGGCAAATCAAGGAGCTCGAGGGCGAGGTGCAAGCCCTGCTGCTCACGCGCGACGCGCGCCATATCGAGCTGACGCCCGCGGGACAGCTGTTTTATGAACGCGCCAGGCGCATCCTCGACGACATCGAGGAAACCGTGCGCCAGACGCGCCACGTGGGACAAGGCGCGCAAGGCATCATCCGCCTGCTGCATTCGAGTTCCGTCACTCTCACGCCCGCCATCGGCGCCGTGCTGAACCGGCTGCTGGCGCAATTCCCCGGCGTTTCGCTCGACGTGTCGAAAGGCTCGTCGGAAAACCAGGCGTTTGATATCGAAGAAGGCCGCGCCGACCTGGGCCTCGTGCGCCTGCCCACCCTGCGCAAGCACGCCAACATCGTCGTGCGCGAACTGTACGCGGAAAAACTGGTGGTGGCCGTGTCGGCGATGTCGCCGCTGGCGGCGCTGGAGCGCACGACGATCGCCGCCCTGCGCGACGAAGCGTTCGTCTCTATCCCGCACAAGGACCGGGGGGGCCTGAGCTACCTGGTGGCGGGCCTGTGCCTGGCGCAGGGCTTCTTCCCGAAGGCGGCGCGCGCCCTGTCGCGCAAGACGTCGCAGCTGAACCTGATCGAGGCCAATATGGGCATCGCCATCGTCCCCGACAGCATGCGCCTGGTGGCGCCGCCCGGCGTGCGTTTTATCGCCCTGCCGGACGAGGAATCGCACTCCGTCGTGGGCCTGATCTCGCCGCGCGCAGCCAGCGGCATGGTGGCCGCGTTTACGGAAGCGTTCGTGCGCGAGATGAACGCATCGGCAACTACGGCTTAGCCTTCCGCATACAGCGCCGCATCCGCGTCGCGCACGGCCGCCATCAGCAAGGCCAGCTTCATGACATCGAGCTGGCCGTCCGTGCGCACGCGCGAGCACAGGTCGATGCCGTAGGGGCGTACCTGGCGCAGCGCCTCCATCACGTTGTTCGCATCGAGGCCGCCGGCCAGGAAGACGGGACGGGGGCTGGCGCGCACGAAGCGCGCACTGACGGACCAGTCGTGCGTGCGGCCCGTGCCGCCCAGTTCCGGCACAGCCGCGCCGGGGCGTCCCGAATCGAGCAAAAAAGCGTGGACATGGGGCGCGTAGGCGGGGATCAGCGCCAACGCCTCCGGTCCCTCCACGTGGATCACCTGCACGCGCCGCACGTGCGGCAGCAAGCGCGCCAGCTGCGCCACTTCGCCGGGATCGATATGGCCGACGATCTGCACGGTGGACGGCTGCGTGGCGCGCACGTGTTCGGCGATGGCTGCCGCCGTCGTCTCGGACGTCAGCAGGAAGGTGGCCACGGGAGGCGGCGTCCAGGCGGCGATCTGCGCGATGCGCGCGTCGGGAATCGGGCCGGGGCCGGACGGCATGACGGCCACCAGGCCCAGCGCGTCGGCGCCGGCGGCAATGGCCAGTTGCGCTTCGTCGATGGAAGCGATGCAGCAGATCTTGATGCGGGTTCTCATGGCCTTGCGTGTTCAAATGGGATGAGCAACATTACAACACAGGGCGGCACACGCGCCAAGACACGCGGTCAAGGCCGCGCACGATTGTGTGCCAGAATGGGGACCTGCCCACATCCAGAGGAATCCATGGCCGACTACAAAAACCCCAGCTACGTGGCGCGCTCCATGCACCCGCGTTTCGATGAACTGACCTCGCCAGGCGAAGCCGTGCCGTATTCGGGCATCTACCGCTGCGACGGCTGCGCGCACGAGATCGTCTCGACGGAAGGCCACGTCATGCCGCCGCAAAACCACCACCAGCACAGCAGCGAGCAAGGCGCCATCCGCTGGCGCCTGATCGTCAGCCCCCGCTGATTGACATGCGCCAGGCGGGGGACGATACTTGATTGATCCCGGATCGCCATTGGAACGTCACTGGAACACCAGCATGCGCATCGTCGATTTTGAAGTCCGCAAGGAGTGCCCGCCGCAGCTGTGCGACTGCGAGCGCGAGCGCCTGCTCGACGATCCGCAGGCGGACCTGTCCATCCTGCGCCTGAACCTGACGGAAGAAAAGCGCCTGCTGGCGCACATCGAGGGCATCGCCACGTATGCACAGCTGCAGAAGCTGCAGCGGCTGTTGAAGAGCAACCTGGGCGTGGAATTGCAGATCGTGCCGGGCAGCGGCGAAGTGCGCACCGTGCGCGGCTTCCAGATCCGCCTGCTGGAGCGGCCCGGCCTGTGCCGCAAGACGCGCGCCGCCATTCCCGCCGCCGTGCGCCGCTGCCTGGCCGCGCATCCCGAGATCGCGTTTGCGATATTGAATGAAAACGATTTGCTCGGTGGGATGCGGGGCGAGTAGGTCGGATTAGCGGGCACCGCGTAATCCGACATCATTGTTGGCGTATGGGCGAATGTCGGATTACGCTCCGCTAATCCGACCTACGCCGTCACGCTGGCACGGATGGGAATGACCTTGCCCTTCGCTTCGCGCGCCCGCAACTGCCCGCAGCCGCCCTCCACGTCCTGCCCGGCCGAATCGCGCAATTTGGTCAGCACGCCGCGCGCGTGCAGGGCGGCGGCGATGGCCCGCGCCTTGTCCCAGCTGGGACGCCTGAACGGCAAGTCATCGATGGTGTTATACGGGATCATGTTGAGCACCGCGTACTTGCCCTGCAAGAGCGCGACGATGCCGTCCATCTCGTCGTCGCCATCGTTGACGCCCTCCATCAGCGTCCACTGGTACTGCACAGGGTAGCCGGTCAGGCGCGCATACGCTTCGCCGAAGTCCACCAGCTCGCGCGGGGTGAGCCTGGGTGCGCGCGGCAGCAGCTGGTCGCGCAGCGCCGGCTTCGTCGTGTGCAGCGACAGGGCCAGCGCCGGCTTGACGCGCCCCTGCGGCAGGCGTTCGAAGGCACGCGGGTCGCCCACGGTGGAAAACACGAGGTTCTTGTGGCCGATATTGCCCTCCGTGCCCAGCAGCTCGATCGCTTCCATCACATTGTTCAGGTTATGCGCCGGTTCGCCCATGCCCATGAAGACGACTTTTTTCACCGGGCGCAAGGTGCGCGCCAGCACCACCTGGGCGACGATCTCGCCGCTGGTGACTTGCCGGATCAATCCGTCACGGCCCGTCATGCAGAACTGGCAGCCGACGGCGCAACCGACCTGGCTCGACACGCACAGGCCGTCGCGCGGCAGCAGCACGCTTTCCACCGTCTGGCCGTCGTGCAGCCCAACCAGCAGGCGCGCGGAACCGTCGGCACCCGGATGGGTGCTGAGCAGTTTCAGCATGCCCTGCAGTTCGAGGTCGAGCGCAGGCAAGGCGTCGCGCACGGGCAGCGGCAAAAAGTCTTCGGCGCGGCGCCGGCCCTGGTCGTGCGGCTGGCCCTGTATCCAGTCGCGCAGCACGCGCTGTTCGTGCAGGGGCTTGGCGCCCAGGGCGCGCAGGCGCTGGCGGAGATGGTCGATTTGCATGGGGTCTGAAATAAAAAACGGCGCGCCGGCAACAATGCGAGGCGCGCCGCGAATGGCAAGGAAAAGTCCTACACTTTCTTGACGAATTCCGTCTTCAAGCTCATGGAACCGAAGCCGTCGATCTTGCAGTCGATGTCGTGGTCGCTGTCGACCAAACGGATGTTCTTGACCTTCGTGCCCATCTTGACGACACCGCCGCCGCCCTTCAATTTCAAGTCCTTGATGACGCTGACCGTGTCGCCGTCCTGCAGGATATTGCCGGCCGAATCGCGGTACACACGGGCACCCTCTTCCACGGCTTCGCCAGCCGTGGCCGACCATTCATGCGCGCACTCAGGGCAGATCAACTGGCTGCCGTCTTCGTACGTGAATTCGGATTGGCATTGCGGGCATGGTGGTAATGTGCTCATTTTCTTCTCTGTCTGGTGAACAGCGCGTGCTGTAAAAGCCGACATTATACGGCCTACGCCCCGCATCAACGGGCTTTTTTCCCCATCATTATCAAGGCCGGCGAATAATCTCGATGGTGCTGTGGACGATTTCCTCGTGGATGCCGATGCGCGCGCGCAGTTCGGCGGCCGTCAATGCGGCGTCGCGGCTGACGACGGACAAGGCGCACGAATACAGCTGCTTGCCGACTCGCCACACGTGCAGGTCGACGATGCGCGGCGTGTCGCCGGCGCTTTCCATTTCCACCGCTTCGCGGATTTCATCCACCACGGGGTGGTCCATCTCGCGGTCCAGCAAGACCTTGCCCGTGTCCAGCATCAGCTTTTTCGCCCACAGCGCCACCAGCACGGCGCCCGCGATACCCATCACGGGATCGAGCCACTGCCAGCCGTAAGCCCACGCGCCGGCCAGCGCCACGATGGCCAGCACGGACGTGGCGGCGTCGGCCAGCACGTGGATGTAGGCGGCCTTCATGTTCAGGTCTTCGCCATGGCCATGGTGGTCGTGGTGCCCATGATGGTCATGGTGATCGTGGCCATCATGGTGGTCATGGTCGTGGTGCCCGCCGAGGATCAGCGCGCACACGAGGTTGACCGCCAGGCCGAAGGCCGCCACCGCCATCGCCTGCGGATAGTGGATGGGCTGCGGCGAGAACAGGCGCTCGACGGAAGCGGCCACCATCAGCACAGCCACGCCCAGCAGCAGGATGGCGCTCGTATAGCCGGCCAGCACCTCGATCTTCCACGTGCCGAAGGCAAAGCGGGGGTCGCGCGCATAGCGGCGCGCCGCCGCATACGCAAATGCGGCCAGGCCGATGGCCAGCGCGTGCGAACTCATATGCCATCCATCGGCCAGCAGGGCCATGGAGTTGTACCACCAGCCGGCGACGATTTCCAGCACCATGGTGGCCAAGGTGATCCACATGACGATGCGCGCGCGGCATTCCGCCTTGTCGCTGGCGGCACCGAAGACGTGTTCGTGCTGCCAGGCGGAGAGGTCTTCGCTGAGGGATTGCGTTTTCATGACGTTCTCCTTATTTGAGGTAGGTGCGCAGGATGCCCGCGATGTCGTCGGCGCCCCTGGCCCGCTCTTCGCCGGAGAGATCGGGACTGGCCACGTGCTCGCGCAAATGCTCTTCGATGACTTCGGCCATCAGGCCATTGACGGCGCCGCGCACGGCGGCGATCAGCTGCAGCACTTCGCCGCAGTCGCGGCCCTCTTCCAGTCCCCGCTCCAGGCCTTCCACCTGGCCGCGGATGCGCTTGACGCGATTGAGCAGCCTGGTCTTGTTGTGTGCCGTGTGGCCCATGATTCACTCCGATAAATACTATAGGGGGGTATACTATCAGAAAGCGCCATGGCTGAGTCAACAAGGCATACCCGCCTCAGGGAACGGGTGCGATCTTCTGCAGCTTGCTGGCCAGCGAAGCGTCGGACAATTCACCCAGATGGGTGTCGGCAAGACGCCCCTGCGCGTCATAGAACAGGGTGGTGGGCAGGGCCGAGGAACCGGCCGCCTTGCCCAGCGCCGCTCCGCTGTCGAGCACCACATTGCGCAGGGTCGTGCCGCTCCTGTCCAGGAAAGCGCTGGCCGCCGCCGCATCCTCGCGCTGGTTCGCGTACACGAAGACGATATCGGCGCGCGCCTGCTGTGCGGCGGCCAGCACGGGCATCTCGCGCCGGCATGGCGGGCACCAGCTGGCCCACAAGTTGACCACCATGGGCTTGCCACCGGCCAGCGCCGCCAGGCTGGTGGAGGTGCCGTCGAGCGCATGCAGGGCCACGGCCGGCAAGGCCGCCGGCTTGTCGTACGCCAGCCCCAGCCCTGCGCTCAACACGCCCCAGGCCAGCGCACCGCAGGCCACGCTGATGGCCAGCGGCCGGCGCATGAGCGCCATGGCTGGACGCCGGCAGCGCCACGCGGCGATGGCCAGCGCGGCCGCGATGCCAGCCGGCGCCAGGAAGCCGCCGTCGCGGATATTGAGGATGGACGCGGGCGCGGCCAGATACTGTTCGTGCCAGCGCAGCACGAACGCCACGCGCGCCCCCAGCAGGCCGGCGATCAGCATGTCGGAAACGAGGGGGCCGGCGTCCGGCAGCCGGCGGTGCTTCCGCAGCCACCACGCCGCGCCGTAGGCGACGCACAGGGAAACGAACAACAGGACCAGGCCCGTGGGCAGGGCCAGGGGACCGATTTGCAGGGACAGCATGGGCGCTCGCTATGACATCGAATGGATGTCCATTCTGCCCCATGCGGATTAAGCAGGCGTTAATCCGGCATCAAAAATCGGCCAGCGCCTCCTTGCGCACGAAATGCATGGCTTGCGGCTGGTCCACCAGCACGCACTGCTTGCCCGTGCGCTTGCAATGGTCATGCACGCGCCAGTAGGCATCGTGGCTGACGCAGCCCGTCTGGCAAATCACCAGGTCGGCCGCCACCAGACCGGCTTCCAGCGCCGCCGCGTCGTCGGCGCCGTCATCGCCGCCAGCGTGATGCAGGAAGCGCCCGCCGGCCTGCTCGATGGCCAGCTGCGCCACGTTGGCGCCAGCCGCGTGCTGTCCCGGCGCCAGACTTGAATAAGTGCCCACATACAGCACGGCTTTTTCGCGCACGTCGGCCTGCAAGGATGGCGCCGGCAGCCACTGCAGGCGCAGCAGCTCGCGCATCAGGTCCTGCACCCGCTCGCTGAGCCACTCGACCCGGCGGGCCAGCCGGGCTCGCGTCGGCAAGCCCGGCACGCTGGCCGCCAGTTCGGCCAGTTCATCGCGCGCCAGCGCCAGCCTGGAATCGCGGATCACCACCTGCGCCCGCGCGCGCATCAATTCCGACTCCAGCTGCGCGATGCGGGCCGCCTGCGCCGCCAGCTGCGCACTGCAACGCGCCTGCGCCCGCCCATATTCGCCCATCAGTACGCGATGCTCGTGCGCGATCGCGTCCTCGTTGCCATACACACTGCCCATCATGCCCTCCTTCACTACCCGTGGCGCCATGGCGCCAGCCCATTGCACCCCCATAGCGCTGAATTATAAATGAGAATCATTATTATTTGTGTATGCACGTGCACGCAGCAGGGATATGCGAAGGCGACCGGCTTCACGCGGCCGGCGGGCAGGACAGCATGCGTTTCCAGACATCGCCCTGCACTTGCCGCACCTGCCGCAGGGCATCGGGGCCGCGATAAATATCCAGCGTGCTCGGCCACGCGATATCGATGAACAACTGCCGTGCCGGATCGATCAGCAGCGACTGCCCCACATAGTTTCCCTTGATCTCGCCCTTGTTGACGGCCAGCAGGCGCGCGCCGCCCGCAAGCGCCCGCTCGTCCAGCGCTACGCCGCTGCGCTCGGCCACG
Source organism: Janthinobacterium sp. FW305-128 (assembly GCF_020858135.1). Taxonomy (NCBI): domain Bacteria; kingdom Pseudomonadati; phylum Pseudomonadota; class Betaproteobacteria; order Burkholderiales; family Oxalobacteraceae; genus Janthinobacterium; species Janthinobacterium sp. FW305-128. The sequence goes on along the minus strand of NZ_JACYMK010000011.1, from coordinate 217,423 downwards.
TCGCGCAGCCAGCGCTCGCGCCAGCGCGCCTGCTCCGCGAACTGTCCCTGCGGCGGCCGGTCCAGCTTGACGACAGCCGCCACGGGACCGCCTGTGCCCGCCTGCAGCGAAAAGCCCATGCGTTCCTGCAGTTCGACCGTGTAGGCCTCCCCCTTGACGTCGATCTGGTAGCGCCCCGCCCCGTCCTGTACCAGCAGGTCGGCCTGATGGTAGGCAGGTTTGACGCAATTGGCGTACTGATAGGCGAGCACATCGAGGAATGGTGGTGCGGCCGGGGTGGACGCCGCCATGGCGGGCGACAGGCTGGCCCATAAGGCCGCTGCGGCCGCGTATTTGATCTTGCTCATGCTTGCTCCGGTTCACGTAAAAGACGATGACGGCCGAAAAATACCTGCGGCACGCCATCGAGCCGCTCATGGTAGCTATTTTGAATATTTCTTTCTGGCACAAGATTCAATTGAATCGCGCTTGTTGAATCACTATTTCTATTATGTAATCTTGCAAACAAGTCATTACATCAACTACCAGTACGTTTCCCTGATCACACGGAGTCCCAGGCAATGTCCGCATTTTTCCATGTAAACGCATCTTCCTTACGCGTCGATCACGACGGCAGCCAGACAAGATGAACAATCGCCCATTCACCGAGCGGCGCCGCCAGCAATTTCTGGATGAAGAACTGTATGTCAAAACGCGCAGCAATCAATTTGCGCTGATTGCAGGAGGACTGGAAAACAAAAAGGTCGCCGACTCAGCGCAGGAAAATGCTTCCGTCCATCATTTTTTGTATTTAGAAGAACTCTGGATCTGGATGCTCGACTATACGGCTGGCGAGCCGATTGATGCGCTGGCGCCGCGCATCGCGGGCATCGTGGATAAGTTTGAAGAATGGAATGCGGTCGACCAACTCTATCAGCAGGATGCGGCGCTTGAGTTTCCAGAGTTTGGACCCTACGAATATGAGGGAGCACCAGAGTTTTACATCCTGTCCGACTATGAGGACACCTTGCAGCTGCTCAGCATTGCCATCCTCCTGCGCGATCACCGTTCGGTGCTGCGCATCATCCACGTGCTGCGCAGCCACCGTGGCCGCGATGGCCTGTTCGAGCAATTGATCGACGGATATGTGGAGGATGGACAAGCACTCGACGCCTGCATCATCGCCAGGCCCTATGACACCCTGCTGCAAGTGTTCTATGAGGAGGATGAGGACGCTACCTTGGCCCTGCTCCAGAAATACCTGAAACAGTGGTATCCGGCCATGCGACATCATCCGCGCTGGTACAACGAGCATCTCAATATCAGCGAGGAAGGCTATGCCGGCTACTACGGCTACTGGGCATTCGAAGCGGGAGCGACGGTTTTCCTGCTCGACCTGGACGATAGCCAGGCCGCGCATCTGGTGTACCCCAGGGATCTGGTCGACTATGCGCGACGGCTACGCAAGGAAGGCCGCTACACCAGCGAAGTTACATGGCCGCAACCATAATCAGCAAGGGGCAAGGATGCAGACGCTGAACGAGCGGAATTTTTTGGCCCGGCGCAGGGAAGCGCGGCTGTCCTATGCCATCTACCTTGAAAGCAAGGAAAGCCAGGATGAGTGCTACGACATGGTGGCAGCCGGCTTGCAACAGCCGGCGCACGTGCTGCAACATATTCCACCAGAAAATTTCATGACGGCCACGCGCCAGCGGGCCTGGGATGGCGTCGACCAGCTAGCCCTCGCCTACAGCGCCGGTCACGCGCTGGATGAGTTGCGCGCCGCGTACTCCACGATACTCGCTTACTGGCTGGCGTTTGCCCGCTATGACATGGCATTTGACGCTCAGGCCGACGAAGCCGAACAGGGATTTCCCCACTTCGCCCTGCCCGGCGACGGCTACGAGCAGGTCAACCGCATGGTCTGCCTAGGCATTTTGCTGGGCTGCGGCAGTTTGCTGCCCCGGCTGGCGCCCGTCATCGATTTCAATAACCATGAAAAGGATGGCTTGCTGGAGCGGCTGCTGGCATGCTTCGTCGCCGGCAGGGATGCAGCCTGGCCAAAGTGCACGCGCCATCTGCCCTACGTCAATACACTCAAGATATTCGCGGCAGAAAAAGATGCCCGTCCTGCGCTGATGCACGCTTATCTGCAGCAATGGTATGCAGCCAGCTGCCGCGAGCCCTATTACGACAGCCACCGGCGCGACACCTCGTTCTGGGGCTACTGGTCCTGGGAAGCGGCCGCCATCACCTGCGTGCTCGATATCGATGACAGCGGCTATCGCGGCGCGCCCTTCTATCCGGCCGACCTCGTGGCGTTCTGCCGGATGAAAGGGATCGCCCCCGGCGCCACTGCGGCAACGCAGGACACGCAGCAACAACGACTGGACGAAGCATGAAAACCAGCACTGCCATCGCCACCGGCATCGCCATCGTTGCCGGACTCTGCTTTGCCATGCCCACGCTGTGGCGTGTCGCCACCAATCCCTTTCCGGGCATTTATTCCATCATCGACCCCGTCACTGGCGAGACCAAGGATGTCCTGAAAGTAAAATCGCTGCTGGGCGAGTATGTGGTACTCGCGCGCTTTGGCGGCCATGGTCCATGGACGGGCCCCATCTACGCCAAAGTCATGGGCAACGGCGACAGCTACGCGTCACCGCCACTGTTTCAGCAAGACCGCATGGTCAGCGCACTATCGCTGGACGAGATCGGCTACCTCTACCACACGCCGGGCAACAGCGACTCGCGCGTCGGCCCGTCCGATACCGGCTATATCAGCAGTATCGCGAGCTTCGGCATTACCCCCCTGTTCCACCGGCCCCTGCTTGCGGGCGGCAACGAGCGCGGTGAGCGGGGCTTGCACGCGTACACGCCCGGCGCCGGTGAGCGCAAGGTATCGGTCAGTACCTTGAACTACAGTCCGCGCATGATACAGGTGGGCATCAGTTTCGTCGGCGATCCCGACAACGCTGTCGATACCGATCCACTGAGTCCTTACATGAGCAGCGCCGCCAGCTGCTGCTTCTACCTGCCGGCGCAGGCCGCAGCGCCGTTGCAGGTCAAGCTCGAATATCGCTGGCTGCCCAAGGGCAAGCCTGAAGTGCTGGCCGTGACCTTGCCAGCCAACAGCGACGCCGACGAACTGCTGATACTGGTGCAGGCGGATGGAACAATGGGCGTGGAATTTCGCGCCCCCGGCAAGGACCTGGATCTGACGCCCGAGGGCGTCAGATCCATCAATGGCAAGCCGTATCCGCTGCCACCGGCCGCCGAGCGCAAGGCGCGCCTGGCTGCGGAACTGGCGCGAAGAAAACGCTTCTTGAAAGATATGTACAGGCTGCGGGACAAAGGCACGGGCGAATCTGTCGAGATGGCATATCAGCTACGCTACCTGATCGACGAGTACGAGAAAACCATCACTTATCTGGAAACGTTTTCCGCATGCACCGGCAGCCTGGCGACGTGCGACAAACAAGCCACGGCAGCGGCGCGCGCGCCATAGCGCAGCCACGCCCAGGAAACGCCAAGCTGAACGGCGTCCTGACCGCCAGCCAGCCTGTCAGCGGCCCGGTTGCGCGGGCGCCGCCAGCGCGCTGGCAGCGCCGCCCGCATCGAGCTTGAACACCCCCACTTCCCGCACCAGGCTGGCCGCCTGCTCTTCCAGGCTGCCGGCGGCGGCCGCCGCTTCCTCGACCAGGGCGGCATTCTGCTGCGTGACCTCATCCATCTGCGTGATGGCCTGGTTGACCTGTTCGATGCCCAGGCTCTGCTCCTGGCTGGCGGCGGCGATTTCGCTCATCAAGTCGACCACCTGCTTCACGGATGCCACGATCTTGTCCATCGTGGCGCCCGCCTCGTCCACCAGCTTGCTGCCCGCGTCGACGCGCTCGACCGAATCGCCGATCATGGCCTTGATTTCGCGCGCGGCACTGGCCGAACGTTGCGCCAGGCTGCGCACTTCGCTGGCGACGACGGCGAAGCCGCGTCCCTGCTCGCCCGCCCTGGCAGCCTCTACCGCTGCGTTCAAGGCCAGGATATTCGTCTGGAAAGCGATACTGTCGATCACGTCGACGATATCGACGATCTTGCGCGAGCTGGCATTGATGGCGCCCATGGTATCGACCACGCGCCCGACCACCTGTCCACCCTGCACGGCAAATTCCGACGCCGACACCACCAGCTGATTGGCCTGCCGCGCATTGTCGGCATTCTGCTTTACCGTGCTGGTCAGCTCCTTCATCGCGGAAGCCGTTTCTTCCAGCGAACTGGCTTGCGCCTCCGTGCGCGACGACAGATCGAAATTGCCGGCCGCGATTTCGCGCGAAGCAATAGTGATGCTTTGCGTGCTGCTGCGCACCTGGCCCACGGTGTGCGACAGGCTGCCATTCATCGCTTCGAGGGCCTGCAGCAATTGACCAGGCTCGTCGGAAAAGCGCTTGTCGACACGATTGCTCAAGTCGCCGGCCGCCACCCTCTGCGCGGCCAGCAACGCCTCCTGCAAGGGGCCGGTAATGCTGCGGCTGATCAGCACGGCGCCGGCGATGCTGACGCCCAGCGATGCCAGCAGCAAGCCCGCCAGCAGCACGGTTGCCGAGCGTGCCTTGTCGGCCGATTCGGTCTCGAACGCGGCCGAGCGCTTGCTGGTCATGTCCACCACGCGGTTGATGGCCGCCAGATGGCTGTCGTAGCTGGCGGCCATGGCCGCCATGGCAGTGGCCACGCCCGCCTTGTCCTGCCCCTGCAGCGCCGGGACGAAGCGCGTGAATGCCGTCTCATAGAATGCCACGGCAGGGGCATGCGCCTGCGTCAGCAAGGCTTCGGCGATATCGTGATCGAGATCCTGGGTACGCCAGAACTGATGGCGCGTGTCGTACTCGGCCTTCAAGGTTTTCAGGCGTTCGACCAGCTTGTCTTGCGCGCTTCTATCTTCGGACGCCATCAGCTGGAAGGCGACCAGATACGATTCGAGGATGTATTCCGGCGGCGGCAGCACGTCGGCCACCAGGTCCTTGCCCTGTACGATGCGGTGATATACGGGGCCGTTGACCTTCAGTTCGTGCAGCACGCGCAGCGACCAGCCGCCATACACGATCAGGCCCAGCGAAAAGATGGCGACCAACAAGGCCAGCCGGCGCGACAGTTTGACTTGGCGAAGCAGCTGCATGTGCGTACCCCCTCGTTTATCCGGACCATGCCTCAATGCTGCCGGCATAGGCCGCGCCGGCCAGTATGAAATTTCTGCGCGGCATTTGTGGATTATGCAACTTTTTAAGGGGATTGGGCTGAATGCGGTGAAAAAGAATCTCTTGCTGAGCAAAGGCTGGCGCAGGCGCCCGCAGAGGCCGGCGCATGCGCTTGCCGCTACTGCCTGAGATGAGGGGACGGCGTTGGCCGCTGCGCGGCCAACGGGGCCGCGCGGGGCGCGGCAGATGGGCGATTCGGAGAGCCTGCGCGCCCTTCAGGGCGCTCCGTCTTCGAATCCCACCGTTCCGTCCAGACAAATAAAAAAGCCTCCCGCAGGGGAGGCTTTTTTATTTGATTCTGGCGGAGACGGTGGGATTCGAACCCACGATACAGGTATAAGCCGTATGCATCCTTAGCAGGGATGTGCCTTCGGCCACTCGGCCACGTCTCCTAGCTGATTACTCAACTATGTCTCTGTAGCTAACTGCGCTGCAGCGACGAACGTCATAATATCGATTGCCCCCCCTTTGGTCAAGGGCGTGGGGCAATATTTTTGGATATTTAAGCTTTTTCCAGCTCGAACGCTTTATGCAGCGCGCGCACGGCCAGTTCCATGTACTTTTCATCGATCAGCACGGAGATCTTGATCTCGGAAGTGGAGATCATCATGATGTTGATGCCCTCTTCCGACAAGGTACGGAACATTTGCGATGCGACGCCCACGTGGCTGCGCATGCCCACGCCGACGACGGACAGTTTCGACACTTTCGCGTCGCCCGTGATGCTGGCCGCACCCAGTGCTTCGCGGTTCGCTTCCAGCACGGCCAGCGCGCGCGTGTATTCGCCGCGCGAGACGGTGAAGGTGAAGTCCGTTTTACCGTCGACCGACTGATTCTGTATGATCATGTCGACTTCGATATTCGCGTCCGCCACCGGTCCCAGGATGTGGTACGCCACGCCTGGACGGTCGGGCACGCCGAGCACGGTGATTTTGGCTTCATCGCGGTTGAAGGCGATGCCGGAGATGACTGCTTGTTCCATGTTTGTATCTTCCTCAAACGAAATCAGGGTGCCTGAATTGGCTTCTATTTCCAGCGGCAACATCGGGTCGGTCAGCGACGACAGCACGCGCGTGGGCACGCGGTAGTTGCCGGCGAATTCCACCGAACGCGTTTGCAGCACTTTGGAACCCAGCGAAGCCAGTTCCAGCATTTCTTCAAAGGTGATGGTCTTCAGGCGGCGCGCCTCGGAAACCACGCGCGGGTCGGTCGTGTAGACGCCGTCGACGTCCGTGAAGATCAGGCATTCGGACGCCTTCATGGCGGCGGCGATCGCCACGGCCGAGGTATCGGAACCGCCGCGGCCCAGGGTCGCGATGTTGTCGTGTTCGTCGACGCCCTGGAAACCGGTAATGATGACGATCTTGCCCGCATCGAGGTCGCGTTTGACTTTTTCGTCATCGATCGACTGGATGCGTGCCTTGGTAAAGGCGGAATCGGTCTTGATCGCGACTTGCCAGCCAGCATAAGATACGGCTTGTTTGCCGATCGCCAGCAGTGCCATCGACAATAGGCCGACGGACACCTGTTCGCCTGTCGAGGCGATCATGTCAAGTTCACGGGGATCGGGTTGATCCATGATTTCCTTGGCCAGTCCAATCAGGCGGTTGGTTTCGCCCGACATGGCGGATGGCACCACCACGATTTGATGCCCGGCGTCGTGCCACTTGGCAACGCGCTTGGCGACATTCTTGATACGGTCAGTCGAGCCCATCGACGTACCGCCATATTTGTGGACGATTAAAGCCATAAGAGTGAAGTTTCCGCTCAAGAAGAATAAAAAAGGAGGGCTTTACTCTACATGCCGCAATGCAAAATAACAAGCTAAAAAGCGCATTAGCTCATACCAATTGTACATATGGAAATAACCAATCCATACAGTCCAGCTGGCTGGAGCAGCCACTTGGCGATCACCGCGAGAGTGGCCGTGGAGGCTGCCCCTGCGCTCAGCAGGAGAGCCAGCGCAAAGTCACGCGAGGACGGTCCAGCAGACTCAGACAATGGCAGTCGAGGCCGATACCGGCCGCGTACAGCAATTGTTGCGCCGCACAGACAAGCGGCAGGCGCTCACGCTCCCAGGCGGGCACGTCGAACGCCTGGTAATGGTATTTCAAGCTCTTGGTGGGACGGTTCAAGGCCAGCTTCAGGCGCTCGCCCCCCTGGCGAAAATCGATGGTCAGTGTCTGTGCTTGCAGCCAGGCAATATCGATACCCCGGCCGCCGTCTTCCACCGCATCGAAATGCAGCACGCCGCCATACGCGGGGAACGCCAGGCTCGCTTCGCCCTGCCAGCTAAATTGCTGGCCGGCCTTTTCCAGGCCGGGAATACCCGCGTCGTCACGCTCGCGCATGCCGGCAAGGTCATTCAGCTTGGGCGTCAGGTACAGCCGGTCGCGATGGCGCCGCACGTGGCATTCGGGATGCGTGACCAGCAATTGCGCATCGGGCCGCGCTTCCAGCAATTGCGCCAGCATTTCCGCCAGCCATGCCGTCGACGGCATGCGCAAGCCGCGCGTGCCGAACCAGTGGCGCAGCAGGTTGTAGCAGCGGTCCGCGCTCAGCGCGCGCAATTTCGCCAGTTCGATGCAGTCGCCATCGAGGCACATTGCCAAATCCTGCGTCGCCAGCTCCGTCAGCAGGCGCTGCGCCGATTGCGCGTGCTGGGCGCTGCGGGCGAAGCGTTCCTGGAAACCGGGAAAGGCCTGCGCCAGCACGGGCATCACCTGGTGCCGCAGGGCATTACGGGCAAAGCGGGGATCGTCGTTCGACTCGTCGTGGATGTGCGCGATCGCATGCTTCGCCACGTACGCTTCGAGTTGTTTGCGCGACACGGAAAGCAGCGGGCGCGCCATCACCAGGTCCGGATTGCCCAGCAGCTCGGGCGCGCCGTTGGCGCCATCCATACCGGACAGGCCTGCCGTGCCCGAGCCGCGCAGCAATTGCAGCAGCACCGTTTCCGCCTGGTCATCCTGGTGATGGGCCGTCAGCAGCAGGCGCACGCCGTGCGCGGCGCACAATTCACCCAGGGCCGCGTAACGGCGCTTGCGGGCCGCCTCTTCCGTGCCCGTCTTCGCATTCTTTTCCAAGGTGACCTTGCGTGCCTCGAAGGCGATACCCATGCCGGCGCACAACTGCGCGCAGTGGGCCAGCCAGGCATCCGCGTTCGGGCTCAGGCCATGGTGCACGTGAAACGCGTGCAAGGCCACGCCGTGCTCTTGCGCCCAGGCATGCGCCAGGTGCAGCAGGGCCGCGGAATCGAGGCCGCCGCTCAGGGCGATGCCGACGGTGCTGCCGGGTGCAGGTGCGCAGGCGTCCAGCGCGCGGGCGAAGATGTCGGGCACGGTGGCGGTTTGTTGCTTTTTCATTCGGACTCCGGGAATGCAAAGAGGGACAGGCGGCTAAACGGATGGTGTCGTTTAGCGGACTGTCCCTGGTAACTCTTGATATTTTGTCGGATTACGTCTTGTCGGATTACGTCTTGTCGGCTTACGTCTTGTCGGCTTACGCTGCGCTAAGCCGACCTACGCCGACCTACGCCGACCCACGTCGACCGGAGCCGACTTGCGCTGGCTTACTCGCTCGGCGTGGTTTCCTTGAACTTGCCGTAGCTCAGCAGTTTTTCGTGGCGCGCGGCCAGCAAGTCCTTGGTTTTCATGCCCTGGAACTGGCGCAGGGTGTCGGCCAGTGCGCGTTTGAGCAAGGTGGCCATCTGTTTCGGATCGCGGTGGGCGCCGCCCAGCGGTTCGTTGATGATCTTGTCGATCAGGCCCATGGCTTTCAGGCGGTGGGCAGTCAGACCCAGCGCTTCGGCCGCGTCGGAGGCGCGCTCGGCGCTCTTCCACAGGATCGAGGCGCAGCCTTCCGGCGAAATCACGGCGTAGGTCGAGTATTGCAGCATCAGCACGGCGTCGCCCACGGCGATGGCCAGTGCGCCGCCGGAACCGCCTTCACCGATGATGGTGGCGATCAGCGGCACTTTCAGTTCAGCCATCACGTACAGGTTGTGGCCGATGGCTTCCGACTGGCCGCGCTCTTCCGCGTCGATGCCGGGGAAGGCGCCTGGCGTGTCGACGAAGGTGAAGATGGGCAGGTTGAACTTTTCCGCCACTTTCATCAGGCGCATGGCCTTGCGGTAGCCTTCCGGTTTCGGCATGCCGAAATTGCGCATGGCGCGCTCTTTCGTGTCGCGGCCCTTCTGGTGGCCGATGACCATGCACGGCTGACCGTTGAAGCGGGCCAGGCCGCCGACGACGGACAGATCGTCCGCGTAGCTGCGGTCGCCATGCAATTCGTGGAAATCGGTAAAGATTTCATTCACGTAATCCATGGTGTAGGGGCGTTGCGGGTGGCGCGCGATCTGCGCCACTTGCCAAGGGGTCAGCTTGGCGTAGATATCCTTGGTCAGCTGCTGGCTCTTCTTGGCCAGGCGGTCGATCTCTTCCGAGATGTCGACGGCCGAATCGTCTTGCACGAAGCGCAACTCTTCGATCTTGGAATCGAGTTCCGCGATCGGCTGTTCAAAATTGAGGAAAGTCGTTTTAGTCATTGTACCTCCAGGTTTTACCGGCCACGGCGCCAGGGCGCGCGGCGTCATCTATGTTTATTTTACCGTACCGGCTGGTGCGCCGGGGGCTGTATCGGATGCGGCAGGGGCGGCTGCAGGGTCGAGACTGCGCCACAAATACCACGTCGCCACGGTGCGCCACGGTTCCCAATTGGCAGAAACTTCGCGCGCATCGCTGCGGGAAACGGGTTCGCCGGAGAAATAATTGACGCTGATGCCCTGGATCAAACCAGGGTCGTCAAGCGGCAAGACATTCGGCCGGAGCAGATTAAATATCAGAAACATCTCGGCTGTCCAGCGGCCGATGCCGCGGATCTGCACCAGTTCGGCGATGACGGCTTCGTCATCCATCTGGTCCCACTGGCTCGCGTGCACGCGCTTGGCCTTGAAATGGTCGGCCAGGTCGAGGATGTATTCGGTCTTGCGTTTGGACAAACCGCAGGCGGACAATTGCTCGGCGCCTGCCTTCAATACTTGCGAAGGCGTGCATTTCGGGCAAGCCAGCAGCAGCTTTTTCCAGGCGGCATCAGCCGCCTTGGGCGTGATCTGCTGGCCCACCAGCGAACGGGCCAGGGTGGTAAACGGGTCGCTGTGGCCGACCAGGTGCAGGTCGCCAAATTGCGGGATGAGTTTTTTCATGATGCGGTCGCGCTTCATCAGCTCGATCTTCGCCTCTTCCCAGTAGTGCGGCACCTGGATCACCTGCGCAGCGATTACTGGCGCTTCCCCGTTTTCCCTGGACGTCGCCATCATGCGCGGCGCCAGTTGGTCGAGCCGTCAGGCTTGTCTTCAAGAATGATGCCTGCGGCCAGCAAGTCGGCGCGGATCTTGTCGGACTGGGCAAAGTCGCGCGCCTTTTTCGCCGCACTGCGCGCCGCAATCGCCGCTTCGATGCCGGCCGCCTCGTCCTGGCCGCCGGCGGCGCCGACGGTCGCCTGCAGGAATTGCTGCGGCGTGCGTTCCAGCAAGCCGAATACGCCCGCCAGGCCCTTCAATTGACGCGCCAGGGCGGGCGATTTGCTCTTGTTGACTTCCGTTGCCAGGTCGAACAGGGCCGCCACGGCCAGCGGCGTATTGAAATCGTCGTCCATCGCTTCGCGCACGCGCACGGCATGGGCTTCGTTCCAGTCGATGGCGCCCTCTTCCACCGCCACGTCGGCCAGCGCCGTGTACAGGCGCGTCAGCGACAGGCGCGCATCATCGAGGTGCACGTCCGAGTAATTCAGGGGGCTGCGGTAATGCGCGCGCAGGATGAAGAAGCGGATCACTTCGGCATCGAACTTTTGCAGCACTTCGCGGATGGTGAAGAAATTGCCGAGCGACTTGGACATTTTTTCATTGTCCAGGCGCACGAAACCGTTATGTATCCAGTAATTGACGCTGGTGTGGCCGAACGCGCCTTCGGATTGGGCGATCTCGTTTTCGTGGTGCGGGAATTGCAAGTCCGCGCCGCCGCCATGGATGTCGAATTGTTCACCGAGCAAGGCGCAGGACATGGCCGAGCACTCTATATGCCAGCCCGGGCGGCCCTTGCCCCACTTCGAATCCCATTTGACTTCTTCCGGCTCGGACTCCTTCGACGACTTCCACAGCACGAAGTCGAGCGGATCGCGCTTGCCCGTGTTGACGTCGACACGCTCGCCCGCGCGCAGGTCGTCGAGCGACTTGCCCGACAGCTTGCCGTAGTGGGGGAAATTGCGCACGGCGTAATTGACGTCGCCGTCGGCCCCCTGGTAGGCCAGGTCCTTCGCTTCGAGCTGCTCGATCAGGCGCAGCATCTGCGGCACGTACTCGGTGGCGCGCGGCGTGTGGTCGGGCGTCAAAATGCCCAGCGCGGCCGTGTCTTCATCCATGTACTGGGTGAAACGCGTCGTCAGCTGGGAAATCGTCTCGCCGTTTTCCACGGCGCGGCGGATGATCTTGTCGTCGATGTCCGTAATGTTGCGCACATAGGTGACGTCGAAACCGGACGCCTTCAGCCAGCGGTAGATGACGTCGAAGGCCATCATCATGCGCGCATGGCCGATATGGCAATAATCGTAGATGGTCATGCCGCAGACGTACATGCGTACCTTGCCCGCTTCCATCGGGACGAATACCTGCTTCTCGCGAGCCAGGGTGTTGTAAATCTTTAGATTGCTCATCGTACTTTGCAAGTGAAGCGGCCGCCAGCCTGGCAAAACGACAGACAGGCGCGGACACCGGGGGTGCCGCGCCACTGAACTGCCGTGTGCGCCGAAAACTGTCGACCCGCTATATTGTTGTTCTTGTTTGTTAGAATTGGGGCGTTAGCGGTCAAGTATAACATTGATAAAAACCATACTGGCCCGATATGAATCAGGTTTTTACGATGTTCAACCGAATTTTCAGCTCTTTACAATTAAAGCAAGTTTAGAGAAAAATAACGATCAAGGACGCCTTCATGCAAGAAACCAAATCAAAACGCCTGTCTTTCCTGGCCCGCTTTTGCACCCTGTTTGCCGGCCTGACGCTGGGCAGCGCCGTCGTGGCGGCCGCTCCGGCGACCGCCCTCGACCCCACGCCCCATGTGGCCCTGAAAACCAGCATGGGCGAAATCGTGCTGGAACTGAATCAGGAAAAAGCGCCGCAAAGCGTGGCCAATTTCTTGCAGTATGTCAAAAGCGGTTATTACAAGGGCACGGTGTTTCACCGCGTCATCGACGGCTTCATGATACAGGGCGGCGGCTTCGACAAGAACATGAAGCAGAAAGCCACCAAGGCGCCGATCAAGAATGAAGCGCAAAACGGCTTGCAAAACGTCACCTACAGCATCGCCATGGCGCGCACGGGCGATCCGCATTCGGCCACCGCGCAATTCTTTATCAACGTGAACGACAACGGCGCGCTCGACTACCCTGGCCGCGACGGCTTCGGCTACACGGTGTTCGGCAAAGTCATCAAAGGCATGGACGTGGTCGACAAGATCAAGGCCGTGCCCGTGGCAGACAAGGGACCGCACCAGAACGTGCCCGTCACCCCCGTGGTGATCGAATCGGCGACTTTACTCAAGTCCGCGCCCGCAAAACTGTAAAATAGCGTTTTTGCGGCGCCGGCCTGCCTGGCGCCGCTGAATCAATTATTCATCCAATTTATTAAGGATCATCATGACCTCCGTCATCATCACCACCAATCTGGGCAAGATCACCGCTGAACTGGACGCCGAAAAAGCGCCGAAAACGGTTGCCAACTTCCTGGCCTACATGCAAGCCGGCCACTACGACAACACGATCTTCCACCGCGTCATCGACGGCTTCATGATCCAGGGCGGCGGTTTCGAGCCAGGCATGAAACAGAAGCCTGCCGACACCACCGTGGAAAACGAAGCCAAGAACGGCCTGAAAAACGATACCTACACCCTGGCCATGGCCCGCACGTCGGACCCGCACTCGGCATCGGCCCAGTTCTTCATCAACATCAAGAACAACAGCTTCCTCGACTACCCAGGCCAGGACGGCTGGGGTTACGCCGTGTTCGGTAAAGTTACCGACGGCAAGGAAGTCGTCGACGCCATCCGCGCCGTGAAAACCTCGCGCGCCGGCATGTTCGCCGACGTGCCAGTGACCGACGTCATCATCGAGAAGGTTGAAGCCGCGTAATTCGGCTCTGGCATCATGAATCACAGGCATTGCCGCGTTGGCGCCTCTCCATCTACATCACTTTTTGGGAGCGTTGAACGATGACAATGCCTGCCGCCCTCTTTATTTCCGACCTGCATCTGCAGAGTTCGCACCCGCGCACCAGCGCGGCGTTTCTTTCTTTCCTGGAACACCATGCGCAATATGCGCAAGCGCTGTATCTATTAGGCGACCTGTTCGAATACTGGGCCGGCGACGATGACCTGGAAGACCCGTTCAATGCGCGCATGACGGCCGCCATCCGCGCCGTCAGCGATGCCGGCGTGCATGTCTACTGGATCGCCGGCAACCGCGACTTTCTTGTCGGCTCCGGCTTTGCCGCCGCCGCCGGCGCCACCCTGCTCAGCGAACCGCACGTGGCCACGATTGCCGGCCGGCGCATCGTCTTGCTGCATGGCGACGCCGAATGCACGAAAGACGTCAAGTACATGGAGTTTCGCGCCATGGTGCGCCAGCCCGCCTGGCAAAAACAGTTCCTGTCCATGCCGCTGGCGCAGCGCAAGGCCATCATCGATGGTTTGCGCCAGAGCAGCCGCGAGCACAATGGCGAAAAATCCATGGACATCATGGATGTCACCCCCGATGCTGTCGCGCAAGTATTTGCCGAACACGCGAGCACCGTCATGATCCACGGCCATACACACCGCCCTGCCGTGCACCAGGTCGACAATACCTTGCGCTATGTCCTGCCCGACTGGGAATGCGACGTGACGCCGCCACAACAGCCGCGCGGCGGCTGGATCGCCATCGATACGCGCGGCAACATCACGCGCCATGACCTGAACGGCGAGATCATCGACTAGGCTTGCGCCGACGGCCGCACGGGCGTTTGTCCGATAGCCGCGCCCGCCTGGCCTTGCTGTAATGGCGCCATGCACACTGTTCACATCGGCACGGCCGGCTGGAGCATTTCCAGCGCCGCCGCCAGCCGCTTTCCCCTCGATGGCAGCCACCTGCAGCGTTATGCCCAGGTGCTGGACTGCGTGGAAATCAACAGCTCGTTCTACCGTCCGCACCAGCCGTCAACCTACGCACGCTGGGCCGCCAGCGTGCCCGAGCATTTCCGCTTCAGCGTGAAATTACCGCGAAGCATCACACACGAACGGCGCTTGCGCGACTGTGCGGCCGAACTCGACCGTTTTGCGGGAGAAGTCATGCAACTGGGGAATAAACTGGGCTGCGTGCTGGTGCAGCTGCCGCCCAGCCTGCGTTTCGAGGCCGACGTGGCCAGCGCATTTTTCCATGCGCTGCGCCAGCGCTTCGACGGCATGCTCGCCTGCGAAGCGCGCCACCCCAGCTGGTTCGAGGCGGGCGCGACCGAACTATTGACGCTGCAAGGCATCACGCGCGTGCGGGCCGATCCGCCTGCGGGACAGCCGGGGCCGCACATACCGACGACCAGCGTGGCCTACCTGCGCCTGCACGGCAGCCCAAAGATTTATTACTCGGACTACCCGGGCGACTACCTGGCGGCGCAGGCCGCCGACTTGCACACATCGGCGCAGGCGGGCAGCTGGTGCATCTTCGACAACACGGCGGCCGGCGCAGCCCTGTTCAATGCGCTGGACCTGCATGCGCGGCTGGCCTGAAAATACGTGTTGATTTTTTGAGACTTAGTGTTATAGTTAACTACAACACCGATCAACTACATCACGGAGCTTCGATGCCTACAGCATTTTTCACGCGCCGCACGGCCCCGCCCTTGTGGGAGCGCATCCCATGAGCACGGAATGGAATGACAATAGCCCCATCTACCGCCAGCTCAAGGCCAGGGTGGTGGGCATGATGCTCGATGGCGTGCTGCAGTCCGGCGACGCCCTGCCGTCGGTACGCCAGGTGGCGGCCGATTATCAATTGAACCCCATCACGGTTTCGCGCGCCTATCAGGAACTGGTCGACGATGCCCTGGTGGAAAAACGCAGAGGACTCGGTATGTATGTCTTGGAAGGCGCCCGCGACAAATTGCTGGCCAGTGAACGCGAGCGCTTCATGCGCGAAGAATGGCCGGCGATGCTGGAACGCATCACGCAACTGGACCTTAACCTCGAGCAACTACTGCAGGCGAGCCGCGACAGTGGCGCACACGGAGAGAGCGCATGAATGCATTGAACAAGGACAGCCTCATCAGCGCCCGCGGCCTGCGCAAGCAGTATGGCAAACAGGTCGCCATCGACGGCATCAGCTTCGATATCGCGCCGGGGCGCATCGTCGGCTTGATCGGGCCGAACGGTTCCGGCAAGACCACCACGCTGAAAGCCATCCTGGGCCTGACGGGCTTCGAAGGCCAGCTGTCGGTGCTGGGACGCGATCCGCGCCTGCAGCGCGACGCGCTGATGGACGACGTATGCTTCATCGCCGACGTGGCCATCCTGCCGGGCTGGCTGCGCGTGGCCGACGCCATCGATTTCGTTGCCGGCGTGCATCCACGTTTCGACCGCAGCAAGGCCGAGCGCTATCTGGCCCACACCAAGCTGGCGCCGAAGATGAAGGTCAAGGCCATGTCGAAAGGCATGGTGGTGCAGCTGCACCTGGCGCTGGTGATGGCCATCGACGCCAAACTGCTGGTGCTCGACGAGCCGACCCTGGGGCTGGACATTCTGTACCGCAAGCAGTTCTACCAGAACCTGCTGCAAGACTATTTCGATGAAAACAAGACCATCGTCATCACCACGCACCAGATCGAGGAAGTGGAACACATCCTGAGCGACCTGATGTTTATTCGCGACGGCAAGATCGTGCTGGCATCGAGCATGGAAGAGGTGGGCGAGCGCTACATCGAGGTGATGGTGGGCCCGCAGCACGTCAATCCGGCGCGCGCGCTGCAGCCGATCAGCGAACGCAGCGTGTTCGGCAAGTCGGTGATGCTGTTCGACGGCGTCGCCCGCACCCAGCTGGCGGCCCTGGGCGAAGTCCGCACGCCCAGCCTGGCTGACCTGTTTGTCGCGACCATGAAAGGATCGTACCAATGAGTATTTCCCCTGCAAACAAGATGCAATGGCTGATCCGGCGTGAATTGTGGGAACACAAGGGCATGCTGGTTTGGACGCCCGCCCTGATCGGCGTCGTCATGACCGTACTGGGCGCCCTGGTGACGATAGCCACCATCGCCAAGACCAAGATGCGCACGGCGCTGATCGTCAATGGCGAAGAAGTGTCCTGGAGCACGGTCTTCAATACCCGCACCTTCGGCCCGCGCCGCACGGAAATCATCGACGCCGTCGCCAACAACTACACGTACGCGGCCGCGCCGCTGTTCCTGGCACTGGGCTTTCTCGTGTTTTTCTATTGCCTGAGCGCCCTGCATGAAGACCGCCGCGACCGCAGCGTGCTGTTCTGGAAATCGCTGCCCATCTCGGATGCCCAGACGGTGCTGTCGAAAGCGGCCATCGCCCTGCTCGTCGCGCCGCTGATCGTGGCCGCCGCCGCCAGCCTGACCTCGCTGCTCCTGGTGCTGATCCTGAGCGGCGTGCTGGCGGTCAACGGCATCCATGTGTTCGCCGAACTGCTCGCCACGCCCGGCCTGTATCTGGGACCGCTGCGCGTATTCGGCTTGCTGCCCGTGTATTGCCTGTGGGCCTTGCCGACGGTCGGATGGCTGCTGATGGTGTCGAGCTGGGCCAAGTCGAAAGTCTTCCTGTGGGCCGTCGGCGTGCCGCTGCTGCTGCTCATCCTGGCCGTCTGGGCCGGCAAGCTGACGCAGACGGAAAGCGGCGTCGACTGGATACAGATGAACGTCATCGGACGCGCCCTGCTGGGCACCCTCCCCGGCAGCTGGTATCTGTTCGAGCCGGACCTGCTGCCGCAGATGCACGCGCTGGCAGAGGGGGGATCGCACGCGACGCGCACTGATGTGTTCAGCAACTCCTGGTCCAGCCTGGCCTCGCCAGCCGTGTGGCTGGGTGCGGCGGCAGGCGCGGCGCTGATTTACGCCGCCATCCGCCTGCGCCGCTGGCGCGAGGAAGGCTGAGCCCCCTCTTCCATGGGCGGATTTGGGCGGCGCCCTGCACGCGTAACGCGTATGCCGGCCCGGCATACGCGCAGCGGACCGGCGGGGATCAGGCCCGCGTCAACCGGCCGATCACGCTGGCCACCTTGGCCGTGATCATGTCGACCGCGGGACCGTTGGCGCCGTGCGGCAAGATCACATCGGCATTGCGCTTGGTCGGTTCGATGAATTGCTTGTGCATCGGGCGTACCGTTTCCAGATACTGCTCGATGACGCTTTCCACGGAACGGCCGCGTTCCGTGATATCGCGTTGCATGCGGCGGATGAAGCGCACGTCGGAAGCCGTGTCGACAAAGATCTTCAGTGACATCATGTTGCGCAAGTCTTCGTCATACAAGGCAAACAGGCCTTCGATCACGATCACCGGCGCCGGCTTGACGGGAATGGTCCTGTTGGAGCGGTTGTGCAGCGTGAAGTCGTACTCCGGCATCTCGATCGCTTCGCCATTGCGCAAGGCCTGGATGTGCTGCACCAGCAATGGCCACTCGAACGCCTGCGGATGGTCGTAATTCTGCTGGCGCCGGACTTCAGGGGAGAGATGGGTTTGGTCGCAGTAATAGTCGTCCTGCATCACGACCGAGACCATGTCGGC
Organism: Janthinobacterium sp. FW305-128; assembly: GCF_020858135.1. Classification (NCBI taxonomy): domain Bacteria; kingdom Pseudomonadati; phylum Pseudomonadota; class Betaproteobacteria; order Burkholderiales; family Oxalobacteraceae; genus Janthinobacterium; species Janthinobacterium sp. FW305-128. The sequence continues at coordinate 199,377 of NZ_JACYMK010000011.1, read as the reverse complement.
ACCGAACGACGCCAGCACCTGCTGTGATACGGTTGACTTGCCACTGCCGCTTCCGCCAGCGACACCAATAACAAACGGTTGGAAGGAAATATTATTCATGCCGAATGATACCGGAAACGCGGGCGGACTGACAGGGAGCGGCTCCTGTCACGCGTCATGCACGAGCCGCACATACAGCTCGGCCACCCGCTCGGCCGTGATGCCGTCGCGCTGTTCCACCGCCAGCGGATGGCCGGTCGGCTCCAGCTCGAGGTACGGACGCATGCCGTCGTCGCGCAGGTGTACACGGGTTTTCAGGTTCAGGGTAGCCGGATACACGGGCAGCTGCGTGCTGAGCCAGCCGAAGAAGGGGCCGATGTGCGTGCGCCTGGCGTCATTGAAACAGGCATCCCACGCATCGAAGCTCTCGCTGCTCAGCGACACCCACACGCCCCAGCTGAATGGTTCATCCGAGCCATGCACGGGGATGTCGATGGTGGCGCGCACGAAGCAGTGTTTTTCGTCGACGATGCAGGCGTCACTGTCGAGCTGGCAGCGCGTTTCGCGCTCGGCGGGCGCCATCTGCTCAACCAGCCACGGCGCGTCGGCGCCGAAGCTGGGCATGCCCGTGTGGGTCTCGCCGCAGGCGCGGCACAGGAAGGAAAAACGCATGCGTGAAGGCTGCTTATTCGAATTGCTTGCGGAACGCCTCGAACTGCGCCGCCAGGCCATCGAAGTCGCTGCGCAATTGCAGCACTTCCTGTTCCAGCTGGGCCACCCTGCTGCCCTGCTGCGGCGCGCTGACGGCACCAGCGTAACCTGCCGCCGTCTCGATCTGCGCCAGCGCTTCCTCGCCGCCCAGCAAATGGCCGTAGCGCGGCTCCTTGGCGCCGGGTGCGACGGCCAGCTTGGCCACCAGCGGCGGATATTTGTCGATCAAAAACTGCAGGCCGGATTCCACCTCGGCGACGGACTTGAATTCATGTACGCGGCCGCTGCGGCTGCGGATTTCGCCCGCCGTCTGCAAGCCGCGCAGCATCAGGATCGTCAGGATGGCCAGCTTGTCCTGTTCCAGCGACCACTTGATGCGCATACGGTGTTCGTACTTGGCGACCCGCGCGCCGGCCTGCGTGATGCCGTTGACGAACTTGCGCTGCATCAGGCGCTGCAGCACGTCGTAGACGGTTTCTTCGGACAGGGCCATGACGGGGTCGCGGCTCGACAGCTGGTTGCAGCCGTTCGTCAGCGCGTTGAGCGAGAGCGGGTAGCTGTCCGGCGTCAACGCTTCCTTTTCAGCCAGCACAGCCAGCACGCGGATCTCGAAGGGGTCGAGCAGATTCGGATTGTCATTGCTTTTTTCGCCTGCCGTCACATCAGTATTCATGCCTGTATCCTTAATCAACCAGCTTGTTCATTTGCTCGGAATCGAATTTATCACACTCGGGCACGCCCTGGCAGCAGATGCCCGCCGCCTTCAGGGTGGCGAGGATGGTTTCGATGCGCTGCTCCTGCGCCACGGCGTGCGTGATCAGGCCTTGCAGGGCTTTCGACAGCGGATCGTCGCCGTTGGGCGTGACGCCGTACGCGGCAAACAAATGCGCCGTGCTGCCTTCGCGCAAGGCGCTGACATCCTTTTGCACGATGTGCGCGGGGTTGCCGACGGCCGTCGCGCCGGACGGCACGGGTTTCAATAGCACCGCGTTCGAGCCCACCTTGGCGTATTCGCCCACCGTGAAGCTCCCCAGCACCTGCGCGCCGGCGCCGACGATGACGCCGCGCTCCAGGGTCGGATGACGCTTGGCGCCGCTGTGCAGCGAAGTGCCGCCCAAGGTGACCCCCTGGTAAATGGTGCAGTCGTCGCCGACGACGGCCGTCTCGCCGATCACCACGCCGAAACCATGGTCGATGAAGACGCGCCGGCCGATGACGGCGCCCGGATGGATCTCGATGCCCGTGATGATGCGGGCGATATACGAAATGAAGCGCCCCACCCATTTCATGTGCCGCGTCCAGCACCAGTGCGCCCAGCCGTGCATGACGATGGCGTGCAGGCCCGGATAACAGGTCAGCACCTCCCAGCCATTGCGGGCGGCCGGGTCACGTTCAATGATGCTGTTGATATCTTCGCGCAGGTGGTGGAACATAATGAAAATGGATAAGGTGGAATGCAAATGGTAGCGTATTCGGCGACGTGCTGCCGGAGAGGCAGATAAACAACCGCCGCCTCAAGGGCGGCGGCTGATTTTCTGGAAGCGCTACAAAACGTTCAGGGCAAGGCGCATTGCCGAAGACAGTACGAATGTACGGCGAGGCAATGCAACGCCGCCATGGACGTTTTTTAGGCTTCCAGCGCGATGCGCTGGCGGCGGGCTTCGTAGAGGCACACACCGGAAGCCACGGACACGTTCAGGCTCTCGACGGAGCCGAACATCGGGATGCTGACGAGGATGTCGCATGTATCGCGCGTCAAGCGGCGCATGCCTTCGCCTTCGGAACCCATGACGAGGGCCGTCGGGCCCGTGAAATCGGCTTCGTACAAGCCTTTTTCGCCATCGTCCGAGGTACCGATCAGCCAGATGCCGCGGTCCTTCAGTTCGCGCATGGTGCGCGCCAGGTTCGTCACCGTGATGTACGGGACGGTTTCGGCGGCGCCGCTGGCAACCTTGGCGGCCGTGGCATTCAAGCCCACGGCGCGGTCCTTCGGCACGATGACGGCATGCGCGCCGACACCGTCGGCCACGCGCAGGCAGGCGCCCAGGTTGTGCGGGTCAGTGATGCCGTCGAGAATCAACAGCAGCGGCGGGCCATCGATGGCGTCCAGCAACTCGTCGAGATTGCGCGCCAGCGACAGCTGCGACGCAAACGCGATCACGCCCTGATGGCGGCGCGTGCCGACGATTTTATCGAGACGCGACGAATCGACGGGCATGACGCGCACGTTGGCCGCCTTGGCGGCGGCGATCATGTCCTTCATGCGGCCGTCGACGCGGCTGGCATCGACGAAAATTTCTTCCACGGACGACGCTTCATGACGCAGACGCGAAGTGACGGCGTGGAAGCCGAAAATCATTTTATTCTTCATTTGTTATCGTTTCTTTTATCGCTTGTTCTTGCTTGATTTTGATACAGTTTTTGCTGCTCGTGGTGCCGCCGCAGCGGGTGCCGCGGCTGGTTTCTTGCTGCGCTTCGGCGCGGCGGCCTTGGGGGCTGCTGCTTGCGGCGCTGCCTTGGTTTGCGCCTTGGCGGCAGGTTTGGCGCCATTGGCACGGCCGCCGGAACCATTGCCGGATTTGCCGCCGTTGTTGCCGCTGGCCTTGATTTCATGGCGCTGCTCGGTCGCGGGACCGGGCTTGACCATCGACTTCTTTTCGCCCTTGCGCTTGCCGCCAGACTGCTTGGCCGGCGCTTCGTCGCCCGCCAGTTCCGCATCGGTCACCAGACGCAGGTCGATCTTGCGCGTTTCCAGGTCGACACGCGCCACTTGCACCGTCAAACGGTCGGTCAGCTGGTAGCGCTTGCCCGTGCGTTCGCCGCGCAATTCATGGCGCGCATCGTCGTACTGGAAGTAATCGGTACCGAGCTCGGTGACGTGCACCAGGCCTTCGACAAACAGGGTGTCGAGTTGCACGAACACGCCGAAGGTGGTCACGCCGGTGATGGTGCCGGTGAACTCCTCGCCCAATTTGTCTTGCATGAAGTAGCACTTGAGCCAGGCTTCCACGTCGCGCGACGCTTCATCGGCGCGGCGCTCGTTGGCCGAGCAATGCACGCCCAGCGCGTCCCAGATGGTCAGGTCCGTCTTCTTCGGCTTGCCGTCGGCCTTGTCCTTCGCCTGCTGCTTGCGCGTGGCGTTCGACACATTCGTGTTCAGCACGACCTTATCGGACAGTTTCGGCTCGTATTTCTTGCCTTGCAGAATCGCCTTGATGGCGCGGTGCGTCAGCAGGTCGGGATAGCGGCGGATCGGGCTGGTGAAGTGGGCATACGCCTCGTAGGCCAGGCCGAAGTGGCCGATATTGTCCGGGCTGTAGACGGCTTGCTGCATCGAGCGCAGCAGCATCGTCTGCAGCAGGGCCGCGTCGGGACGCTGCTTGATCTGCTGCATCAGGGTCTGGTAATCGGATGCCGACGGCGTGTCGCCGCCCGTCAGGTTCAAGCCAACCTGTTTCAGGAAAGTACGCACTTGCGTGAGCTTTTCCTTGGTCGGGCTGGCGTGGATGCGGTAGGTGCCTGGATGCTTGTTACGCAGCAACAAATCGGCTGCGCAGACGTTGGCCGCCAGCATGCACTCTTCGATGATCTTGTGCGCTTCGTTGCGCGTGCGGGGGATGATCTTTTCGATCTTGCCCGCGCTGTTGCAGACGATATACGTTTCCGTCGTCTCGAAGTCGATGGCGCCCCGCTCCGTGCGTGCTTTCAGCAAGGCGCGGTAGACGGCTTCCAGGTTCTGCAGGTGCGGCAGGATGTCCGCGCGGCGTGCCGCTTCGGGTCCCTTGGTGTTGCCCAGCACGGCAGCGACTTCGTCATACGTGAGGCGCGCGGCCGAATGGATCACGGCTGGGTAGAACTGGTAAGCCTTCAGTTCACCCTTGTCGCTGACGACCGCGTCGCAGACGAGGGTCAAACGGTCGACGGCCGGGTTCAGCGAGCACAGGCCATTCGACAGTTTTTCCGGCAGCATCGGGATCACGCGGCGCGGGAAGTAGACGGACGTGCTGCGTTCGAGCGCGTCGATATCGAGCGCGTCGTTCGGTTTCACGTAATGGCTGACGTCGGCAATCGCCACGATCAGGCGGAAGCAGTTGGCGCGGCCGACCTTGACGGGTTCGCAATACACGGCATCGTCAAAATCGCGCGCGTCTTCGCCGTCGATGGTGACGAGCGGCACGTCGCGCAGGTCGACGCGGTCTTTCAGGTCGGCGGCGCGCACTTCGAACGGCAGTTTTTCAGCTTGCTTGAGGGCGGCGGCGGAAAAGATGTGCGGCACGTTGAATTTACGCACGGCAATTTCAATTTCCATGCCGGGATCATCCAGGGCACCGAGCACTTCGACGATCTTGCCGACCGGCTGCTTGAAGCGCATCGGTTGCTCGGTCAGCTCGACGCTGACGATCTGGCCGGCCTTCGCCTTGCCCACCGAACCGGTGACGAGAATGTCCTGGCCGATGCGCTGGTCTTCCGGCGCCACGACCCAGGTGCCGTTTTCCTGGATCAGGCGGCCGATGACGTGGGTATTGGCGCGCTGCGTGACTTCAACGATCGTGCCTTCCGGGCGGCCGCGGCGGTCCGTGCCGACGATGCGGGCCATGACCTTGTCGCCATGCAGAACTTTCTGCATTTCTTTCTCTGGCAGGAACAGGTCGGCGCTGGCGTCGTCGGGAATGACGAAACCGAAGCCGTCGCGGTGGCTCATGACGCGACCGGCGACAAGCGCGCTCTGGTCGGCCAGGCTGAAAACACCGCTGGCGTCAGACTTGAGCTGGCCGTCGCGCTCCATCGCCTTCAGGCGACGGACCAGGACATCCATGGAATCGGCATGCACTTGCAGCGTTTTCCCGAGAGACTGCGGGTCGAGAGGCGCGTTGACGCTGCGGAATATGCCGAGAATGTCCTCCCGGCTGGGGATGGTGTGGGTATTTTGGCTCAAAAGTATTTCTATAGTTGTTATTGACAGTGATCAAACGGAAGACAAAGACCGATGACATCACCGTCAATATTGACACGGTGATGTGCGGTAGTGTACCGGAGGACGCCTTGGTTTGCCTAACGCACAGCGTAGCGGAAACCGAACAAGTGCCCCGCCGATGAAAAAAAGGAGAAAAGCTGCGCAATGCATTTGACTTCGGCAAATATTGCTCTATAATCTCGGTCTCTTGCAGCAACAAACCTTCACGGGAATGCAGTTGCAGGAAAGCGGTACAGGGTTGATGTGCAGTATGGAGCGAAAGCTCATCTGGCGCAAAACTCTTCAAGTCGCTATAATAGCAGAATTGCTGTAAAGTTATTTTGCAACAAGTACTCGAGCAGTAAAGTAATAAGTCACAGCAGCATCAGTGCCCACGTGGCGGAATTGGTAGACGCGCATGGTTCAGGTCCATGTGCCTTCGGGTGTAGGGGTTCGAGTCCCTTCGTGGGCACCATTACCTAATTCGCAAAAAAGCCGCAAACTTTCACGAGTTTGCGGCTTTTTTCATTGCAGCTCCCCTGCCGGAGTCTGCCCCGCATTTATTTACCACTTTCCATATTTTTTCATTGACCTCCACGCTGGCAGCCTCTATGATCCTGCCTTCTCTGCAGAACACGCAAAGAAAGCAGCAAAGCAGCATCAGTGCCCACGTGGCGGAATTGGTAGACGCGCATGGTTCAGGTCCATGTGCCTTCGGGTGTAGGGGTTCGAGTCCCTTCGTGGGCACCATTACCAAAATTCGCAAAAGAGCCGCAAACTTTCACGAGTTTGCGGCTTTTTTCATTTCCAGCCCCAGCAAACCCTGTCGGCATTCTTGACAGTTGACGGCTGCGCACGCGCCAAGTCCTTGATTTTACGAGTGAGCACGCTTCTTGCCTGCACGATGGCATCGCCATTGCCGGAGCGCCGCCATGAAAAGCCTCGTCGCCGTCCTCGCCTTGATGTTACCTATCAGCACTATCGCCTCGCCCCTGTTCAATCTGCAATACGTACCCGGCACTTCGCTGCAGGCGCAGCAGGGATTCCAGGCGGCGGCCGCGCGCTGGTCGCGCGTCCTGAAAGACAATGTCACCATCGAGTTGACGGTGGGCTTCAATTCGCTGGGCGGCAACATCCTGGGGCAAACGGGCTCGTCGGAAGCGTTTTACCGCTACAGCGACTTTCGCGGCGCCCTGGCCGCCGACGCCACGTCCACCATCGACCAGCGGGCGCTGACGCACCTGCCAACGGGCGACAGCTTCGGCATGCTGATCAACCGCACGGCCAACAGCCCCAACGGACCCGGCAGCGCCCTGCCCTATCTCGACAACAATGGCGACGCCAACAATCAGTATTTATCCCTGAGCAATGCCGAAGCCAAGGCCGTCGGCCTGGCGCCGCCGCCGCAATCGCTGGACGGCTGCATCGGCAATTGCGACGGCTTCATCCAGTTCAACAGCGATTTCAACTTCGATTTCGATCCCGGCAATGGCATCGGCGCCCACAGCATCGACTTCATCGGCGTGGCCATGCATGAAATCGGCCACGCACTGGGCTTTCTCAGCGGCGTGGATATCCTCGACTACAACTCGCCGCCGCTGGGCGGCCCCTATGACGACACGGAATTTACCTACGTCTCGGGACTGGACCTGTTCCGCTACTCGGCAGAAAGCGCCGCGGCCGGCGTGATCGACTTGACGGCCGACAACCGCGACAAGTATTTCTCGCTCGATGGCGGCGCGACGCGCGGTCCGCTGTTTGCCAACGGCAGCTTTCACGGCGACGGCGACCAGGCCAGCCACTGGCGCGACAATTTAGACCTGGGCATCATGGACCCGGCGGTGGCATACGGCGAATTATTGCGCCTGCGCTGGGACGACTTGATCGCCCTCGACGCCATCGGCTGGGATATCGCCCCGAACGCCATCCCGGCGCCGAGCACCTTCCCGCTGTTATGTCTGGCACTGATGCTGCTGGCATGGCAGCAACGACGCTGACTACGCTAAAAAAACAGGCAGCTTTACGCCATTTCTCATAGGGAAAACCCTTTTTTCAGCGGAAAAGGGGATTTCTTGAAGAAAAGAGCAAAATGTTCATTGACCGAATCGCCGCCAACCCTTATTATTTTGTCCGTCGCTGCAGAACACGCAGCAGACAGCAAGCAGCAGCAAAACGCAGCACAATGCCCACGTGGCGGAATTGGTAGACGCGCATGGTTCAGGTCCATGTGCCTTCGGGTGTAGGGGTTCGAGTCCCTTCGTGGGCACCACCAGCAACGAGTTGTTTTCGTTGTAGTCCGCAGTACAGTAGTGAGATACAGCAGTAAGCAACAAGCAGCATCAGTGCCCACGTGGCGGAATTGGTAGACGCGCATGGTTCAGGTCCATGTGCCTTCGGGTGTAGGGGTTCGAGTCCCTTCGTGGGCACCATTACCTAATTCGCAAAAAAGCCGCAAACTTTCACGAGTTTGCGGCTTTTTTCATTGCAGAACGCCATGTGTTGCCATGGCGCCCTCCCTCCCCTTATTTGCCCAGCGCCGCCTTCACGGCGTCAAGCAGCGTCGTCGTCGGACGGCCTGTCAGCGCGCTCAATTGCTTGCCATGGTCTTCCAGGCCGCCCTTGGCCGCGCCCGCGTCGGAATCGGCCAGCAACTCGGCAAACCCTTCCGGCACGCCCACGCCCACCAGCGCCGCCTTGAAGTCCGCCTGCGGCAAATCCTTGTAGACGATCGCCTTGCCCGACTGGCGCGCCACTTCGGCCGCATACTCGGCCAGGGTAAAACCGTTGTCGCCAGCCAGTTCATAGATCGCTTGCGGCTGGTCCGCCGTCAGCACGGCAGCTGCGGCCGCCGCATAATCAGCGCGCGCAGCGGACGAGAAGCGGCCGTTTTGCGCCGCGCCCAGCACGACGCCATGCTCGAGCACGGGCGCCAGGTGCTCCGTATGGTTTTCCAGATACCAGCCGTTGCGCAGGAACGTGTACGGCAGGCCGGACGCGCGGATGGCCGCTTCCGTGATCACGTGCTCGGCGGCCAGGCCCAGCGGCGACGTATCGGCGCGCAAGACACTGGTATAGGCCAGCAGGGAAACGCCGGCGCGCCTGGCCGCATCGATGACGTTCTGGTGCTGCTGCGCGCGCTGGCCCACTTCGCTCGACGAAATCAGCAAGATTTTCGTTGCACCCTTGAAGGCCGCATCAAGGCTGGCGCCGTCGTTGTAATCGGCCTGGCGTACCTGCACGCCCCGGGCGGCCAGGCCGGCGGCCTTGGCCGGGTTGCGCACGGCGGCAATGATGTTGGCTGCGGGGACGGATGCGAGCAGGCTGGCGATGACGTGCTGGCCCAGATTGCCTGTGGCGCCGGTGATGACGATCATGATTTCTCCTTGGAGGGTGGCTGGTAAAACCCTATAATAGGACTATTACTTACTTATTGTAAGTACGTACCTTTTGGTAAGTATGGATTACCCTCACATTGAAGACCAACTATCATGCCCACAGACACTCCCGGCGCCAGCCTGCGCGCCGCCCTCGCCCGCCAGAACCAGGAGGCGCACCTGCTGGCGGCCACCTGCCCGTCGCGCGCCGTGCTCAGCCACCTGACCAGCCGCTGGGCCGTGCTGGTGCTGGTACTGCTGCTGAGCGGCACGCGGCGCTTTAGCGAACTGCGCCGCGAAGTGGGCGGCGTCAGCGAAAAAATGCTGGCGCAAACCCTGGAAGCGCTGGCGGGCGACGGCTTCGTACTGCGCCAGGCGTATCTGGTGATCCCGCCCAAGGTGGAATACAGCCTCACGCCGCTGGGGCGCGAGGCGGCCGAACGCCTGGCCGTGCTGGTCGACTGGATCGAAGACAATTACCCGCGCATCGAACAGGCGCGCGCGGCCCTGGATGCGGCACCGCCAGCGCAAAATGCGGCTTGAGCAGATTGCTTTTGATCATCAAGAATTATCGTTTACTCCTACTTGCCTTGATGTAATACTAGGCCCATGAACCGCGTAAGGGCGCGACACCATGAATCAGTTGATTTCTTCCATCACCGACCGGGCCAATGTACTGCTGGTCAGCAATTCGCCGAACGAAGTGCGCGAACTGCTGTATGTGCTGGACCGGCATAACCTGGGCACGGGGCTGGCGGGCGATATCGACGAAGGCGTGGAACTGGCGGCAGGCGGCACGGACCTGATCCTGCTCGACGCGGCTCTGGCGGGCTCGAATATCGGCGCCACCTGCATGCGTCTGCGCAATGCGGGCGGACGCCACAGCGTACCCCTGCTGCTGATGTCGGCCACGCCCAGCGCCGAGGAGCAGGGCCGCAGCGTGGGCGCCGGCGCTTCCGACTACATCAAGATGCCCTTCAATGCGCGCGACGTGGCGGAAAAAATTCTCATGGAACTGGCCTTGCACAAGGCCGAAGCTTCCGCGCCGCATGCCGCCACGCCGCCGCGCCCCGTGCATCCGCAAACGCTGGAAGTCAATTACCACTCGATATTGGCCGGTTCACCCGACGCCGTGCTGCTGTTCGATATCGACAACGAGCTGCTGATCGACGCCAACCACCTGGCCGAAGAACTGTTCGGCATGCCGCTGGCCGAGTTGCTGCAAGGCGGCATGGAGCCGCTGTTCCCCAAACATCAGAGCGATGGCCGCGCCTCGCCGCAGCTGCTGGAAGAAAAGATCCGCGATACCCTGCAAGGCAAGATCGTCGTCTTCCGCGCCAGCTGCTGCCACCGCGACAGCCACCCGATCGCCTGCGAAATCCGCCTGATGCGCCTGTCCGTGCCGGGCCGCCAGCTCGTGCATGCGCGCATCATCGACTTGACCGAACGCAACCTCGCCGAAGCGATGCGCTCGGGTCAGAGCGCCCTGCTGGAAATGGTCGCCAAGGGCGCGCCCCTGATCCCCACGCTGAACCAGCTGCTGCTCTTGATCGAAGGCCAGTCGCGCGGCGTGCTGTGCTCCATCATGCTGCTCGACGACGACGGCACCCACATGCACAGCGCGGCCGGCCCCAGCCTGCCGGCCGAGTACATGGCCCTGCTAGAAGGCGTGGCCATCGGCCCCGGCGTGGGCTCCTGCGGCACCGCCATGTTCCTGCGCGAACAGGTGGTGGTCAGCGACATCATGCGCGATCCGCTGTGGGCGCCCTACCGCGAGCTGGCCGCGCCGTTCGGCTTGCGCGCGTGCTGGTCGCAACCCATTTTCGGCCAGGATGGCGCCGTGCTCGGTTCCTTCGCCATGTACTACCGCGAAGTACGCCAGCCCGATGCGCGCGACCTGGAACTGATCGACACGGCCACCGACCTGGCCGGTATCGCGATTGGCCGGATGCGCCATGAACGCGAGCTGCAACGCCACCGCACCCACCTGGAAGAGCTGGTGGCCGAACGCACGGCGGCCCTGACGCAGGCCAAGGAACATTCGGAGCAGACGAACCGCGAGTTGGCCGCCGCGCTGGAAAACCTGTCCATCACGCAGGAAGAACTGGTGCGCCGCGACAAGTTGGCCGCGCTCGGTGCGCTCGTCGCCGGCATCGCGCATGAACTCAATACGCCGATCGGCAACGGTCTGGTCGTGGCTACCACCATGGCCGAACGCACGCGCGAAATCCAGGCCAGCTTTCTCGATGGCCTGCGCCGCTCCGAACTGGGCGCCTACCTGACCCAGGCCAGCGAGGCGGACGCCATCATGCTGCGCAACCTGCAGCGCGCGGCCGACCTCGTTTCGAGCTTCAAGCAGATCGCCGTCGACCGCGCCAGTTCGCAACGCCGCCACTTCCTGCTGCGCCAGTTCGTAGCCGAGCTGATGCTGCCCCTGTGCACGCAGCTCAAGGCCGCCGGCCTGAGCCTGACGCAGGACGTGCCGGAGGGCCTGGCGATGGACAGCTATCCCGGTCCGCTGGGCCAGGTGCTGAGCAACCTGCTGGAAAACTGCCTGCGCCACGCCTTCGAGGGCCGCAGCGGCGGCACCATAAACGTCAGGGCGCGCGGCAGCGACGACGGGAAGACGATCACCATGTCCATCGCCGACACGGGCGTGGGCATCGCCGCCGACGACCTCGTGCACGTCTACGACCCTTTCTTCACGACCAAGCTCGGTTCCGGTGGTTCGGGCCTGGGCTTGCATGTGGCGCACAACATCGTCACGGGCGTGCTGGGCGGGCATATCGACGCCACCAGCAGCATCGGCGACGCCAGCGGCACCACCTTCACCCTGCAGCTGCCCGCCGTGGCGCCGCAATCGCCCGCCCCCTGAACGGCAGGCACGCTACAATGCCGGCAGGCTTTTCTTTCGGAGTACTTATGAAATACCTGATCGCCACGGCTCTGCTGGCCGCCTGCGCGTACGCCTCTGCCGGACCGGCGCCCTGGTACAAATGGCGCAGCAAGATCGACGGCACCCTGTCGTGCGCCCAGTCCACCCTCGGATTTGGCTGGGAACTGGCCTCGGGACCGTACAAAGATAGCCGTTGCGAAAAACCGGCGCTTGTTAAATAATGGGGCCATGACCACACGGGGCACCGGCTTGAGATCAAGCGATGGCAATGCGGCGTCGAAAGAGTATGGAACGATAAGAACGTATCTATTCAAACCGAGGAGACCACATGTTTACGAATCCCGAACAATTCGCATCGGCCACCAAGGCCCTGTTTGAATTCCAGCTGATGACCTTCAACACCCTCACTTCCAAGGCCGTGCAAGGCGTGGAACAGGTGCTGGCATTGAACATGGCCACCGCCAAGTCCGGCATCGAGGATGGCCTTGCCGCCGGCAAGGAAATCAGCCAGGCCAAGGATCCGAAGGCCGCCATGGCCGCCGCCGCCGCCCAGCTGCAACCGGGCGTGGCCGGCGCAAAAGCGTATAAACAGCAACTCGACGACATCATCAAGGAAATCCACACGGAATTCACCACGGCCGCCGAAGCCCATGTGGCCGAAGCGAAAAGCAATCTGAGCGCCCTGATCTACGACGTCACGAAAAACGTGCCGCCAGGCTCGGAAAACGCCGTCGCCATCGTCAAGGCCGCCATCGACAACGCCTTCCTCGGCTACGAGCAAGTGACCAAGGCCACGAAACAGGCCGTGAAGACCGTGGAAGAGCAGATCGCCAAGGCCAGCGCGCAAGTGGCGCAGGCCACGGAAAAAGCCACGGCCGCACCTGAAAAAGCAGCACCGGCGGCCAAACCGAAGGCTGCCAAAAAGTAAGCCGTAGGTCGGATTAGCGCGGCAAGGCCGCGCGTAATCCGACGCACTGCTGGCGCTCATGGTGATGTCGGATTACGCGCTTGCGCGCTAATCCGACCTACCCGACCTACAAGAATTCACCGGCAGGGTCCGGTATTCGCCCCCTCCCACACCCCAGAAATAGCCTGAGCCTAGCTGCAGAAATCCTGGCGAGCCTTCGCCTCGACGGTTCCGGCCAGCTGGCGGCGCCAGGCCGCCATGCGCCATGCGGCCCAGGCGGCGGACAAGGCGCCCGCGACGAGGATCAGGCGCGTGTCGATCAGGGTCAGCACGGAGCCGCTGAGGGCCACGACGATGTTGGCGATGCAAAAGGTGGTGGCCAGCAAGCCCATCACGGCGCCCTGTCCGTGCGCACTGAAGCGCTCGGCGCACCAGCCCTGTATCACCGTGTTGTACAGCGCATTCGGAATGCCGAACAGCACGATGGCGGCGATGCCCACCCAGATATTGCCCATCGCCAAAATCCCCACGGCCAGCGCCACGCCGCAGGCATACCAGCAGGCGCGCAGCAGCGGCGCATGGCGGCTGGGACCGCCCGCCAGCAAGGACGTGACCGTCATCGTGCCGCACAGGCCCACATTCACCCAGGCAATCTCCTGCGCATGATAATGGGCCGTCTCGACCAGCCACAGCGGATAGAACTCATAAAAACTGGCCACGCCGCAGGTGAACGCCAGTTGCACGATGAACAGGGTGCGCAGCTCCTCATGGCGCAGCAAATTGAGCGAATGGCGGTCGCGCGCCACTTGCCACCACGACGTCGTCAATAGCGAGGGCGTTTCGCGCGGCAAGCCGACGGCCACCAGCACGGCGACGAGCATCAGCGCGGCGGCGGCGATCCAGAACGGCACCGTCACGCCCCAATGCAAGGTGGCGCCCGCCAGGATCGGGCCCACCAGCCAGCCCAGGTAAAACGCGCCGTTCAGCCACGACATGGCGCGCAGGCGCAGCGGTCCCGTCAGCTGGTCCGCCAGCATGGCGCGCGCCACGGCGCCATTACCCTCCAGCAAACCCGTGATGAAACGGGCGACGATGAACAGCGGATAGGACTGGATCACCAGTGCCCAGGCCGTGATCGCGTGGCCGATGGCGGCGCCCACGGCCGTGCGCATCAGCAAGGGGCGGCGGCCGTAGCGGTCCGACAGGGGCCCCAGCAGGGCCGAGCCGATCAGCAAACCCAGCGGGTTGATGGTCAGCGCCAGGCCGAACAGCAATTTGGACGGCAAGCCGAGGAAATTGTTGAAGGCATTGGGCGCCTCGGCCGCGAACAGGGGCGGCAGGATCGGGTATGGCAAGGAGGCGCCGATGGTCGACAGCAGCGCCAGCAAACAGGCGGCGGAAATCAAGATGATGTTTTTCATGCGGGCTCAGCGAATTTTAGTCTGGCAAGCATACGTTGACCATGCCACACAAGCAAACTTAAATATCTATTAATCATGCTCATCCTTGCCGCCGTGAAGCGTGCCAGGCATCGCCTCGACTATCATGCCGCCATGACCCACGTTGAACAGGACAAACATGACACTGTCAGAAATTGAAAGCAAACACGGCTTTATCTATCCTGCGCTGTACCGGCAGCTCGAGCGCGACGGCATGCTCGCCGTGGGTGAATATGGGCCCGACTGGTACAAGCTGGTCTATCCCACCTTGACGGAGCGCCCTACCCTGCTGTTGCATGCCGATGATTTCGAATTGCTCAACATCAAGGCCGTGGCCGAAGAGGCGGACACCTTGCGCGACGCGGACGATTACCGGCAGATCGATCCCGCCTTCCGCTTCATCCCGTTCGCGCAAACGGGCGCGGGCGACCACTACTGCTTTTTCGCCTACGGCCAGCAGGACGGCGACATGCCCGTCGTGCTGCTGTGGCATGACCAGAATGAAGCGCAGTACCTGGCGAAAAACCTGCAGGATTTCGTGTTCCACATGTTGTTGAACAGCATGGCGGATCAGGATACCTATAACGAGGTCACCGACGAGGCATTCAGGGAACAGCTGGCCAACACCCTGGGCACGCATGCGCGCTACCTGACGGCGCGGCAAGCCGACGTGCTGCAAACCTTGCTGGCCAGGGACATCCTCGATTACGAGGTGGCGTTGCCGAAAGGACGCAAGCAGGCGCACCGGGGCTTGCTGACCGACATCGAACTGGCCAGCCTGCGCGCCGAACTGATTCCCTACGAAAAGTTTGATACCTGTTTTGCCTACAGCGCGGCTGGCTGAGCATAAAATCGCTGGGCAAGCGGCGGCTGAAGGTTTAAACTGTATATAAACACAGTAAAACCGATCATCTTGCATCTTGCCCTATTGCCATCCCCATGTTGAGAGTCCTGGAAAATCCCCTGTACTATCTGGATAATTTCCAGGACGTGCTGAGCTGGATCAGCGCCCGTTACGCCGATCTGCTGAGCCCTGAAGAAACGCGCTTCATCGCCGACTTCGGCGCACTGCCGCAGCCGTCGCGCGCCCTGTTCGTGCGCCTCGTCATGCGCAAAGGCTGCCTGTTTCGCGCCAGTAAGCTCAAGTATCCGGAAATCGGCGACACGCGCGCGGCCGCCCTGCCCTTGCTGGCCCTGGCATGGGTGGAAGCCGATCCCGTCATTGCGCTCGACGAGCTGTTCGACTTGCTGCTGAAAGCGGAAATCGCCCAGGCTTTCGATCTCGCCCCGTCCCTGAAGGCGGCGCGCAAGGCCGAGCAGCTGGAGGTCTTGCGCGAACAGCATGGGGAACACAGACCGTTTTCCGACTGGCATCCGGCCTGCAGCGACGTGCTGTACCGCATCGGTTTGCAGCCCCTGTGCGACCGCCTGCGCCTGATTTACTTTGGCAACTATCATCAGGACTGGTCGGAATTCGTGCTGTCCGACCTGGGCGTGTATCAATATGAAAGAGTGGAATTTTCGCCCGAGTCGCGCGGTTTTCGCACGCGCCAGGATATCGAGCACTATGAAGTGCTGCACCAGTGCCGGGAACGCTACAACGACAGCGCACCGGCGGACGAAGTGCTGCAGGAACTGGCGGCGCTGCCATTGCCAGAAGACAATACCTGGCTGGCCAGCCGGCGCGACAAGCTGCGTTTCCAGATCGCCCAGCACCTGGAAAAATGCCAGGACTGGCCGGCCGCCTACCGCGCCTATGCCGATTGCCGCTATCCGGGCGCCCGGGGCCGCGCCATCCGCGTGCTGGAAAAAGACGAGCAGCCGCAAGCGGCCTATGAACGCCTGATGATTGCCCTGGCGGCGCCGGAAAGCGAGGCGGAACAACAATTGCTGCTGCGCATGGCCCCCCGCTTGCGGCGCAAGCTGGGCCATGCGAAGCAGGCGGCCAGCGCCCCCGCCGCCGTGGACCGCATCGACCTGCTGCTGCCGTATCCAAGCGAGGCGTACTACGTGGAAGGCGTGGTGCGGCAGCACCTGATGCAGGACGAGGCCCCCGTGTACTACGTGGAAAATACCCTGATCAACTCGCTGTTCGGCCTGCTGTGCTGGCCCGCCATCTTCAAGGCCATGCCGGGCGCTTTCTTCCACCCGTTTCACCGTGGCCCGGCCGACTTGCACAGCGCCGATTTTTACCAGCGCCGCAGTACGGACTTCGCCGCCTGCCTGGCGCAACTGGACGACGACAGCTACCACGCCACCATCCGCGCCACCTTTGCCGCGAAGCACGGCATCGTTTCGCCCTTCGTCAGCTGGGAGGCGCTGGACGACGGCTTGCTGGACCTGGCGCTGGCCTGCATGCCCGCCGCGCACCTGAAGAAGGCGTTCGAGCGCATCTTGCTCGATATCAAAAGCAACCGCAGCGGCTTGCCTGATCTGATCCAGTTCTGGCCGGCGGAACGGCGCTACCGCATGATCGAAGTCAAGGGTCCGGGCGACCGCCTGCAAGACAACCAGCTGCGCTGGATCGCGTATTGCGCCCAGCACGCCATGCCCGTCAGCGTGTGCTACCTGCAATGGCAGGCGGCGGCATGAACGCCAGGAGGTACACGATCGCCGTGCGCGCCCTGTGCGAATTCACGG
This sequence comes from Janthinobacterium sp. FW305-128, assembly GCF_020858135.1. Taxonomy (NCBI): domain Bacteria; kingdom Pseudomonadati; phylum Pseudomonadota; class Betaproteobacteria; order Burkholderiales; family Oxalobacteraceae; genus Janthinobacterium; species Janthinobacterium sp. FW305-128. Next base: position 182,477 of record NZ_JACYMK010000011.1, on the reverse strand, counting down.
CCAAGGTGGGCGACCTGGACTTGCGTTTCACGCCCTCGCCCACGGCCCAGGAAGGCATGGCCGGCCATGCCACCGTCACGGGCCGGCGCGACGACGACTACCAGCGCGAAATCAGCGTGTGCGGCGACTTCGGCCCCCTGCACGTGCGGGGCCGCGCCGATGGCTACGATCCGGCGCGCCGGCAGCTGGAAGAAATCAAGACCTACCGGGGCGATCTCGACGCCATGCCCGCCAACCACCGCCAGCTGCACTGGGCGCAGGCGCGCATCTACGGCCATTTGCTGTGCCAGCAGCTGAACTTGCCCATGCTGCGCGTGGCGCTCGTGTATTTCGACATCGCCAGCCAGAAGGAAACGCTCATGCACGAAGAGTGTACGGCCGAGGCGCTGCGCATTTTCTTCGAGCAGCATTGCGCGCTGTTCCTCGACTGGGCCGAGCAGGAAATGGCGCACCGCGCCAGCCGCGACGCGCAGCTCACGGCCATGGCCTTTCCCCACGCGAACTTCCGCCCGGGACAGCGGCAATTGGCCGAGGCCATGTACAAGGCCAGCAGCCGCGGCTGCGGCTTGCTGGCGCAGGCGCCGACCGGCATCGGCAAGACGGTGGGCAGCCTGTTTCCCATGTTGAAAGCGACGGCCGCGCATGGCCTCGACAAACTGTTTTTCCTGGCTGCCAAGGTGCCGGGCCGGCAAATGGCGCTCGACGCCTGCGCCATCCTCAAGGAGAGCGCGCCGCTGCTGCCCTTGCGCGTGCTGGAACTGAGCGCCAAGACCAGCGCCTGCGAACATCCCGACAAGGCTTGTCACGGAGAATCATGTCCGCTGGCCAAGGGTTTTTACGACCGCCTGCCGCTGGCGCGCGAGGTGGCGCTGGCCAGCGGTTTGATATTGGACAAGGAAGCCGTGCGCGCCGTCGCCTTGCAGCAGGGTATTTGCCCGTATTACCTGGGCATGGAATTGGCACGCTGGAGCGACGTCGTCATCGGCGACTACAATTATTATTTCGACCTCAGCGCCATGCTGTATGGCATGACATTGGCCCACGACTGGAAAGTCAATGTGCTGGTCGACGAAGCGCACAATATGGTGTCGCGCGCGCGCAGCATGTATTCGGCCGAACTGGCGCAGATCGACCTGAAAATGCTGCGCAAGTTCGCGCCCGAAGGGCTGAAAAAGCCGCTGGACCGCCTCTCGCGCCAGTGGACGGCCTTGTTGAAAGAGCAGGATGGCGATTACCTCGTGCATGCGGCCTTGCCCGATAAATTCTTTGGCGCCCTGCAAGGCGTGGCCACGGCCATCGGCGACTACATGGCCGAGCATGCTACCGCGCTCGATGAAGACTTGCAGCGCTTCTATTTCGACGTGCTGCTGATCAACCGCCTGGCGGAAAGTTTCGGCGAGCACTCGCTGTTCGACGTCAGCAAGACGGAGACGGGTTCCACCGTCTGCATTCGCAACATCGTGCCGGCCCCCTTTTTGAAAGAGCGCTTCGCGGCCAGCCACAGCACGGCCCTGTTTTCCGCCACCCTGAGCCCGTGGAATTACTACAGCGATACCTTGGGCATGCCGGCCGACACGGCCTGGGTCGACGTGGAATCGCCATTCCAGGCGGAACAACTGTCCGTGCGCGTGGCCGATACCATTTCCACGCGCTACCAGCACCGCGCCGCCTCGCTGCTGCCCATTGCCCAATTGATGGCAAAGCAATACGCGGAAACGCCGGGCAACTACCTGGCCTTCTTCAGCAGCTTCGATTACATGGAAAAGACGGCCACCCTGTTCGCCCAGCATTACCCCGACGTGCCCATCTGGCAGCAGCCGCGCCGCATGGATGACGGTGCACGCGCGCAATTTCTGGGCAGCTTCGGCCTGGAAACACGCGGCATCGGCTTTGCCGTGCTCGGCGGCGCCTTCGGCGAAGGCATCGACCTGCCCGGTGCCCGGCTGATCGGCGCCTTCATCGCCACCTTGGGTTTGCCACAGATCAATCCCGTCAACGAGCAGATCCGCCAGCGCATGGGCGACATCTTCGGCGCCGGCTACGACTACACGTATCTGTATCCGGGCATGCAGAAGGTGGTGCAGGCGGCAGGCAGGGTCATCCGCACGCAGTCGGACAAGGGCGTCGTGTACCTGATCGACGACCGTTTTTCACGCCCGGAAATACGGCAACTCTTGCCCACGTGGTGGGATGTACAGCTAGCCAACCAGTAACTTCAGCTTCTGATACCCCGCCTTGCTCACGGGTATCCTCGTCTCGTCGCGCAGAATGGCCACGTGGCTGTCCTTGGTGGCCGCCTCGATGCGGCGGATGCCGTCGATATTGAGCAGGTACGAGCGGTGCACGCGCAGGAACTTGGCGGGATCGAGCTGGGTTTCCAGTTCCGCCAAGGTCTGGCTTTTCAGGTAGGACTTGCCCTCGGAACGGATGCTGATGTAATCGTCCTGCGCCTCGATATAGTCGATCCGGGCGCTGGCGATCACGTGGACCTTGGCGCCGTCGCGTATCAGCACGCGGTCCAGGGGCGCGGCGCGCGCGGCCGCCTCGCGCGCCAGCGTTTGCACAGTTTCGGGCAAACTGCGGTTGGCGCGCGCATGGGCCAGCGCCTGCTCGAAGCGCTGTTCGCTGAACGGTTTGAGCAGATAATCGAGCGCATGGCATTCGAACGCTTTCAAGGCGTACTGGTCGTAGGCCGTGACAAAGATCAACTTTGTCTTCGCGCCGATCAGCTCGGCCACTTCGAAACCGTCCAGGCGCGGCATCTGGATGTCGAGGAATACCAGTTCCGGTTCCAGTTCCGCGATGGCCTTGACGGCGTCGAAGCCATTGGCGCACTCGGCCACGATGTCGATATCGTCGTGGCGCGCCAGGTATTCGCGCAGCACGCTGCGCGCCAGTAATTCATCATCGACGATGGCCACCCGCATTCTTGCCTGCATCATGCTTCCTCCGTGCCGCCGGTCTGCGCCGGCATCGATAAGGTTACTTCAAACGTCGCGCCGTGCCGCGCCCAGTGCACGCAGGCCTCGTGGCCATACGCGCCGGCCAGGCGCTGGCGCACATTTTCCAGGCCCACGCCATTGCCGCGGGCTGGCCCCTGATCCGCATCAACAGGATTGCGCACGGCAATCTGCAACAGGCTGCCCGCGCGCCGGACTTCGATGGCGATCAGGCCGCCCTCCGTCAAGCCGCAGATGCCGTGTTTGACGGCATTTTCCACTAGCGGCTGTATCAGCATGGGCGGCAGCAAACACGCCAGCGCGGCAGTGTCGATGCTTTCCGCCACTTGCAGGCGTTCGCCGAAGCGCACTTGCTCGATGGCGAGAAAGTGGCGGATCAGCACCAGCTCCTCTTGCACGGTAATGTGCTTGTGCGCTTCCAGGCTCAGGCTCTGGCGAAAGAAACTGGCCAGCTGCACCGTCATCTGGCGCGCGCCCGCCGCATCGATAGACGTCAGGGCGCTGATGGAGTTCAGGCTGTTGAACAGGAAATGCGGATCGATTTGCGTGCGCAGCATGCGCAGTTGCGCTTCTTGCGCCATCAGCTGCGCTTCCAGGCCCCGTTGCTCGGCCATGCTGGCGCGCACGAATTCGAGCAGCAGATAATGCACGGCGGCGGCCAGGCAATACAGCAGCGCGCCCAGGCCGAAGAACAGGGCCAGCAGCGACTGCGTCAAGTCCACGCCCAGCCAGCGCACATCCGGCAACAGGCTGACGCTGTTCAGAAATTGCAGCAGGGTTGCCCACAGCAAGCCCGCGAACAGCGCCGCCACGCCCATCACGCCGGCAATGGCGAGCGGATGGCGCGCGTGCAAGGGGTAGGCGCGGCACAGGTAAAACGCGGAAAAGCCCGAACCGATCGCATACACGAGCGTGGCGGGCACCACCAGCAGGACGGCATTGAGCCAAGGCGCGTGCGCCACCCTGGCCAGGAGGGAGGCCAGGGCCAGGCCCAGCGCGATGCAGACCAGGAACACCACCACGGCGCCACGCCGCTTCGACAAGGGTCCGGACATGTGCGCCTAGTTGCGGATTTCCAGGCCGCCCATGATGGCGTAACCCGTCACGTACAGGCGCTTGTTCTGGTTTGGCGGCACGATGGTCTTTTCCTCGAAGCCGCCAAGGATGGGCGTGCCCTGCAGCACGACGCTCCAGTCGGGCGGAATCTTGATGGTGACGCCGCCGCACAGGGCAAACACGTTGAGCACGGCTTCGCCGTCGATCGATGCCTGGCGCAAGTCGATTTCGCAGCCGGCCATGATGACATTGATATCGCCGCCCCTGAAGCGCTGCGACGACACGCGCCGCACGTAGCCGCCGAGGATGGCCGTCACTTCGATGATGCTGTCGTCGTCGGCCTGGCCGCCCGTGCCGGGTGCTGCAGTGGCATCGGCATCGGCGGGTTCCTTGTCGAGCGACACGGCGCCATTCCTGGGCTGGACGAAGGCATCAGGCGCAGCGCTGCCATCGGGCGGCGCGGCAAAATGCCGGCGGCGCTGCCGCTGCTGTGCGCCAGGCAAGGATTTCGACACCACGGCCACGCCGGCGGCGATGATGAGCAGCGGCCACAGCATGCTCCAGTTGATATAAAACAAGCCCATGGCTTTCAGGGTCCAGCTCAAGCCCAGCAAGACCATCACGCCGCCGAGTATGTAGCCGGAGCGGTTATGGCTTTGCGATATTTTCAGCAAGCCGAAAATGATCAGGATGGTGGGCCAGAAGCGGAAGGTGTAGCGCACATTGATGAAGCCCAGGTTATCGAGCAGGAACAGCAGCCCCAGGACGATGACGATGACGCCCAGCACGATCTGCGATGGCGAGTGCAGCGGCGGTCTATTTTTCATGCTCGGACTCCCGATAGGCAATAAAATGTTTGTTCAACAGCGGCTCCAGCACGAGGCCCACGCCCCAGGCGATCAGCAAGGCTGGCCAGCTATTGTAGAAATTCAAGTTCCACAGTTCTTCATACGACACATACCACCAGGCGGCGAAGAAGATCAGCCACAAGCCGCTCAATACCTGCTTGGCGGACACGGGCGCGACCAGCTTGTTAAGGCCGAAGACGACCAGTATCAGCGGCCAATAATGCCATAGTGCATAGTAATCATGGAGATGGATCACATCGAGCCGGTCCAGCAGGATCACGGCGCCGATGGCGATCAGCAGCACGCCCCACAACAGCTGGGTACGGCGGTAGTACGCTGGTTCAGGTTTCACGGTCGCCCCTTGAAGTGAATTGATCGTAAAGATACGCGGATTTCAGCCGCGCGAAAACAGCGCTTCGGCGAATGGCGGACGGGCAGCGGTGAATGGCGCGGCGGCGGGAATAACGGGCAAAAAACAGGCAAAAAAAAGACCGGCTAGGCCGGCCTTGAAGGGGTTCGCAGTTCACACCGCGACCTGGAGTTGCAGTGCATGGCCGCCTGGCGCAAGCGCGCCGGCAGCGGAAATCTGGTGCCGATCCTTGAGGCGACCGGCTGACCTGCTGGAAGATCGAACATGCCGCCAACTTCACGGCAGTGCGTCTCAACCAAGCAAAGGCATCATACTCCCGATCGGGCAAAAGCACCGTTCGCTAGCGCACACAGATGCGGATTTGCTGAGCTGCATCAAGCAGCCGTGGCGTGCGGCGAACGCAGCATGTCGTTCCCGATCCATTCCAGCACGGACGGCCCCTGCGGCTGCCAGCCCAGCAGCTTGCGCGACCGTTCCCCGCGCACGCGGCTGTTGGAACCAAGGCCGTACGACGCCATCTCATAGCCCCATTCGGCAATGGCTTCCGGCAGCGGCCAGTCCTGCGCGGGACCCAGGTCCAGTGCCTGGGCGATGGCGGCCGTCATGTCGCGGAAGGCCGCTTCGCCCGACTCGACAAAGTAAAAGGTGCCGGCGGGCGACTTTTCCAGCGCCAGCAGATACAGGCTGACGACGTCGTCGATGTGCACGTTGGACCAGATATTGCGGCCCGGCCCCACGTGGCGCACGATGCCGCTCTTGCGCGCCTGTTTCAATAAGCGCGGCAATTGCACGCTGTCGCGCGGCAAGGCGCCGTGGCCGTAGATCAAGGTGTTGCACAACACGCTGGCGCGCACGCCCTTGTTTGCGCTGGCCAGCACCAGCTCATCGATGGCGACCCGAGCCGCCTTGTCGGCCGTGGGCGCCGGCAGCTTGTCTTCGTAATAAATCTGTTCCGTGCCCTCGCCGCCCGACGCGTCGCCCACGATGGACGAGCCGCTGGTATGGAGGAAAGGCTTGTTGCTGACGGCCAGCGCTTCAATGATCGCTTCCACGGCGCCCCGGTGGTCGCTGCTGGCCGCATTGATGACGGCGTCCGCCGCCTTCGCTTGCTCGATGATCAGCTCGCGGTCGTTCAAGGTACCGACGATACCCTGCACGCCGATAGTGGCCAGCTCGGCCACCTGCTCCGGCTTGCGCACGAGGCCCGTGACCTGATGGCCGGCGCGCACGAGGCCCGCCGCGATGGAACTGCCGATGAAACCTGCCGCACCTGTCAAAAATACTTTCATACAGTGGACGCCAAACAAAACCTACTGCGCGTCGCGCTTTGCGGCCTGCGATGCTCACCGTGCTCCAGCACGGTTGCGCTTCTTAGCCACAAATCATCGCCGCTCGCTACGGTTTTGTTAGGCGTCGTTCCTCCTTGGTTAGCTTTGTTAATTCAGATCAAAAGCGATCACATGAACAAAGTATGCGCGCTTTCGTCTTTCGCAAAAAGCGGCCGCGCGGCAAAAGATTTATGACTTGGACGCAACAATCTTCTGCTTGAGCTGCAGGGCGGCGATGTAGCGGCTCCGGTAGACGGGGTCTTCCGGCGTCAGCAAGCTGAGCCTGTCGCGTGCGCGCGTGGCGGCCACATAAAAACGGTTCTCTTCTTCCAGCGGATCAGTCTTGCTGCGCGGGAATTCGTCGACGGCCAGGTAAGGCAGGATCACGTGGTTGTATTCGAGGCCCTTGATCTGGTCGATGCAGGCGATGACCAGCTTGGCCTTGCCAGTCGAGACCGTCACGGCGTCTTCCATCTCGCCCAGCCAGCCGGCGAAGCCGCCCAGCGCCACGCCCGCTTCGCGGCACACGGCGATAAAGCCGTGCAGGGAACGGGCGACGACCCGCGCCTGGGCCGGGTCGACATAGATGCGGCGCGCCGTCTGTTCCAGCTGCATCAGGCCAAAGATGTGCTGCAGCGCGTCGCCGGCCAGGGCGTCGGGGGGCAGCGCGCGCAGGTAGTCGACGGCGGCCAGGGTCAGCGCCGCCTTGTCCTGGTTCTGCGACTTGGCCAGCTGGTTCGTCAAGAAGCCTTCCAGCAAGTCCGGGTAGTTGGCCACATCGGCCTTGGCTTGCTGCAATTCCGCGCGTGTAAACGGGATTTCCGCGAAGGCCACCAGGGCTTCGAGGATTTCGCCGCGGCGCGGGCCGCTCTTGATCGCGTGCAAATCCTTGCGGGCGATGGCGACCATGCCGCGCAGCATCAGCACTTCCAGGCTCAGCAGATAACTGTTCATGTCCACCAGGCCATACGCGATGCCGCTCTGGAACAGGGCCGTTTCCACGCGGATCGCCTGGTCGCGGTCGCGCAGCAAGATGGCCGTCGTGCCCGCATGCGCGTGTTCGAGCGCGGCGATCAGCTGGGCGCTGCACGCTTGCGGCTGCGCATGGTCATACTCGAGCAGTTCAATGTGGGTGGCGCGCGACAGGGCCGACACGCTGGGCTTGTTTTTCAGCACGCCCACGGCCTGCGCCAGTTGCGGGCCGTAGCGGTAGGACGCCGTCAGCGGCAGGCGCTGCAAGGCGGGAAATTCCTGCTCGAAGCGCTGGCGCAGGAAGCGGTGGTCAGCGCCTGACCACGTGTAGATCACTTGATCCTTGTCGCCGGCGCCACAGAAAAAGGCGTTGCCGCGGCGTATCAGCATGGTCAGCAGGCGGAACGACGCCTCGTTCAAGTCGTGCAATTCATCGGCCACGATGATCTGGAAGGCCGGCAATTGCTGGCGCAGCGGCTCGTCGCCGTCGAGCATGCGCACGAGGTCGTAGGTGGCGTCGAAGGGCGCGCGGAACTGGATATCGCCCGTGTCGGCGCCGCGCAAGCCTTCGTATTCGCGCAGCCACAGATAATGCGTGCGCGACATGCCCAGCATTTCCAGGTTGTCATCGAGCGAGTTGCTCTCGAAGTCGGGATTCTGGAAATCCAGGCGCGCCTTGGTGCGCAATTGCAGTTTCAGGAATTCGGCGATGGCGCCATTCGTCGTGTTGATTTCCAGCGGATAGCGGTGAGCGTATTTCTCGGAGACCACTTCCAGCGCTTCCCAGGCCACGGGGCGCAGCTCTTCATCGCTGCGCATGGAGGCCACTTGCATGTTTTCCAGCTGCAACAGCACCTTGGCGGCAAAGGCGTCGAAGGTGTCGACCGTCAGGCGCTTGACGACACCGAGCGGCACGCCCACTTCCAGCAGGCGCTGGCGCAGGGCCACGCGCGCCGCTTCCGTGAAGACGAGGGCCAGCATGCGTTCGGGCGCGCGGCCCCGGTGCAGGGCTTCGGCCAGGCGCAGGGCCAGGGTCGTCGTCTTGGCCGCGCCGGCATTGGCGTCGATCAAGACCACTTTCTTTTGCGCCGTCTGGATGGCGACCTGCTCCGGCGTGGGCGTGATGCGTTTGGGAATGAACTGCGGGGCGTTATCTGTACTCAAGGGTATCCTGAAATGATGTCTGTTCTCGGCGCGCTACCAGGCGCAGGTGCGCAAGCCGGCAAAGATGTCGCCCCGTTCGGGCGCATGGAAGGCGCGCATGCGGGCCGAATGCAGGCGCGGCGGCGTGGCGAAGGAGGCGCCGCGCAGTACCTGGTGCTGCATGAAATACGGCGCCGAATATTCGCGCCAGGCATCCACCGCAAAGCCCGGATACGGCTCGAACGGCGTCGCCGTCCACTCCCACACCTGGCCCCAGTGAAAGCGCGGGTGGCCGGACAGCGCAGCATACTCCCATTCCGCCTCGGTCGCCAGGCGGCGCCCCGCCCAGGCGCAATAGGCCTGCGCTTCATACAGGTTGATGTGGCGCACGGCTTCGTTCGGCGGCAAGGTCGTGCGCTGCCCGAAACGCATGGTGCGCCACTGCGTCGCTTCGCGCAGCCAGTACAGCGGCGACGAGCGCTCCTGCCGCATCAGCCAGGCGCTGCCGGCCGCGCTCCAGAACTGGCGGTTCTGGTAACCGCCATCGGCGACAAAATCGGCAAACTGGGCATTGGATACGGCGCAGGCATCGATGGAAAACGGCGCCACGTAGCAGCTGTGGGGCGGCGATTCATTGTCGAAGGCAAATCCGGCACCGCGCGGCGAACCCAGTGCGATGGTACCGCCAGGGAGAGCGATCTGGCCCGCTCCGGGCGGCAAGGCCGGGCTGGCCGCCAGGGATTCGGGTGCTTCCAGGCCCAGCCATTGCAGGCCGGCCAGCATTTCCTCGCCACACAAGTCTTCATGGGCCAGGGCCAGCCGGTACGGCGCCAGGGCGCTGTCGACATTGGCTTCGCGCGACAGTTTATCGAGGACCCTGTCGAGTACTTCGTGGCAATACGTTTTGACGGCGCCAGGACTGGGCAGTTCCAGCGTCCAGCGCGCGCGCTGCTGCACCATGTTGGCGTCGAACAAGTCGTCGCCGCGCGTCAGCAGGGAGTTATAAATGGCATCGGCCGGATGGCTGGACGCCGCTTCGCGCAGGATGAACCACTCGGCAAACCAGGCGATCTGCGCCAGTTGCCATAAAGGCGGATTGAGGCGCGGATGACGGGGCAGGCCCGCCACCACGTCCAGGCCGGCAGTGACGTAACAGTCGAACAGGGAAAGGGTGTCCTGGCGCGCGGCCAGCAGCGACTGGGCCAGTTGCTGCGCGCCGGCTTGGCGAAAAGAGGCGTTGATTAAAGTCATAGCCAGATTGTAACGACTTATGCCAACTTTGCACTAGTCGCACGGGAAACAGGCAGGGGATGCTCCCCTCCCCGGCCTACTTGACCAGCAACTCGCCCTGCAGCGGCGTGACGACGGATTTGGGCATGCTGACGATAAAACTGCTGCCCTTGTCGGCCACGGACTGGATGGCCAGGGTACCGCCGTGGCGCAGCAGCACGTGCTTGACGATGGCCAGGCCCAGACCCGTACCCTGCGTTTCGCGCGAGCGGCTCTTGTCGACGCGGTAGAAACGTTCCGTCAGGCGCGAAATATGTTCCTGGCTGATGCCGATGCCCGTGTCTTGCGCGATGAATTGCGGTCCGGCCGGGCCATCCTGCCAGCGCAGGGTGATGGTGCCGCCGGCCGGCGTGTAGCGCACGGCGTTCGAGGCCAGGTTGCCGAAGGCGCTGTACAGTTCATCGTAGCTGCCCAGCACGTCGGGGCCGTCGCATTCCATGGTCACTTCATGCTTGCCGGCCGACAAGCCCTTTGCGTCGCGCAAGACTTGCTGCATGAGCTTTTTGATGTCCACGGGCTCGGGGCGCAGCGGATAGTCGACCGATTCCAGGCGCGACAGGGTCAGCATGTCCTCGATCAGATGCTGCATGCGGTGGCCCTGCTCCGTCATCAGCTTGAGGTGGGCGGCGCGCGTGGCGGCATCGAGGTCCAGCTCGGCGGAAGCGATTTCCAGGAAGCCGACGATAACCGTCAGCGGCGTGCGCAATTCGTGCGAGGCGTTGGCGATGAAGTCGCGGCGCATCATTTCGATGCGTTCCGTCTCCGTCACATCGTGCGTGACGAGGATCTGGCGGCGGTTCTCGAACGGGATGATTTGCACGATCAGCTTGCGGTTGCGGAAGGTAATCGTCAGCGGCTGGTCGTAGCGGCCCAGGATGATGTAATCCATGAACTCGGGGCTGCGGATCAAATTCGTCACGCGCATGCCCTTGTCGCGCTCGTGCGTGAGGCCCAGGTGTTTCTCGGCGGCAGGATTGCACCATTCAAGGAACAGCACGTCGTCCATGATGACTACGCCGTCCGGCAACAGATGCATGGCCTGGCGGAAACGCGCCAGCCATTCCGTCAGCTCGGCCTGGTTTTTCTCGTCATCGCGGCGCATGCGGTACAGGCGCGCGAAGATGCTGGTCCAGGCGCCCCAGCCGTCGGGCAGCTTGGCGCTTTGCGGATTGTCCAGCCAGTTACTCAGCTGGAACAGATACGACAGCTGCACGAACACCATCATGGCCATCAGCACGAAGGCGATGCCCAGCGCATACGTGGCGCCGAACAGATACCAGACGACGGCCACGCCCAGCAGCGCCAGCACCATGCGCAGGGCGGCCGGTACCCAGAACAGCAATTTCGGATTCATAGAGTGAGGCTTTACTTTTCAGACAACATGTAGCCGACGCTGCGCACCGTCTTGATCAGGCTTTCCGCCTCTTTCAAGGCTTTGCGCAAGCGCAATACGTGGACATCGACCGTGCGTTCCTCGATCACCACATGGTCGCCCCACACCTTGTCGAGCAGCTGGCTGCGCGAAAACACGCGCTCCGGATGGGCCAGCAGGAATTTCAGCAGCTTGTATTCGGCATGGCCAATATCGATCTTCTGTTCATCCATCATGACGGTGCAGCTGACGGGGTCCAGGGCCACGTTGCCGGCGCGCATGGGCGCCTGCGCGTGTTCCGGACTCTTGCGTCGCAACAGCGCTTTGGCGCGGGCCAGCAGCTCGCGCGGCGAGAACGGCTTGGTGACGTAATCGTCGGCCCCGCTGTTCAGTCCGGCCAGCTTGTCTTCTTCCATGCTCTTGGCGGTGAGCATGATGACGGGGATGGCGGCGAAATTGCGGTCGGCGCGGATGCGCGACAGCAGGCGCAAACCCGTCTGGTCCGGCAGCATCCAGTCCAGCAGGATCAGATGCGGCGTGCGGTGCTGGATGAATTCCCAAGCATCGGCGACGTTTTGTACGGAACAGCAATTCCAGCCGGATTCGCGCAGCGAATAGGTCACCAGTTCAACGATGGCCGGCTCATCTTCAACAATCAATACCGTGGTTTTATCAGATGCCATAAAGCTTACTCAGGGAGCTCCTCGGAAATGGCGGGAGCAGCCACCTTGGTGTGGCGGATGTCCTTGCCTTCAACCACGTAAATCACGTATTCGGCGATGTTTTTCGCATGGTCGCCGATCCGTTCGATGGCCTTGGCCACCCACAGGGTATCGAGCGCCGCCGAAATCGTGCGCGGGTCTTCCATCATAAAGGTAATCAGGTTGCGCATGATAGACCGAAACTCATGGTCGATGATGGCGTCTTGTGCAATTAATTGTAATGCCTGCTTGCCATCGTTGCGCGCGAAGGCGTCCAGCGCGTCGTGCAGCATGTCGGTGGCCGTGTTGGCGATGCCGCGCACCATCTCGTAATGGTTGACGACGGCGTTGCCCCGCTTGTGCAAGTTCTTCGCCACGCGGGCGATCTTGGTCGCCTCGTCGCCTACGCGCTCGAGGTCGGTAATCACCTTGATGGTGGCCATGATGGTGCGCAAGTCGTTGGCGGCCGGCTGGCGGCGCACAATCAGATGGCTGCAGGCGTCGTCCAGCGACACTTCCAGCTGGTTGACGACGTCGTCTTCGCGCATCACGCGGTCGGCGCGTTCCGGGTTGCCGATGCGAAAGCATGTCATCGCGTCGAGGAACTGGGTTTCAACGATGCCGCCCATCAGGAGCACTTTCGAGCGGATCGCTTCGAGTTCGTTGTCGTATTGCTTGGATGAATGTTCGCCTATCATGCTGTCTCTCCGTATTCAGTAGTCTTGTATATCGTTATTCTGGGCGGATCAGCCGAAGCGGCCCGTGATGTAATCCTGCGTTTCCTTGCGGGCCGGATTCATGAAAATCTGGTCCGTTTCGCCGAACTCCACCAGCTCGCCCAGATACATATACGCCGTGTAGTCGGAGCAGCGCGCCGCCTGCTGCATATTGTGCGTCACGATGGCGATCGTGTAATCCTGTTTCAGTTCGCTGATCAGCTCTTCCACCTTCGAGGTCGAGATCGGGTCCAGCGCCGAGGTCGGCTCGTCGAGCAGCAAGACGTCCGGTTTCACGGCCACGCCGCGCGCAATGCACAGGCGCTGCTGCTGGCCGCCCGACAGCGACAGGCCGCTTTTCGTCAGCTTGTCCTTGACTTCGCCCCACAGCGCGGCCTTCTTCAGGGCCCACTCGACGCGCTCGTCCATTTCGCCCTTCGACAGGTCTTCATACAGGCGCACGCCGAAGGCGATGTTGTCGTAGACGGACATGGGGAACGGCGTGGGCTTCTGGAATACCATGCCGACCTTGGCGCGCAGCATGTTGACGTCCTGGTCGGCGTCGAGCACGTTGCGGCCGCGGTACAGGATGGAGCCTTCCGCGCGCTGGCCCGGATACAGGTCGTACATGCGGTTCAGGGTGCGCAGCAGGGTCGACTTGCCGCAACCGGACGGGCCGATGAAGGCCGTGACCTTCTTCTCGTGAATGTCCAGGTTGACGTTATGCAAGCTTTGCGTTTTGCCGTAAAAAAAGTTCAGGCCCGAAATCTCGATGGTTTTTTTCTTTGGTGCCAAGTCTTGGGCTGGATTCATTTGCGTATTCATATGGGTTCGCTTCGCTCGGTATCTGTTTAATGTGGGACTTTTTGGCTGAACACGGTGCGCGACAGGATATTCAGGGCCAGCACGCTGAAGGTGATCAGCAGTGCGCCGCCCCAGGCCAGCGAGCGCCAGTTGTCGTACGGGCTCATTGCAAACGATGCGATGACGGACGGCAAGTTGGCCATCGGCGCATTCATGTTAAAGCTTTGGAACTGGTTATTCAGGGCCGTGAACAGCAGCGGTGCCGTTTCACCGGCGATGCGGGCCAAGGCCAGCAGTACGCCGGTGATCACGCCAGCCTTCACGGCGCGCAAGCGCACCAGGGTGGCGACCTTCCAGCGCGGCGCACCCAGGGCAAATGCCGCTTCCAGCAGGCTGTTCGGCACCAGGCGCAGCATATTGTCCGTCGTGCGCACCACCACGGGCACGGCGATCAGGGACAAGGCGATGGCACCGGCGTAACCGGAGAAGTGTTTCACGTGCGCCACGTACAGCGCATACACGAACAGGCCGATGACGATGGACGGTGCCGACAGCATGATGTCGGTGACGAAACGCGTCACTTGCGCCAGCTTGTTTTCTTCGCCGTATTCGGCCAGGTAGATGCCGGCCAGAATGCCGATCGGGGTACTGACGACGGTGGCCAGGCCCACCATCAGGGCGCTGCCGACGATGGCATTGATCAGACCGCCGCCTTCGCTGCCGGGAGCCGGCGTCGTTTGCGTGAACAGATCGACGGACAGCGCGCCGAAACCCTTGATCACCAGGGTGAACAAAATCCACACGAGCACGGCCAGGCCCAGGGCCATGGCGGCCACCGACAGGGCGATGCCGACGCGGTGCATCAGCAGGCGCTTGCGGTAGACGGGGTTCATGGCCGGCTTGGCCGGAACGTCGAGGGTGCTAACTTGGCTGAGTTGGCTCATTTCGTGCCTTCCTTGCGGGACATGCCAGCCAGCATCAGCTTGGCGGCGGATAAGACGATAAAGGTGATGACAAACAGGATCAGGGCCAGCGAGAACAGCGACGATACGTGCAACGCCGATTGCGCTTCGCCGAATTCGTTCGCCAGCAGCGAGGTGATGCTGTTACCGGCGGCAAACAGCGACCACGACAGTTTATTCGCGTTGCCGATGACGAAGGTCACGGCCATGGTCTCGCCCAGCGCGCGGCCAAGGCCCAGCATGACGCCGCCGACGACGCCGGTCTTGGTGTATGGCAAGACGATCTTGCGCACCACTTCCCAGCGCGTGCAGCCCAGGCCGTAGGCGGATTCCTTCAGCACGGCAGGGACGATTTCAAACACGTCGCGCATCACGGAAGCGATGAAGGGGATGATCATGATGGCCAGCACCAGGCCGGCCGTCAACAGGCCGATGCCCATCATGGGGCCGCTGAACAGCTGGCCGATGACGGGCACGTTGCCCAGCGTGGCTTTCAGCAGGGGCTGGACGTGGTCGGCGAACAGGGGCGCGAAGACGAACAGGCCCCAGATGCCGTAGATGATCGATGGCACGCCGGCCAGCAGCTCGACAGCCGTGCCCAGCGGGCGGCGCAGCCAGGCCGGGCAGATTTCCGTGAGGAACAGGGCGATGCCGAAGCTGACGGGAAAGGCGATCAGCAAGGCGATGACGGACGTCACCAGGGTGCCGATGATGGGGATCAGGGCGCCGTACTGGTCATTGACGGGGTCCCATTCCGCGGACACGATGAAATGCAGGCCGAAGGTCTTGAAGGCCGGTATCGATTCCATGATCAGCGAAATGATGATGCCGACCAGGACGATCAGCACCGACAGGGCGAACAGCATCGTCACCTTGTGGAACATGAAATCCTGGAAGCGCTGCTTGCGCATGGTGGAAAGCATTTGCGCGTGACTGATGGAATCGGTCATGGTGCCGCCTGGCAGGGGGATCGTGGAGGAGGTAGATTGTGCGCTCATATTGTGCCAGATGTGGGTGGTACTGCCGGTGCTGCTGTTTTAATACGCCTGTCAAAACCTACTGCGCGTCGGGATTTACGGCCTGCGATGCTCACTGTACCTTCGTACAGTTGCGCTTCTCGACCGCAACTCCCTTCCGCTCGCTACGGTTTTGTCAGGCGTCGTTGCTTTTATTCTTTCAGCTACTTTTATTCTTTTAGCCAGGACCGTCTGCAAGGGCTTGCGGGCGGTCCTGGCTAACTCCCTGCCCCGCCATACTGCCGGCGGGGCAAGGATGAATGACTCAGGCTATGCGATTAGTAGATCGACTTGCCCGATGCATCTTTCAAATTGGCTTTCCACGATTCCTGCACCAGTTTCACGACCGATGCCGGCATCGGCACGTAGTCCAGTTCGACGGCAGCAGGGCCGCCGTTCTTGTAGGCCCAGTCGAAGAATTTCAGGACTTCTTTTGCCTTGGCTGGGTCAGCCTGGACTTTGTGCATCAGGATGAACGACACGCCCGTGATAGGCCAGCTGTTCTTGCCAGCCTGGTCGGTCAGGACCACGCCGAAGCCTGGGGTTTGCGTCCAGGGTGCCGAAGCGGCGGCGGCCTTGAAGTTTTCGTCGTCAGGCTGCAGGAAGTTGCCGTCCTTGTTTTGCAGCTGGGTGTGCGACATCTTGTTTTTCTTGGCGTAAGCCCACTCGACGTAGCCGATCGAACCCTTGATGCGCTGTACGTTGGCGGCGACGCCTTCGTTACCCTTGCCGCCCACGCCCACGGCCCATTTCACGGCCGAGCCAGCGCCGATTTTCGATTTGAATTCCGGATTGGTTTTCGACAGGAAGTCGGTGAACAGGAACGAGGTGCCCGAACCGTCGGCGCGGTGCACCACGGTGATTTCCGAGTCAGGCAGCTTGACGCCACTGTTCAGTGCGGCGATTTCAGGCGCGCTCCACTTGGTGATCTTGCCCAGGTAGATGTCGGCAACGACTTTACCCGTCATTTTCAGCTGGCCTGGGGCCACGCCGTCCAGGTTGACGATGGTGACCACGCCGCCCATGATGGCCGGGAACTGCATCAGGCCCGCTTCTTCCAGCTCTTCCGCCTTCAAAGGCATGTCCGAAGCGCCGAATTCGACAGTCTTGGCCTTGATTTGCTTGATGCCGGCGCCGGAACCGACGGACTGGTAGTTCAGGCCGTTGCCCGTGTTGGCTTTGTACGTTTCAGCCCATTTGGCGTAGATCGGGTACGGGAAGGTTGCACCAGCACCTGTCATATCTGCCGCCATGACGGAAGCGGAAGAAAATGCCATCGCTGCCGAAGCACCCACGACGATAAATTTGAACATTTGCTTCATTTGCATATCAAGTCCTCAGGGTTGTTAGGGCTCAAAGTCCCGGTTGAATGCTGCGCAGTCTAGCAAGCGAATATGACAGGTTTATGACATGGGCAAAAAATCCTGAAATAATTGGCTACGCCCCGGGAACCGCCCTTTTCGGCGCGAAAAATGACAGGGCGGGCGACGCTTTATGACAGCTTATGTCACGCTTACGTCATATTTCATGATTACACTCACAACGCGTCATACGCGATGAAATACGGATGAAATACGGCTAGAATTAACTATCTGCAAAGACAAAAGAATATGAAACCTGAACTGCACACGGAAGTGACCAAATCGGGCATCCTGCTTGACCGCGAACTGTCGCAACTGACTTTCAACCGGCGCGTGATGGCCCAGGCGGAAGACCCGAACATTCCGCTGCTCGAGCGCCTGCGCTACCTGTGCATCGTCAGCAGCAACATGGATGAGTTCTTCGAAGTGCGCGTGGCCAGCCTGTTGGCGGCCGGCAGCATCGGCGGTTCGCTGGCCGGCCACCCTGCCCTGGCGGCCAATCTGGAGCGCATCGGCAAGGAATGCCATGCGCTGGTGGAACGCCAGTACGAGATATTAAATAGCGAAGTCTTGCCGGCCCTGCGCGAAGCGGGCGTGCATTTGCTGCGCGACAACGACCGCAACGATGCGCAGCGCGCCTGGGTCAAGCAGTATTTCGACCGTGAAGTGCGCCCCCTGCTGACCCCTATCGGCCTGGACCCGGCCCACCCGTTCCCGCAAGTGGTGAATAAAAGTCTCAATTTCATCGTCTCGCTGAGCGGCAAGGATGCGTTCGGCCGCGGCACGGCCATCGCCATCGTCAAGGCGCCCCGTGTCTTGCCGCGCGTCATCAAGCTGCCGGACGACATTTCCGGCGACGGCGTGTCCTTCTGCCTGTTGTCTTCCGTGATTCATGCGCATATCTCGGATTTGTTCGCCGGGCGCGAAGTAATTGCCTATTCGCAATTTCGCGTCACGCGCGACAGCGACCTGTGGGTGGACGAGGACGAAGTCAAGAATCTGCGCCAGGCGTTAAAAGGCGAACTCGTGGGGCGCCAGTTCGGCACCTCGGTGCGCCTGGAAGTGGCGCGCAATTGCCCGCCAGAATTATCACAGTTCCTGCTCGACCAGTTTAATCTGGATCAAAGCCGCCTCTACCGCGTCAACGGCCCCGTGAACCTCGTGCGCCTGTCGGAAATGATCGACCACGTCAAGCAGCCCGAGCTGCGCTTCCCGCCGTTCTTCCCGGGCCTCGCGCACAAGGCCATCGGCAACGACATCTTTGCCGCACTGACCAAGCATGACATCCTGCTGCACCACCCGTATCAATCGTTCCAGACGGTGATCGACTTCATCCGCAGCGCCGCCTACGATCCGTCCGTCGTCGCCATCAAGCAGACGATCTACCGCACGGGCATGAACTCGGACCTGATGGAGTCCTTGATCACGGCGGCGAAGATGGGCAAAGAGGTAACAGTCATCGTGGAATTGATGGCGCGTTTCGACGAAGAAGCCAATATCAACTGGGCCGACAAGCTGGAACAGGCTGGCGCGCAAGTCGTGTACGGCGTGGTGGGCCTGAAAACCCACGCCAAGGTGGCGCTCGTCATCCGCCGCGAAGAAGGCGCGCTGCGCTTCTACGCCCACTTGGGCACCGGCAACTACCACCCCACGACCACCAAGCTGTACACGGATTTCGGCTTGCTGACGGCGAACCAGGACCTGGCCGTGGAAGTCAATGAGGTGTTCATCCACCTGACCAGCCTGACCAAGCCGCACAATCTGAACCATTTGTGGCTGGCGCCGTTCGGCCTGCAAAGCGAAATCATCAAGGCCATCCGCAACGAGGCGAAGATCGCCCGTTCCGGCCGGCGCGGGCGCATTATCGTGAAAGTCAACGCGCTCGTCGATGAATCCGTGATCCGCGCCCTGTATACGGCCTCGACCGATGGCGTGAAGATCGACCTGATCGTGCGCGGCGCCTGCACCCTGAAACCGGGCGTGCCGGGCTTGTCGGAAAACATCAAGGTGCGCTCCGTGATCGGCCGCTTCCTCGAGCACAGCCGCATTTACTATTTCCGCAACGACCTGGCGCACGATGTCTACCTGGCCAGCGCCGACTGGATGAGCCGTAACCTGTTCCGCAGGGTGGAAGTGGCCTTCCCCGTGCTGGACCGGGCGCTGAAACGGCGCGTGATCGCCGAGGGCTTGAATCCGTATTTGAAGGATAATACCAATGCATGGGAGCTGGAGCCGACGGGCCATTATGCGCGCCGCAAGCCGCGCGGCAAGCAGATGCCGTTCAGCGCCCAGCAATACCTGATGCACACACTGGGCACGCCGGGCGCGGAGGTCGGCGAATAGGCAACTCTACACACAGGAGTACAGCATGGATCTCATCTTGTGGCGACACGCAGAAGCCGAGCCGGGCCTCCCCGACCTCGAACGCGCCCTGACCGTCAAAGGCCAGAAACAGGCGCGCCGCATGGGGGAATGGCTGGCCTCGCAACTACCGGAAAATTGCCGCATCCTCGTCAGCCCCGCCCTGCGTACCCTGCAAACGGCGGAGGCGCTGGGGCGCAAGTTCAAGCTGATGCCGGAACTGGCACCGGGCGCCGAGGCGGAAGACATCCTGAAGGCGGCCAACTGGCCCGGCGGCAAGGAAACCGTGCTCATCGTCGGCCACCAACCCACCCTGGGCCAGGCGGCCGCCCTGCTGCTGACGGGTGAGGAGCAGGAATGGGAAATGCGCAAGGCCAGCGCGTGGTGGTTCTCCCAGCGCGAGCCAGGTGACCCTGTCAGCGTCTATTTGAAGGCCGTGATGGCGCATGATCTGGTCGTGAAATAGTAAAACAGGGAAATGCGCAAGGCCAGCGCAGGATGGACAGGTTCTCCCAGCGCGAACCAGGTGACCCCGTCAGCGTCTATTTGAAAGCCGTGATGGCGCATGATCTGGTGGTGAAATAGTAAAACAGGGAAATGCGCAAGGCCAGCGCAGGATGGACAGGTTCTCCCAGCGCGAGCCAGGTGACCCCGTCAGTGTCTATTTGAAAGCCTTGATGGCGCATGATCTGGTGGTGAAATAAAATACTGAAACAGGGAAATGCGCAAGGCCAGCGCAGGATGGACAGGTTCTTCCAGCCCGAGCCAGGCGCCCCCGTCAGCGTCTATTTGAAAGCCGTGATGGCGCATGATCTGGTGGTGAAATAGTGAAACAGGGAAATGCGCAAGGCCAGCGCAGGATGGACAGGTTCTCCCAGCGCGAGCCAGGTGACCCTGTCAGCGTCTATCCCAAGGCCGTGATGGCGCATGATCTGGTGGTGAAATAAAATACTGAAACAGAGAAATGCGCAAGGCCAGCGCAGGATGGACAGGTTCTCCCAGCGCGAGCCAGGTGACCCTGTCAGCGTCTATTTGAAGGCCGTGATGGCGCATGATCTGGTCGTGAAATAGGCCACGGGGTCAGACCCGCCGGGTCTGACCCCAGATTGAAATGCGCAAAAAGTGCGCTGGGACAAATACTGGTGGAGTTCACAACTCAGCAGCCTTGTAAAGCGCTGCCGATCTGCTAGAGTTTAATTGCATCAACTACGTGCTGGAGCGCTGCTCCGGCACATTGAGCAACCCAGCGGACGGCCGTCCAACGGCGGCTGAAAGACCATGTTAATCACCTTCCTCGTTTTTCTCTTCATCGCCATCTTCGCCGCCATCATCGGCTTTGTCGCCTTTGAACTGGTCGAAGAAATGCGCGGCAGCCACCATAAGCTGATGGACCGCTATCACGAGTAGCGTTCACCTCGGCACTATCGCATGGCGCCAGCGACGGCCAACAGGCCCGTCCCTCGCGCCATCCTTGTTTTTACGCTCCCGTCTTACGCTCCCGTATTACACTCCCGTCTTGAACTTCGTATAAATACGCGTCATCAAGCGGCGAATATCGGCCGTGGTCGCTTCAGGCGCCGCCATGCGCTGCTTGTCGGCGTCCGACAGGAAGATGGCCTTGTTCTCGCCGATGTCCTTGCGTACATATTTGATGCTGGCCGGATTCGGATTCGCGTAAAAGACCTTGTTGCTCAGGCTGGCATGCACTTGCGGACGCAGGATGTAGTTGATGAACAGGTGCGCATTGTTCGGATGCGGCGCGTCGGCGGGAATGGCCATAGTGTCGAACATCAGGGCGGCCGTCTTCGGCACCAGCACCTGGATCACGTTGCCATTCTTCGCGTCAATGGCGCGCTGGCGCGCGATATTGATGTCGCCCGACCAGCCCAGCGCCACGCAGACGGAACCGTTGGCCATGTCATTGATGTAGCCTGAGGAGCTGAACAACGTTACGTAGGGGCGGATCGCCTGCAGCACCTTGCCCGCTTCCTGGTAGTCGGCGGCCGTTTTCGAGTACGCGGGCTTGCCCAGGTATTGCAGGGCGGCCGGCAGCACTTCCGACGGCGAGTCGAGGAAGGACACGCCGCACGATTTCAGCTTCGATGCATATTTCGGGTCGAAGATCAGGTCCCACGCGTTGTCGGGCATGGGCATGCCGCCCAGCGCGGCCTTGACCTTGTTGACGTTGATGCCCACCGTCGTGTAGCCCCACAGCCAATCGACCAGATAGTCGTTGTTCGGGTCGATCTTCGACAATTTCGCCTGCAGGTTCGGATCGAGGTTGCCCAGGTTGGTCAGCTTGCTCTTGTCGAGCTTGCGCAGCAGGCCCGCATCGATCTGCAGCCGCGCCCACTGGGCCGTCGGCACGACGATGTCGTAGCCGGACTTGCCCGCCACCAGTTTCGCATTGAGGATTTCGTTATTGTCGAAAACGTCGTAGCGTACCTTGATGCCCGTTTCCTTCTCAAAATTCTTGATCGTATCGTCGCCGATATAGTCCGACCAGTTGTAGATGTTCAGGACCTTCTCTTCCTGGGCGTGCGCAGGCAAGGCCAGCACGGCCGCCGCCAAGGTCAGTCCCAGTCCAATGCGCCGCCCTGCTTGCCATGTGTTTGCCATCGTACCGCCTCCGAAAATTAGTCAGAAAATAGTGACGATGATAGCAAGAAGGGCGGCATCAGGTCTAGCCTGATACCGCCCTGCCTGAGGACGTCTAACAAAACCTACTGCGCGTCGCGCTTTGCGGCCTGCGATGCTCACCGTACTAGAGTACGGTTGCGCTTCTCTGCCACAAATCACTGCCGCTCGCTACGGTTTTGTTAGACGTCGCAAATCGTCGCACATCTTCCTCACTGCAAATGCCGTAAAACTGGGGTCAGACCCGACGGGGGAAGCTGCCCCAATGGGGTAGCTTCCAATCCCGCAGGGACTGACCAGCCAACATTACACCTTGTCCAGCCCCACCTGCGCCCCTGTAAACACCAGGTTGCCGTTCTGGGCGTCGATGCGGATCTCGTCTTTCGGGCCGAAGCGGCCTTCGAGGATCAGCTTCGACAGCGGATTTTCGATCTGCTGCTGGATCGCCCGTTTCAAAGGACGGGCGCCATACACCGGGTCGTAGCCCGCTTCGGCGATTTGCTGCAGCGCGGCGTCCGTCAGGCTCAACTGCATGTCCATGCGTTCCAGGCGTTCTTCGAGGATCTTCAGCTGGATCTTCGCGATCGCGCCGATGTTTTTCTCGTCGAGGCCGTGGAACACGACAATTTCGTCGATACGGTTGACGAACTCGGGACGGAAGTGCGAGCGTACCTCGGCCATCACGGCCAGCTTCACGACACCGGGATCATCGCTTTCCATGGCCTGGATTTTATGCGAACCCAGGTTCGAGGTCATGATGATGACGGTATTCTTGAAGTCCACCGTGCGGCCCTGGCCGTCCGTCATGCGTCCGTCGTCGAGCACTTGCAGCAGCACGTTGAAGACGTCGGCATGCGCTTTTTCCACTTCGTCGAGCAGGATCACGCTGTACGGCTTGCGGCGCACGGCTTCCGTCAGGTAGCCGCCCTCGTCGTAGCCCACGTAGCCGGGTGGCGCGCCGATCAGACGGGCCACGGAATGCTTCTCCATGAACTCGCTCATGTCGATGCGGATCATCGATTCCTCCGTATCGAACAGGAAGGTCGCCAGCGCCTTGCTCAGCTCGGTCTTGCCCACGCCCGTCGGTCCCAGGAACATGAAGGAACCATAGGGACGGTTCGGATCGGAGAGGCCGGCGCGCGAGCGGCGGATGGCGTCAGCCACGGCCGTGATCGCTTCATCCTGGCCCACGACGCGCTCATGCAGCTTCTCTTCGATGTGCAGCAGCTTGTCGCGTTCGCCCTGCATCATGCGCGATACGGGTATCCCCGTCGCGCGCGACACCACTTCGGCGATTTCCTCGGCGCCCACTTCCGTGCGCAGCAGTTTCGGCTGATCGGGGTCGAGTTTCGGGATGCCGCTGTCGGCCTGCTTGAGCTGGGCTTCCAGCTGTGGCAGCTTGCCATACTGCAATTCCGACACTTTCTGCCAGTTGCTCTCGCGCGTGGCCTGCTCCATCTGCAGCTTGACCTGCTCGATTTCTTCCTTGATGTGCGTACTGCCTTGCACCACGGCTTTTTCCGCCTTCAGGATTTCTTCGAAGTCATTGTATTCACGCTGCAGCTTGAGGATTTCTTCCTCGATCAGGCCCAAGCGGCGCAGCGACGCTTCGTCTTTTTCCTTCTTGACGGCTTCGCGCTCGATCTTCAGCTGGATCAGACGGCGTTCCAGCTTGTCCATCACTTCCGGCTTCGAGTCGATCTCGATCTTGATCTTCGCCGCCGCCTCGTCGATCAGGTCGATGGCCTTGTCGGGCAGGAAGCGGTCCGTGATGTAGCGGTGCGACAATTCCGCCGCGGCAATGATGGCCGCGTCCGTGATTTCCACCTTGTGATGCAGCGCGTACTTATCCTGCAAGCCGCGCAGGATGGCGATCGTCGCCTCCACGGTCGGCTCGTCGACGAGCACTTTCTGGAAGCGGCGTTCCAGCGCGGCATCCTTTTCGATGTATTTGCGGTATTCGTCGAGCGTGGTGGCGCCCACGCAGTGCAGCTCGCCGCGCGCCAGTGCCGGTTTGAGCATATTACCGGCATCCATCGCGCCGTCGGCCTTGCCCGCGCCCACCATGGTGTGCATCTCGTCGATGAAGACGATGGTTTGCCCTTCATCCATGGCCAGTTCCTTGAGCACGGACTTCAGGCGCTCTTCGAACTCGCCGCGGAACTTGGCACCGGCAACCAGGGCGGCCATGTCCAGCGCCAGCACGCGCTTGCCTTTCAGCGATTCAGGCACTTCGCCATTGACGATGCGCTGCGCCAGGCCTTCGACGATGGCCGTCTTGCCCACGCCCGGCTCGCCGATCAGCACGGGATTGTTCTTGCTGCGGCGCTGCAGGATCTGGATGGTGCGGCGGATTTCATCGTCGCGGCCGATCACGGGATCGAGCTTGCCCTTGCGCGCCCGCTCGGTCAGGTCCAAGGTGTATTTTTTCAAGGCTTCGCGCTGGCCTTCGGCTTCCTGCGAATCGACCTTGTTGCCGCCGCGTACGGCGTCGATGGCCGCTTCCAGGGCCTTGCGGGTCAGGCCGTTTTCGCGCGCCAGCTTGCCGCAGTCGGACTTGTCGTCCGTCATGGCCAGCAAGACCATTTCGCTGGACACGAACTGGTCGCCCGCCTTCTGCGATTCCTTGTCGGCCAGGTTCAGCAAGGCCACGAATTCGCGGCTGACCTGCACGTCGCCGCCCGTGCCGGACACCTTCGGCAAGCGTTCGATGGACGCGCCCAGGGCCTTGGACAGGCCGCCCACGTTGACGCCGGCACGCTGCAAGAGCGAGCGGGCGCCGCCGTCGTCCTGGTTCAACAGGGCCGTCAGCAGGTGGACTGGTTCGATATAGGGATTGTCGTTGCCCACGGCCAAGCTTTGCGCGTCGGCCAGGGCTTCCTGTAACTTGGTAGTCAGTTTATCTTGTCGCATGAAAAGCGCTCCCGGTTAATTAGTTGTTAACCAAATTGGGGTGAGGCAGTACTTTTCAAGCATACACAAAGCAGAAAACTGATGCATTTTGGCAAATGCTAGCGTGCGCGGCGCGTTCGCTTCAAATGGCGCTTGCTTTTGCGGCCCACTTGTCCAGGGCCGTCTCGTCGCTGTCGCGCGCATCGACCCAACGCGCCCCTTCGGGCGTGTCTTCCTTCTTCCAGAACGGCGCTTCCGTCTTCAGGTAGTCGATGATGAATTCGCAGGCGGCAAACGCCTCGCCCCGGTGGGCGGACGACACGGCCACCAGCACGATCTGCTCCTGCGGCAGCAAGGGCCCCACGCGGTGGATCACCAGCGCGCCGGACAGGGGCCAGCGGCCCCGCGCCTGCTCCACGATGGCTGCAATGGACTTTTCCGTCATGCCCGGATAGTGCTCGAGCTCCATCGCGGCCACGTCCAGCCCTTCGTTCATGTCGCGCACCGTGCCGACGAAGCCGACGACGGCGCCCACCTTGGGGTTGCCTGCGCGCAATTGTGCAATTTCTTGACTCAAGTCAAAATCGGCTTGCTGGATGCGGACGGATGTACTCATTTCGCGTTGCCTCCGATGCGGCGCAGCAGGGTTTCGATGCGGCTGGCCGTGCGCGCATCGGTGGTGGCGGCGATCGCGCACAGCTGCATCAGCTGCGACACTTGCGTGAGCGGCTTCTGGCCCGATTTGAGCGACGATTGCAGCACTTCCACCTGCATTTTCAGGCGGTCGCGGGCAAATTCGGCGCCGCTGTCGACGCCGGCGACGATTTCCAGGCGCAGGACTTCACCGAGCAGGCGCTCCTGATTGGCCTGCAATTGCTGCACGTAGGCCGCGCTGCCCTCGCCCAGCGCGGCCTGAGCGGCGGCAAAGCGCTGCTGCAGGCTGCGTTCGTACTGGGCGTCGAGCGGCGGCAAGGCGCTCCAGCGCTCGCTCCACGCTTGCGCGTCGGCGCCGGCACCGCCATCGGCCAGTGCGGCTTCCAGCGATTGCACCAGGCGCAGCTTGTCGCGCAGGGCGTTGGCTTGCGCCGCGCCAGCCCGTTCGGCGATGGCGTCCGCCTGCGCTTGCACGCCGGCGACCGCCGCCTGGTAGCGCTGTTCGATCTTCGCTTCGCTGGCGCGCGGCACAGGACCCGTGGCGTTCCAGGCGGCGCGCGTGTCGCGCAGCAAGTGGTTGATGAAGGCCGTGCGGGCCTTGTCGTCGCCCTCGGGCACGACGGCCGTTTCCAGCGCGGCGCACAGCGCTTCGCGCGCATGCAGGTGTTCGCGGCGCTCGTGGTCGGCCGCGTGGGCCGTTTCCTTGCGCCTGGCGAAGATATCGTCGCAGGCGGCACGGAAACGCTGCCACAGCGCCTGTTCCGCGCGGCGTTCCAGCGGCAGGGCTTTCGCCAGCTCCTGCCATTTGTCCTGCAAGGCTTTGAGCATGTCGACCGTGTTGCGCTCCGATGGCTTGAGCAGGCCCACTTCCACGATCAATTGCTCGCGGCGGGCCGTCTCGATCTGGCGCTGCGTGTCCAGCGGCTTGGACAGGGCGTCCAGCGCGGCGCCGAACTCCGTATCCAGGCGTTTCTTTTCCTTGCGATCGATCGTGCCCAGGCGCGTCCACGCCTGGCGCAAGCGCTGCGAGGCGGAAGCGACATGTTTCCAGTCGGTACTCTCTTCGGCCGCCAGGGCCGCCGTTTCCGCGATCAGTTCCTGGGCCTTGGCCGCATTGCCGTGGCGCTCTTCCGCCAGTTGCTTGAAATGCTGGGCCGCGGGCGCATACGCCACGCTGCAGGCGGCGTCGAAACGCTCCCACAGCGATTTCGGTGCGGGGCCGGACAAGGTGTCGAGCGACTTCCAGCGCTCGCGCAGGCTGCCCACTTTCTTGGCCAGTTCGGTCATCGGCAATTGTTGCGCTGGCAATTCCTCGCCCGCCTTGACCAGTTCCTCGCGCGAGACATTGCCGCCCCAGCGCGCCCAGTCGGCCAGGCGCTTGAACTCGCCGCGCACATGGGCCAGGCGATCCGCTTGCGCAGGCGTCAAACGGCCGTGCTTGCTATCGCGCAAGGTCTTGTCATGTTCGGAAGCCACGTGCAGCAAGCCATCCTGCAGCGCCGCTTCCATGGCGTCGAGCACCTTGAAGAACTGCTCCGTCGCTTCCTTCGACACGGGCGCGTGTTCCTGGCGCGGCTTGCGCGGCGCCGGTTCCGCATGCGCTGGCGCGTCCACGGCTGCGGCAGGGACGAGCGGCGCCGGGGCGCTGGCCAGCAGGGCCGCAAATTGCTGCTGCAGGCTGTCGGACAATGGCGACTCGGGCAGGCGCGGCAAGGCTTGCCACGCGCGTTTCAAGGTGTCTGCATCGAGCGTGGCGGCGTCCTGCGCCTGCCATGCGGCCAGCGCAAGCTGGCGCGCGTCGAACACGGCCTGGTGCTGCTGCAGCGCCTGCAAGGCGGACTGCACCTGCTCGCGCGCCTCGATGAAATCGCTCTCCAGGTGTTTCGGCAAGGAAGCGCGTTCGGGCGATTGCGCATGCTGCGCATGTTCCGCGTCGAGGCGGGCCAGCGCCTGGGCCAGCTCGCCGGCGGACTGGCCACTGGCAGCCAAGGCGCGCGCGGCGGCGACGGTGTCGATCACGGCGCGCTGCAACACCACTTGCGCTTCCAGGCGGGCGGCCAGCGCGGCGCGCGCGGCGGCAAAGGCGCTCTCCAGCTCCGGCGTGGCCTTGATGACTTGCCATTGGCGGTCCAGCTCGGCTACCTGGTTCGGGCTCAGCTTGTCATCGTTCAACAGGCGCTGCGCCGTGGCGATGCTGGCCTGGGCGCGTTGCGTCTCGGCAGCCTGATGACGAATCAGGTCGATGCGGCCCTGCATCAGCTTGGCAACGCGGCGGTCCGTGTTGCGCATGGCATGGTGGACTTTTTCCAGCAGGGGCAAGCTATGGACGTGTTCGGCCGCGATCAGGCGGGCATCGGCAAATTCGCTGGACACGATGAATTCACAGGCGGCGGCTTCGTCGCCCGCCACGGCATGGGCACGCGCAACCTGTTCGGCGCGGCGCGATGCGCTCTGCGCCGAGGCGGCGGCCTGTTCTGCCACGACAGGATCGGGGACGGCAGTCTTGCTGGCAGAACGCTTGAAGAGAAATTCGAACATGACGGGTTTCGCGTGGATCAAAACCACCATCATAACAAAGCCCGGGGTATTGCATCGGACAGGGCTGAACAAGTTATCAAATGACTAAAATGAATCTTTTCCCTATGACGGCGCCATGTGCCCGGCGATAAAACCACCCTGGCACAGGCGGGCCTGCCGGGGTGTGCGCTCGCTACCCGTTCAAGCCTGCGCGCGCAGCGGCGGTGACGTTGCAAGCTGCGCCGCCGCGCCGCCGGCCTCGGCGTTTTTCCCGCCGGTGGCAGGCGTGCCCGGCGCCGGCAAGGATGTCGGCAAAGGCGCCGGCAAAACAAAGGGCAGCACCTGCGCCTTGCCACGGCGCGCCTCCTGCGCGCGCGCGTCGTGGGCGAGGAACTGGTAGGCGATGGCAAACCACGCTTCGCCCACGATGACCTTGCGCGCCAGCGCGAACAGTTCGCGCTCTTCTTTTTCCAGGCGCTGCAGCAAGGCCGCGCAAAAGGCATCGATGGCCGCGCACAGCTGCTCGGCCTGCAATTCGGAATGGTCGATGGCGGCGCCCGCGCGCTGCTGCACCGCATTGATGCTTTCCAGCGCCACGTGGTTCAAGCCATTGATTTCATTGAGCAAGCCGTCGGCATGCGGTGCGGCCTGGCGAATGGCGGGCACCAGATACATTTCCACCTTGCGCCAGTAGCCGCCCTGGTACAGCCGGCTCAGCCAGTCGCCCGCATACTGCAGCTGCGCCAGGCTGAGTCTGCTCTGGTGACGCAGCTGCACATGCATGTACTTTTGAAAGGCCAGCAGGCTCATGCGGATGCTGGCCTGTTCCACTGACAGGGAAACCAATATATATGTTGCCGTAAGCATGCACTCACTCCCGAAAATGCGCTGGATGTCTGATCCTGGAAGTGAAAGTGTAAAGACTACCGACAGCGATGGGCTTGATCCTGCACAAACCCGCAGCGGGCCAGCCGCGCTTTCTTTTACGGCGCGCGCAAGCCGATATGCAGGTTGACGACGCCGGGCTCTTCCGATGGCGTGACTTCGCCGCCAAAGCTTTTCACCAGCCGCTGCATGCCCTTGTTGCGCGCCATCGCCTCGCCCACCAGCGCTTCCGTGCCCCGGCTGCGGAAGTAGTCGACGAGCTTCTCGAACAGGATGTGGCCCAGGCCCTTGCCCTTCAGGGCCGAACGCACGGCGATGGCGAAATCGGCGTGGATATTGTCCGGGTCGGCCACGGCGCGCACCACGCCCAGGGTTTCCGGCTTGCCGTCCGGCCCCGTGTGCGTGGCGATGAAGGCCATGGCGCGGTCGTAATCGATCTGCGTCAGGCGCGCCAGCTGCGACACGGGCAGCTCGCGCATGGAGGTAAAAAAGCGCAGGCGCACGTCGTCCGGGTCCAGCGCGTGGAACAAATCCATGTGCTGCGGCGCGTCCTCGGGGCGGATGGGGCGCAGCAGGATCGATTGATCCATCCACGTCACCTGCTCTTCCAGCTCCTGCGGATACGGGCGGATGGCCAGGCGGTCGCGCTGCTGGCCCGGCTGCAGGCGGATGCGGGCGTCGAGGGCGATCACGCCGTCCGCGTCGGCCACCAGCGGATTGATGTCGAGTTCGGCCAGCTCGCCGATGTCGGCCACCAGCTCGGCCACCTGGATCAGCGTGTAGCAGATGGCGTCGATGTCGGCCGGCGGCTGGTTGCGGTATCCGGCCAGCAATTTCGACACGCGCGTGCGCGCCAGCATGTCGCGCGCCAGCACCATGTTCAGCGGCGGCAGGCCGATCGCGTGGTCGGCCGTCACTTCCACGGCGATGCCACCCTGCCCCACCAGGATCACGGGGCCGAAGGCGGCGTCCGTCGTGACGCCGACGATCAATTCATGCGATTGCGGCCGGCGCGCCATCTGCTGCACCGTAAAACCGTCGATCAGCGCGTCGGGCCGCATGCGGCGCACGCGCTTGAGCATGGCGGCGGCGGCCGTGCGCAGGATGTCGGGCGTGTCGAGGTCGAGCGCCACGCCGCCCACGTCGGATTTATGGGCGATGTCGGGCGAATGGATCTTCAGCGCGACGGGATAGCCGATGTCGGCCGCCACGGCCAGCGCCTCTTCCACGTCGGCCGCCATGCGCGTGGTGGCGACGGGAATGCCGTAGGCGGCCAAAATCTCCTTCGAGCGGCATTCGCCGAGCACCGTCTGGCCGGCCGCCAGCGCAGCGGCGACGATTTCGCGCACCCTGGCGCGGCGCGGCGTGGCCGACATGGGCAGCTGCGCCGGCACCTGCATCAGGGTTTCCTGGTTGCGCCGGTACTGCACGATCTGCATGAAGCCATGCACGGCCTTTTCCGGCGTGTCATAGGTGGGAATGCCGGCGCGATTGAAAACCTGGCGCGCGGGCGCCACGGTGGTGCCGCCCAGGAGGCACGACAGCACCGTGCGCGAGGTGGCCTTGATCAGCGGCGTGACGGCTTCGGCGATGTCGATCGACGAGACCATGGCCGTGGGTGCGTGCAGCAGCAGCAAGGCGTCTGCCTGCGGCTCGTCGAGCAGCGGCTTGATGGCGTCGGCATAGCGCTGGACGGCCGCGTCGCCGGGCAGGCCGACGGGGTTGTCGTGCGACCACCCGCGTGGCAGCGCCTTTTCCAGCGCGATCACGGTGTCCGGCGACAGCTCGGCCAGCTTGCCGCCGCTGCTCACCAGCGCATCGGTGGCCATCACGCCCAGGCCGCCGCCGTTGCACAAAATCGCCAGGCGCTCGCCGCGCTGCGAGCGGATGTGCGTGAGCGTTTCCACGGCGTCGAACAGTTCTTCGGCCGAATACACGCGCAGCATGCCGGCGCGGCGGATGGCCGCGTCGTAGACGGCGTCGGAACCGGCCAGCGCGCCCGTATGCCAGGCCGCCATGGCCGCGCCTTCCGCCTCGCGCCCCGCCTTCAGCACGATGACGGGCTTGCTGCGCGCGGCCGCCCGCGCCGCCGACATGAATTTACGCGCAGCCTGGATGTCTTCCATGTACAGCAGGATGGCGGCCGTGTCGATGTCGCCGGCCAGGTAGTCGAGCAGGTCGCCGAAATCGATGTCGTAGCTGGCGCCGAGCGAAATGAACTTGGAAAAGCCCACGCCATGCGCGTTGGCCCAATCGAGCACGCCCGACACCAGCGCGCCCGATTGCGACACGAAGGCGATCTTGCCGCTCGTCGCACCGACGTGGGCGAAGCTGGCGTTCAAGCCCAGTTTGGGCACCAGCAACCCCATGCTGTTGGGACCGAGGATGCGCAGCAAATGCGGCTTGGCCGCCTTCAGCATGGCCAGGCGCAGCGACTGCTCGCGCACGGGATCGAGGCCCGACGTCATGACGATGGCCGCGCGCGTGCCCAGCGCGCCCAGTTCGCGGATCAGCGCCGTGATGGTGGCGGGCGGCGTGCAGATGATGGCCAGGTCCGGCGCCTTGGGCAGGTGCCCCAGCTTGCGATAGCATTTCAGGCCCATCAGCTCGTCGTACTTGGGGTTGACGGGCCAAATCTCTCCCTGGTAGCCGCCGCCCAGCAGGTTGTACAGGGCGATGGCGCCCAGCTTGCGTTCGCGCGCCGTGGCGCCGATCAGGGCCACCGAGGCCGGCTTGAACAGCTTGTCGAGATTACGGATACTCATGTTCTGGCCTCATGGATTGCCGGAGCGGGATGCCGGAGCGGCTGCGCCAGTGTATAGGATGCGTTGCCAAAAAAACTTGACCTTGTCACGCGTTTCGCAAAAAAATAGTGCATCTACCAGCGCGAGCGGTGGCTTTCCGTCACGCCCGCCAGCTGCGCCACGATGCGCTTGGGCGAGTCCGCGCTGGTGCGCACCCAGCCGCTGAACGTGCCGATGGGCTGGATGTAGCGGCTGGCGGCGATCCACAGGTTTTTATCCTCGCGCCGCGCCCCTTCCGGCTTGAAGTGCAGGTCCAGCAGATCGTCGTCCGTCCATACGTGCCACGGCGCCAGCGGGTTGTCGGGATTGAAGTCGAAATGCGCGCGGCCCAGCGGATACAGCTGGCCATCGAGCCACAGCGCGTTTTCATGCGCGCCGAAATAGCCGGCCTGCAGGTTGAAACCGAGGTCCAGGCTGTGCGCCGAAGCCCAGCGCCATTCCGTCTCGCGCGCCAGCAAGCCGTTCGAATAATCGAAGCTGGCCACGCCGTCATCGAGGCTGTAGCCGACGGCGCCGCAGCGCACGCTGCCCCACAAGGGCAAGCCGCCCGACTTTTGCGTCGCATGCACGCTGCCGCCCTCGCCCACGGGGCCGATGGCCAGCAAGGTGGGCGCCACGGGCGGGCCGCATTCCGCGTCGATGCCGAAATGGCCGCAATCGAGCCGCAAGCGGTAGCGCTGCTGCGGCTGCGCCTCGATGCTGATTTTCTGCGACAAAAAACGGAAACGGCTGGAAGCACCCGCATGCGGCGCCAGCGTGGCGCACAGGCCGGGAATGCCATCCTGCGAAAAACTGGCCACGATCTTGCCCTTGTGGCGGTCGAAGGCATAGGCGAAGGCCGTGCTGGTCCAGCCCAGGTCGACGATGGCCACGCCGCAAAACACGGCCGGCGTCGACAGGGCCACGTAATGCCAGCGCTTGTGGTGGAACAGGCGCCAGAGGCCGCCGCGCGCGTACGGCGGCGCCAGCGAGGCCCAGTCGAAGGCGTCCAGCTGGCCCGTGTAGCGGCCGAAACGGGGCTGGCCGTCGGCGTCGAGCAGTTCGGGCGGAGCCTGCGGCAGCATCATGCGGCCCGCCTTTCCGCTTGGCCGCCATCCCGCAGGGCCTCGGCCAGCTGCGCGCCGAAGGCTGCCGGCTGCGCCTGCGCGATGTCAATCTGCGGACAGGCATGCCAGAGCGCCAGGCGCCGCACGGCGCCGGCCACGTCCTGCACCAGGCGGGGACTGGGGCGCACGCCGTCTTCCAGCGCCAGCGACTTGATCTCGAAGCGCCCCTGCGCGCGGTGCGCCTTGGCATCCAGGCGTCCCACGAGCGCGCCACGGCGCAGGATCGGCAAAGTAAAATAGCCATAGCGGCGCTTTTCAGCCGGCGTGTAGCATTCGAGCCGGTAGTCGAAATCGAACAGTTCCAGCGCGCGGCGCCGGTCCCATACGACGGGGTCGAACGGCGACAGGATCGTCGTCAAGGTGGGCGCCAGCTTGCCGGCGGCGGCCGCGCGCAGCAACTCCCCATGCTCGGCATGCACGTAGACGGCGTCGCTCCAGCCGGCCACCGCGCAGCGCAGCAGCGCGCCCTCGTCGACCAGCGCCTGCAGATCGTGCGCCAGGCTGGCGCGCGCCTGTTTGGTGCGAAAATAATCGCTGATCCAGCCGGCCCGCGCCAGGCCCAGCGCCTTCACGCTGGCCAGCAGCAAACGGCGGCGCACCTCGTCCTCGGGCGGCAGCAAGCCGTCGTGCCAGCCTGGCAGCACCCGTTCGGCCAGGTCATAATAGCGCTGGAACTGATGCCGCTTGGCGATCATCAGCACGCCCGACGTAAACAGTACTTCGAGCGAGCGCTTTTCCGGCTTCCAGCTCCACCAGCCGCCCGCCTGGCCATCCGTGCGCTCGAAGTCCGCCGAACGCGCGGCGCCGTTGGCGCGGATATGGTCGAGCACCGAAGCGACGGCGTCGCCCTGCTCGGCCATCCATTTGACGGAATACTTCCAGCCCATGGCGGCGGGATCCAGCATGCGGTGGCGGTACAAGCCATAGTCTTCGATGGGCACGAAGCACGCTTCATGCGCCCAGTACTCGAACAGCGCGCCCTCGGCCAGCAACTGCTCGAGCCACGGCTGCGGATAGTCGCCCAGCCGGCTCCACAGCACCAGGTAGGGGCTGCGCGCCACCACGTGGATGGTGTCGATCTGCAGCACGCCCATCTGGCGGATGGCGGCCAGCACGTCGGCCTTCACGGCTTTTTTACGCCGCACCTGCAGCAAACCCTGCGCGGCCAGGTGCAGGGCGCGCGCGGCGGCCAGCGAGAGCGGGGGGACGTCGGAAGGCGGGTGCTTGTCTGGTCTGTGCATAACAGAAAGATACCGCATTCTGCCCACGCATTGTGCGTTTTATCGCTATCGGATCGCGCAGCCTTCAGCCTCGCTATGCGGCGGGAAACACCAGCGTCACCGCCAGCCCCCTGCCCTGCAAGCCGGCGCCCAGGACGATGGCCGCGCCATGCCGCTCGGCGATGCGGCGCACGATGGACAGGCCCAGCCCGCTGCCGGGCAGCTGGGTCGCACTTTCCACCTGCACCAGGCGCACAAAACGTTCGAACGCGCGCTCATGCATGTCTTCCGCGATGCCCGGTCCCGTATCGGCCACGCGCACATAGCTGCGCCCGTCTTCCACGCCGCAGCTGATCTCGACGGCGCCCGGCGCCGGCGTGTAGCGCAGCGCATTGTCGACCAGGTTACGCAGCAGCATCTGCAGGCTGTCCGCATGCAGCGCGCACGGTGCCGGCGCAAGGTTCACGGCCAGCGACAGCCGGTACGGCGCGGCCAGCGCCTGCCACTGCGCGGCCTGCTGCGCCAGCAGCTGCGCCAGGTCGCCCGGCGCCAGCGCCACCTGGGCTTGCGCCTGCGGATCGAGCCGGGCCAGCGCCAGCAGCTGGTTGACGAGGCGCGTGGCGCGCTCCACGCTGGCGCCCAGGGCGGCGATGAATTCCTCGCGCTCGTCCGCGCTGCGGGCCCGCTGCAGCACTTGCAGATTCGTCTTGATGGCGGCCAGCGGCGTGCGCAGTTCGTGCGCCGCATCGGCCGTGAAGCGCTGCTCGTTGTCGCGGCTGTGCCGCACCCTGCCGAACAGGCGGTTAATTTCCAGCAGCAGCGGATGCAGTTCGTCCGGCGCGCCAGCGAGCCCGACGTCGGCCAGTTCATCGGGCGTGCGCGCCGACACTTCATCGGCGCACGCTTGCAGCACGCGAAACACGCGGTGGACGGCCCACCAGATGGCGACGGTGGCCAGCGCCACCAGCAGCAGGCCGAACAGCGCAACGCGGTAAAAGAAGCCGCGGCTGATGTCGTCGCGGTGGCTGGTCGGCTCGGCCACCAGCAGTTGCAAAGTGCGCTGCGGGTCCCACAGCGAGAACAGACGCCAGCGCTGGCCACCTATCGTGGTCCACGACAGGCCATCGGGCGCGCTGCGCGACAGGGCGATGTCGGACGCCGCATCGTTGCGGTACAGCACGCGCTGCTGCGCGTCGCGCACCTTGAACAGCAAATACTGGTGGGGATTGTGCTGGCCGCGCAGGGGCAGGTCGATGGGCCCCGTCAAGCCGTGTTCGCGCACGTCCTTTGCCACCAGCGACAGCAGCAGATGTCCCGTCTCGGTCAGCGACTGGTCGAACAATTCCTGGCTTTCGCGGCGCGCTTCCACATACACGATGGCGGCGCTGCCCACCCACAGGGCCAAGGTCAGGCCCAGCAAGACCGTCAGCAGGGTGCGCCGCAGCGACCAGGTTTGCACGCCGCGGCCGGCAGTTAAGAATCTCTTAAGAACTTCTGCGCAAGATCCGGAGCGAAATATTTTCTGGGTAGCCATGGCCGTAATTGTAAATGATTCTTATTTCTTTCATGATTCCCATTCCCTCGCCGATACAGCGCAATTATTCATTCACCCTTCAGGAGTTTGCATGTCCAACCGCACCCGCCGCGCGCCCCTGCCGCGTCCCACCACCCTGGCCTTGACCCTGGCCGCCCTGTCCTGCCTGCCGGCTCACGCCCAGACGGGCACGCCGGCCAGCATGCCGGAAGTGGTCGTGTCCGCCTCCGGTTTCGAGCAGGACATCAAACAGGCGCCCGCGTCGATCACCGTGCTGACGCGCGACGACCTGTCGAAGGAACGCTTCGGCAACCTGACGCAGGCGCTGGAAAGCGTGGAAGGCATCGACGTGGGCGCGGCGGGCGACAAGACGGGCGGCATGAACATCAGCATCCGCGGCATGCCCAGCGACTACACCCTGGTGCTGATCGACGGACGTCGCCAGAATGCGGCCGGCAACGTCACGCCGAACGGCTTCGGCGGCACGCAGACGAGCTTCATGCCGCCACTGGCCGCCATCGAGCGCATCGAGATCATCCGCGGCCCCATGTCGACCCTGTACGGCTCGGACGCCATGGGCGGCGTGATCAACATCATCACGCGCAAGGTGGGCAAGCAGTGGATGGGTTCCGTCTCGGCCGACTACACCGCGCAGCAGGAATCGGACTTCGGCGACGTGAAAAGCGGCCGCTTCTACCTGAGCGGGCCCATCGCCACCGACCTGCTGGGCCTGTCCCTGCGCGGCAGCAAGCAGCGCCGCGACGCGGCCGACATCCGCTACAGCAACGCTGCCGGTGCGGAGGTCACCCCGAATATGGGCGCCAATCCCGTGCGCGCGGACATCGCCAACTTCGGCGCGCGCCTGGCCTTCACGCCAAACCGTTACCACACTGTCATCCTCGACGCGGACGCGGGCCGCCAGACCTACGACAATTCGAAACAGCAGCTGGGCACCGTCGGCTTGCAGGGCGGCTACGGCCCGGAACAGAAATACCAGCGCGACCAGTGGACCCTGTCGCACACGGGCCGCTTCGGCTTCGGCACGCTCGACAGCAGCTACATGGTTAACAAGACGGAAACCCTGGGCCGCACGATTCCGCCAGGCACGCCCGGTGCCGTGGCCGGCAGCGCGCGCACCCTGGAAGTGGAAAGCCAGGTGTTCGACACCAAATTGGTCCTGCCTTTGGGCAAGCACATGGCGACCGTCGGCGCGCAATGGTGGAAGGCGGACATGACGGACGGCGTGGCGCCAAAGAAGTTCGAATTCACGCAAAAAGCCCTGTTCGTGGAAGACGAATGGCAAGTGCTGGAAAATATCGCCCTGACCTTCGGCGCCCGTTATGACGACCACAGCATCTTCGGCGGCCAGACCAGCCCCCGCGCCTATGCCGTGTGGAACGCGACGCCGAGCTGGACCGTCAAGGGCGGCGTCAGCAAGGGCTACAAGACGCCGCGCGTGGAACAATTGTCCCCAGGCATCAACGGTTTCGGCGGCCAGGGCACGATCCCCCTCGTCGGCAGCCCGGACCTGAAGCCGGAAACGAGCACGACAACGGAAATCGGCGCCTACTTCGACAACCTGGCCGGCTGGACCGCCAGCGGCTCGCTGTTCAACAATGCATTCAAGGACAAGATCACGACGGGCACGGGCCTCGTCAACTGCAGCTACCGTCCATCGCCGAACCGTCCCGGCTGCGTCAGCTTCGGCAACTGGCCCAACGTCGATGCGTTTGGCCAGTCGGTCAACGTGGATGAGGCCGTCACACGCGGTGTCGAGCTGAACACGCGCTTCCCGCTGGGAAAAAGCTTGTCGGCCAGCGCCAACTACACGTACACGGAAAGCGAACAGAAGAGCGGCAGCAATGCGGGCAAGCCGCTGAGCGACACGCCCAGGCACGCCGTCAACGCGCGCCTGAGCTGGGATATTTCGCGCGAGTGGAACGGCTGGCTGCGCGCCGAATACCGCAGCGAGCGCTTCCGCGATCCGGGCACCTCGGCTTCCACGCGCGCCGCCAAGGCCGCGCTGGGCGACTACCAGGGCTACGCCATGCTGCACCTGGGCACCAGTTACCAGCTGAGCAAGCGCGTGACCCTGAACGCGGCCGTGTACAACCTGCTCAACAAGGACTTCATCGACTACCAGCCTTACCGCGCACCGGCCTTGAACTACGCGAACCGCTATGTCAACAGCCTGGACGGCCGCCGTCTGTGGCTGTCGGCCACCGTCGATTTCTGATCAAGGGAGGCGGCCTCCCGGCCGCCTTCGTCAGGCCGCTTTGGGCTTGTCGATGCAATAACCGACCGCGTGCACGGTGCGTATCAAGTCCCGCCCCAGCTTCTTGCGCAGGTGGTGGATGTGCACTTGCACGGCGTTGCTTTCCACTTCATCGCCCCAGCTGTAAAGGTTTTTCTCCAGCTGTTCCCGGCTCAGCACGCGGCCGCCATGTTCCAGCAGCAGTTGCAGGATGCGGAATTCCTTCACGGTTAACATCACGGGCACGCCCCCTTGCGTCACCTGCCGGTCCGCGATATCGAGCGCCAGGTCGCCGTGCACGAGGTGCTCGCGCAGGCGGCCCGCGGCACGCCGGCAGGCGCTGCGGATGCGCGCGGCCAGCTCGTCGAGGTCGAACGGTTTGACGATGAAGTCGTCGGCGCCCGCATCGAGGCCGGCGATGCGCTCGCCCACCTGGTCGCGCGCCGTGACGACCAGCACGGCGCCGCTGTAGCCATTGTCGCGCAGCATGCCCAGCGCCTGCATGCCGTCCTGCCCCGGCAAGCCCAGATCGAGCAGGATGCAGCCGTAGTCGTGCAGGCGCACGGCCGTGTGCGCGTGTTCGGCGCTCGTGACCCAGTCGACGGCGTAGCCGCCCTGTTCCAGGCCGATTTGCGTGGCGCGGCCCAGCTGCGGGTCGTCTTCGGTCAGCAGGATGCGCATGGAGAAGCGGCGATCCGCTCAGTCCTTTTTCTTGATCAGGCCGGCCAGCGCGGCAAACGGATTGTGCGTGGCGGGCGCCACCTCGGCCGACAGCAGGCCTGCGCCACGGTCCGCTTCCAGGTAGCGCGAGTGCTCATTGTCGTGACAATACAGGCACAGCAGTTCCCAGTTGCTGCCGTCGGGCGGATTGTTGTCGTGGTTGTGGTCGCGGTGGTGCACCGTCAGTTGCTGCACGTTGGCGCGCGTAAATTCGCGCATGCAGCGGCCGCAGACCCACGGATACATCTTCAGCGAGCGCTCGCGGTAGCCGCTCTCGCGCTGGTCGGCGGCGCGGCGCGCTTCGGCCACGATCTTGTCCAGTCTTGCCGCGTCGGGCTTTTTACTCTGCATGACAACTTTCGATATGGGAGGAAGAAGCATCCATTTTAATGAGGATGGGGGCGCAATTGTACTTTTTCTGCCACGGCGCCAGCCCGTGCCGCCCCCGGCGTGCTTTTTTTAGCGTGCGCGGCACCACAGGTTCTTGATTTAACGCAAAATAAGCCCAGCGACAGACCACGAACAGACGCTAGGGCAGCAGGCAGCGCGCAGGTCAGCATATTTCGGCTATGATGCGCGCCACGCCGCCCTTCACCTTTCCATGACCCTAGCCTGCAAGCGCCCGTGATAGCGATAACAAGACCCCTGCAACGCCTTGCCCGCCGCCTGTACCGTCTCAGCCTGGTACCCCTGTTCGCGCTTATCTTGCTGCTGGCGCTGTGGGCGGCCGTCTTGTACCAGGTGGGCCAGGAACGGGCCAGCGCCGTGCGCGACGCCGTGGCCGTCAGCCAGTCGCTGGCCCGTACCCTGGCCGACCACACCAGTTTCACCTTGCGCCAGACCGATCACGCCACGCAATTGTTCAAGCTCAAATACGAGGAAACGGACGGCGCCCTGCGCCTCAATGAATTCACGCGCCGCCAGGGCTTGCTCGACAGCGTGCTGCCATCGAAGCTGGAACTGCCGATCGCGCTCGTCGACGCGCGCGGCGACGTGATCGACAGCGCCAACGCGTATCTGCCGGAAAACCTGGCCAGCCAGGCATTTTTCAAGGCGCTGGCCGCCAATGCGTCCGACACGGCCCTGGTCGACACGCCCATGCTCGACGCGGGCAGCAAGCACTGGACCATCCGCCTGGCGCGCCGCCTGAACGATGGCCAGGGCCGCTTTGCGGGCGCCATCGTCATCCACGTCGACCCTACGTATTTTGTCGACGACTACGACCGCCTGAACCTCGACGAGCATGGCGCGCTGATGCTGGTGGCGCGCGACAGCGGCCTGACGGTGGGGCGCATCGGCGAGCAATTGATCCTCAGCGACCGCATCGACTTCCGCATGCCGGGCCCGCCGCGGCACGCGCCCGAGGAACTGCTGATCGAACCGCCCGTCGATGCGACGGCGCGCATCTACAGCTACCGCGAGCTGCCGCGCTACCCGCTGCTGGCGGTGGTGGGCGTCAGCCAGGCCGTCGCCCTGACGCGCTTCGAACACCGCCGCCTGGCGTATATCGGCGCCCTGCTCGCCGCCAGCGTGCTCATCGCCGGCTTTACGGCGCTGCTGATGCGCCAGAGCGCGCGCCTGCGCCGCAGCATCCGCCAGGCCAAGGAAACACAGGCGCTGCTGCGCGCGGCGCACCAGGCCAGCCTCGATGCCGTGCTGCTGCTCAAAGCCTGGCGCCCCGCGCCGGGCAAGCCGGTGGAAGATTTCACCTTTGCCGACATCAACGAGCGGGCCGCCGATATGCTGGGCAAGCCGCGCTCCGAACTGCTGGGTCAGCGCGTGCTGCCGCGCGTGCCGCTGCTGCGCGGCGAGCGCTTTTTCAAGCGCTTCGTGCTGGTGATGGAAACGGGCCAGCCGCTGGAGGATGAATTCGAGCTGAAACTGGCATCCGGCGGCACGCGCTGGCTGCGCCACCAGGTGGTGCCGATCGCCGACGGCGTGGCCGTCACCTCGCGCGACATCAGCGCGCGCAAGCACGACGAGCTGGCGCTGCAGGACAACCGCAGCTTCCTGCAGTCGCTGATCGACCACCTGCCCGTGCTGGTCTACGTGAAAAGCGCGCGCCCGGAAAACTTCGGCCGGATGGAAGTGTGGAACAAGGCGGCCGAGGACATCACGGGCCACCTGGCCGCCGACGTCATCGGCAAGACCGATTGCCAGGCCTTTCCGCCCGACTTCGGCCTGCACGATGCCGAGGACGACCGCGCCATCCTGGCCGAGCGCGGTGTCATCGACCATACGGAAAAGCCGCTGCGCCTGCGTGACGGCAGCCTGCGCTACCTGCGCTCCGTCTCCGTGCCCGTATTTGACGAGCGCCATCAGGTCGAGCATATCCTGTGCATCGCCGAGGATATCTCGCAGCGCCGCCAGCAGGAACTGGAACTGCGCCAGAAACAGGCCGAACTGGCCGCCGTCAACGACGCCTCTCCGCTCGGGCTGGTGCGCCTGGACCGCCAGCGCCGCTGCACCTACGTCAACCGCACCTTCGAAGCCATCACGGGCCTGCCGCGCGCCGCCGCGCTGGGCGCCGGCTGGACCAGCGCCCTGCACCCGGACGACTATCCGCTGATGCACGTGGCGCTGGAACAGCTCACGCGCAGCCACGCGCCATTCCAGTCCACCCTGCGCTGCCTGCAGCGCGACGGCAGGCTGGTCTGGGTCTCCGTCAAAATTGCCCCCATCCTCATCGACGGCCAGATCGACGGCTACGTGGGCAGCCTGGACGACATCACCACCTTGCGCGAATCGGAAGTGGCGCTGCTGGAAAGCGAAGCGCGGCTGCGCACCATCGCCGACACCTTGCCGGCCATGATCGCCTACATCGACGCCGACCAGGTCTACCGCTTCCTGAACATCGCCTATGAACGCGAATTCGGCCTGACGGGGCGGCAGGCGCTGGGCAAGAGCGTGCGCGACACGGTGGGCGAGGCGCGCTACGGCACGGTGGCGCCGTATATCGAAAGAGTACTGGCCGGCGAAACCTTGAGCTTCGAGGAAGAAGACGAGAAGGAAGGCATCGAGCGCTGCATGGAAGTGATCTACATCCCGCAGATCGGCGAAGACAGGCTGCAGGTGGTGGGCTTTCACGTGATGCGCCAGGATATCACCGTGCAAAAGCGCGAAAAACAGCGGCTGCTGAAGCTGTCCCAGGTCGATGCATTGACAGGGTTGTCGAACCGCGCCGGCTTCCAGCAAAAGCTCAGCGACGCCATGCACGCGAGCCGCCGGCAGCAGCACCTGATGGCCGTCATGTACATGGATATCGACCGCTTCAAGCCCGTCAACGACACGCACGGCCATGGCACGGGCGACGCCCTGCTGCGCGCCTTCGCCCAGCGCCTGACGCAGACCATGCGCGCCACCGACATCATCGCCCGCCTGGGCGGCGACGAATTCACCATCATCATGGAACAGATCGCCCGGCCCGACGACGCGGCCGTGCTGGCGGAAAAAATCGTCGCCGCCATGCGGCAGCCGTTCGAACTCGACGGCATCACCGTGCGCATTTCCGCCAGCATCGGCCTGGCCTTCTACCGCGACGAAGACATTTCCCCCGCCGTGCTGCTGCAGCGGGCCGACGTGCTGCTGTACCAGGCCAAGCAGGATGGGCGTAATACCTACAGGGCCGGCGCGCTGACGACTTGAGCACCTGAGAAAACGTCCATGGCTGCGTTGCAGTGCCTTGCCCTGAACGTTTTTCAGGCACTCTGGATGTATCGATAAAAATCGAAAACGCTCTTCGAAATTCGTTCAATTCTCCAGTACCTGCCTCATTTCAGCTATATTGGCGCCTGTCTTCCCTACCCTTGCCACACCATGCGCCTGCTGCACACTTCCGACTGGCATCTGGGCCAGACCCTGCACAATTTTGAAAGGGGTTACGAACACCAGCGCTTCCTCGACTGGCTGCTCGACACGCTCGTGATGGAGCAGGTCGACGTGCTGCTGGTGGCGGGCGACGTGTTCGACAACGCCAACCCGTCCGCCGCCTCGCAAAAGCAGTTATATGTCTTCCTGCAGCAGGCGCGCGCGCGCCTGCCCGCGCTGCAACTGGTCGTCGTCGCCGGCAACCACGATTCGGCGGGACGTCTGGAAGCACCCGGCCCCCTGCTGGCCGCGCATGGCACGCGCGTGATCGGCCATGTGCTGCGCGGCGACGATGACCAGATCGACCTGGAACGCCTGCTGCTGCCGCTTACCGGCAACGATGGGCAAGTGCAAGCCTGGTGCCTGGCCGTACCGTTCCTGCGCCCCGGCGACGTGCCGAAACTGCCGGCCGGCGACACCCAGGACGCCTACCTGGGCGGCATCGCCCTGCTGTACCGCCAGCTGGCGGACCTGGCGCTGGCGCGCCGCCAGCCCGGGCAAGCCATCATCGCCATGGGCCACTGCCACATGGTGGGCGGCGAAATGTCGAACGATTCCGAACGCCGCATCGTCATCGGCGGCACGGAAATGCTGCCATCGGGGATTTTCGATACGTCCATCGCGTATGCGGCGCTGGGCCATCTGCACAAGGCGCAGGCCGTGGGCGGCCAGGAGCACATCCGCTACTGCGGCAGCCCGATACCGCTGTCGTTCGCCGAAGTGAACTACCGCCACCAGGTGCTGTGCCTCGACATCGACGGCGAGCAGTTACGCGAGGTGCGCGCCATCGCCGTGCCGCGCGCCGTGCCCCTGCTGCGCGTGCCCGCCGCACCGGCGCCCATAGCCGAAGTGCTGGAACAGCTGGCCGCCCTCGACGTGCCGGACGCTCCGGCCGAGGCGCAGCCGTTCCTGGAAGTGCGCGTGCGCCTCGAGGCGCCCGAACCGGGCCTGCGCACGCGCATCGAAACGGCGCTCGACGGCAAGAGCGTGCGCCTGGCGAAGATCGAAACGTCGAGCGCCGCGCGCAGCAGCGCGCCCGAGAACATGACGCTCGACCAATTGGGCCAGCTGCAGCCCGACGACATCTTCCGCCGCCTGTACCAGCAAAAATACGCGAAGGAAGCGCCGCCCGAACTCCTCTCGGCCCTGGCCGAATTGCTGCTTCCCGGCGCCTGACGTCCAGGGGCATTACGCCCACCATCCATTCTCCCACGGTACCATTTGAAAGGTTTTATGAAGAAAATCCGTCATTTCCCCCTGCTGGGCGTTTCGTTGCTCATATCGCTTGCCGGTTGCGGCCCAAGCGCCGAGTACCCGCCCCCGATGCCGGCCGAAAAGACAGCAGCGTCGCAACTGTCGAAACCCATCATGCTCAAGGACCTGAGCACCGGCATCAAGGCGGGGAAATCGGTGGCCGATGGCTATCTGGGTAAATGGAGCTATTTCGGCAAACCGCGCGTCGTCACCACCGAGCAGCTGGCTGACGGCACAGTGACGGCCATCACGGTCTTGCTGGAAGGGTCTGACTCATACCAGCTCCAGAAAGAGCTTGAGGAAAAATACAGCAAGGAAGAAGGGCATCCCGTCACATTCAGCTGCAACCGGGCGTACCGCCGCCTCCCCGCACTCGACAACTTGAGAATCGTCGATGAAAACTGCATTGTGTATCATGCCGATCAAATATTGCGCATTCATTCCCTCTCTCCGTATGACACAGAGATGATCAACAAATTGTGGTCCGCCAGAGCCCTGTTCTTCACCACCAAACTGACGCTGGTCGATGC
Source organism: Janthinobacterium sp. FW305-128 (assembly GCF_020858135.1). NCBI lineage: Bacteria > Pseudomonadati > Pseudomonadota > Betaproteobacteria > Burkholderiales > Oxalobacteraceae > Janthinobacterium > Janthinobacterium sp. FW305-128. The sequence goes on along the minus strand of NZ_JACYMK010000011.1, from coordinate 138,343 downwards.
CGGCCTTGAAACCAAACGCGAAGCCGCCATAGCGGCGGCGTCCGCCGAAAAGCACGCGGCCGAAGAAGCCAAGGCGAAAAAAGATCTGTAAGCGCACCCGTCGGGCGACTGCATCAGCATAAAGAACAGCATGAAAATCCTGAAAATCAGCGGCAAGAACCTGGCTTCGCTGGCCGGCGAATTTGAAGTCGACTTCCAGCAGGAACCGCTGGCGTCTTCCGGCCTGTTCGCCATCAGCGGCCCCACGGGCGCGGGCAAGAGCACCCTGCTCGACGCCTTATGCCTGGCCCTGTACGACGCCACGCCGCGCCTGCTGAAGGTACTGGGCCGGGGCAGCGCCCTGCCCGACGTGGGCAAGGAAACCGTCAACGCGCAGGATACGCGCACCCTGCTGCGCCGCGGCACGCCGGACGGTTACGCGCAGGTGGACTTCGTCGGCAACGACGGCGGTCACTACCGCGCGCGCTGGAGCGTGCGCCGCTCGCGTACCAAAGCGGAAGGGGCGCTGCAGGCGACCGCCATGAGCTTGCACCAGCTGCCCGCGCTGCAGCCCATCGGCGGCACCAAGACGGAAGTTAAGGAAGAGATCGAAAAACGCATCGGCCTGTCCTTCGACCAGTTCACGCGCGCCGTGCTGCTGGCGCAAAACGAGTTTTCCACCTTCCTCAAGACGGAAGACAATGAACGGGGCGAATTGCTGGAAACCCTGACGGGCAGCAGCATCTATACCGATATTTCCATGCGCGCCTTCGAGCGGGCGAAAAAGGAAAAGCAGGTGCTCGAACGGCTGGGCGAAAAGCTGGCCGACCAGCGGCCGCTGTCGCCGGAAGAGCGCAGCGAGACCGAAGCGTCAAGCGGCGCGGCCGAAACCGCCCTGCAAACCATCGACCTGCGCAAGGCCGTGCTGGAATTGCAGCAGCGCTGGCACCAGGAGACGCACAAGCTGCAAACCCAGGTGGCGGCCGCGCAGGAAGCGCTGGACAGCGCCGATGCCGAACGGGCCGCCGCGGAGGAACGCCGCGCGGCGCTGGCGCAGTGGGAATTGCTGCAGCCGGCGCGGCCCCTGATCGACGACGTGGCGCGCCTGGCCGGCGAGATCGCCGGCACGGGCGCCGCGCTGGAAGCGTCGCGCGCGCAGGCGGCGCAAGCCGTGGCCAGCGAAGCGCAGCTGGCGCAGGCCGTGCAGCAGGCGGCAGCGGCCTTGCTGGCCACGGAAGCGGCGCAGCGCGATGCCGCGCCCCTGCTCGACCAGGCCAAGGCGCTCGACGCAGGCATGGCGGCGCACATGCCCGCGCATCGCCAGGCGCAAGATGGGGCCCTGGCCGCCGACCAGGCCAACGAGGCGGCGCGCGCCGCGCTGCACGCGCTGCAGCAGCGCCAGCATGCCGCGCAAGCGGAACAGGAAGCGGGCCGCCAGTGGCTGGCAGCGCACCAGCAGTGGCAGGCGCTGGCGCAATCGTGGCAGTTGTGGGATCAATTATTTGCCCAGGCCGGCCAGGCGGCCGCGCAAGCCGATGCGGCCGACGCCAGCATGGCCGAGTCAAGACAGCGGCTGCGCCAGGCCTTTGACGCCACGCAGGCGGCGCAAGCGGCGCTGGCCAGCGCCGCTGCCGTGCTGACGGCGCGCGATGTCGAACGGCGCGCGGCGCTGGCGGCCGTGCAAGCCATCGATGGCCAGGGGCTGCAGGAACAGCGCGGCCAGCTCGAGACGCACGCGCGCACGTTGACCAGCGCGGAAAAGACCTGGAGCGAACTGGCGCGCCAGCAGCAGGCGCTGGCGCACTGGCAAGCGAGGGCGGCCCAGCTGGCGCAGGCCGCGCAGACGGAAAACATGGCGTTGGCGGCGGAAGCGGCGCAAACGGCGCTGCTGGAAGCGCGCCTGGCGCAGGCGGAAAAATCCTTGAAAGGCGCGGAGGCGGCATGCGCGGCCAGCGTGGAGCAGCTGCGGGCCAATTTGCACGACGGGCAGCCCTGCCCTGTCTGCGGCGCGCCGGAACACCCGTACAGCCACGCCGACCACGCCTTGCAGGCGATGCTGGCCAGCTTGCAGGATGAGGTGCTGGCCTGCCGCGCGCAGGCGCGCGGCAATCTGGAGCGGCTGGCCACGCACAAGGCGGCCCTGGCCGCGACGGCACGCGAGCAGGCGCAAACGGAGGCCGAACTGGCGGCCCTGCCGCCCGCCATCGACAGCTTGCTCGCGCAGTGGCAGCCGCACGCGGACACATTGGAACTGCCGCCGGCAAATGAGCGCGCGGACTGGTTCGCGCGGCAGCTGGCGGCCAATACGGCCGGCTTGCAGGCACTGGCGCAGCAGGAGGCGGCGCTGCGCCAGGCCGGCGTACGGCGCGAACAGGCGCAGGCGGCGCATGAACTGGCGTCAAACGACCATGCGCGCTGCACAAGCACCGTCGCCGAGACGCAGGCGCGGCTGGCGCAGCTGCAAGCGCAGCAAGCGGGCAACGCCGACAAGGGCGAGACGGCGCGCGCCGCGCTCGACGCCTTGCTGGCGCAGCTCGATGGCGCGTTCGCCGACGCCGACGGCGCCGAGGACTGGAAAGACAGCTGGCGCGCCGGCCCGGCCGCCTTCCGCGCCGCGCGTGAAACGGAAAGCCGGCAATGGCTGAAACAGCAGGCGGACCAGGACCACCGCGGCCACGCGCTGGCGACCCTGGCCGCGCAGCTGGAAGCGGCACAGCTGGCCGCCGCCAAGGCGCAGCAAGCGGCGCAGGAAGCCCACGCCGTCTTTGCCGCCGCCGACAAGCAGCGCACGGCAATGCAGGCGGAACGCCACGCGCTATGGCAGGGCCGGAGCGTGGCCGAGGTCGAGCGCACACTGGCAGGCGCCATCGCGGCAGCCAAAGAGCTGCTGACGCAGCAGCAAACGGCGGCGCAATCGGCCAGCCAGCAGCGCACGCGCCTGGAAGAAGCGTGCGCGCAGCTGTCGCAGCGGCTGGCTGCCCTGCGTGAACAGGAACACGGCGCCAGCGCCGCCCTTAACGGCTGGCTGCGCCAGTTCCAGGATGCCCATCCGGCCCGTGCGCCCGCCGACATGGACGCCTTGCGCGCGCATCTGGCCATCGCACCGGACGCCATGCGCGCCGAACGCGACGCCCTGCAAGCGATCGCCGACCGCCACACGGCGGCCGTTTCCGTGCTGGCCGAGCGCCGGCAGCAGTTGGCGGCGCATGTGCAGCAGCCGCCGGAGGCCCTGGAAATGGACGAGGCGGCGCTGCAGGATGCGCTCGACGCGCTGCTGCTGGAACGCCAGGCGGCCAACCAGGAAGCGACACGGCTGCGCCTGGCCATCGCGCAGGACGATGCGCGGCGCCACAGCGCGCAAGCGATGCTGGCGCAAATCGAGGCGCAAGCCGTCATCGAGCGGCGCTGGGCCAACCTGAATGAACTGATCGGTTCGGCCGACGGCAAGAAATTCCGCAACTACGCGCAGCAATTCACCCTGGAAGTGCTGCTCGGCTATGCCAACGCGCACCTGAACCAGCTGGCGCGCCGCTATCAGCTCGAACGCATCGACAACCCGAACAATCCGTCGCTGGGCCTGATGGTGCGCGACCAGGACATGGGCGGCGAACTGCGCTCCGTGCATTCGCTGTCGGGCGGCGAATCGTTCCTCGTCTCGCTGGCCCTGGCGCTGGGCCTGGCCTCGCTGTCCTCGAACCGCGTGCGCGTCGAATCGCTGTTCATCGACGAGGGCTTCGGCAGCCTCGATACGGAAACCCTGCGCGTGGCCATGGATGCGCTCGACGGCCTGCAAGCGATGGGCCGCAAGGTGGGCGTCATCTCGCACGTGCAGGAAATGACGGAGCGCATCGCCACCCGTATCCTCGTGCAGCCCGGTTCAGGCGGTAAGAGCGTGGTGACGGTGCACTAGGTCGCTAGCGGCTGGCCGGCTCCCGGCACAGCCTGAGCATATCCCAGCCCAGTTCGCGGCGGATCTGCTCGGGGTCGGGCGGGGGGCGGCGCTGTTCCAGCTCCGCTTTCAGCCACTTCCTGACCAGCTCCTTGGCGGGCTGTACAGGCTTTTCCTTGTCATGCTTGTCCATGGTGCTACCTCTTCAATGGCGGTCAGACGACCTCCTATATACGCTCAACGCCATGGCACGGATTCAGTTGACCTGCGCGTGGCGCAGATGCAACAACGTGTAACGATGGACGGAGTGCGTTAAAATCGCCGCCTTCGCGTAACTACCCGCTACGCCCCGCAACAGTTCAAGGAGCCCCATGAAAGCCGCCCGCAGCCTCACCTTCAAGTGCGTCAAATGTCACAAATCCATGCAGGTTTACCTGCAAAAAGTCTCCGCCTGCTCGCATATCCAGCCCTACCAGGGCATTTGCGCATGCGGCGAACTCAAGCGCCACGCCACGGGCCAGGCCGATGCCGTCAAGTCTTACCTGGAGTCGGCGGACGGTAGCTGGTCGCACCACCACTAATGGTTAAAGTCTGGGCGATTGTTGCCGTTAAATACGGTACACAGCCCATATAGAACCGACCATGTCCCAGCTTCCCGCCCTCGCCAGCCGTCAACCCGCCTCGACTACGCTGGCTGGCCAGCAACCGTCCCGCACGGGCAGCAGCGCCACGGGCCTGGCCGGCTCGCCCCTGATGCAGCGCACGGCGCAAGACGTGGTCGCGCTGTCGAAGAATGGCCTGGACCTGTCGGCCAAGGGGCTGTCGCAACGGACCGATGCGCTGGGCAACGCCACCGTCGACGTGGCGCAGGATTTTCTCTCCAACATGACGCGCCAGCTGTTCGGCGACGGCGCCAGCATCTCCTTCGATTCGGTCGATTTGCAAGCCGGTTCCAGCTTCAGCAGTGCTGGCGCCAGCGTCTCGGGCGCAGGCGCCAGCAGCCGCGCGGCCGCCTTCAGCCTCGATGAAAACGCGCATTTCATCGGCAAGGGCAAGATCACGACGGCCGATGGGCAAACCTTCGACTTCGAAGTGGAAGTGCAATATCAATCGAACATCAGCGCGGGCGTCCTTGAGCAAACGCAAGGCGAAACGCCGGAAGCCACATCCTCCGAAGACGGCGCCCTGCCCGCCAAAGAGTTGCCCGCCACGCACTTCGGCGGCAATCTGCACGACCTGTTCAAGCTGCTGGGCCAGCAATTGCAAAGCAACATTTTTAATAACAACATCAACAGCAACGCCGATGTCGCCAGCGCCAGCGGCAAGGATGGCGACCTGGCAGGCAGCCTGAGCTTGCGTTTGCTCAAGCTGGTGCAGCCGGACGCGGCGGTCAAAGCCGACCAGAAAGCCGTGGAAACGACGCCGGAAGACCAGGCACGCGCCCGCGCGCTGGCACTCGCCTATGGCACGGACACTGCTAACGGCACTGCCAGCGACGTATAATGGAAGACGGCCTGCGCAGGCGACCATGCCGCGCGCCCCCTTCTATCGATTGAAATCCATGTCCGACACTTCTTCCCCTACCGTTCATCCGCAGATCCACTGGAGCGAAAACGGCGCCGAGCATTCGGCCCGCTGGCGCTCGGAAAGCGGCATGCCGCCGCCCAAGCGCGTCGTCATCGCCGATGACCGCACGACGGCCGACCAGGCTTACCGCCTGGCCTGCGAAGGCACGGCCATGCTGTGGCGCGGCGACTTCCAGAACGCGCGCCAGCTGCTGCAGGCGCTGGCGCGGCGCGCCGACCACAAGAACGACAAACCGAGCAAAAAGGCCAAGGCCGCCAAACTGGCGAAACCCGAACCATCGGCCACGGAAGCGTTCCATCTGCACCGCCAGGCGCAGTCGCAGCGCGCCCGCACCCTGGCCATGCTGCTGCTGCCTTTTGACGCCGACTACACGATTCCGCTGCGCCGCGCTCCGGACGTGAAACTGGCTTGCAATGAAGCGTATGGCCGCGGCGAGGAAGCGTTCGTCGCCTCGCTGCGCGAACTGCTGGGCCTGATCGGCGCGCACGAATGGCGCCGCACGGGCGTGGAACTGCCGGCCCTGGGCCAGCGTATCCACCCGCATTACGGCGTGTTCGCGCCCATCCGCGGCGAATACGTTGGCCTGGTGGCGGAAGCGCCGCTGCCCACGCGCGCCAGCCTGGCCTTCGACATCGGCACCGGCACGGGCGTGCTGGCCGCCGTGCTGGCGCAGCGCGGCGTCAACCGCATCGTCGCCACCGACCAGGACCCGCGCGCCCTGTCCTGCGCACGCGAAAACCTGGCCCGCCTCGACTTGATCGACAAGGTCGAGGTGGTGCAGGCCGACCTGTTCCCCGCCGGACGCGCCCCGCTGGTGGTGTGCAATCCGCCATGGCTGCCGGCCCGCCCAAGCTCGCCGATCGAATACGCCGTCTATGATCCGGACAGCCGCATGCTGCGCGGCTTCCTTTCCGGCTTGGCCGACCACCTGGAACCGGCCGGCGAAGGCTGGCTGATCCTGTCGGACCTGGCCGAGCACCTGGGCCTGCGCCCGCGCGCGCAATTGCTCGAATGGATAGAGCAGGCAGGCTTGAAGGTCGTCGGCCGCCTGGACGTGAAACCCACGCACCCGCGCGCGCAGGACGCCACCGACAGCCTGCACGCGGCACGCTCGCAGGAAATCACCTCGCTGTGGCGCCTGGCGGCGGCGTAATCGAGGGTCTGAAACCCGGCCATTGCGCATTGCAGCAAACCCCGCTATAATTCGCCTGCGGGGTGGAGCAGTCTGGCAGCTCGTCGGGCTCATAACCCGAAGGTCACAGGTTCAAATCCTGTCCCCGCAACCAGATACCGAAAAGCCGCTGATTCTTGCAAGAGAATCAGCGGCTTTTTCCATTGCGGCGCAGTATCTCAATGGCCATCCTGCAAGCCAAATATCCTTCATTTCCATCCGCTCTTTCGCAATGCAGCAAACTCGGTTATAATTCGCCTGCGGGGTGGAGCAGTCTGGCAGCTCGTCGGGCTCATAACCCGAAGGTCACAGGTTCAAATCCTGTCCCCGCAACCAATACATAAAAAACCGCTGATGCCTGCAAGGGAGTCAGCGGTTTTTTTCATTCCGGGCCGGGCCCATGCTGTTACGCGGTGACGCTGGCCCTGATCTGCCTGGCCGCCGCATGCAGGCTGGCCGCCACCCGTTCCAGCTTGTCGGCGCCCGCCGTTTCAGCCAGGGCGGCAAAGGCGCTGATATGAAACGTGGCCACCATGGCGGGCGACACTTCCAGCTCCAGCGCGGTCTTGCTCAATTCCGTCGACGCCTCGAGATAAGGCTCGCTGCCCGCCTCGAACGCCTGCTTCGTTTCCAGCAATTCCTGTCCGCCCTCGGCCTTGGCCAAACATGCATCGACCTTTTGCTGGAAAGCAGGCAAGGTATCGCGCACGGGGCCGGCGTCGGGCGCCGCTTCCGGCTCCGGCGCCACTGGCGCAGGCGCAGCGGCGGCCGGCTTGTTCGCCGCCGGCATGTCGCGCATCGTCAGCCAGCGCTCGACGGCGAGAAAATCGGCAAACGGCTCGCCCACCTTGGGGTTCATCAGCCAGACTTCGCCCGTGCGCCAGTCGATCCGGGCACCGCGCTCGTTTCTCGCCAACAGAATATCCTTGCCGCCATCGGCATTCGACACCCGGCCGATGTCGATCCAGTTCATCACTTCCGCCTGGCGCGACATCGCGTTGACCCGATGGAAATAGGCCAACCATAAAAATCTGGCGACCAGAAGAACCAGGACACCGCCAACCATCCACATCATTTTTTTTGCTCCGCTCCACATGGCCAACCCCATTTTCTCACATGAAAGCTTGCGCCAAGGAAACTTTTACATCTGCCGTGCGCAGGCGCAAAGCCCGCGCCACGCGCGGCCCGGGCGCGCAGTCGCATTTCAGCAACGCCGCGTTTTCCTGATTGCCTGGTGCGCGCCGCTGCGCTATCATGAGAACAATTCTCATTTAGATTAAGATATTCCATCCCGTCCGCATGCTGTCCGCCCCTTCCCCGCCGTCCGAATTCCAGGCCCTGTACGCCGAGCACCACTCGTGGCTGCTGTACTGGCTGAAGCGCCGCCTGCACGATGCGGGGCTGGCGGGCGACCTGGCGCAGGATACCTTCCTCAAGATCTTCGTTGCGCGCAGCAGTGCCGGGATCGCGCAGCCGCGCCCCTTCCTGGCTACCATCGCCAAGCGCCTGCTGGCCAACCACTGCCGGCGCGAAGAACTCGAACGCGCCTACCTCGACGCCCTGCTGCACCAGCCGCAAGCGAGTACACCGTCGCCGGAAGCGATGTCCATCCTGCTCGAATCGCTGCAGCTGGTCGACCGCGCGCTGGACCGGCTCTCCGCCAAGGCCAGGGCCGCCTTCCTGCTGGCCCACCTGGACGGCATGAGCTATGCCGAGATCGCCGCCGAACTGGGCACCACCACGCATTCCGTCAAAAAATACCTGAGCAAGGCCAACTTGCTGTGCTTTTTTGCCGTGCCCGATTTTGCCGCGCCCTGACATGCGCGGCGCCACCGTCTACGCCCAGGGCCAGCCCATCGACCTGGCCGTCGCCATGCAAGCGGCCGAATGGCTGACCACCCTGATGAGCGGTGAAACGACGCCGGCGGAAAAAACGGCCTGGCAGCAGTGGCGCCAGGCGCACCCGGACCATGAACGGGCATGGCGTCACATCGAAAGCGTCAGCGGCGGCTTGCGCGAACTCGATGGGCCAGCCAGCCGCCAGGCGCTGCTGCAAAGTCCCCTCTCGCGTTCCGTCTCGCGACGCGGCAGCCTGCGGCTGCTGGCGTGGGTATCGGCCATCGGCATCACGGGCTGGTTCGGCGCGCGCTCGGAATATGCGCCCGGCATGGCCCGCGCCGCGCTGGCCGACCTGTCCACCGGCGTGGGCGAACGCCGCGAGCTGACCCTGGCCGACGGCAGCCGCCTGCATTTGAACAGCGGCAGCGCCGTCAACATCCGCTACACGGACACGCAACGGCTGCTGCAACTGGTGCGGGGCGAAGTCTTCATCGCCACCGCCCGCGAAACGGGCCGGCCTTACCGCCCCTTCCTCGTCGAAACGGCGCACGGCCAGGCGCAGGCGCTGGGCACGCGCTACTCGGTGCGCCAGGCCGAGGGCAGCACGCTGGTCGCCGTCGAGGAAGGCGCCGTGCGGCTGATGCCGCGCCAGGGCGATGGCAGTCTCGTGATCCAGGCCGGCCAGGGCGGCGGCATGACCGCGCGCAGCATCGTGCCCGCGCACGCCGTCTCGCCCGACATCTGGGCCTGGCGGCAGGGCTTGCTGCTGGCCGACGCCATGCCGCTGCGCGACTTCCTGCATGAGTTGAGCCGCTACCGCCACGGCTTGCTGGGCTGCGACGACGCGGTGGCCGGCCTGCGCATCTCCGGCGTCTTCCCGCTGGCCGACCTGGACGCCGTGCTGCTGTCGCTGCCCGATTCCCTGCCGGTGGACGTGCGCCTGCGCACGCGCTATTGGGTGCAGGTGGAAGCGCGGCGGCAGCGCTGAACATGTATTTTGACGCCAGCGCAAAAAAAAGGTACCCGTTTTCGATTCTCGCGTGACCTGTGTAGGCAACGTTCTTTTTGACGACTACACCACAAGGTAACCATGTCCCAAGCTATCTCTTCCAGGCCGCGCATCAAGCGCATGGCATATGCCATCCAGCTCGTCTTCATCGGTTCGGCCCTGCTGCTGAACGTCCAGGCGCCAGCCCTGGCGCAGGAAAGCGCGGCCGCCGCTGCGGCCAGTCTCGACTTCCAGGTGCCGGCCGGCGACCTGGCGGCGGCGCTGCGCCAGGTCGCCAGCCAGTCCAGGGTCATCCTCAGCTTCACGCCGGACCAGACGCGCGGCAAGACGTCGGCGGGCTTGAGCGGCCGCCACGACGTGCTGGCCGCCCTGAACGGCGTGCTGCGCGGCACGGGCCTGAAGGCCGAGCGCAGCGCCAATGGCAGCTACGTGCTGCGCCCGGCCCAGGCCCAGGCGGATTCCGGCGCGGAGGCCATCGCCATGATGCCGGAAGTATCGGTCAAGGCGCAGCAGGACGCCACCGAAGGCTCGGGCGCGTATGTCTCCACCCTGCCGATCGCCACGGCCACGCCGCTGGGCCTGTCGATCAGGGAAACGCCGCAGTCGGTCAGCGTCATCACGCAGCAGCGCATGCAGGACCAGGGCTTGAGCACGATCGCGCAAGTGATGGCGCAAACGCCGGGCATCACCCTGTTCTCGCTGGGCAGCGAGCGCACGGGCTTTACCTCGCGCGGCTATTCGATCACCAATTACCAGCTCGACGGCATCAGCACGCATTCGGAAAACCTGGGCCTCGACGCGATACCGTCGCAAAGCCTGGCCGACATGGCGCTGTACGACCGCATCGAAGTGCTGCGCGGCGCCTCGGGCCTGATGACGGGCGCGGGCGACGCGTCGGGCGCCATCAACATGGTGCGCAAGAAACCGACGGCGCAGTTCCAGGCCGCCGTCGAGGGCGAGCTGGGCTCCTACGATGAACGGCGCGCCATGGCCGACATCTCGGGTCCGCTGGACGAGGCGCGCACGGTGCGCGGCCGCCTGGTGACCGTGTACGAGGAAGGCGACAGCATCATCGACGGCTACAGCCGCGACAAGAAAGTGGTCTACGGCGTGGTCGAGGCGGACCTGTCCAGCGACACGAAGCTGACGGCCGGCGTGACGCACCAGCGCAAGCGCTCGGACGGTTCCCTCTCCTACCTGGGCTTCCCCCTGTTCTACAGCAATGGCGCCATGACGGACCTGCCCCGCTCCTTCAGCCCGGCGGCCAGGTCGAATCGCTTCAACACCAATTCAACCGACATCTTCGCCACCTTGGAACACGCGCTGACAAACGACTGGAAGCTGAAAATCTCGGCCAACCGCGTGCAGTCGTCGCAGGAGGAGCGCGCCGTCTACATGAACGTGAGCGCCGGCTTCCCCGACCAGGCCACGGGCGATGGCCTGGGCCTGAGCGCCGACTACCGCGATTACCAGCTGAAGGTCAACAGCGTGGACGTCAACGTGCGCGGGTCGTTCAGCGCCTTCGGCCGCCAGCACGAACTGGTGCTGGGCATGGACTACAGCCAATTCCAGAGCAAGACGGACGGGCGCTTCGACTGGAGCATCCAGGGCAGCGGCGTCAACCTGTACCGCTGGAATCGCCTGGCAACGCCCGTGTTTGGCGATACGTACGTCACCTACGACAGCACGCGCCGCCAGGCCAGCGCGTATGCCGCCACGCGCCTCAACCTGTCCGAGCGCCTGAAACTGATCGCCGGCGCCAAGGTGCTGCGCTACAGCGAGAACTACATCTCGGACGCGCCTTCCGTGCCGTTTTACAGCGCGTCGCCAGCCTCGGAAAGCCGCGTCTTCACGCCGTATGGCGGCCTGGTGTTCGACATCGACGCCACGCACAGCGCCTACGCCAGCTATTCCACCATCTACCAGCCGCAAGCCCAGCAAGACCGCTACGGCAAGCTGCTGGCGCCGCGCGAGGGCAAGACCTTTGAAGCGGGCATCAAGAGCGGCTGGTTCGATGGCCGCCTGAACACGGCCGCCGCGCTGTACCAGATCCGCCAGAGCAACCTGGCCGAATCGGACCCCGGCTACACCGTCCCTGGCACGAACAATCCCGCCAACCGCACCATCAAGGGCGCCAAGACCCAGGGCGTGGATCTGGAAGCGACGGGCGCGCTGACGCCGGACTGGAACATCTCGGCTGCGTGGTCCTACAGCCAGACGGAAAACAATACCGGCAAGGCGATCCTGACCACCTTCCCGCGCCACCTGGTGAAACTGTGGACCACTTACCGCCTGCCCGGCGAGTTCAATCGCCTGACGGTGGGCGGCGGCGTGAACTGGCAAAGCCGCGTGTATTCCGACATCGACGCGTGGCAGATCAACAGTACCCTGCACTGGGAACAGAAGGCGTACTCGGTGGCCAGCCTGATGGCGCGCTACGACGTCAACGACAAGCTCTCTGCCACCGTGAACGTGGCCAACCTGTTCGACAAGCAGTACACGGCTTCCGTGTCGGACTGGTGGTACTCGGGCATGTATGGCCCGGCGCGCAAGGTAGCACTGAAGGTGCGCTACCAGTTCTAGGGCAGGCCGAATATTTCACAGGGGCGCAGGGCCGGTGATACAATTTTCCCGCTTCACGGGCGTTGCCGGCCATTGCCGCCAACGCCCGTGCCCATAGAGACACCCAAGGAGAATGTGTGAAGGACCTCGCCCCCGCCCTGCCAGCCGATCCGGCCGACCAACCCGCCAATCCCTCGCGCCGGCGCATTTTCCAGGCTGCGTCCGCAGTCGGCCTGGCCGCCAGCCTGCCGGCGCTGGCCGACGCCGCACCAGCCAGGAAGACCATCGCCAAGGGTTCGCTCGACGCGAAACTCAAGGCGCACGTCAAGAACGTGGTCGTGATCTACCTGGAAAACCGCAGCTTCAACAACCTGTTCGCCAACTTCCCCGGTACCAGCGCACCCCTGTCCGCCGTCACGGCGGAACAGGCGCAGCAGCTGGACCGCGACGGCAAGCCGCTGGCAACCCTGCCGAAGATCTGGGGCGGCCTGGTGCCGAATCAGCAAAATATCGGCGGCATCGATTACCTGATCAAGGAAGAGCAGATTTCCGGCCTGCCCAACGCTCCCTACAAACTGAGCGACGCGTCCGGCAAGCCCCTGCCCGAGAGCATCATCACGCGCGACCTCGTGCACCGCTTCTATAACAACCAGATGCAGATCAATGGCGGCAAGAACGACGGCTTCGCCGCGTGGGCCGACAGCGGCGGCCTGGTGATGGGCCACTATGGCGAAACGTCGAAAAACCTGAACCTGTGGCAGATCGCCGAGCAGTACACCTTGTGCGACAACTTCTTCATGGCGGCCTTCGGCGGCTCCTACATGAACCACCAGTTCCTCGTCACGGGCCGCGCCAACGAATACTTCAATGCTGCCGAGACGGCAGCGAAGAAAAAGATCGCCGTGCTGGCCGACGGCCCGCAAGGCGTGCGCCTGGCCCTGTCTCCCGAGTGCCCCGCCTCGGCGCTGGACGGCAAGCCGAAATACGTGAACGACGGCGCCATCACGCCGGACGGCTATGCCGTCAACACCATGGCGCCGCCCTACCAGCCCAGCTACATTCGCCCTGCCTTCGACGGCGACCCGCTGCACGCCGACCCGGCCGACGCGAATACCCTGCCGCCGCAAACCTACGACACCATCGGCGACCTGCTGTCGCGCAAGGGCGTCAGCTGGGCATGGTATGGCGGCGGCTGGCAAGCGGCGCTCGACCACAAGGGCGGCGGCAGTAAACCAAATTTCCAGTTCCACCACCAGCCGCTGAACTACTTCAAGCAGTTCGCGCCCGGCACGGCGGCGCGCGCCGAACACCTGCGCGACGGCGGCACGGGCGACAGCCCGATCTCGAACAAATTCCTCGCCGCCGCCGTGGCGGGCAAGCTGCCGGCCGTGACCTTCTACAAGCCGCAGGGCAATCTGAACCTGCATGCGGGCTATTCGGACATCGAATCGGGCGACCAGCACGTGGCCAACGTCATCCAGCATCTGAAGGAATCGCCGCAGTGGAAGGACATGATCGTGGTGATCACGTTCGATGAGAACGGCGGCTGGTGGGATCACGTGGCGCCGCCAAAGGGCGACCGCTGGGGCCCGGGCACGCGCATTCCCGCCATCGTCGTCTCGCCGTACGCGAAAAAAGGCGCCGTCGACCACAGTTTCTACGACACGACGTCGATCCTGCGTTTGATCACGCGCCTGCACGACCTGCCGCTGCTCGAAGGCCTGAAAGTGCGCAACGACGCGTTTGCAGCACGGGGAGCCCTACCTCCCGGTGACCTGACGGGCGCCCTGAGCTTCCGTTAAGCCCCACACGGTGCGGCACGCCTGTGATACACTGCGTGCCGCACTTAAATCCGCAGGTCTGCTTTTCCTGCCGATGATATTCACAATGAGCCCGACTCCAGTAGCCGGGCTTTTGTTTTGTGGATGAAGTGAAAGCGTATTGACATAGGCGGGCAGCACCTTGCCCGCCCCTTGGCCTTCGCAGGCCAGGGACAGAGGTTAGCAAATGAGAGATAAAAAAGACAACGCCACCATCGACTTGCCCGGTTTCGGCCCGCCGCCAGCGCTCGAGGCGCCAGAGCCGGCGCCGGAGCCGCAGCGACGCGCGCGCGCGCGCAAGGCGGCGCTGAAGCAGGTGCAGCTCGAATTGCTGGAGCCGACCGACGCCACGGGCCTGCCCGTATGGACGCGCGACGCCGGCCTCGATCTGACCGGTTTGCCCATCTGGGCGCCAGATAATTAGTACCCCACGCCGGCGGCCGTTCGCCGCCGGCTTCCACACCACCATCCGCACAAGGGCGTAGAACGCCTGTAGACTGTGCCCATTCACCCGCTTTTTACCGGCTCCGCCCTTTATGAACACCACATCCGCCACCACTTCTTTTTCCAGCCTGCCGCTGACGCCCGCCTTTTTGGCCAACCTCGATTCGCTCGGCTACCACGAGATGACCACCATCCAGGCGCAAAGCCTGCCGGCGGTGCTCGATGGCCGCGACCTGATCGCGCAAGCGAAAACGGGCAGCGGCAAGACGGCCGCCTTCGGCATCGGCATCCTGCACAAGCTCAATCCGGCCTGGTTTGCCGTGCAAGGCCTGGTGCTGTGCCCCACGCGCGAACTGGCCGACCAGGTGGCCAATGAGCTGCGCCGCCTGGCCCGCGCGGCCGGCAACATCAAGATCCTGACTCTGACGGGCGGCGCGCCGATGCGCCCGCAAATCGCCTCGCTGGAACACGGCGCTCACATCGTCGTCGGCACGCCGGGCCGTCTGCGCGACCATCTGGGCCGCGGCACCATCAACCTGAATCACGTGCAGACCCTGGTGCTCGATGAAGCGGACCGCATGACGGACATGGGCTTTTATGAGGAAATCGCCGGCATCGTCAGCGCCTGCCCGGCGCGCCGCCAGACCCTGCTGTTCTCGGCCACGTACCCGGAAGACATCCGCCGCGCCACAGCATCGTTCCTCGTCAATCCGCTGGAAGTGACGGTCGAAGCGCAGCACGACAACGACAAGATCGAGCAGCGCTTCTATGAAATCGGCTTCGACGAGCGCAACAGCGCCGTCGGCAAGCTGTTAAAACACTTCAAGCCGGAGTCCACCCTGGCCTTCTGCAACACCAAGGTGCATTGCCGCGAACTGGCCGAAGAATTGCGCCAGCAAGGCTTTTCCGCGCTGGCCCTGTACGGCGAGCTGGAACAGCGCGAGCGCGATGAAATCCTCGTGCTGTTCGCCAACCGCAGCTGCTCCGTGCTGGTGGCCACCGACGTCGCCGCGCGCGGCCTCGATATTTCCGACCTGGGCGCCGTGATCAACGTCGATGTCTCGAAGGACACGGAAGTGCACATCCACCGCATCGGCCGCACGGGCCGCGGCAGCAAGAAGGGCCTGGCCCTGTCGCTGTGCGCGCCGAACGAGAAGAAATGGGTCAAGCTGATCGAGCAATACCAGAACAGCGCCGCCGAATGGCACGACCTGAAGGAACTGAACGAGGACGATGGCGCAGAAGCGCTGCCGGCGCCGATGGTCACCCTGTGCATCATGGGCGGCAAGAAGGACAAGCTGCGTCCGGGCGACTTGCTGGGCGCATTAACGGGCGATGCTGGCCTGACCAAGGAGCAGGTGGGCAAGATCAACGTGTTCGAGTTCATGACCTACGTGGCGCTCGACCGCAAGGTGGCAGAAGCTGCCTTCAAGCGCCTGAACGCGGGCAATACCCTGGGCCGCGACTTCGGCAACATCAAGGGCCGCAGCTTCAAGATGCGCTTTATCGAGGCGTAAGGCCTTGCAAGGTACGCAGGGCCGCCATGGTCCTGCGTCCCGGGTAGCTGCCCCACACGGGATACTGCCCGCGGTAATAGCAATTCCAGTAACTGACGTTGCGCCGCTCCAGCGTATCGAGATATGCTGGATTCTCCCGCAGGTAGCGCGCCAGTGCATCGGCATTCCAGGCCGGCAGCGCCGCGCCAATTGCCTCGATAATCTCCAGCACATATTCGCCGCACAGGTGCACGACGAAGGGCACCGTCCACGCCCGTTCCTGCAGCAGCAACTGCCTTGCACACGCTTCGCGCAGATGGCCGTCATGGTGGCGCGTGCCCAGGCACAGGGCGATCACGCCCGCGTCGCCGGGCAGCCGCGTACAGGCCAGCAGCGGCTCGCGGTCATAATAGGTGCGCGCCGGGATCAGCAAGGCCTCGCCATCCTGGCGCACGGCAAATGGCGGGTGTGTCCGGCCGCTCCCCAGCGCGGGCAGCAGCTGCGCCACGGTGCCGGCCAAGGCCGCGGGAAAGGCATCCGCTTCAGCCATCGCGCCCCTCCCGGCACACCTTGCGCACGCCCAGTGCGGGTTTATCCATCTTTTCAAAGATCACGTTCGAATACCAGTCGGCCGGGTCGCCGTCCGTGGGCTTGCCCAGCGAAATATAGTAGCCGCCGTGGGTAAACAGGGCCGTGGTTTCCTTGCCTGGCGTGGCGCGCTGCAGGAAGGCCGGCCAGACCGCCTTGTCGACTGGCACAAAACGCGCGGCCAGCAGCGCCAGCAAACGCGCATGCGTAGCCGGCGCATACGGGAACAGATACAGGTATTCGACCAGTTCGCCGCCATCGGCCAGGCGCGTGACGGCGGCGGTCGCGGCATCGGCCGTCCCCTCGTCGCCGCCAAAGCGGCACAAGATGCCACCGCTGTAGGCGAAGTCGATGACGGTCGCCGGCGCGCACGCCTGCCGTTCGCGGTCGATGCCGACGGGCGGCAGCGCGCGCACTTGCGCCAGCAGCGCTTCGCCGGACGTGGCCAGCACGGGAAAGCCCGGACACTCGCTGGCCGCGCGGGCGGCAGAAAAGGCCAGGCAACAACTCAACAACAGCAAACGACGCTTCACGGCATCTCCAGTTTCATCAGGCGGCCATTATGCAGGACATCTTCACAAAGGCCGCGCCTGTTGCCCCTGCGGCGTATCGTCGATGTCGTAGCCGGCCGCGCGCGCCAGTTCGCGCAAGCGGTCCGCCTCGGCCCACTGGCGCTGCGCGCGGGCGTGGGCCCGTTCCGCCAGCCACGCCAGCACCGGCTGCGGCACTTCCACCTGCGCCGGCTGCCAGGCCAGCAGATCGAGCCCCAGCGCCGCGTCGAAGCTGGCCATGGTGGCCTTTTTCACGCCATCGGGCAGCGCGCTTTTCAGCAGCTCCCAGGCCACGGCCAGCGCGCGCGGATAATTCAGGTCATCGTTGATGCAGGTCCTAAAACGCGCCAGCCATGTCGCGTCGGCCTCGCCGCCTGCATCCCCCAGGCCATGCACGGCCACGCGCAGGCGCGCCAGGCCGCTGCTGGCGGCGCGCAAGGCTTCATCCGTAAAATTGAGGCTGCTGCGGTAGTGGGCGCCCAGGCACAGGTAGCGGTAGGCCAGCGGATCGATGCCCTGCTCCGCCAGGCTTTGCAGGCGCAGGAAGTCGCCCGAGGATTTGGACATCTTCGCATCCTGCGTCTTGAGGAAGGCGCCATGCAGCCAGAAGTTGGCCAGGCGCGTGCCATGGCGCGCTTCCGTTTGCGCGATCTCGTTGCTGTGGTGGACGGCCACGTGGTCTTCGCCGCCGCAATGGATGTCGAAATACGCGCCCAGGTGCTTTTCCGCCATGGCCGAGCATTCGATGTGCCAGCCGGGGAAACCCAGGCCCCAGGGACTGTCCCACTCCATCTGCCGCTGTCCCGGCACGCCGCTGAACTTCCACAGCGCGAAGTCGCAGATATCGCGCTTCTGTCCCAAGTCCACCCGCTTCCCCGCCTGCAGGCCGTCGCGCTTCAGGCGCGCCAGCTTGCCGTAACTGTCCTGGCGCGTCGTATCGAAATAGATGCCGTCGTCCGTGCGGTAGGTATAGCCCTTCGCTTCCAGGTCGAGGATGAAAGCGACCTGCTCCGCGATGTGGTCGGTGGCGCGGCACCAGACGGTGGGCGGCAGGATATTGAGCTGGCGCAGATCGTCCTCGAACGCGCGGGTAAATTCAAGGGCGATGTCCCAGGCCGACTTGCCGCTGCGGGCGCTGCGCGCTTCGATCTTGTCGTCGCCGCTGTCCGCGTCCGACGTCAAATGGCCCACGTCCGTGATGTTCATCACGTGGCGCACCTGCAAGCCGTTGAACGCGAGCGCGCGGCGCAAGCCGTCGACGAACAGGTAGGTGCGCAGGTTGCCGATGTGCGCGTAATCGTAGACGGTGGGGCCGCAGGCGTACAGGCCTGCCTGGCCCGGGGCGATGGGTTCAAACGGGCGCAGGCTGCGCGCATAGGTATCGTACAGATGAAGTGTCATGCGGGGCTTTCATTAACGCTGCGGAAAAAGAAAATGGCCACAGGTTTTTCAACACTGTGGCCATCGAATGAGGAGTAAAACGTCAGCGGCGCGCAGCCGCATCCTCACGGGGCCAGGCGCACGGACACAGCGCAGCAGCGGCGCCGGATACAGAAACTGGAGTGAGGATGAAAGTGATCATGGGACGAATATCGCATGTACGCGGGCGGGCCGTCAAGCCCTCCCGCGTCACCCGCTTATTTTTTCGCCTGCTCGATCTGTGGCAGCAGCACCGTCAGGATGCCCAGCAGCGGCAGATAGGAGCAGATTTTATACACATAGGCGATGCCGGAGATATCAGCCAGGTGGCCCATGGCGGCGGCCGCGATGCCGGACACGCCGAACATCAGGCCAAAGAAGATGCCTGCGATCATGCCTACCTTGCCCGGCACCAGTTCCTGCGCGAAAACGACGATGGCGGAAAACGCGGACGAAATCACGAAGCCGATGATCACCGTCAGGACGGCCGTCCAGAACAGGTCGACATACGGCAACAGCAGGGTGAACGGCGCGGCGCCCAGGATGGAAATCCAGATCACGCGCTTGCGGCCGATGCGGTCGCCGATGGGGCCGCCCATGAAGGTGCCGGCCGCCACGGCGGCGAGGAAGAGGAACAGGTAGAGCTGGGCATCGCCGAGCGACAGGTGGAATTTGTCGATCAGGTAAAACGTGTAATAGCTCGACAGGCTGGCCATGTAGATGTACTTCGAGAACACCAGCAGCGCCAGCACGCCCAGCGCGCCAATCACCTTGTTGCGCGACAAGTTCGGACCATGGCCGCCCGCCTTCGGCTTGAAGCTGGCCAGGTGGCCGCTATACCAGTGGCTGACCTTGTACAGCACGCCGATGGCCAGCACGGCCAGCAAGCTGAACCAGGCGACATTGCCGTGGCCACGGTTCACGATGACGGCGGCCGCCAGCAGCGGTCCCAGGGCGGAACCGACATTGCCGCCCACCTGGAACAGGGACTGGGCAAAGCCGTAGCGCCCGCCCGAGGCCATGCGCGCCACGCGCGACGCTTCCGGGTGGAAAGTCGAGGAACCGACGCCGATCAGGCCGGCGGCGAGCAGCAGGGTCGGAAAGGTCGAGACGACGGACAGCATCAGCACGCCGGCAAGGGTAAAGCACATGCCGACCGGCAGCAGGAATGGCAGCGGACGGCGGTCCGTATACAAGCCGATCCAGGGCTGCAGCAACGATGCCGTGCACTGGAACGTCAGGGTTATAAGGCCGACCTGGGTAAAACTGAGTGAAAACTCGGCTTTCAGCATCGGATAAATCGACGGCAATAATGCCTGGATCAAGTCATTGAGCAAATGCACGAAGGCGACGGCGCCCAGGATGTGCATGGCCAGACTGGATTGTTGTTGGGAACTATGAAGCGAGGGAGCCGCCGGCACGGACTTGGCCAATGGCGGGGCAGTTGTGGTTGTATGCATGTGTCTTCCGCAATAATCGGGCACGGCGGGCGGCCCGGCAAAGAAGCCAGTATAGTATGGTCACTGAACTGATAACTTCCAATAATCGTCGCCCAAGTGACAACTGAGTGACAATCAGGCGACAAGCCAACGACCGACATGTACACCCACCCACCCGCCCAGACCCACCCCGATGGCGTGCCGTTCAGCCGCAGCACCAGCTCGCACGACTACCAGCATGTACCGCGCCCGGTGACGGCCATGTCCAGGCAATATGCGGCCGGCGACTACACGGCGCCGCACAGCCACGTGCGGGCGCAACTGCTGTATGCGACGGAAGGCGTGATGCGCGTCTCCACCGAACATGGCGTGTGGATCTTGCCGCCCCGGCGCGCCCTGCTGATCCCCGTGGGCGTCGTGCATGAAGTCCATATCTTGAGCGAATTGAGCATGCGCACCGTGTACATCGACGCGCAGGTGGCGGCCCCGTATGGCGCCGATTGCAAGGTGCTGGAAGTGAGCCGGCTGCTGCGCGAGCTGATCCTGGCCTTGCTGGCCGAACCGATCGAATATGCGCTGGCGGGGCGCGGCGACTGGCTGGCGCATTTGATCCTGTCGGAACTGGCGACGGCCGACACCGTGCCCCTCGCCATCCCCTGGCCCCGCGACCGGCGCCTGGTGGCCGTGTGCACGGCCATCATGAGCGCGCCCGGCAGCCGGCGCAGCATCGAGGACTGGGCCCAGGATGCGGGCGCCAGCGCGCGCACCCTGATCCGTTTATTCCCGAAGGAAACGGGCTTGCACTACCGCCAATGGCTGCAGCAAGTCCACCTGGCCGAGGCATTCTGCCGCCTGGACCGGGGCGAAGGCGTGGCCGCCATCGCCTACGCGCTGGGCTACGCCAGCCCCAGCGCCTTCAGCGCCATGTTCCGCCGCATCCTGGGCCGCACGCCGCAGCACTACCTGAGCGAGTGGCGCGCCGCGTAGGTCGGCTTAGCGTGGAAGCCGACAAGCTACTTGATTGCTCACCGGCAGCCGCCAAACCAGCGTCGTAGGTCGGCTTAGTGCGGCGCAGCCGCGCGTAAGCCGACAAGCTAAGCTGCCGGCATTGTCGGCTTACGCCCTGTGGGCTAAGCCGGCCTACTCTTTTTCGCCCGCAATCAGACGGTAGGCCAGCGCCCCGAGCAAGGCGCCGATGATAGGGGCCAGCCAGAACAGCCACAGCTGGCTCGTCGCCCAATCGCCCACGTACAGGGCCACGCCCGTGCTGCGGGCCGGGTTGACCGAGGTATTGGTGACGGGGATGCTGATCAGGTGGATCAGGGTCAGCGCGAGGCCGATCGGCAACGGGGCGAAGCCGGCCGGGGCGCGCTTGTCAGTGGCGCCCAGGATGACGATCAGGAAGAACATCGTCAGCACGATTTCAATGACCAGCGCCGACAGCATCGAATAACCGCCCGGCGAATGGGCGCCGAAGCCGTTCGAGGCAAAGCCCTTGCTGACGTCGAAACCGGCCTGGCCGCTGGCGATCACGTACAGTACGCCGCCGGCCACGATGGCGCCCAGCACTTGCGCGATGATGTAAGGCAGTAACTGGCTGGCGGGAAAGCGGCCGCCGGCCCACAGGCCGATCGAGACGGCAGGATTCAGGTGGCAACCCGAGATGTGGCCGATGGCGTAAGCCATGGTCAGCACCGTCAGGCCAAACGCCAGCGCTACGCCGGCAAAGCCGATGCCAAGGCCGGGAAAGGCGGCGGCCAGCACGGCGCTGCCGCAACCGCCCAGTACCAGCCAGAACGTGCCGAGAAATTCGGCGCCATATTGTTTCATGATGTATTCCTTTAAAGTGACGAGAAAACGTGCCAGGGACGACCAATCGGACCGCTCACCACCTTTGCCCCGCCCAAGGGCGACGGCAAAGCACAGCACCAGCAACGCACGCTGCAGAGCGCGCATAATGACACGACGTCATTATCAATGCAACATTATTGCGTACAATAATGCTAATAGTTCTCTTGACACCTAAAGGTTGTTTTGATAATTCTCATGGCGCGGGGCGGCGCATGTACTTTTCCGGCGCCTCCAGCGGCGCAAAGCCAAAGCCCGCATACAGGCCATGCGCGTCATCGGTGCCCAGCATCCAGGCAACATCGCGCAAGCGCGCATCGCCGAGCACGGCGGCCACCATCTGCCTGCCGTAGCCGCGCCCCTGGTAGGGCGGCAGCACGAACACGTCGCGCAGGTAGGCAAAATCCGTGTAGTCGGTGATGACCCTGGCGAACGCCACTTGCTGGCCATCCACATAGCCGCCGAAACACAGCGCATTGTCGATGCCCTTGCGCACCGTTTCGATCGCCACGCCGCGCTTCCAGTAAGACTGCTCGCTCAGGTAGCGGTGGATCATGGGCACGTCCAGCTCGCCACGCTCGCTGGAAATGCGTAGCGGCGCGTGCATCAGTTCTTGTACAGCAAGTCGGCTTCGGCGATGCTGGGCTCGCCGAAATACACGGTGCGCAAGCCGCCCTTGGCATCGCTGCCCATGTACACGCCCGTCATGCTGCGCGCGACGGGGTCGTACAAAATGGAATAGCGGTGGCCGCAATTGTGCGGTTCGCAGACGCTGCTCAGCAGGCGTGCCTTGCCGTCAATCTCGACGGGCTTGAGCGGGCTGGCCACGCCATCGGGCACCCAGCGCTGCCGCTTCAGGCCCGCCTTTTTCAAGCCCTCATTGAAGGCCTTGCGAAAGGCGTAGTCCGCCTTGTAGACATCGGGGAAATACGGACAGGTATGGCCGCCGTCGCAGCTTTGCGCCTGCTCGATCAGCGACAGTCTGGGCGTACGCGCTTGTGCCGGCACGGCGGCCAGCGCCACGGTGGCGCCCAGGAATACGGGTAAAAGCAAACGTACAGACATGCAAACTCCTAAAAGCATAATGTAATGCCGGAAGCATAACAGAATGGCATGCTTGTGCGCGCGCCTCAGGGAGAACAGCGGATGCCGACCACGCCGTTGACCTTGCCTTCCGGCCAGCCCGTCTCGCGCCAGCGGTACACGCCGGGCGCGACGATGATCAACTGCCATTCCACCAGCTTGCCAGCGGCATTGAGGCGGGTCTCATTGTCATAGCGCAACGTCAGGCTGCGCTCCGTTTCCGCCACCACCGTCGCGGCAAAGCGGTTGGTTTCGCCCAGCTTGCTTTTCCACGTGCGGTCGTTGAAGATCGCCAGCCGCTGATGATCGTCAGACAACTGCATGCGCGTAAAGTGCCGCGCTTCTTCGCACACACTATTCGTATTCACGCTGTCGGACCAGCTGCCGGACAGTTGCTCGGCATCAAAAGGAGTCGGGGTGGCGGCCACGGCCGCACTCAGCAGCAAGCTTGCAAGCATAGTTTATCGAAAGAAAACGAAAGGAATCATCATGGTCAACGCAGCGCCAGGGTGATGCTCGATGGCAGTGCGGGCGTGCGCCGGTGCAAAGTCGCCTGCTCGTAGGCATACGCCATTGCAATGAGCGCCATGTCGCCGTGGGCTGGGCCGATGAAGGACAAGCCGACCGGCAAGCCCCCGACCATGCCGGCAGGCACCGTAATATGCGGCAAGTCGGACTGCGGCGATACGCCATGGCAGGTCGGCCCCACCAGCGCATCGAGCGCATGCGAACGCAGCAGCGCTTCAATGCCGCCAGACCCGGACGCGGGCGGCGGCTCGATCAGTTCGGCGCCCTGTTCGCGCAACACCAGCAGCGCCTGCTCGATCACGGCATCGGTCCCGGCGCACAGGCCGAACAGGCTGCGCGCCACGCCGATGCGGCGCCCTTGCAAGCCGGCAAGGTCGAGCGTCAAGCCATCGGCCAGGCGCTCGCCCGTCAGGGCGGCGAGCAGCCAGGCCGCCTCGCGCACGCTGGGCGCCATCGGCCCTGCCGTGGCTGGCTCACCGCCCTGCCCGCCAGCGGTCCTGCCGGTGGGCTTGATGGCGACCAGGCCGCAGTTTGAAGCAGGCGCGACGATGGAGCCGTCCGCTGCGCTGTCGACGGCCAGGATGGTCAGGCCGGCCCAGCTGGCACTGGCATGCGGCACGCTGACGGCGGCCCACTGGCGCAAATTGCTTTTGCCGATGATGACGGCGCCGGCCGCGCGCAAGCGCGCCGCCACAAAGGAATCGCAGCTGGCATGCGTGGCCAGGGGTGCCTGCGTGCGCGTCTTCATGCGGTCGCCCGTGGCGATATTGTCGCGCAAGACGACGGGAATGCCATGCAAGGGGCCGCGCACCTTGTGCACCTGCCGCTCGCGGTCCATTTCCAGCGCAATTTTCAGCGCGTCGGGATTGATTTCAATGCCGGGATAGGCGCGCGCGCCGATGCTGCACAGGGAGCGGATGCGCGCGAGGTACTGCGACGTCAGCGCATGGGAACTGAGTTTGCCTGCCTGCATCATCTGCTGTTGCGGCAAGACCCCTGCGTCGAGCAAATGGGCCATGGGACTGGCGGGCGCCGTGGCACGGGCCAATACGGGGCGCGACACGCCCCGGGACGCGCCACTGCGTAACATCTGACTGCGCTGCATCGTATCTCCAGGAAACCTCAGTGTTTCTAACGCAATAATGTGCTAGCCATAGCATAGCAGTCCTTGCAACTCAATTGTTGTTGAAAGGAATTATTTTTCAAGCAAAAAAAAACGCCGCCCGAAGGCAGCGTTTCTTGATGGTCAAGCACTGGCGCGTATCAGTTGCGCACGACACGCTTGTATTCGTTGGTACGGGTATCGATTTCGATGACGTCGTCCTGTGCCACGAACAGCGGCACTTGCACGGTGTGGCGGTGCGCGTCGATGGCGTTTTCGATCTTGGCTTCTTTCAGGACGTTGCCCGACGTGTTGCCCTTGACCGCAGGCTCCGAGTACACCACTTGACGGGCGATGGTCGTCGGCAGTTCAACGGAGATAGCCTTGCCGTCGTAGAAAATGGCTTCGCATTCCATGCCATCTTTCAGGTAATGCAGTGCATCGCCCAGGTTTTCTTCTTCGATTTCGTACTGGTTGTACTCGGTGTCCATGAAAACGAACAGCGGGTCGGCGAAGTACGAATACGTCACTGGCTTTTTATCCAGAACAACCACGTCGAACTTGTCGTCGCCGCGGAACACGTTTTCCATCGGGGTGTTCGTCAGAAGATTTTTCATCTTCCATTTGTAGGTGAAGCCCGTGCGGCTCGAACCGTTGACATCAGAACGCAACACGATCATTGGCTTGCTGTCGACCATGATGATATTGCCAACACGAATTTCTTTTGCGGGTTTCATAGGAATGTACGTAAAAAGTGGGTTGCATGAAGACCATCTGCCGCCTGTGCGCCATCAGCGCCGCAAGCTTGCGTTTGATCGGTTAAAAATACGTTAGAAATAACCGGGCATTTTACCTTAATTTTGGGCAAGCGCCTATCTCGTCGCGCCGGCGAACGCCAGCAAGTTACTTGCCAGATCGCCATGCGCCTGCATCTGCCGCTGCCAGGCTTGCGCGCGCGCGCGGATGCGCGGCAGATCGGCCTGCAATGCGGGCCACAGCTGCGCCCACGGCAAGGCGTCCGCGCTGGCGCCATTCCAGGCCAGCGCCGCCTGCACCAGGCTGTCAATGGCGCCGTCCGCATCGACCGCATAGCGCTGCAGGAAGGCGCGCAATTTCACGTGATGCAAGTTTTCGTCCTGCAAGTAGATATGCCAGAGAAACGGCTGGCCCGCCCATTGCGCGCGCACGAAGGAATCCTCGCCACGCACCAGGTTCACGTCGCAAGCCCACAGCAGGCGGTCGTAATCGTCCTGCGGCACGAAAGGCAGCACGCGCACGGTGAGCGCACCGCGCGTGCGCGCCGCACCAGGCAGCGCCGCATCGTCGCCGATAAACGCTTGAACGGCATCGAACGCGACGCCTTCCGGCACCAGGCATACCACAGCTTGCTCACCCGCCTGCCAGGCCGCGAACAGCTCGGCGACGGGCGCGGACGGATAGCAGAATAGCGATACTTTCACGGCGCACATTTGCGCCGCCGTGACGCCGATCTGCCCGAGGAATGCCGCCATGGCGGACGCATCGGACTGGAACGCCAGCCTTTTTTCATCGAGCGCCGCTTCGCGCAGCAAGCCGCCCGTCTTATCGGTAAAACCGGGAAAGAAGAAATGCTTGATCATGCCGTGGCGCGGCGACGTCAGCGCATGGCAGCCCTCGACCCACTCTTCCGCCGTCAATCCCTCCAGATTCAGCCACACGGGCTGCGGCGAACAGTGGGCCATGGCGGCGATATAGCCGGGCGGAATGTCGCAGGCAAAAAACTCGATGACGATATCGGCGACGTCGGCGGGTGCAAACGCGCCATCCTGGCCGCGCCAGTGGCGGACCGTGACGCCGGACACGTGCTGCGTTTCGGCCGCCACGTCGATTTCGGGGCAGATGCGCCGGAAACTGGATAAATCATCGACCCACAGGGTGACGGCGACGCCGTGCTCGCCGTTCAACTGCCGCGCCAAGCGCCAGCAAATGCCGATATCGCCGTAGTTGTCGACGACTTTGCAGAAGATGGCGAGAGATGGTGCGCGATCGGTAGGTAGTGGCATAGTCAAGGGGAAGAGAAAAACGTGGGCATGGCAGCCAATAACAAAAAAGCCGCGCTGTTACCAGGCGGCTTTTTTGTTGGCTGATTCAGCCGGTCTGGCGTCCCCAAGGGGATTCGAACCCCTGTACTCACCGTGAAAGGGTGATGTCCTAGGCCTCTAGACGATGGGGACAGAAAATCTGTCCTGGATGCGCTGCGTTGCATCCCGACCTGTTACTTTACTTGCTGACTGCGTGCGAATCTGGCGTCCCCAAGGGGATTCGAACCCCTGTACTCACCGTGAAAGGGTGATGTCCTAGGCCTCTAGACGATGGGGACAGAAATCTGTCCTGAATGCATTACTTCACATCCTGACCCGGTACTGCAGCAATCGCAGAAACAAAAAAAGCCTGACTTGTCAGGCCCGTTCAGCACTGCACTCTTGCTTTACAACTAAATCCTGGCGTCCCCAAGGGGATTCGAACCCCTGTACTCACCGTGAAAGGGTGATGTCCTAGGCCTCTAGACGATGGGGACCTGTGCTGGCTTTACTCTCAGCGGACTCTTCGTTGAAGGCTTTGCTTAACCCCTCAAAAAAGCGTGCGCGAAGTATAGCACGGGGCCGCTCACAAAATCAACCGCAGGCGCATCTTATTTTCCATGGAGGAAACCGCTCCCGGCGGCGATTGTGCAATGTGCAATCGATCGGCTGCGCGGGCGAGGTACAGGTCCTCGGCAGCAGCAGCCAGACAAGCAAAAGGAAAGCCTCTTGCCCCCCCCCTTCGTTTGTACTGGCCCAAACCCGCGTCATACAAGGGGTGGGCGGCGGGAGGAGCTGAGCAAGCCTGGCCCGCCGCCTTGACCATCAGTTCTTGTAATGGCTGAAGCGATAACCTTGGTCGAAGTATGCTGCCAATGCGACGATCGCTCCGGAGCACGTGAGCATCAAGGCCACTGCGCTCGTGTCACGAGTCGCAGACTGGGCAACCATTGATAACGCCCACAACGGGGCAATACCGCCGGCAATGGCAGTGCCGATTTCACGCCCCGAACCGACTCCCGTCGAGCGGTTTTGCACGGCAAACTGGCGACTGAGGAAAGAGCCCTGTGGGGCGAACATCATCGGCGCCAGCACCCCGGTGCCGACGATCAGCGCCAGGTAAATCAGCCTGTTCTCGCCGCTGTCGAGCAACTGCATGAACGGATACGCGAACAATGCTGACAGCAGGCCGCCGACGATCAGCAGCTTCTTGCTGCTGAACTTGTCACACAGATAGCCGAAGAGCGGGACGGTAAAGATTGCGACCAGACTGGCCAGTGTCACCGATAGCGATGTCACGCTGGCCGAAATGCCTTTGAACTGGGTCAGGTAGGCCAGCGAGAAGGTCTTGAAGACATAGCTCAGTGCGTTGTAACCGATGGCGACAAAGAAGACGACGCCCAGGCCCTTGAGATTGGTTTTCCACAATTCGCGGAACGGCCTCTTCTGGCGATGGCTTTCCTCGAAGTGGTGATACTCTGGCGTTTCCGGCAGACTCCCACGCACCCAGAGCCCAACCAGTACCAGTACGAAACTGAGGATGAAGGGAATGCGCCAACCGCCGGCAAGCAAAAACTTGTCGCCATTGACGGTCAGCAGATAAACGGTCAGCGACGACAGCAACAGGCCAAGGTTCAGCCCCAATGCAGGCCACGCACCTTGTCGTCCCTTCTTGTTGTCGGCCGCATGTTCGTAGGAAGTTACCGCCGCCCCCGCCAGTTCAGCACCGGCGCCCAGGCCCTGCACAATGCGGATCAGCACCAGGCACAGGGGCGCCCAAACGCCGATGCTGGCGTAGGAAGGAACCAGGCCAATGGCGGTCGTGCACAAGCCCATCATACAGAAAGTAACGAACAACATTTTCTTGCGCCCATAGCGGTCGCCGAAGTAGCCGAAGAATAGCCCCCCGATCGGTCGCGCCACAAAGCCGATGGCGAAGGTGGCAAAGGCTTGCAGCGATGCATTCGCCGGGTCCGAGGTATCGAAGAAGACCTTGCTGAAGACAATCGACGCCATCGTCGCGTAAAGATAAAAGTCATACCACTCCAGCATTGAGCCGACGATGGTCGCTGCCGCCACTTTGCGCAAACGACTTTTTGTCTGTGCAGGGGTTTCCTGTTCCGTTTTTTGAATGTTCAAAATGTCTCCTTCATGAATTAATTTTTTTATTTTTCGCCTAGAGCGTTCGAGTTGGGGCTGGCTGTGGGAGCGACAGACAACCGTACGTTGTCCGCTACGCAAACTCAGCGCCTCATCACTTCACGCACAATGTATTCAGCAATGGCTAGCGACGATGTCGCCCCTGGTGACGGTGCATTGCGGATGTGGGTAATGTTGCCGTGTTGGCGAATCACGAAATCGTCAACCAGCGCACCATTGGCCTCCATTGCCTGGGCACGGATCCCACGCACCGCCGGAACAATACCGACCGAGGCAAGCGTCGGCACATAGCGCGCCGCCTCGCGGACAAAGCTCGCCTCGCTGACCACAGTCTTCAATTCCCGAAGCGTCGCCGGCAGGTTACGGGCAGCAAACTTCCAAAAGCCGGGGTAGCTGGCAAAATTGAAGATGTCGGCCAGGTTCATGCTGCGGCCGTCATAGTTCTCGCGACCGAAGGATATGAAAGCATTCGGGCCGATCGTCATCTGTCCGTCGATACGCTTTGTGAAATGCACCCCGAGGAAAGGAAAGCGCGGGTCCGGCACCGGGTAGATCAAGCCTTTGACATGCGACTTGAAAGCCTCGTCG
The DNA here is from genome assembly GCF_020858135.1 of Janthinobacterium sp. FW305-128. Lineage (NCBI taxonomy): Bacteria > Pseudomonadati > Pseudomonadota > Betaproteobacteria > Burkholderiales > Oxalobacteraceae > Janthinobacterium > Janthinobacterium sp. FW305-128. Next base: position 109,181 of record NZ_JACYMK010000011.1, on the reverse strand, counting down.
ATCACGTAATACTGGCCGAAGAACGGTACGATGCGTGGCGTGTCCTGATCGCCCGAACGCTCTGCCAGGCGATCTGACTGCAAACCCGCGCAGGCAATTGCCTGATCGAATACCGTATCGAAGACCTCTCCGTCTGCAAGTTCGACCCGTACTTCGCCGCCTTGCTCCAGCAGGCGCTCAACCGGCGAATTCAGACAAATGCGCCCGCCACGTTCCCTGATTTCATCGGCGATTCGGGCCGCAATTTGACCGTAACTGACAATCGCCGTTTTCGGTGAATGCAAGGCGCCCAGACCGATGCAGTTGGGCTCGATTTCGCGCAGCTCATTTGAGCCGATCAGCCGCACGCCAGGCACACCGTTGGCCTGCGCTTTCCGATAAATCGCCTCCAGGCGAGGCAACTCTTCCTCTTGTAGCGCGACGACAACTTTGCCGCACTCGTCGTAGGGGATCGCATTGTCGCGGCAATAGTTGCCAATCAATTCGCCCCCGCGCCTGCAAAGTCGTGCCTTGAGCCCCCCCGGCTCATAGTACAGACCGGCATGGACCACACCCGAATTGTGGCTGGACTGATGACTGGCGACACTCGCCTCCTTTTCGAACAGCACCACCGTGGCGTCGGGAAAATCCAACAATAACTGACGTGCGACTGCGAGGCCATTTATCCCCCCGCCGATAACTGCATAACGCTTCTTGTTCATTGCGCCTCTCAAAAAAATAGCAAACTCGTCATTTCACTGCTACATGCATCACTTTGGCGAAGGGCGAGGGCCTGCATAAGCCGCCCGCCCAACGCCTGGCACCGACGCGATTTGCCCTGTCAAGCATTTTTGATCAAGCACAATTTAGATAAAAGCGAAAAATTATGTACAATTAATTTCGAAAAAAGAGAACAAGTGATGTCCATGACCTTAAAGCAACTCGAAGCGTTCTACTGGGCCGCCACCTGCGCCAACTTTGCGATTGCCGCCGAACGCCTGCATTTGTCCGTATCGTCTCTCTCCAAGCGCATTTCAGAACTGGAGGAAGCGCTTGGCATCAATCTGTTCGACCGGAGTGGCCACCGCGCCGTACTCAGCGATGCAGGCCAGGCATTGCTGCCACGCGCGCTGGCGCTGCTCGATGACGCCGCCGCAATACGTACCGCCTTCACACCCTCTGCCGGGCTAGTTGGCCGTTGCACCTTTGGTGTTGGCGAACTCAGCGCGCTGACCTGGCTACCGCAGTTCATTGCGCAAGTCCGGGCACTGCATCCCAAATTGACGCTCGAACCCTATGTCGACGTGGGCTCAGTTCTGGAAAGCCGTGTCGCCAAGGGCGAGCTCGATTTTGCGATCATTGCCGGACGCTCATCGCACCACGGCATCCTGTCGCAACCAGTCAGCCAAGCACAATTCATCTGGCTTGCCGCGCCAACCCTGGCCATATCTGACAGCCCGCCTGGCTTACGTGGTGCCGCCGATTTACTTGACGCTGGACAGCCCATCGTTGCCTTACCGCCATCAGCTGGCACCACGCGACTGATTGATGACTGGCTACTGGCTCACGGCATCGCTGCCGTTGAGCGTATAAGTTGCAATAATTGGGGGGCCATTGCCGGCATGCTGATTGCCTCTGTCGGGATCGGCATACTGCCCACTGGCTGGAGTCAAAAGCTGGTTGACCAGGGTCTGCTGCTCCCGCTCGCCGCCGCCGAAATGCCAGCACCGGTAATCTATTCTTTTCAGTGGCGGCGCGGAGACAACCGCCCACTGCTCGACCAGCTACGCGGGCTTTCCACCCAATATGTCGACTTCACTGCCGATCTATCGCGACCGCTGGGCAGCATAACGGAACGCTGATAACTGCCGGCCATGCGCCGCCCGCTGGCCACCTCGTCCGCTCGAGGCGACTTTGATTATCATGTGATTTCTGCGCTGTTGGTGGAGGCGGCATGGATACGGATGCTGGCTTCAGAAGATGGTGCTGTCGGATTACGCTACGCTAATCCGACCTACGCCACACTCCCCTGTCGGGTATGGCGGAAAAGAGTCCGGAAATAAAAAAAGCCGCTCGAGGCGACTTTGATTATCACGTGATTTCTGCGCTGTTGGTGGAGGCGGCATGGATACGGATGCTGGCTTCAGAAGATGGTGCTGTCGGATTACGCTACGCTAATCCGACCTACGCCACACTCCCCTGTCGGGTATGGCGGGAAGTGTCGCGGAAATAAAAAAAGCCGCTCGAGGCGACTTTGATTATCACGTGATTTCTGCGCTGTTGGTGGAGGTAAGCGGGATCGAACCGCTGACCTCTTGCATGCCATGCAAGCGCTCTCCCAGCTGAGCTATACCCCCCGGGCGCAGAAACACTGCTACTTCTTACTACAACACCAGACTGAACTGGCGTCCCCAAGGGGATTCGAACCCCTGTACTCACCGTGAAAGGGTGATGTCCTAGGCCTCTAGACGATGGGGACCAAGGAACTACAGTTTACTACCTTACTTCTGCGCTGTTGGTGGAGGTAAGCGGGATCGAACCGCTGACCTCTTGCATGCCATGCAAGCGCTCTCCCAGCTGAGCTATACCCCCCGGGCGCAGAAATAATAAAAGCCGCACTTGGCGACTTTGTTCCACTACTTGCTTTCCATCCAGATTCCGTTTTTTACGGGCCTGAACTTACAACAATCAGTACAAACAACTGCCACTACTATACCACAACTACCTGGCGTCCCCAAGGGGATTCGAACCCCTGTACTCACCGTGAAAGGGTGATGTCCTAGGCCTCTAGACGATGGGGACCGCGGAACTTCCAAACAACATCTGCACCACTTCACCAAGCAACATCATTGCTGCTGGTGGAGGTAAGCGGGATCGAACCGCTGACCTCTTGCATGCCATGCAAGCGCTCTCCCAGCTGAGCTATACCCCCGTTGGTGCAGAAACAAGAGTATAGCAAAGAAGTTTCACTCTGCAAATACCCTTTTTCGTCTATGAGTAACTTTTCATAGGGGCGGTTTCCGCACTGCGTTTACACGGTCAATTCAGCGCGGCGATTACAGCCACTTTGCCAGGCGCGCCAGCACGGTGTCGCGGCCGAACATGACCACCACCTGATCGATGGCCGGCGTCTGCAGCTGGCCCGTCAGAATCAGGCGCAAAGGCATGGCCAGCAGCGGCATCTTGATGGTGTTGGCGGCCAGCACTTCCTTGATCATGGCGGCCACGGCTTCCTTGCTCCACTCCACCGTGGCGATGCGCTCGGCAAACTGCGCCAGCACGGGCTTGATGGCATCCGTGATGTGCTGCGCTGCCAGTTCCGCTTCCGGCTGCGGCTCGCGGAAGAACAGCATCGAAGCGTCAGCCAGTTCATTGACCGTGTTGGCGCGCTCTTTCATCATGCCCAGCACTTGCGCCAGATCCGGCGCGCCTTCGAAGACGGCGCCGGCGGCGACCATGTGCGGACGCGCCAGGTCGGCCAGGCGGGTATTGTCGGCCTGCTTGATGTATTGGTTATTGAGCCACTTGAGCTTTTCCAGGTCGAACTGCGCGGCCGACTTGGTCAGGTGCTCGAGGTTGAACCATTCGCAGAACTGCGCCACCGAGAAGACTTCATCGTCGCCATGGCTCCAGCCCAGGCGCGCCAGGTAATTCAGCATCGATTCAGGCAGGAAGCCCTGCGCCGGATAATCCATCACGCTGACGGCATCGCGGCGCTTCGACATCTTCTGGCCGTCCGAACCCAAAATCATCGGCAGGTGGCCGTACAACGGCAGCGGTGCACCGATGGCGCGCAGGATGTTGATCTGACGCGGGGTGTTGTTGACATGGTCGTCGCCGCGCAGCACGTGGCTGATCTGCATGTCCCAGTCATCGACGGCCACGCAGAAGTTATAGGTTGGCGTGCCGTCCGGGCGGGCGATCACCAAGTCGTCCAGCTCGCGGTTCGAGATCGTGATCGTGCCCTTGACCACATCGTCCCACGTCACGTCGCCATCGAGCGGATTCTTGAAGCGCACGACGGGCTTGCGGTCCGCCGGCACGGCAGGCAGTGTCTTGCCCGGTTCCGGGCGCCAGGTGCCGTCGTAGCGCGGCTTTTCGCCGGCGGCGCGCATGCGCTCGCGCATCGCTTCGACTTCTTCCGGCGACGAGTAGCAATGGTAGGCCGTGCCTTCTGCCAGCATCTGCGCCACCACTTCGCGGTAGCGGTCCATGCGCTGCATCTGGTAGAACGGGCCTTCGTCGTGGTCCAAGCCCAGCCACTTCATGCCTTCGATGATGGCTTGCACGGCTTCCGGCGTGGAACGCTCCACGTCCGTGTCTTCGATGCGCAACACGAAAGTGCCGCCGAAGTGACGGGCATACGCCCAGCTGTATAAAGCGGTGCGGGCGCCGCCCAGGTGCAGATAGCCGGTCGGGCTGGGAGCGAAACGGGTACGGACGGGAGTAGCGTTTGTGGTCATCGAAGTAATCAGGCTTGAATAAGTAAAACGCCATTTTACTCTGTTGACCGCCGCCGCTCCACAAGCGCCGTCACAGCTGCAGCAAGCGCCTTTTCACCTCGTCCGCCTGCGCATGCAGCGCCTGCTCGAACAGCGCCACCAGCTGCGACAGGGGCCGGTGCAAAGGTTTCACGAGATTCACCGTGAACGGCAGGGATACGGCAAAGCGCCGGATCTGCAAGCCCTGCCCCGCATAGTCGAGCGCCGTGAGCGGATTGACGATGGCCAGCCCCACGCCTTCGCGCACCATGGCGCACACGGAAGCGGCGCTGTGCGTGTCGAGCGCCATGCGCCGCTCCACGCCCGCTTGCGCGAAGATGGCGTCGATCTGCTGGCGGTAAGGGTCGACGGCGGCCAGGCTGATGAAAGGCTGGCCCGCGAAGTCCGCCGGCTGCAGCACGGCCTTGCCAGCGAGCGCATGGCCGTCAGGCAGCACGCATACTTCGTCGACGGACATCAAGGTATCGAGCGCGGTGCCCGGCGGCGCATTGCACACTTCCGTCAGGCCGATGTCGTGGCGCTGCGCCGACAGCCACTCTTCCAGCAGCGGCGACTCCTGCGGCGTGATGCTGATGCTCACCTTGGGAAAATCGGCGACGAAGCGCTTGCACGCCTGCGGCAACAAGGATTGGGAAAACACGGGCAGGCAGGCGATCGACAACTGCCCCTGGTCGAACTGGCGCAGAGCCGCCGCCGTGCTGACGATGCGCTCCAGGCCGAAATACGCGCGCTGCACCTCCTCGAACAGCTGCAGCGCCTGGGCCGTCGGGCGCAGACGCCCCCGTTCGCGCTCGAACAGGGTCAAGCCCGTCAAATGTTCGAGGCGCGCCAGCTCGCGGCTGACGGTGGGCTGCGAGGTGTGCAGCATGGCGGCGGCGGCCGTCACGCTGCCCGTCGTCATGATGGCGCGAAAAACCTCGATGTGGCGCAATGAGATAGTCATACCCATATCATAAATGAATAAGGTCACCTCAAATGGATATTTTATGTTTACACAGAAAAGCCGCATCATTGTCAGCATCGTAGGTCGGATTAGCGCAAGGCGCGTAATCCGACACCCCTCCATAAAATGACAAAGACCACCGCCATGAAACCAGTGCCAGACGCCACCCTCGCCCAACTCGCCCAGGAACACGGCACGCCCCTATGGGTGTATGACGCGGCCACCATCCGCGCGCGCATCGCGCAGCTGGCGCAATTTGACACCGTGCGCTTCGCGCAAAAGGCCAACTCGAACATCCATCTGCTCACCTTGATGCGCGAAGCGGGCGTGCACGTGGACGCCGTCTCGCTGGGCGAGATCGAGCGCGCGCTGCAGGCAGGCTTCACGCCGGCGCAAACGAACGGCGCGGCCGGCGTGGTGTTCACCTGCGACCTGTTCGACCGTGCCACCCTGGCACGCGTGGCGGCGGCAAAAATTGAAGTCAATTGCGGCTCCGTCGACATGCTGCGCCAGCTGGGCCCCGTGTCGCCCGGCCACCGCGTCTGGCTGCGCATCAATCCCGGCTATGGGCATGGCCACAGCAACAAGACGAATACGGGCGGCGAAAACAGCAAGCACGGCATCTGGTACGAAGAGCTGCCGGAGGCGCTGGCCGTCATTCGCGCCCACGGACTACACCTGGTGGGCCTGCACATGCACATCGGCTCGGGCGTCGATTACAGCCACCTGGAAACCGTCTGCGGCACCATGGTCGACCTGGTCAAGAACATGGGCCACGACATCGAAGCCATTTCCACGGGCGGCGGCCTGTCCGTGCCCTACCGCGAAGGCGAGCAACCAGTCGACACGGACCACTACTTCCAGCTGTGGGATGCGGCGCGCAAGCAGATCGAGGCGCACCTGGGCCATCGCGTGCACCTGGAAATCGAACCTGGCCGCTTCCTCGTGGCCGATGCGGGCTTGCTGGTGGCCGAAGTGCGCGCCACCAAGCAAATGGGCGGCAAGCACTTCACCTTGCTCGATACGGGTTTCAATGAACTGATGCGCCCCGCCATGTACGGCAGCTACCATGAAATGTCGGTGATCGCGCACAACGGCCGCGCTCTCGATGAGCAGCACGCCACCGTCGTCGGCGGCCCCCTGTGCGAATCGGGCGACGTCTTCACCCAGCGCGATGGCGGCGTGGTGGAAACCCGGCAGTTGCCGGCAGCGCAGGTGGGCGACTACGTGGTCTTCGAAGGCGCGGGCGCGTATGGCGCGTCGATGTCGTCGAACTACAACAGCCGTCCGCATGCGGCCGAATACCTGGTCGATGGCGCCGATGATCAACACCCGTCGCGCCTGATCCGCCGCCGCCAGACGGTGGCCGAGCTGATCGCGCTGGAACAACTGTAAATCCTCGCCCGCGTGCGGGCATGCGCATCTGCTAACATCGGGGCAACTCGATGAAAGCCCGCCATGCCCGCCCAAGCACTTCCCTTCCGCAGCGCCACCCGGCTGCTTCTGCCGCTGCTGCTGTCCGCCGTCCTCGCCGGCTGCGCTTCCCTGCCCTCGCTGGATGGCCGCATCCCCTCCAGCGTCATCGCCGACACACAGCACACCCAATTGGCCACGGCCATTGCGCCCATGGTGGCGCAGCATCCCGGCGTGTCCGGCATCTATCCGCTGGTCGACGGGCGCGACGCCTTTGCCGCGCGCGCCCTGCTGGCCGCCGCCGCCCAGCGCAGCCTGGACGTGCAGTACTACATCTGGCACAAGGACATCACGGGCACCCTGCTGTTCGATGCCTTGCGCCAGGCGGCCGAACGGGGCGTGCGCGTGCGCCTGCTGCTCGACGATAACAACACGGCGGGCCTGGACCAGACCCTGTCCATGCTGGGCAAGCAGCGGAACCTGGAAATCCGCCTGTTCAATCCCTTCGTGCCCCGCGCGCCGCGCGCGCTGGCCTTCGCCACCGATTTTTCGCGCCTCAACCGGCGCATGCACAACAAATCGTTCACGGCCGACAACCACGCCACCATCGTGGGCGGGCGCAATGTGGGCGATGAATACTTCGGCGCGGCCGGCGATGTGCTGTTCGCCGACCTGGACGTGCTGGCCATCGGCCCCGTCGTCGGCGAGGTCTCGCAGGATTTCGACCGTTACTGGAACAGCGCCTCGGCCTACCCGGCCGCACTGCTGCTGACCAGCCCTGTCGATGGCGACGCGGCCACCATCGCCGCCGAGGCGGACCGCATCGACGACACCAGGGCGGCCGAAGAATACGTGCAGGCGCTGCGCACCTCGCCCTTCGTCAAGCAAATGATGGAACGTACCCTGCCCTTCGAATGGGCAAGGACGCGCATGGTCAGCGACGACCCGGCCAAGGTGCTGGACCAGGCCAGGCCCGGCACGCGCGTGGCGGAAAACCTGCAAAACCTGCTCGGTGTGCCGGAAAAGGAAGTGGATCTGGTATCGCCGTATTTCGTGCCCGGCAAGTCCGGCACGCAAGCCTTTGCCGACCTGGCGAAAAAAGGCGTGGGCGTGCGCATCCTGACGAACGCGCTGGAAGCGACCGACGTGGCGGCCGTGCATGCGGGTTATGCAAAATGGCGTAAACCGCTGCTGGAAGCGGGCGTGCTGCTGTATGAATCACGCCGCTCGTGGGAAGCCGGCGACGCGCGCGAACAGCCGGGCCGCTTCGGCAGCTCCGCATCGAGCCTGCATGCGAAGACCTTTGCCGTCGACGACCGGCGCATCTTTGTCGGCTCGTTCAATTTCGATCCGCGCTCGATCGAATTGAATACGGAAATGGGCCTCGTCATCGACAGCCCCGCGCTGGCCAGCCAGCTGGGGCTAGCCATGCGCGCCACCATCCCGCAGCGCGCCTACCAGGTGCTGCTTGGCGACGACGGCGCGCTGTACTGGATCGCCCGCGACGCCAGCGGCGCCGCCACGCGCTACGACACGGAACCGGGCACCAGCGTGTGGAAGCGCATGGGAGTGGCGATTCTGTCGGTGCTGCCGATAGACTGGCTGCTGTAAGCGGTTTGCCGACGATGCTGTCGGATGACGCGTGGCTGCGCCCCGCGTCATCCGACCTACAAGGTCATCGTAGGTCGGGTTAGCGCAAAGCGCGTAAGCCGACAAGCGCGCAGCACCGCCCTTTACCGCACCGCTTCCGTCAACACCCGCCCTTCCGACGCCGACGGCTGGCGTATGCGCAGCAGATGCGCCAGGGTCGGGGCGATATCGACCACTTCCGCGTACTGGCCATAGGCGCCCGGCTTGATCCAGCGGGGGCCGAACACCATCAGCGGCACGTTGGTGTCATACGTGTACGGCGTGCCGTGCGAAGTGCCGCCGCTGCCCTTGCCGAAATACCAGGCCGGTTTTGTGACGACCATCAGGTCGCCCGACAGCTGGCGGTTCCAGGCGCGGCGCATCAGGGTGTCCATGCGCGTGGCCACGGCGCCTGTTTCCATCTGCGTGCGCGTGTAGACTTGCGCCAGGCCGTCCTGCTGCAGCAGGAAGCGGGCCGCTGCGTCTTCCAGCGCAGCGCGATGGACGCCGCCCTTTTCCGCCAGCGCGTAATCGAGGTAGATATTCGGCAGCGACGACGTCGTCACCAGCTTATCGATGCCCAGGCTTGTCGCCAGGTGCTGATTCAGGCTTGCGACCAGCTTGTCGCCGTCGATGCGCTTGGCCGTAAAGCCGCCGCGCGCTTCCGTAAATTCCGGCACGTTGGCAAAGCCATGGTCTGCCGTCAGCACCACCAGCACGTTGTCCATGCCGACTTTTTTATCGAGATCAAGAAAGAAGCCGGCCAGCATGCGGTCCAGGCGCTGCAGGTGGTCGTGCGACATCTTGCTTTCCGGGCCGTAGGCATGGTTCACGTAGTCGTGCGCGGACAGGCTCACGCCCAGGATGTCGGGCACGCCAGCCGGATTGCGGCCCAGGTTCTCGCCATCGACGGCGGCGCGGGCAAATTCCAGGGTCAGTTCATCGAGGAAGGGACCGGACTTCAAGCGGCTGTAGTACTCGCCGTCGAGCTTGCCGCTGTCGCTGTAATAGGCGAACGGGAAGGTGTTGCGCGTGCCCGGCTTGGCCGCCACCACATCATCGCGCGCATCGTTGACATAAGCCCCGTCGGCCAGCAGCGGCGTCCAGCTCTTGCCGTAATAACGGTCCTGCGGCCTGGCCGCCTGGTAGCGCTGCACCCATTGCGGATGCTGCTGCATGTAATAGGTGCTGCTGGCGAAATTGCCCGTCTTTTCCATGTACATATAGGCCGTGCCCGTTTTCCCGGCCAGCAGGATGGCGCCGCGGTCCTTGCCCGACACGGTGACGACCTTGGCCTTGTCGCCCGTGGCATAGCGCAGCTCGTCACCGAGGGTGCTCACGCGCAGCTTGGTCGGCGCGGTGCCGTCGTCCGGCTTCGTCTCTTCGCCGATGTAATGGAAATTGCCATCCTCGGTGCAATACACGGACTTTTTCGTGACGGGATCGATCCAGTTATTGCCGATCACGCCATGCTGGTAAGGATAGGCGCCCGACAGCACGGCCGAGTGGCCGATGGCGGTAACCGTGATGCCATGCGCCTGGTGCGCATCGCTGAACCACGCGCCCTGCTCCAGCAGGCGGCGGAAACCGCCCTGGCCGAACTGGTCGCGGTAGCGGGTTACCTGCTCCTGCGGCAAACCGTCGACCACCAGCACCACGACCAGCTTCGGCTGCGCCGCAGCCGAGGGTACGGCCTTGGCCGCATATGCCTGGCAAGCCGCCACGCTCGTCACCAGCAGCAGCGCCTGCGCTAGCTGCCGGGAAAGGGAGAAATGTTTCGTCATATCCACTCATCAAAAGTTAGGCCACCGGGCAGCATACGCCGACTATATGACACAACAATGACAAGAAGCAACAATATGAAAAGGCCGGGCCCCATCGCTGGAACCCGGCCTGTGCCGCAACAGACAATATATCTGACTTACTTGACCGTCACTTTGATGCTTTTGCTTAACTCCGGCCCATACGACTGGTGCGCGCCATTGGCGAACTGCATGGTGAGCGTGTACTGGCCCGGCGGCAAGGTGACGTCCGTTTCCGTTTGACCTTTACCGAAATGCAAATGCTTGTCATCCATGGGTATCATCTCGCCCGCCTTCATCGGCCCTGTATTGATGAGCAAATGATGGTGGCCCGTCTTGGCCGTCATGTCGCCGGCCGGCTTGACGTCCATGCCGCTGACGGCAAATTTCACTTTGAACGGGCTCGTCACCGTCGCACCATCGGCTGGCTCGACGAAGGAAACGGATTGGGCGAAGGCGCTGGCGGCCAGCAGGCTGCCGGCAAGCAGGACTGCGGCCTGGCGCAGGAATACGGTAGTCAATTGCATGATGTCTCCACTTGTTAATAACAACACGGACTGCATGAAACCATATTCCTGGCGGTCATGGCGCCGGGGACGAGTTAAGCCAATGGTGCCACTGGTGGCCTTGAAAACCGTAGCGAGCAAGCTCAATGTCGGGTTGAGTAACGCAACCGTACTTTAGTACGGTGAGTAACGCCGACCCGAAAGTGAGCTGCGCAGTAGGTTTGCAAGGCCACCCAGCCACTAGTCGTTCTTGATGACGATGCTAGGGAACTTGCTGGTCATATCCTTCGCCTTTTCCGCCACCTTGATGGCGATGGTGCGGGCGATCTGCTTGTAGATCACGGCGACGGGGCCTTCCGGCTCGGCCACGACGGTGGGCGTGCCCGAATCCGTCTGCTGGCGAATCGCCATGGTCAGCGGCAAGGCGCCGAGGAATTCCACGCCGAAGTCCGCGCACATCTTCGCGCCGCCGCCGGCACCGAAGATTTCTTCCGCATGGCCGCAGTTCGAGCAGATGTGCGTGCTCATGTTTTCCACCACGCCGAGGATCGGAATGCCGACCTTCTCGAACATTTTGAGACCCTTGCGCGCGTCCAGCAGCGCGATGTCCTGCGGCGTCGTGACGATCACGGCGCCCGTGACGGGCACTTTCTGCGACAGGGTCAATTGAATGTCGCCCGTGCCTGGCGGCATGTCGACGATCAGATAATCGAGGTCGCGCCAGTTGGTCTGGTCCAGCAATTGCTGCAAGGCTTGCGTGACCATGGGGCCGCGCCACACCATCGGCTCGTCCGGATCGATCATGAAGCCGATCGACGACACTTGCAGGCCGTGGTTTTCCATCGGCTCCATGCTCTTGCCGTCCAGCGTCTTCGGCTGGCCGCTGATGCCCAGCATCATCGGCTGCGACGGGCCATAGATATCGGCGTCCAGCATGCCGACGGTGGCGCCTTCGGCCGCCAGGGCCAGGGCCAGGTTGACGGCCGTGGTCGATTTGCCAACACCACCCTTGCCGGAAGCGACGGCAATGATGTTTTTCACGTTGCTCATCGGCTTCAAGCCGCGCTGCACCGTGTGCGAAATGATTTTCGACGACACGCCCACGCTGACGTTGCCCACGCCCGGCAGCACGCGCAGGGCGGCCAGCACGGATTTGCGGATCAGGTCGATCTGGCTCTTGGCGGGGTAGCCCAGTTCGATGTCGAGCGAAATGTCGCTGCCATCGACCTTCAGATTCTTGACGGTTTTGCTGGAAACGAAATCTTTATGTGTATTTGGATCAATAACCTGGGCCAGCGCGGCCTTGACGTCTTCTACTGTGATGCTCATGTAAATCTCCGTGTGTACTACATATGTGCAATACGCGCAGTCTAGCGCAAATTTGCATGGCGCGATGGCGGCAAAAGCATCACTTGCCGGCGCTGCATCTGCTCATATTGCCTTTCCGCTGTTAAAATGTCCTATTATCCATCCCAAAAGTGCATCAATCATGACTCGCAAGCTGTTCGTCACCACTGCCCTGCCTTACGCAAACGCCGCTTTTCACATTGGCCACATCATGGAATACATCCAGGCCGATATCTGGGTCCGGTTCCAGCGAATGCAACGCGATGGCGCAGCCGGCCGTGAAGTGCACTTTGTGGGCGCCGATGATACGCATGGCACGCCCATCATGATCGCCGCCGAAAAGGAAGGCATCACGCCGCAGCAATTCGTCGCCAACATCGCCGCCGGCCGCGCCCAGTACCTCGATGGCTTCCATATCGCCTTCGACAACTGGTATTCGACCGATTCGCCGGAAAACGTCGACCTGTCGCAATCGATCTACCGCAAGCTGCGCGATACGGGCCTGATCGTCACGAAAACCGTCGACCGCTTCTTCGACCCGGTCAAGGGCATGTTTCTGGCCGACCGCAACATCAAGGGCGAATGCCCGAAATGCGGCGCCAAGAACCAGTACGGCGACAATTGCGAAGTGTGCGGCGCGGCCTACCAGCCGACCGACCTGGTCAACCCGTTCTCCGTGTTCACCAACGCGACGCCCGTGATGAAGCCGTCGGAGCAGTATTTCTTCAAGCTGTCCGACCCGCGCTGCTTCGAATTCCTCAAGGATTGGCTCAACACGCCAGGCCGCCTGCAGCCTGAAATGGTCAACAAGGTCAGCGAATGGCTGGGCGAGGCGGGCGAAAAGCTGGCCGACTGGGATATCTCGCGCGACGCGCCCTACTTCGGCATCCCGATTCCCGATGCGCCGGGCAAGTTCTTCTATGTGTGGATGGACGCGCCCGTCGGCTACCTGGCCAGCCTGAAAAACTATTGCGACAAGAAAGGCATCGATTTCGACGCCTTCCTGAACGACCCGACGACGGAACAGATCCATTTCATCGGCAAGGACATCGTTTCCTTCCACCTGCTGTTCTGGCCTGCCATGCTGAAATTTGCCAATCACCCGGTGATCGACAAACTGAAAGTCAATGTGCACGGCTTCCTGACGGTTAACAACGAAAAGATGTCGAAGTCGCGCGGCACCGGTATTTCGCCGCTGCGCTACCTGGACCTGGGCATGAACCCGGAATGGCTGCGCTACTACATCGCCTTCAAGCTGAACTCGAAAGTGGAAGACCTGGACTTCAACGGCGAAGATTTCGTCGCCCGCGTGAACAGCGACCTGATCGGCAAATACGTGAACATCGCCAGCCGCTGCGCCGGCTTCATCGCCAAGCGCTTTGACGGCAAGCTGGCATCCACGCTGTCGGAAGGCGCGCAAAGCTGGATCAACCGCGCGCTGACGGTGGACGTCAACGGCGTCATCGTCGAGCGCCAGGCCAGCATCGCCGCGCACTTCGAGAACCGCGAATTCGGCAAGGCCTTGCGCGAGATCATGGAAATCGCCGACATCACGAACCAGTATGTCGATGAAAACAAGCCGTGGATCCTCGCCAAGGATGCCGACAAGACGGCCGAACTGCACGACGTGTGCACCACGGCCCTGATCCTGTTCCGCCAGTTGACGATTCTGCTGTCGCCGGTCCTGCCGGGCGTGGCGAAGAACGTGGCATCGTTCCTCAACGACGCCGAGTTCACCTGGGCCGATACACAGGTGTTCGGCGACGCCGTCTCGAACAGCATGCTGGGCCGTACCATCGGCGCCTACAGCCACTTGATGACACGCATGGATGCAAAGATGATCGAAGCGCTGTTTGACGCGCCGCAAGCTGCCGCCGCCATCGCGGCGCCCGCTGGCGACGCCGCGAACGACGCCGCGGCCCCTGCTGCCGCCGCTGCCGCCATCGAGGAACTGGCGCCCGAGATCAAGATCGACGACTTCCTCAAGGTCGACCTGCGCATCGCCAAAATCGTCAATTGCGAACTGGTCGACGGCTCGGACAAGCTGCTGCGCCTGACCCTGGATGCGGGCGAAGGCCGCTTGCGCAATGTCTTCTCGGGCATCCGCTCGGCGTACCAGCCGGAAGAACTGATCGGCAAGCTGACGGTGCTGGTGGCCAACCTGGCGCCGCGCAAGATGAAGTTCGGCATTTCCGAAGGCATGGTCATGGCTGCCTCTGCCGCCGACGAAAAGGCCAATCCGGGCATCTACATCCTGAACCCGTGGCCGGGCGCCGAACCTGGCATGCGCATCCGTTAAGCCACCACAAGGACCGATGATGAATATCGTGGTGCGCGAAGCAACAAATGCCGATGCACAACTGATGGCCGAGCTGACCCGCGCCGCGTGGGCCGGCAAGGTGGCGGCCTCGTCCAGCGGGCACCACGAGACGGCACAGCAGGTGGAAGCGCAATTGCGCCACGGCGGCGGTTTTCTGTTGCTGATCGACGACATTCCAGCCGGCTCGCTGCGCTGGATGCCGCTCGACAGCGACCCCGCCATCTGGAAGATTTCACGCATGGGCGTGCTGCCCGCCTACCGGGGCAGCCACGTCTCGCAGCACTTGCTCGAAGCCATCATTCATCACGGCCTGTCGTGCCAGGCCGAGGAATTGCGCCTGGCCGTGCGGCGCGACCAGCGCAAGCTGATCGATTTTTATGCGGCCTTCGAATTCGAGCTGGCCGAAGAACTGGAATATTCGCACGCCAACCCCGCCGAACCGGCGCCGATGGTGATGCGGCGCCTGCTGCGTTATTGATTTTTAGCAATTTCGCCCCGGACTTGCCGATACAACAACCCGCCAAGCGGCACGGCGCGGTAAAATACGGCCGGCTGACCTTACCCATAAGACACTCAGAAGAGAATATGAAACTGCCTGCAAAACACAACAACTACGTATCCGACCACACCTTGTTCATCGCCGAACTGAAGGCCAAGAACCCTGGCATGGAAGCGGGCCAGCAAGCGGGCCGCGCCCTGCTGTGGGACAAGCCGGCCGTCAGCATCGATGAGCAGGAACGCCAGCTGGCGTCGGCCGTCAAGCAACAGGCTTACGTTTACCAGAACAAGAACTAAGATCTGGAACCGGCACGATGTTGCCTGAAGAGTCTGCAGTCACGCCGGAAGCCGACGCTTCCGGTGCCGGCGCAGTCATCGAGTCGCCCGCACCTGTCGCCGATGGCGACGGCAGCGGTGACCCTGCAGCATCTGCAACGACGGTAACGGAGGCGGCGCCCGCCGCTGACCCGCTGGGCATCGCCCGCCTGTATGGCGAGCCCATGATGCGCATGCCGACGGATCTGTACATTCCGCCGGACGCGCTGGAAATCTTCCTCGAAGCCTTCGAAGGCCCGCTCGACTTGCTGCTCTACCTGATCCGCAAGCAAAACTTCAACATTCTCGATATTCCGATGGCGCAGGTGACCCTGCAATATCTGAAATATGTCGACCAGATCCGCGTGCGCAACCTGGAACTGGCCGCCGAGTATCTGCTGATGGCGGCCATGCTGATCGAGATCAAGTCGCGCATGCTCTTACCTTCGCGCAAGAGCGACGTCGAGGAAGATGGCGGCGACCCCCGTGCCGAACTGGTGCGCCGCCTGCTCGAGTACGAGCAGATCAAGCTGGCCGCCTACGACCTGAACGCCATCCCACAGTTCGAGCGCGATTTCGTGCGCACGCAGATTTTCATCGAGCAAAGCCTGACGCCCACCTGGCCCGACGTGGAACCGGTGGACCTGCAGCAGGCGTGGCTCGACGTGCTGAAGCGCGCCAAGCTGACCCAGCATCACCGCATCAGCCGCCAGGAACTGTCCGTGCGCGAGCACATGTCGAGCATTTTGCGCCATTTGCAATCGTCGCGCTTCCTCGAATTCAGCGATCTGTTCGACATTGCCGGCGGCGTGCCCGTGGTGGTGGTCAACTTCGTGGCCTTGCTGGAACTGGCCAAGGAAACCCTGATCGAAATCACGCAGGCAGAACCGTTTGCCCCCATCTACGTCCGGCTGGCCTATTCGCCCGCCTGACCCCTTCCCTTTGTCACTGACCACCGTACAACGGGGTTTTAGCGAAAGCAATCCATGAAAATTATTTCCGACATTGAAGAATTGCGCGACCAGCTCAGCGGACAGCTGCGCACGGCGTTCGTCCCCACCATGGGCAACCTGCATGAAGGCCATCTGTCGCTGATGCGCCTGGCGCGCAAGCATGGCGACCCCGTCGTCGCCTCGATCTTCGTGAACCGGCTGCAATTCGGGCCGAACGAGGATTTCGAGAAATATCCGCGCACCATGGCGGCCGACATCGCCAAGCTGGAAAAGGAAGGCGTGTACGTGCTGTTCGCGCCGACGGAAAAGGAACTGTACCCGGAGCCGCAGGAATACCGCGTGCGCCCGCCCGATGACCTGGGCAATACCCTGGAAGGCGAATTCCGCCCCGGCTTCTTCGAAGGCGTGTGCACGGTCGTCACCAAGCTGTTTTCGTGCGTGGGTCCGCGCGTGGCCGTGTTCGGCAAGAAGGATTACCAGCAACTGATGATCATCCGCAACATGGCGCGCCAGTTCGCCCTGCCGACGGAAATCATCGCCGCCGAAACCTACCGCGCCGACGACGGCCTGGCCCTGTCCTCGCGCAATATGTACCTGTCGGAAAGCGAACGGGCGGAAGCGCCGGAACTGTTCAAGGGCCTCAATTTCGTGGCTGAGGAAGTGCGCAAGGGCAACCTGGCCGTGGGCGAACTGGAACAGGCCAGCATGCAGCTATTGAACAGCCGCGGCTGGAAATCGGACTACATCGCCGTGCGCAAGCGCGCCAACCTGCAGGCGCCGAGCGCCGCCGAACTGGCCGCGGGCGAACCGCTGGTGGTGCTGGCCGCCGCCAAGCTGGGGCAGACCAGACTCATCGACAACCTGGAAATTTAACATACAACAAAACCTGCTGCGCGTCGCGATTTGCGGCCTGCGATGCTCACTGCGCTAAAGCACAGCTCCGCTTCTCGGCCACAACTCTCTGCCGCTCGCTACGGTTTTGTCAGATGTTTTAAATGCAGTCACAGCGGGGCCATTCGGCCCCGTTGCTTTACCTACTTCTCCATCCCTACCAGCTTGAGCTCGGCAAACAGCGGCTTGTTGCTGCCGCGTGCCGCTTGCAACATGTCATAGCTTGCCGCGTCGAGCACGATTTCCTCGCCCGCCCACAGCTTGCGCTGGTTCGCAGGCAGCCTCAGGCTGCGCAGGATGGCCCGCACCTGGGCCGGATCGGCCGCCAGCAGGCGGATTGCGCGCGCATGGCGCTGCGTGCCCGTGAGGATCGGCAAGCCGCCCTCGGAGCCGTGCTGGCTCAGGCTGACATAATCCTGGCCACCCACGCGGTGCAGATAGGCATGCCGGCCATCCGCTTCGGCAGGCGACTGCGCGGGCGGCTCCTGCATTTCGACAGACGCGACAGGCGCAACGGCGGTTTGTTCAAGGCTCACGCCACAGGCCGCCAACAGGGCCGTGCTCAGGGCGAAAAATAATACGGGTGCTCGGCGCATCGTGCGCTCCTTCTTGTCGGGGTCGGGGACAAAGGGGGAATACTGCAGCGATCATGGGCCAAATCATTTGACGTGTAAAGTTAACTATTGGAAATATTTCATTCCTTTGCGCAATTACTTGCAGTTAGTGCGAGCACGCTCGTCCATACCAGCGAGGCCAACAATCATTGCTAATGGAATTTGTACATTGAAATCAATATCGCCATCTTTATCCATGTATCGATAAAGATCACAATGTCTGCACTGGCCCATGCGGGCCTCCACCACGATAGGAGAACACCATGAACACAGCATCCCATTCCGCCAAGGTCGCCATCGTCACGGGCGCCTCGCGCGGCATCGGCGCGGCCATCGCCCGCCGCCTGGCGCGCGACGGCATGCAGGTCGTCGTCAATTACGCCAGCGACAAGGAGGCGGCGGACGCGCTGGTGGCGGCCATCGCGGCCGAAGGCGACGCCGCCATCGCCGTCAAGGCCAACGTGGCCGATGCGGGCGACGTGCAAGCCTTGTTCGATGCGGCCGAGACGGCCTTCGGCGGCGTCGACGTGCTGGTCAACAACGCCGGCATCATGCCTCCCGCGCTGCCGGCCCTGGCCGACACGGACGACGCCACCTTCGACAGCCTGTTCGCCATCAACGTCAAGGGCAGCTTCAACACCATGCGCCAAGCGGCGACGCGCTTGCGCCACGGCGGCAGCGTGATCAACTTCTCGACCAGCGTGATCGGGCTGGCCCTGCCCGGCTATGCCGTCTACGGCGCCAGCAAGGCGGCCATCGAGACGATGACGGCTATCTTCGCCAAGGAATTGCGCGGCAAGAACATCACCGTCAACGCCGTCGCCCCCGGCCCCACGGCCACGGCCCTGTTCTTGAACGGCAAGACGGAAGAAACGATAGAACGCATGAGCAAGATGGCGCCCCTCGAACGCCTGGGCACGCCGGAAGACATCGCCGCCGCCGTGGCCTTCCTGGCGGGTCCTGATAGCCGCTGGGTCAACGGCCAGACCCTGCGCGCGAATGGCGGCCTGGTGTAGCACCAGTCAAACCCTGCTGCACATTGCGTGCTTCAGCTACAGTTTAATGCTGCGGCCTAGCATCTCCATTGAGATAATGCGACCAATACAAGGCGTTGGAATATCGCATATGGGGATGCAATTCTTGAACAGAAACTTGTTTTGCATTTGCTCAAACGATCCTCTATTGAGGGCATATCATGCTGCTGCCAGGTTGAGCGACTGCCAAACAACTGTTCAATTGTTTGCTGATCAATTGAGCGGTACACACATCGTCTTTGCTTGCAAACCAGCGGTTTCCTACTTCATCCGATCTGCGCACACCGCTGGCCAGTCTCAATTTACTCGTAAATTCATAAATCCCATGCCTCGACACTGGACTCCATGAGGACTCAAACGGAAAGCGAACTTCTTGCACGTGCCGCTCTGGGGGAAGGAATATCTTATGAAAGAGACGCATGTTCGCCAAAATTTCATATGTTTGATATACCCGAATAATGCGCGCTTCAGGATCTAATTCGGGCAGGCATGAGCACGCACGAATCCGGTCAGCGCGTGAAATTGAGGGATCCGCGAAGCCGGTAACAGAAGAGGAGGCAAAAACGATGGCTTGCTCTACGCGGCCAGGAAATGCATACAGCAGATGCTGCGCCAAACTACCTCCCAATGAGTGCCCCGTGGTCACATACCGGGGTGAAGGAGCACTTTCTGCCAGCGCCTTCTGGTCAAAGTAACGCATGATTTCGGTAAAGTGTGTACGTGCCCGAGATAGCTGATTATCAGCATTAAAGGCACGACTAAACCACCAGGAATTACCATATAACCAGTCGCCTTTGCCGTTAGTGCCGCGAAATGCAATCACAACATGCTCTTGATTGTCGAATTTACGGTGCCATACATGAAACATCAGACCAGTAGAGTCTTCACATCCAAACTTGACGGGACTGCCGGCATCTCGCATGCCGACTGCCGTTTCCATCTGCCACGCACTCGATCTATCGCTTGCAGACGTGAGCCAACCGAGGAGCTCAGCTGACTGCAAATCGGACACACCCGTCCTGCTTTCCTTATTCGGGCAATCCACGCCAGCTTTGTAAGCATATGCCGACATAATCGCATACGGTAGAAATCTGGCAGCCGCTGCCGCAGGGTCTGCCAGCATCACTCGGTAATGCGAGGTTCGTAGCCTGGCCGAGCCTTGCTCATTGTTTCCCAATACATTATTTGGACAGTCCTCAACCGCGAAGTGCGTACACCCGACTAGCAAAAAAGGAACGAGGGCGCATGCACAATAGCAAATACGAAATCGTTGATCGTACACTTCGACCTCCAGGTGGAAACCGCCATGGATAATCTTAGCTGGGAACCATGCTTATAATGGTCAATCTCGCTGCCATTCGATCTTTGTCAAATCAGGAAAGGCAGTGTTGAAAGCATGCGGTATTAAACTAATGATGGTTCCAAAAGTATCGCATGTGGTCACGCAGGCAGGCATTCACCTTGCCCACGACATCGGCATCGACAACCTGCTGGCCACCCATGTTCAGGTTTAAGCGGGTAAGCACGAGGACGAAAAAAAACGCTGCCGGTTTGCACGGGCAGCGTTTTTTACATGGCAGCACCGCCCCGCAAAACGCGGCGGCCGGCCCGGTCGGGCAGTGCGCTTAAGCGCCGGCTTTTTCCAGCTTCTCGAAAATCTTGTTCAGCTTTTCATCGAGGGTCGCTGCCGTGAACGGCTTGACGACATAACCGCTGGCGCCAGCTTGCGCGGCGGCGATGATGTTTTCCTTCTTCGCTTCGGCGGTGACCATCAGCACGGGCAGCTTGGCCAGTGCGGGATCGGCGCGGATATGCTGCAGCATCGTCAGGCCATCCATGTTCGGCATGTTCCAGTCCGACACGACGAAATCGAACGATTCCGCGCGCAGCTTGGCCAGGCCCATCACGCCGTCTTCCGCCTCATCGACGTTGGCATAACCCAGTTCCTTCAACAGATTCCGGACAATGCGGCGCATCGTCGAAAAATCGTCAACGACTAAAAATTTCATCTTTGGATCAGCCATGAATAACTCCGTTGTTTCTGTAGCGGTTTGTTAATAATATCGACATGAATGCCGACATTATGGTCGACACTACGGCAGCAAGTTGTAGGATAGCATTTTCGTTGCTTTTAGGCGAACAAACTTGCCTCAGATCATATAAAACGTGGCTTACACGCGCAAAGCACGCATACCATGCGCCGCCAGGTGTCCCAGTACCATGCCAGGCAGCGCCGTCAGAGCACCGACCTCATGCGTAGCGCCGACAGCGATCGCCTCGCGCGGCATGCCGAACACCACGCAACTGGCTTCGTCCTGCGCAAAATTATACGCTCCTGCGGCCTTCATCTCCAACATGCCTTGTGCGCCGTCCTTGCCCATGCCCGTGAGGATCACGCCGACGGCATTTTTACCCGCCGATTGCGCGGCCGAACGGAACAGCACATCGACCGACGGACGGTGGCGGTTGACCGGTTCACCCTGGTCGATCTTGGTCATGTAGTTGGCGCCGCTGCGCGTCAGGGTCAGGTGCGAATGGCCGGGCGCGATGTAGGCGTGGCCAGGCAGCACGCGTTCGCCGCCCGCCGCTTCCTGCACCGAGATTTTGCACAGCGAATCGAGGCGGCGCGCGAACGAACGCGTAAAGCCTTCCGGCATGTGCTGCGTGATCAGGATGCCGGGACAATCGGACGGCATCTGCATGAGAAATTCGCGGATCGCTTCCGTGCCGCCCGTCGAGGCGCCCACGATGATCAGCTTTTCGCTCGACGTCAATGGGCTGCGCAGCGCAGGCAGCGGCGCGGCCACCTTGTCGCCGGCCGACGGCAGGGTGCGCGCGCGGATGCGCGCCTTCGAGGCGGCGCGGATCTTGTCGGCGATCATGTCCGTGTACTCGCGCATGCCGCTCTGGATGGAAATCTTCGGCTTGGTGACGAAATCGACGGCGCCCAGCTCCAGCGCGCGCATGGTGATTTCCGAACCGCGCTCGGTCAGCGACGACACCATCAGCACCGGCATCGGGCGCAAGCGCATCAGCTTTTCCAGGAAGTCCAGGCCGTCCATCTTCGGCATCTCGACATCGAGGGTCAGCACGTCGGGGTTGGTCTGCTTGATCATCTCGCGCGCCACCAGCGGATCGGGCGCCGCGCCCACCACTTCCATGTCGGGCTGGCTGTTTACGATTTCCGTCATGACGCTGCGAATCAGCGCCGAATCATCCACGATCAATACTTTGATCTTCATAGTTATCCTTCCAGGCCTTGCGGCCCTTGTTTCTTATTAAATTAGTACCCGGACCACACTGCCGCAAGCCGCACAACGCGGTGCGCAGCAGGTTTGGTCCGATATGTATCAGAACAGCTCGACCTCGCCGCCCACCGGCGCGACCTTGAGGCGGCTGGCGTAATCGAGTTCGCGGCGTACCAGCGTATCGTTATGCGTCTGCATCAGCTTTTTCACCAGCACCTTGCCGCTGCGGGGGAAAAAATACACCTTGCGCGGGTGGATGTCGTTGAGGTCTTCCGCCACCACGCGCATCTTTTCCGCCTTCAGATAATTAATGACGAAAGCCGCGTTGCGCTCACCGACGTTGATCGCCGTGAAGCCGCGCAGCACGGCGCCGCCGCCGAACACTTTCGCTTCCATGTTCTCGCGCCGCGCGCCCGCCTTCAGCAAATCGTTGATCAGGATTTCCATGGCGTAGGTGCCATACCGCATCGACGCGGAAATCGGGCTGTTCGGATCGCTGCCGCCATCGGGCAGCATGAAGTGGTTCATGCCTCCCAGGCCCGTGACACGGTCGCGGATGCAGGCCGAGACGCAGGAGCCGAGCACGGTGACGATCAGCATGTCCTTGTTGGTAAAGTAATACTCACCAGGCAAGATCTTGGCGGCGTCACAGTTGAACGTCCTGTCGTAATAGACGTTAGTGGCGAATTGCTCTTTGGATTCCAGGCTCATATTTCACTCTCATGTACGATGCGACGGTGCCTTGGGCGCGGCGCCCCGAGGCTGGTCGAGCTCATAGACTGTTTTACCGCGCAGCTTCAGTGAATCCGACACGTACAGAAAATTCTCCGAATGGCCCGCGAACAGCAGGGCATCGGGTTTCATCAACGGCACAAAGCGCGAGAGGATCTTGCGCTGCGTCGCCTTGTCAAAATAAATCATCACGTTACGGCAAAAGATGACGTCGAACTGGCCCGTCAATGGCCAGCCGTCGGCCAGCAGGTTGAGCGGCTTGAAGGTGATCATCTGGCGCAGTTCAGGACGCACCCGCACCTGCCCTTCGCGGTCGCCCTTGCCGCGCAAGAAAAAGCGCCGCGCACGGTCGGCCGGCATCTTGTCGAGCCGGTCCAGGTTGTAGACGCCATTGGCGGCCGTGGCCAGCACATTCGTGTCGATGTCCGTGGCGATGATGGTGACGGGCGGCGTGAGCGTATTGAACGCCTCGCACACCGTCATGGCGATCGAATACGGCTCCTCGCCGGTGGAACTGGCCGAACACCAGATAGTGATCGGCCCGCTCAGTTTTTTCACATGCTCGGCCAGCAGCGGGAAGTGATGCGCCTCGCGGAAGAACGACGTCAGGTTGGTCGTCAGCGCATTCGTGAACGCTTCCCACTCGTCGCCCATGCGGCCCGCTTCCAGGTCGTCCAGGTAGCGGACGAACGAGGAGATGCCGGTCGCGCGCAGCCGCCTGGCCAGGCGGCTGTAGACCATCTCCTGCTTGCTGTCGGCCAGCGCGATGCCGGCCCGCTTGTAAATCATGGCGCGGACCCGTTCGAAGTCCTTGCCAGTGAAATCAAATTCCTTGACCGAATCCGTTTTAGTTTGCGGCATTTTGTTTTTACCTCTCTATGACTACTCTGACCAATGCCTTTGCAAGTATAACTAGCGGGACCGGGTTGGCGTCAGAACTCTTCCCAATCGTCGCCGCCGGCCGCCGCCAGCTTTTTCGCGGGCGGTGGCGTGCCGGCCTGCGCCGCCGTTGCCACCCGCCGTGTAGTTGCCGCCACGCCAGGCGCCGGCCGTGCCGCCGCCTTGACCACGGGCGCGGACGCGGGCATGGCTGCCGGCGCCGCGCTCTCGCCGTCCAGCTTGAAGATGCTGACGGCGTCGGCCAGTTTCTGCGCCTGGTCCTGCATGCTTTCGGCGGCCGCCGCCGCTTCCTCGACCAGCGCCGCATTTTGCTGCGTCATCTGGTCCATCTGCGCGATGGCCTGGTTCACTTCCTCGATGCCGTGGCTCTGCTCCTGCGTCGCCGCCGTGATCTCGCCCATGATGTCGGCCACCTGCCGGATCGACGTGACGATCAGACCCATTGTCTGCCCCGCCTCGTCCACCAGGCGGCTGCCGGCATCGACCTTGTCGACCGAGTCGCCGATCAAGCCCTTGATTTCCTTCGCCGCGCCGGCCGATCGTTGCGCCAGATTGCGCACTTCCGACGCCACTACCGCAAAACCGCGTCCCTGCTCGCCTGCGCGCGCCGCTTCGACGGCCGCATTCAGCGCCAGGATATTCGTCTGGAACGCAATGCCGTCGATGACGCCGATGATGTCGACGATCTTGCGCGAACTGTCCTTGATGGAACCCATGGTATCGACCACTTGCGACACCACCTTGCCGCCCTGCTCCGCCACCGACGACGCCGACACTGCCAGCTGGTTGGCCTGGCGCGCGTTGTCCGCGTTCTGCTTCACGGTCGACGTCAGCTCTTCCATCGACGACGCCGTCTCTTCGAGCGAACTGGCCTGCGTTTCCGTGCGCGCCGACAGGTCCGCATTGCCGCTGGCGATCTCGCGCGACGCCACGGTGATGGTGTCCGTCCCGGTGCGCACGTCGCTGACCGTCTGCACCAGGCTCTCGTTCATGTCCTTGAGCGCCTGCTGCAGCGCGCTCGTTTCATCCTTGCCTTCGACCACCACGCGTGCTGTCAGCTCGCCGGCCGCCACCTTCTGCGCCACGGCCACTGCGCCGGACAATGGCACCGTGATCGAGCGCGTGATGAAGATGGCGCACCAGGCGCCGATCGCCACGGCCGCGCCGCCCAGGATGAACAGTACCATCATCAGGCGCGCATCGGCCGCCAGCGAGTCATCCATGAAGCTTTGCTGCGCCACGTGCTGCAAGTCGAGCAGCTTGTTGATATCGGCCAGGGTCGTCTTGTTCAAGGGATCGATGCGGGTGGCGATCACCTTCGCCGCGCCCTCGCTGTTAAACGCCAGCACCTGTCCCATCGCTTCCTTGAAGGCGGCATCGACTTCGCCGTCGATCTTGGCGATATTGGCCAGCAGCGCCTTCTCGCCATCGGACAGGCCCAGGGTGGCCAGCTTGCCGCGGGCGCCGTCGTACAGCTTGCGCTGCTCGCGCACCTTGCCCTCTTCCGCCTGCATCAGGCTCACATCGCCCTGCAGGCCGATATTGCGCATGGCGATACCGGTTTCCAGCATCGCGCTTTTCATCTGCGACGCCTGCGTATTCTTTTCGCTTGCCAGCTCCAGCCCCGTGAGCAGCTGGGCCTTGTTACGGTAATTCAGTGCATTCGCCGAAACGATCACCACCACCAGGATGGCGAGAATGCTGCCGAAACCTATCCCCAGCCGGGTGCCTATCTTGAAATCGCGCAAACTCATTACAGTCTCCAATATTTATGTGAACGGCGCCCGTTCAACCGGACGGCGCCGTGTTGTGGCCGGGTCTCTGTCGGACCTTGCAGCCTGCCGGCGCGCCTCTGGCAAGTAACCCCCAATAAATTATTATGATTTCTGACTTCCATAACCGGCGCTGTGCGGTGTTGCCCGCAGCTAGCAGTGCTCGCACTGCGTCGCTGCGGGCGCCTTGCACAGCATCCGGTTCTGTTCGTCATAAATTCACAATAATTTCCAGAGGATTACTTTCCCGCGCCGGTACATGCATATCTGTAGTGATTCTTTGCGTGGTAAAACTGCCGCTTAAGCCGCCAGCTTGTCGATCAGGCCCATCTCGCTGCTCGACATCAGCTTATCGATGTCGACCAGGATCAGCATGCGCTCGTCGATGGTGCCCAGGCCGATCATGTAGTCGGTCGAGAAGGCTGTGCCCATTTCCGGCGCCGGCTTGACCTGCTCCGGCGTCAGGGTGGTGACGTCGGAAACGCTGTCGACCACCATGCCGACGATACGGCCGCCGATGTTCAGGATGATCACCACCGTGAACTGGTCGTACACGGGCGTGCCCAGGTTGAACTTGATGCGCATGTCGACCACCGGGATGATGATGCCGCGCAGGTTGATCACGCCCTTGATGAATTCAGGCGCGTTGGCGATGCGGGTGACCGCTTCGTAACCACGAATCTCCTGGACCTTCAGGATATCGATGCCGTACTCTTCGGAGCCCAGGGTGAAGGCCAGGAATTCACGGCCGGCGATGTCCTTGCCGTCGCCCGCATTGCTTCCGGATGTTTGTTGAGTATCTGACATGGTGCGTTTTCCTATCTTTATCTATCGGTATTACGAAAAAATGGACTCGTCGGCCAGCTGGCGAGAGGAACGGATGAGGGCGGCGACATCGAGAATCAGCGACACGCCGCCATCACCCAGGATGGTGGCGCCGGAAATGCCCACCACCTTGCGGTAATTCGATTCGAGGTTTTTCACCACGACCTGCTGCTGCCCCACCAGGTCGTCGACAAACAGGGCCGCCTTGCGTCCTTCCGTCTCGAGGATCACGCAGATGCCTTCCGAGGGACTGGTAAAGCGCGGCGCGATGTCGAACATCTGGTACAGCGGAATCAAGGGCAGATATTCGCCGCGCACTTTCACCACCTGCCCCTTGCCGCTGATGTCCTTGATGTCCTCAACGGCTGGCTGCAGCGATTCGATGACAAAGCCCAGCGGTAAAATATACACCTCGTCGCCAACGCGGATCGACATGCCGTCCAGGATGGCCAGGGTCAGCGGCAGCGAAATGGAAATCGTCGTGCCGAAACCCTTGGCCGAACGGATGTCGACGACGCCGCCCATGGCGCTGATATTGCGCTTGACGACATCCATGCCCACGCCGCGGCCCGACACGTCGGTGACCGCTTCGGCGGTGGAAAAGCCGGGTGCGAAAATCAGCTGCCACACGTCGGCGTCGCTCATCGACTCGGACACGTCCAGGCCCTGCTGCGCAGCCTTGGCCAGGATGCGCTCGCGGTTCAATCCCGCGCCGTCATCGGATACTTCGATGATGATGTTGCCGCCCTGGTGGCTGGCCGAGAGGAACAGACGTCCCGCCTCGGTCTTGCCGGCGGCCACGCGGGCGGCCGGCATTTCCACGCCATGGTCGATACTGTTGCGCACCAGGTGCGTGAGCGGATCGACGATGCGCTCGATGAGGCCCTTGTCCAGTTCCGTGGCGGCGCCATTGGTGATGAAGTCGACCTTCTTGCCCAGTTTCGTCGCCAGGTCGCGCACCATGCGCGGGAAGCGCGAGAAGACGAAATCCATCGGCATCATGCGGATCGACATCACCGCTTCCTGCAAGTCGCGCGTGTTGCGCGTCAGGTGGCTGACGCTGTCGAGCAGTTTTTCATGCAGCATCGGATCGAGCGCGCTGGCGCGCTGCTCGATCATCGCCTGCGTGATCACCAGTTCGCCCACCAGATTGATCAGCTGGTCGACTTTTTCGATCGAGACGCGGATCGACGACGATTCGGCGCCGGCCTTGTCGCCCTCTTTCTTGGCCGGTTTCTTTTCCTGCTCCGCTTCGGCCACGGCGTTCGCCACGGCCGGCGCGGCGGCAGCGCTGGCGTTGCCCGCCTTGGCCGCGTCTGCGCGAATCTGTTCGAGGGGCTGGAAGAATCCGTAACCCTGTTCGGCGTCGCTCTGCACGCCGGCGGCGGCGCGGATATCCTCGATCGGCTGGAAGAAGCCGTAACCGGGATCGGCCGCGCCCGGCGCGCCAGGAGTGCCTGGCAGCGGGTCGAAGAAACCGTAACCTTGCGCCTTTTCCTGCGCCGCGCGGGCCGCTTCGGCCTCGCCTGGCGCCAGTGGCGGCGCCTGCGTGATCACCATGTCGTCGGGATTGAGCACGAACGAGCAGATGGCCAGGATATCGTCCAGGCTTTCATGCGTCGTCACTTCCAGCACTTTGCGCGCGTCGGGCAGGCTCGTTACGGCGACGTCGCCCAGCAAGCCCAGTTCGGCCGCCAGCGCATCGACTTCGCGCGGCTCCATGGCCGGCAGTTCCAGGCGGATGCGGTGGCCGCCGGCATGGCTGACGGCGGCCTTTTCCGCCGTGTGGAAGGCCGGCGCGACGGGCGTGAGCGCGGCCACGGGCACGTCCTGCGAGAACGACTGCAGCATCATGCGCACGTTGGCCACGGCATCCTGGTCGACGGCGCTGCCCAGGCGATGGCCGTCGAGCTGCATCTTGAGGATGTCCTTGGCCGCCAAAAAGGCGTCGACGTGTTCCGCCGTCAGGGCCATCTGGCCCTGGCGGATGCGGTCGAGCAGCGACTCGAGGATGTGCGTCACCTCGCTCATGTCGGAGAGGCCGAACGTCGATGCGCCGCCCTTGATCGAGTGGGCGGTGCGGAAAATGGCATTCAGATCTTCGGCGTCGGGCGCCGCAATATCAACGGCCAGCAGCAGCCGTTCTTTTTCAGCCAGCAGTTCTTCGGCCTCATCGAAAAAGACCTGAAAAAACTGGCTAATATCGATGGTCATAGGGTGACTCCGTCAATTGCATCATTGCGCTGCGCGGCTGGCATCAGCCGATCACCTTCTTGACCACTTCGATCAGGCGTTGCGGATCGAACGGCTTGACCAGCCAGCCATTGGCGCCGGCGGCACGGCCTTTCGATTTCATCTCGTCCGACGACTCCGTCGTCAGCATCAGGATGGGCACCTTCTGGTAGGTCGGCAATTCACGCAGCAGCTTGATCAGTTCCAGGCCATCCATACGCGGCATGTTCTGGTCCGTCAATACCAGGTCTACGGTTTGCAGCTTGGCTTTTTCCAGTCCGTCCTGGCCGTCCACGGCCTCCACCACCTGGTAACCGGCGGCTTTCAGGCTGAACGCCACCATCTGGCGCAATGAGCTGGAATCGTCCACTGCAAGTATCGTTTTGGCCATCTTTGCTCCCACTTATTCCGGGCATCCTGCCCGAGTATTTGATTAATCAATCCATGCGACCACAAGCGCTCCGCACTGGCATGCTAGAACAGCTCGATGTCGCCGCTTTCCAAATGCTGTTGACTGACAGCCTTGCGCAGCACGCTGCGCAACTCCAGGCTTTGAATCGCCAGCGCCATGCTGACCCGACCCAGCAAGGCGACAATTTCTTCATTGTCGCTCTCCGGCAACATCTCCGCGCCATGCTCGCCCAGGGTCCCGAGGAACTCGCGCAAGCCCGTCACGCGCTTCAGGGTGCGCTCGATCAGCTGGCTGGTCATGTCCTGAAACTGCATGCTGGTGATGGCGGCATTCACATAGCCCCCCACCTCATCCTGCAACGCCAGCAGTTTTTCGCGCTGCTGCTCGGCCGGAATACCGCCGTCGAGCAGCAGCGCGATAGTGTCTTGCTGCGCAGCGACGGCTGCGTGTATCGCCATGAAATTGAAGGACAGCTTCTCGATCGCCTCTTCCAGCAAGATGCCGGTCTGCACCAGGTCGGTTTCCACCTCCGTCAAGTGCTTGCGGCCATGGTCCGACACGCCAGACAGCAGGCGTTTTACATGCGAGCCAAGTATTTTCTTTCTTGTCATAAAGGTCTCATTGTTTCAATACACCACGCGTCGACAGCCTTGCGTGTTATTTTTTCGCCGCTGCCGGGGCCGGGACTGGCGCCGCCGCGGGCGGCGCACCGGCAGCCAGCCCTGAAGCGACAGCGGCGGAAGCGGCATCGGTCACCGGCAGCTCGATCGCCGAACCATCGCGCAAGACATTTTCCTCCGTGCGCTTGTTCATGACGATGATGCTGATGCGCCGGTTGATCGGATTGAAGGGATCGAGCTTGTCCAGGTGGGCGGCCGAGCCCAGTCCCACCACGCGCAAGACTTTTTCTTCCTTCATGCCGCCGATCACCAGTTCGCGCCGCGACGCATTCGCGCGGTCGGCCGACAATTCCCAGTTGCTGTAGCCTGCATCGCTCATATAGGGCGTCGAATCCGTATGGCCGGACAGGCCGATGCGGTTCGGCACTTCATTGAGCACGGAGCCGATGGCGTGCAGGATTTCCTTGGTGTACGGTTGCAGGTTCGCATTGGCGAGCGCAAACATCGGACGGTTCTGCTCGTCGACGATCTGGATGCGCAAGCCTTCGCTGGTAATATCGAGCAGCAGCTGGTTCTTGTATTTTTTCAGCAGGGGATTGGCGTCGATGGTCGCTTCGATGCGCGCCTTGAGCGCCTGCAGGCGCTTGCCTTCCTCGCGTTCGAGCGCCGCCTTGGCGGAATTGAGGTCGAACGATTTGCGCTGCTGCTCTTCCTGCGCCTTGCGCACCTGCCCATCCTGGCGCGACAGGTCCTGGCCGCCGCCCTGGATCACGGAATTGCTTTCGCCGCTGCCGGAGCCGCCCGCCATGGCCACTTTCAACGGCGTCTTGAAGAATTCGGAAATGCCGTTCAAGTCGCCCTTCGAGGTGGAGCCGAGCAGCCACATCAGCAGGAAGAAGGCCATCATGGCCGTGACAAAGTCGGCGTAGGCGATTTTCCACGCCCCGCCATGGTGTCCGCCAGCCGTCTTCTTGATACGTTTGACGATAATCGGGCGCATGCCTTCATCGGCCATGGCGTCCCCCTTCCGTGTGCTGCAAATGACTCATGGTGTCCAGGCGTATATTCACTGCTTACTTCGTTTTCGATTTCTTGATGTGGTCTTCCAGCTCATTGAACGTCGGGCGCTCGGTCGAGAACAGCACCTTGCGGCCGAACTCCACGGCCAGCGCCGGCGCATAGCCGTTCAGGCTGGCCAGCAGCGTCACTTTCACGCACTGGAACATCTTGCTCGACTCTTCCAGCTTCTGCTCCAGCAGGCTGGCCAGCGGACCGACGAAACCATAGGCCAGCAAGATGCCGAGGAAGGTGCCGACCAGCGCGTGCGCGATCAGCATGCCCAGCTCGGCCGGCGGTATACCCACCGACTCCATCGTGTGCACCACGCCCATCACGGCGGCGACGATACCGAACGCGGGCAAGCCGTCGCCCACCTTGGCGATCACATGGGCCGGCACGGCGCCTTCGTGATGGTGCGTCTCGATTTCGTTGTCCATCAGGTTTTCAATCTGGAAGGCATCCATATTGCCCGATACCATCAGGCGCAGGTAATCGGTCATGAATTCGACGATGTGGTGGTCGGCCAGCACCGCCGGATACTTGGAAAACAGCGGGCTCTCTTCCGGCTTGTCGATATCGCCTTCAATCGACATCAAGCCTTCCTTGCGCACCTTGCTGAGCACTTCAAACAACAGCGACATCAGTTCCATGTACAGGTCTTTGGTATAGCGCGATCCCTTGAACAGGCTGGGCAAGGCGGCGATCGTTGCCTTGATGGCCTTGTTATTGTTACCAACAAGGAAGGCGCCCAGGGCGGCGCCGCCGATCATCAGCAACTCCAGCGGCTGGAACAGCGCCGCCAGATGGCCGCCGGCCATTGCGAAGCCGCCAAAGACCGAGGCGCAGACGATGATGTATCCGATTATGACTAACAAGTGCCCTGACTCCCAATAATGGCCGCGGCTGTATGCGCGGCATGTTCAAACCTGTTCCTGTCTTTTGGCGGCTGCGCCGCCGGTAAAGACTGCGGCAAAAAAGCAACCGGAAGTTAATTGAAATGTGCTGCTTTTCAATGCAAATCCGAGAAAATGCCGTGTGGAACTACAATAACGTGAGATTGCCCCACGGGCAAGCAAATAACGCAGACAATTGCTTAAAAGCACCATATGTAAAGCAAAGGACCACCCTCTGTGGCGGCGATGGTCTTATCGGGCTCGCGTGCCGCAATCCGGAATTCGTAACTAAGAAGCATGCTACCGGGCAACATTTCCTTTTCCGCCTTATTCCACAGGGCCGCCATCGCCGCCGGCGACAGGTAGGCAAACACGGCATCGTAGCGGCCGAAGTCGAGCGCTTCGTAATCGCCGCGCAGGAAGCGCGCGCGGCTGCCCGCCATCCGCGCGCGCAAGCGGCTGGCCAGCCAGGGCAGCGGCGCCAGCTCGATGCCGGAAAACTGCCCGTCGGGCCGGCGCCGCGCCAGGTCCAGCACCAGGCCGCCCAGGCCGCTGCCTATATCGACCAGGCGCACGCCGGGACGGTCCGCGATCAGCTCGGCCACGGCCTGCCACACCTTCGGCCCCGACGGATAAAACGGCACTTGCGTGCGGAACGTGGACCAGTACAGGCTCAACAGGAAAACAAAGGCCGCCAGGAACACGGCCGGAGGCCAGTCAAGCAGGCTGGCGCCCAGCAAGGCGGGCGCAAACAGCAGGCCGATGGCGCACCACCAGCGGGCCAGGCCCGCGCGCCAGGTAATAAGCGCCGCCAGCACGCCCTGCACCAGCGCCACGGCCGGCAGCGACATGGCCACGCCCGCGCGCGCCAAGCCATATACCAATAGCAACATCAAGGGAAAGGCCAGCACCTGGATCAGGATGGCCTTGAGCGCGGGCGCGCGCAGGATTTGTTGCAGCATGGGGTAGTCAGAGAAGGAAAACGCCAGTGTAAGCGATGACGACATGAAAAAGCCGGAGTGCGGTCAGGCGACCGGCTCCGGCTTATTTACTGTCTTATGCAGGGCTCAGACAACCGCGCCCGGCGCAACAGCGGCCGCTTCATCGCGCGCCTTCTTGGTCTTGCCGGCGCGCGAAGGCATGTGGCACAGGCCGCACACATAATCGGCGTTCAGGTCGAGGCAATTGACGACAAACTTGCCGCCGCACTTGCCGCAGGGCGCCATGTCCAGCATCTTGCTGCTGAAAAAGCGCACGAGGGTCCAGGCCCGCGTCAGCGACAGCAGGGGCTCTTCGCCCGCTTCGGGCGGCATCTGTTCCAGATACAGCTTATACGCCTTCATCACGGCTTCGATGCCCGTGGCGCCCGCGTGGTCGACGAGGAATTTATGGATGTTGATGAACAGCGAGGAATGGATATTCGGTTGCCAGGTGAGGAACCAGTCGGTGGAAAACGGCAGCATGCCCTTGGGCGGCGAGACGCCCTTCAATTCCTTGTACAGATTCAGCAGGCGCTCGCGCGACAGCGAGACTTCCGTCTCCAGCAGTTGCAGGCGTGCGCCCAGCTGTATCAATTCGATGGCCAGCTGGATTTCCTGCGCTTCCGATACGACACTTTTCTTGGCCATGCTGTGTACTCCGCGACTGACTGATACTGACTAACTGATACTGACTGAAAGGTTGCCGGCAAAATGTTCAGGGCAATGCAACGCCGCCATGGACGTTTGATGGCAACCTTAAGCGATTTCTTCGACGCCTTGGCCGGCCATGAGGATGGCAGCGTGCGACTGGGCCAGCGAGCGGTCTTTATTGTAGTTCGTCAGCATGCCCAGGATGGCGCTGTCGTCAAAGCGGAAGCGGGCCAGCATCATGTTGCCGCCAGCGAGCTTGAGGATCTGCGCATTGCTCATGCCTTCGATCAGTTCGGCGATGTCGGCGGCGATGCCCAAACGGAAGATGGCCGTTACCTTGTCCGCACGAATCATTTGCTGGGCCAGCATCAGGTAGCTCAGGTTAGCGTCGCGAATCTCAGCCATCATGTCGTTAGCAGTCATTTCCATCTCCTCAATCCGTTGAATTCAGCTGGCGTTGTGTGTTGCCAGTGAGATACATTCTGCAGGAGCAACATTAAATGCAACAGAGGCGTAGCGCTGTATTTTTGGTCGGGCAATAGCGGATGGGATCGTAGGTGTTTGTCTGACAAACACTGCTCGATCATGGTCGCACGCCAGCAACGGCGCGGATGTGGGAGGTTGGCTCTGCGGCGGGTTTACCCGACTTTGGGCCTGTAAAAAATATCACTTTTTTACAACAACTTGATCGGAATCAAGCCTGTCTACCTAGATAACGGCCGCCTTGGCAGGAACTTTAGGGCTTTTTCGAAAAATATTTCAAAGACCCGCATTCTTTTTTGGCCGGTTTGACACCGTTCATGTAATCGTTGACGGCGGCGTCTGGCGAAACTTTAGGGTGATTTGGAAATATTTTTAAAAATCGTGATTTTTTTCGTTGACGCCCCACAGGCAGGCTCTTTTCACGCTGCAGCCAGGGTGGAAATTCCGCTTTCCGGCGCGGATTTGCTACACTGCCTGCTCCCGCACAATACTTTAAGCTTCAAACAATATTGCGCCATTGAGATAAGTATCAACATGAAAGCCACCATGATTTCTCGACATGACTGCAGCGCGCGCGACCTCGACGATCCCCTGGCGCCCCTGCGCCAGCAATTCGACTTGCCGCAAGGCGTGATTTACCTCGACGGCAATTCCCTGGGCGCGCGGCCGAAAGCGGCGCTGGCCCGCGCCCAGCACGTCATCACGGCCGAATGGGGCACGGACCTGATCCGCAGCTGGAATACGGCCGGCTGGTTCGACCTGCCCAAGCGCCTGGGCGACCGCCTGGCCCCGCTGCTCGGCGCGCAGACTGGCGAAGTGGTGATCACCGACACCACCTCCGTCAACTTGTTCAAGGCCCTGGCCGCCGCCCTGCAGATGCAGGCCAGCGATCCCGCGCAGGCCTCGCGGCGCATCATCGTCAGCGAACGCAGCAACTTCCCCACCGACCTGTACATGGCGCAAGGCCTGGCCGCCTGGCTCGACCGCGGTTACCAGCTGCGCCTGGTCGACAGTCCGGATGAACTGGCGCAAGCCATCGATGCCGATTGCGCCGTCGCCATGCTCACGCACGTCAATTACCGCACCGGCTACCAGCACGACATGGCCGCCATCAGCATCCATTGCCACGCGCAAGGCGCGCTGGCGCTGTGGGACCTGGCCCATTCGGCCGGCGCTGTGCCGCTGGACCTGAACGGCGCCGGCGCCGACCTGGCCGTCGGCTGCACCTATAAATACCTGAACGGCGGCCCCGGCTCGCCCGCCTTCATCTGGGTGCCGGAAAAGCACCAGGCGCGCTTCCGCCAGCCCTTGTCCGGCTGGTGGGGCCACGCCACGCCGTTTGCCATGGACCCGGGCTACACGCCGGCCGACGGCATCGCGCGCGCCCTGTGCGGCACGCAGCCGATTGTCTCGCTGGCACTCGTCGAATGCGGCCTCGATATCTTTGCGCAAACGAACATGGAAGCCATCCGCCGCAAGTCGCTGGCCCTGACGGATGTGTTCATCGCGCTGGTGGAACAGCGCTGCGCCAGCCATCCGCTGGGCCTCGTCACGCCGCGCGAGCATGCACGGCGCGGCAGCCAGGTCAGCTTCACGCACCCGCACGGCTATGCCGTGATGCAGGCGCTTATCGCTCGCGGCGTAATCGGCGACTACCGCGAGCCGGCCATCATGCGCTTCGGCTTCACGCCCCTGTACACGAGCTTTGCCGACGTGTGGGACGCGGTGGAAATCCTGCGCGACATCCTCGATACCCAAGACTACGACATCGCCGCCAAGCGCGATGCCGTCACCTGACCCCGGACCAAGAGAACACCATGAGCAAAGAAGAAAACAGCAGCGGCTGCCCCATGCATGCCGGCGGCCAGGATGCGCAGTGGCATGGCGCGCAGATGGATTTCAGCGAATCGATGAGCTACGGTAACTACCTGGCGCTGGACCGCATCCTGACGGCCCAGCATCCGCTGTCGCCGAACCACAACGAAATGCTGTTCATCGTGCAGCACCAGACCAGCGAATTGTGGATGAAGCTGATGCTGCACGAAATGCACGCCGTGCGCGCCAACCTGCAAAGCGGCGACCTGGCGCCCGCGTTTAAAATGCTGGCCCGCGTGGCGCGCATCATGGACCAGCTGGTCCATGCCTGGGACGTGCTGGCCACCATGACGCCGCCCGAATACACGGCGATCCGGCCCTACCTGGGCGCCTCGTCCGGCTTCCAGTCCTTCCAGTACCGTGAAATCGAGTTCATTTTGGGGAACAAGAACGCCGCCCTGCTCAACGTGCACACGACGGCGCCCGATACCTACACGGTGCTCGACGCCGCCCTGCGCACGCCGTCCGTCTACGACGAAGCCATCAAGCTGCTGGCGCGCAGCGGCTTGCATATCGCTCCCGAGCGCCTGGACGCCGACTGGACCCTTCCCACCGCCTCCGACGCCTCGGTCAAGGCGGCCTGGCTGGAAGTCTACCGCGACCCGTCGAAACACTGGGCCCTGTACGAACTGGCCGAAAAGCTGGTCGACCTGGAAACGGCCTTCCGCTTCTGGCGCTTCCGCCACGTGACGACGGTCGAGCGCATCATCGGCTTCAAGACGGGCACGGGCGGCACGGCGGGCGTGAGCTATTTGCGCAAGATGCTCGACGTGGTATTGTTCCCGGAACTATTCGCCCTGCGCACTGAGTTATAACTTAAGGAGCCTCGATGTCGCCTCTCGTCCTGACCCTGGCCGGCCTGTGGAATTCCGGGCCGCAGCACTGGCAAACCCATTGGGAAGCGCGCCACCCGCAATGGTCGCGCGTGCCGCACCGGGAATGGCAGACGCCGGACAAGGACGAATGGGTGGCGGAGCTCGACCGCGCCATCGCCGCCTGCGAGCGGGCGCCCGTGCTGGCCGCGCACAGCCTGGCCTGCACGCTGGTGGCCCATTGGGCGGCCAGCGGCTCGCCGCACAGGATCGCCGGCGCCTTCCTCGTCGCCCCCAGTGATGTGGAAGCGCCGTCCTACCCGTCCGGCACCACGGGGTTCTCTCCCATGCCGCTGCAAGCCTTGCCGTTTCCCAGCCTGGTAGTGGCCAGCGGCGATGATCCCTACGTCAGCTTCGCGCGGGCGCGCGCGTTTGCCGCCGCCTGGGGCAGCGACTTCACCATGATCGGCGACGCCGGCCATATCAATGGCGACGCCGGCTACGGCCCCTGGCCGGACGGCGAACAGCTGCTGCTGGACTTCTGCGCCGCGCACCAGCCCTGAACCGGGGCACGCACGCGCGCACGATAGACGCGCCCGCATTTGCCCACAAGTAAGAACGCAGGCAGAATCGTGGCCTTTCCATTGCGGCGCCCCGGCGCCAGCCTCACGATGAAACGTCCGCTCTTGCCAGTCCTCCTGCCCTTGCTGCTTTGCTCCGCCCTCGCCCACGGCGCGCCCTTCTACGAAGGCAAGACCCTCGCCCATCCCGCCATCACGGCATCGCAGGACAGCGGCCTCGACATCGCTTTTCTCAAGGAAAAAGAGGGCGTCAACGGCTATTACTGCGAGTGCACGAACAGCGCTTCGAAAACCTTCCTGCTCGACCAGTTCGGCAACGCCGTCATCCGCTCCGTCTTCTATGCGTCGCTGGACAAGGAATCGGATACCAGCGTGCAAACCATGCTGGTGCTGTTCCGCCAGGACGGCAAGAACGGCCTGCGCGCCTACCGCTACCACCGCAGCTCCGGCAAGTACCGGCGCCTCGACGGCTTGCAGCCGGCCCTGAACCGCATCGTGGCGCAAAGCGCCGCTCCCAACGCGGGCCAGGTCAAGGCCGCGCTGGCCAAGCTGGCGCCGATGGACTACAGCGTCGCGCGCGGCAAGAGCGGCAATGCGGACTTCGACGCCATCGACCATACGCAAGGCACGATCGTCGGCTACTACAGCGATGACGGCAAGCCCGTGGCGCCCGGCGGCAAGGATGCCATCACCTACAAGAAAACCTTCCTGAAAAAAGGCGAGCGTTTTCTCACCGCCAGCTACACGCTGTACAGCGACGCCGGCGCCGGCATCCTGCCAAATTACCGCCTGTGGCAAGTGACGTGGGAGACGGCGCCGCAGCAGTTCACGGGCAGCGAAGACGGTCCGTCCGTCATCTACAGCCTGGCCTGGGACGACGGCTCGGTGGTCGAGCGGGGCCAGTACGCGAAGGGCAAGCGCCAGGGACTGTGGGTGCGCGAAGGCATGCACGAAGGCAGCGAAAAAGGCCATTTCGTCAACGGGCTGCAGGAAGGCATTTGGTACTTCAATTATCCCAAACAGAGCGAGAGCGGCATGTACCGGGCCGGCAAGCGCGAAGGCCGCTGGACGGTCGTCAACTATGCCGATGAAGAGGAAGTGACGGGCTTCGATACCTACGCGGACGGCCAGCTGAACGGCCCGCACGAACGCCGCATGGGCGGCAAAGTGCGCACGCGCGGCAACTACGTCAACGGCGCGCGCCACGGCGCGTGGATCACGGAAGACGGCGACGGCAGCTTTATCGACGGCTTGCGCGACGGGCCGTGGAAGCTCAAGCTCAAGGACGGTGTCACGCAAAGCGTCACTTTCGTGAAAGGCAAAAAACAGGGCGAAGCCATCGACACGGATGCGCAAGGCGCGCTGCGCGTGCGCGACCATTACCAGGCCGGCGTGCTTGATGGCAGCCGCACGCGCTACCTGGGTCCGGCCGGCAAGGAATACGTGGTCTACACGGCCACCTACCGCAACGGCCAGCTGGACGGGCGCGAACAGGCGTTCGACGACAGCGGCAAGATCCTGCGCCTCGATACCTTGTGGGACAACGGCAAGAAGCAGGGCCTCGATGCGCGCTACTACCCGAACGGCAAGCCGGAACGCCTGGCCGTCATCGACCAGGGCAGGCTGCTCACGCACCTGCGCGAATACTATGAAGACGGCCAGCTGCTCAACGACATCCACCGCTGCACCTTCAAGGAGTACGGCAGCACGCGCGACGACGTGTGCGAGTACCACCACATGTACTACCCGGACGGCAAGCCGCAGTACTACTATGCCTTCCAGTACGGCCAGCGCCAGGAAGGCTATTCGAACTACCCGAACGGCAAGCGCAAGGATGAACTGCTGGTCGACCGCGCCGCCGACACCTCCGTCGTCAACGCATACTATGAAAGCGGCCAGCTCAAATGCACGGAGCCGCGCAGCGGCCACAGCACGCGCACGGTGAATGGCCAGACCATGATCAGCTACGCTTCTGCCGACCGCGATGGCGACAATATCTGCTACCACCCGAACGGCAAGGTGGCCAGCATCTACACCTTCCGCAAGCGCGTGCTCGTCGAGTGCGGCAAGCGCTACGACGACACGGGCAAGCAGACGTTCCCGGGACCGGAAGGCTGCCCTCCTCCCAGGAAAGTCGACTACCCGATAGGACTGTGACAATGACGCAAGCAAGACAGCCGCAGTGCATCCAGAACCCCGAGCGCATCGATGCCGGGGCGATCCGCGCCGCCATCGCGGGCGGCCAAGAGGTGCTGGTGCAGTTCAATACCCTGGGCGAGCCAACGCCGCTGCTGGCCGACCTCGACGCCCTGGCCGCCACTTGCGGCACGGCGCTGACCATCCGCATCTACGGCTACGACCCGAGGGTGTTCGATACCCGCATCCTGCGCGCGCTGCCGCATGTGGCCAGCCTGTCCATCGACTGCCACCGCAACGCCCTGTATCTGGAAACCCTGGGCGAGCTGCGCCACCTGAAGCGCCTGAGCCTGGGCGTGTACGAACTAGGGCAAGCCGACATCCTGCAGCTGGACAATTTGCGCGCCCTCGAATACCTGAACCTGGGCGAATCTGCCAGGAACAATATCGACCTGGCGCCCCTGCGCCAGTATGCGCACCTGGCCAGCCTCATCATCGAAGGCCACAGCCAGCATATCGAGACCCTGGCCAGCCTGCCGGCGCTGCATGACCTGTCGCTGTACCGCATCAAGAACACCGTGCCGCTGGATTTCATCTCGGAGATGAGCCGCCTGGACAGGCTGCTGCTGCAATTGGGCGGCCGCGAATCGCTCGCCCACATCGAGGCGCCGCTGTTGAGGAAACTGGAAGTGATACGCGTGCGCGGTCTGGAAACGCTGGGCGATATCGGCCGTTTCCCGCTGCTGCAGGCGCTATGGGTGGAAGACCAGATCAAGCTGCGGCAGATCGCGCTGGGGCCCAATCCCTTGCTCGAACGCCTGAACCTGCACACCTGCAAGACGCTCGACAGCCTGCCCGGCCTGGCCGCCTTGCCCGCCCTGCGCCAGTTGTCGGCATCCGGGACCATGCTCGACATCGACGCGTTGCTGGCGCATGGATTGCCCGCGTCCCTGACGCATGCGCGCCTGCGCACCGGCAGGAAAACGCGCGATGACGCCATCGCCGCGCAGCTGGCGGAGCTAGGCTACACCTCAGCGCCCTATTGTTAAAAGCGGCGCTGAAATCAGCGGCCCGCCGCCAGCCTGCGCTGCCACAGCGCCACGTCGATCATCACGCCGTCCGCGCCCGTATTGCGGATGTAGACGCGGTAGCTGCCCTGCCCCATGTCGCCATCGAGGTAGGCCGTGCGCTCGTTGCGCTGCAGCCTGGCGCCCTTGGCCAGCTGGCGGTAGCGCTCGACCACCGTGTCGAAACTGGCATAGCTGCGCAGCGCCACTTCCAGGTCGCGCGGCGGACGGCCTTCCGCATGGTCCAGCACATTGTTCTGCTTCTTGCCCTTGAGCGTGAGCGGATAGGCAAACACGCCGGCGCCGGCCGACGTCAGCACCGTGGATTTATCGAGCAGCAGCGGCAGCAGCGCCGGCGGATACGCGGGCGGCAGCTGGGCGCGGTTCCAGCCCGGCAGGGCCGGCTGCGCCAGCACGTATTCGACGCTGGCGATCTTCTGCCCGTCGGCGCCCGCTTCCTTGTCGCCCGCGATCAGCGCCAGCATGGGCGGCAATTGCCGGGCCCAGGCCAGCAGGGGTGCAGCGTCGCCAACCAGCATGCCCTTGCGGTGGAACACCGTCAGCACGGCATTCGGATCGGGATTGCAGACTTTCGCCAGCGGCTGGCCCTCGAGGCGGCAATGCCCGTTCACCAGGCCAAAGGCGATGATGACGCCGCGTTTGTCGAGCAGCATGGCGCCCCGTTCGCGGCCCTGCTTGCGGTCATTCATCGACGCCAGCAACTGGCGGCCATCGGCCAGCACGGCGCGCGTGGCGTCGCGCTTTTCGCTGATCGCTTCGAGCGCCTGTGCCAGCAGCAGTTCATCGTTTTCCGTGTAGCTGCCGCGCGCGTAACCGAAGAAATCGAACAGGGCCGCGCGCACTTGCGGGTCTTCGCTCAGGCGCGGCAAGGGACCGCCGGCCAGCAGGGACGACAGGCTTTTCCCCGCCGGTGCCAAGGGCGCCGCCGTGGCGCGGGCAGGCTGGGAAAGGAGGCAGGCCGCCGCCAGCAAGGCGCCGCCCAGGGTGCGGTAATTCGAAAAGATGATATGCATGATTCTGTCTGTCGGGGGATTTGGCCGCTACCAGTGGCCACTGGCCACGCATGGCGCGCCGGCGATTCTAGCATGATGCCAGTGCCCATGCCGTGCGGCAGGCGGACGGCAGGTGCGCCGGTGCGGCTGTTATGATGGCAGCAATGACGACACCAACCCACGCCTCGACACTGCTTGTCCTCCTGCCCGGCATGGATGGCACGGCCCGGCTCTTCCACCGTTTTGACGCCGCCTTGCGCGCGCAGAGCGCCATCGACACCCAGGCCATCGCCTACCCGGCCGCGCCGCTCGATTACGCGGCGCTGGAAGCATTCGTGCGCGCGCGCTTGCCGCAGGACCGCCCTTTCATCGTGCTGGCAGAATCGTTTTCGGGACCGCTGGGGTCAGCTTTGCGCGCCGATCCGCCGCCCGGCATGCAAGCCCTGATCCTGTGCTGTTCGTTCGTGCGCAATCCGCGCCCGATGCTCGCGCCGCTGCGCCACCTGCTCGGCCTGGTGCCCTTTGGCACCCTGCCCGGCTTCGCCCTGCGCCAGGCGCTGCTGGCGCCCCACTCCACGCCGCAGCTGCAGAATGAACTGGCAGCGGCGCTGGCGCAAGTGCCGCCCAGCGTACTGCGCCAGCGCCTGCGCGCCGTGCTGGAAACCGACGCCTCGCGCAGCTTCGCGCGCGGCAGCCTGCCCGTGCTGTATCTGCGCGCCCGCCACGATCGCCTGGTGCCGCCGGCGAACGCCGTGCAGATACTGCGGCAGGCAGCGGGCGCGCAACTGGTCGACATCGCCGCGCCGCACATGCTGTTGCAGGCGGCGCCGGAAGCGGCCGCCGGCGCCGTCGCCGCTTTCATTGCGGGCCTGTCAGCCGCGCAAATATCTGCTTAAACGCGCACTGGCCAGCACGGCCAGCCAGCTCAAGCCGCCCGACAGCACGCTGAAGTAGATGGCCCGCAGCGGATGCTGGGGCAGCAGATACGCGAGCACGGCCGCGCCCAGCAAGGCGCACAGCGCAGGCTTCCACCTGCCGGGCGGCAGCAGCGCCAGCAGCAGATTCGTGCCCGCATACACGTAAAACACGAGCAGCAGGGCCAAGCCGCCCGCCACGCCGCGCGAGCCGAGGCTGCCAAACAGCTGCGTGTACAGGTAAAACCCCAGCCAGCTCAACACAATAAACAGCAGGCAGCCCAGCGCGTGCGCGCCCAGGCCCGCCATCAGGCGGTTTTTCATGGCAATCATCCGTATCGTCCCGTGCAAAGCCGCATCATAGCGATTTTTGCCGGCAATGCGACCGGTTGACTTGCCTACCTACTAGATGGTAGACTTATTTCACACCCGGTATTTCACCCGGCAATCCTTCCGCGCCACGGCGCATTCGACCATTTGCGAGGCATCACATGCATCAACTGTTCACCCCTTATGACCTGTCCGGCATTTCCCTGGCCAACCGCGTCGTCATGGCGCCGATGACGCGCACGCGCACGCTCGAAAACAATCCCGATGCGCTCACCGCGCTGTATTACGCCCAGCGTGCCTCGGCCGGCCTGATCGTCACCGAAGGCTTGCCCGTCTCCGATGAAGGCCGCGGCTATTTGTACACGCCCGGCATCTACAGCAGCACGCAGGGCCAGGGCTGGCGCCAGGTCACCGATGCCGTGCATGCCAAGGGCGGCAAGATCTTCGCCCAGCTGTGGCACGTGGGCCGCATGTCACATGTATCTATCCAGCCGGGCAACGCGGCGCCCGTCGGCCCCAGCGACGTGGCGGCGGAAAACACCACCGTCTACGCCTGGATCGAACCGGGCAAGGCCGGACCGGTGCTGCCCAGCGTGCCGCGCGCGCTGAGCGTCGACGAGATCGCCCGCGTCACCGCCGACTTCGTGCATGCGGCAAAAGTCGCTATCGACGCTGGCTTTGACGGGATCGAGATCATGGCCGCCAACGGCTTCCTGTTCGACCAGTTCCTCAGCAGCGCCGTCAATACGCGCACCGACCAGTACGGCGGCGGCATCGCCAACCGCCAGCGCTTTTTGCTCGAGACCATAGACGCGCTGTCGGCCGCCATCGGCAGCGGCAAGGTCGGCGTACGCATCTCACCATTCGGCCGCCTGTACGACATGCGCGCCTATGCCGATGAAGCGCAGGTGTGGAGCAGCGTTGCGCAGGCACTCGATACGAGGAAGCTGGCCTATGTGCACCTGAACTACCAGCCGACCATCACGGCGGCGGAAGTGCCAGCCGGCTTTGGTGCGCAATTCCGCCAGGACTATCACGGCACCCTGATCGGCGCGGGCGGCTTCACGCAGGAACTGGCGCGCAGCGAACTGGAAAAAGGCGACCTCGATCTGATCGCCTTCGGCATGCCATTCATCTCCAACCCGGATCTGGTGGAGCGCATGCAAAACAACTGGCCTCTGGCCGACAGCGACCGCTCGACCTATTACGGCGCCAGCGGCGCCCCGTCCCACGGTTATACCGACTATCCCGCGTATGGCGCGGCGCCTGCCAGCAATATGCTCAATGGCATCAACGTGGCAGCATTGCAGCAATTCGCCCAGGGCGTGGCAGGGCATCCCGACAAGGGCGAGGTGCGTTTCAACGTCAAGACCCGCTGGCAACACCAGACGCGCAGCGTGGCCACCGTCAGCCACTATGTGCTGGGCGGTGAAAAGCATGCGCGCCATTTCGAGATCGCCTCGGACGAACCGCATGAATTGCTGGGCCAAAACACGGCGCCCAATCCGCAAGAGCTGCTGATGGCCGCCCTCAACGCCTGCCTGTCAGTCGGTTACGCAGCCAATGCGGCGGCCATGGGCATCACCGTGCACAGCCTGGAAATCGAAACGGACGGCAAGCTGGACCTGCGTGGCTTCCTCGGCCTGGACGAGAGCGTCAATCCCGGCTACGACGAAGTCAGCTACGTGGTGCGGCTGCGCACGGATGCCTCGCGCGAGCGCGTCGAGGCGCTGCACCAGGCCGTCACCAAAACGTCGGTCAACCTGGCCAATTTCTCGAAGGCCATCCGCATGCGGCCCACCCTGGAAGTAATCGAGGCCTGATACCCATCCCGGGAATCATCTAGCCACCAACCCGCGCGCAAGCGCCTACATAGCGAGGAAATCATGGAAGACTGGAAACAAGCTCGGCAAGACATCAACACGCGTGCGATGCAATTGAACGCACTGACGCCCGACACCATGAAAGGCATCGCCGCACTGGGCGGCGCCGGCGACAAGACCAACCATCTCGACGCGAAAACGCGGGAACTGATCTCGCTGGCAGTGGCCGTCACCACGCGCTGCGACGGCTGCATCGCCTTCCACGCTGCCGCCGCCAAGAAGCTGGGCGTGACCGTGGAAGAAATTGCCGAGGCGCTCGGCGTGGCGATCAACCTCAATGCGGGCGCCGCCGTTGTCTACAGCACCCACGTGCTGGACGCGTTCGACAAGGCTTGATACCGCCGCATCAGCCGGCCTGGCATGCGTGCACGC
Organism: Janthinobacterium sp. FW305-128; assembly: GCF_020858135.1. NCBI lineage: Bacteria > Pseudomonadati > Pseudomonadota > Betaproteobacteria > Burkholderiales > Oxalobacteraceae > Janthinobacterium > Janthinobacterium sp. FW305-128. The sequence goes on along the minus strand of NZ_JACYMK010000011.1, from coordinate 64,645 downwards.
CGAGCCGGCCACTCAAGGAGCAACCATGAAAAACAACACACAAGCGCTGGTCGTCGACATCTGGTCCGATTTCGTCTGCCCCTGGTGCTGGATCGCCAAGCGCCGATTCGAGAAGGCCCTTGCCGCTTTCGAACACAGGGACGCCGTGCAGGTCAGGCTGCGCGCCTACCGCATCGCACCGAACCATCAGGCCGAACCGATCAAGGCAGCCTTGCTGAAAAAATTTCGCGATCCGATGGCCGCCGAGGGCATGCTGTATTCGGTGCAGTCGCATGGAGCGGCCGAAGGCCTGGACTACCGCTTCGACACCATGCTGTTTGGCGACACCATGGACGCGCACATGCTCGTCAAGGCCGTCAGCGACGAGGCTTTGCAACAGCGCCTGGTCGAAGTGCTGTATGAGCAGAGTATTTCGCACGGAAAATCGCTGTTCGACCACGATTCCCTCGCCCTGCTCGCGGCGCAGGCGGGCGTGCCTGCCGAGGCGGTGCAGCGCGCGTGGTCGACACCGCAATTGCGCCAGCAGGTGCAGGACGATGAGCGCAGCGCATCGCGCATCGCTTCCGGCGTGCCGCTGTTCGTCTTTGGCAATGGAGCGCACATTTCCGGCGCGCAGCCGCCAGAAGTATTCCTGCAGGCGCTGGAGAACCTCCATGCGCAATCCCGGGAGAACCTGGCCGCATCGGCCGGGGAGATGTGTGGCCTGGACGGCTGCATCCTCCCTTAAGCGCTGGCGGCAGCTTCCCTGGCAGGTCCCGCCGTGTCCAGGTAGCCATGGACCGCGCGCCCCAGGCGCCGGGCAAGCGACGCCATATCGGTTTCTCCCCGCAGCGACGCGGCGTCGATGATGCCGCGGCATAGCGCAATCACGTCGGCGGCGGCCATATCAGCATCGGCGACGCCATGACGCGCCAGCAGCCCCGCGAGCTGGCCGGCAAGCGCCTGCCGCAAGGCCTCGTCCTCATGCTGCAAGGATGGCGACGATGGAGCCGATTCCAGCGCGAGGGCAAGCGCGGGGCGCCTGAACTGGTGCGCCAGACCGGCCATCACACCCTGTTCTATCGCGAGCGGCAGTTCCCCCTCCAGCGCCATGGCTAGACCCACGTCGCGCAGCAGCATCGCGCGTTCGCGGCGTACCAGTTCGGCCAGCAGCGGCTCTTTCGACGGGAAGTACTGGTACAGGGAGCCGATGCTGACGCCGGACAGCTCGGCAACATGATTCGTCGTCAACGCGGCCCAGCCCCGCACCTCAATAATGCGAGCAGCCGCCTCCACCATCGCCGCGACGGTGGCGGCCGATCTGGCCTGGGACGGCCGCTTGCGGGGCTCCGCATGCGCTGCAGTTTTTGCCATGAATGCGAGTAGCGAAAGTGGGTAGTAAAACTTATTCTAAACGTTCCGCAAACAACCGTCTTTGCCGATACGAGAACGCCATGAACACCTATACATTCCTGATGATACTGCACGTCGTCGCCGCCATCGCCTTCATCGGCCCGATGATGCTGACGCCGCGCCTGCTGAACCTGATGCGCGATGCCGCCGGCCGCGATACATTACATAAACTCCATCAACAGATCGCCGTCGCAGGCTGGATAGTGCTTGCCGGCGGGCTGGTCCTGCTGTACCAGCAACAGTGGGCCTGGCTGCACATGGGCTGGATGCGGCTGTCCCTCACGCTTTTTATCGGCGCGCAAGCCATCGACCATTTCTGGGCGGACAAGGTGGAAGAGAAGGTGGAACAGGGATACGTGCAGGCGGGCGCCAGACTGCGGATCTGGCTGTGCCTCAAGCTGGCCGTATTTTTGACCATCTGCGCGCTCATGGTCGCCAAACCCGCCCTGTTTGCCTGAGCGGGCTGGCCCGCGCTACGCCAGATTGTCGAGCATGTAATGGAAAGCGGCCAGCGGATCGGTCGAAGGCCCCAGGGCCCAGCCGATAAAACTGGCGCCCTCCAATGCGCTGAGCAGCATGAAGGCATAGTCACGCGGCGGCTTCCGCAAAGTCCAGCCGTGCAGCTGCGCCGCCTGCACGAGATTGCTTTCCATCCAGTCCAGCTGCTGCGCCATCAGTTGCCGGCCCAAGGCCTGCAGCGATTCGGGCAGCGCCGCCATTTCGGCCGCGAGCGCGCCGCACAGCGGCAGCAAATGGTCGTTGGCGCTGGCCAGGAACAGCCCGCCGAACTCGCGCAGGCGTTCGACCGGATCGGCATGCGCGGCATCGATCGCCTGCAGCTTTTCCGTAAACACGTCGATATATTGCGTGATCAAGGCCACGCCGAGGTTTTCCTTGGTGGGGAAATGATGGTGAATACTGGCCTTGCGTATGCCGATTTCTTCGGACAAATCGGCATAACTGAAAGCGGCGTAGCCTTTCGAACGCAGGTGGATTTCTGCGCTTTTCAAAAGGGCGTCGCGGGTACTCACTGACATGACAGGCTCCTGCATCAACGGCCATGCCGGCCATTGACGAATTAAATTCAACAAGGGGCAATTATGCCTGAAGTCGCCGCGGCCAGGGCTTGAGGCATGCGCATGAAAAAAGCCGGCCCTTCCACGAGGAAAGGGCCGGCTTCAGTACATCGGTCACCGCCGCCGTGTCGGATTACGCTGCGCTAATCCGACCTACGTTTTAGGCATGCGGTGGCGATTACTTCGCCGTATTGAGCAGCAACTCGTTCAGGCGCTTGACGAAACTGGCCGGGTCGGCCAGCGAACCGCCTTCGGCCAGCATGGCCTGGTCGAACAGGATGTTGGCCCAGTCGCCGAACTTGCCGCCTTCCGCGTCTTCGTATTTCAGACGCGTCACCAGCGGGTGGTTGGGGTTGATTTCCAAAATCGGCTTCGATTCCGGCGCGCTCTGGCCAGCCGCCTTCAGCATGCGCAGCAGGTTGCCCGACAATTCGTTTTCATCGGCCACCAGGCAGGCTGGCGAATCGGTCAGACGGAACGTCACGCGCACGTCCTTGGCCTTGTCGGCCAGCACGGTCTTCATCTTGCCCACCAGGTCGGCGTATGAAGTTTCCGTTTCTTCGTGCTCTTTCTTTTCCGCCTCGTCTTCCAGCGCGCCCAGGTCCAGGCCGCCCTTGGCGACGGAGACCAGTTCCTTGCCTTCGAAATCCTGCAGGAAGGACAGCATCCATTCATCGACGCGGTCCGTCAGCAGCAGCACTTCGACGCCCTTCTTGCGGAAGATTTCCAGGTGCGGGCTGTTCTTGGCGGCGGCGTAGTTGTCGGCCGTGACGTAATAGATCTTGTCCTGGCCTTCCTTCATGCGCGCCACGTAGTCGGCGAACGAAGTGACTTGCTCGTCGCTGTCGTTGGCCGTCGAGGCAAAGCGCAGCAGCTTGGCCAGGCGTTCCTTGTTGGCCGCGTCCTCGCCGATGCCCTCTTTCAGCACCTGGCCGAATTCCTTCCAGAAGACGGCGTACTTGTCCTTCTTGTCCTGCTCGTCCGCGTTCGCCAGTTCTTCCAGCATGCCCAGCACGCGCTTGGTCGAGCCTTCGCGGATCACCTTGACGTCGCGCGATTCCTGCAGGATTTCGCGCGACACGTTCAGCGGCAGGTCGGCCGAGTCGATCACCCCGCGCACGAAGCGCAGGTAGGTCGGCATCAGCTGCTCGGCATCGTCCATGATGAAGACGCGCTTGACGTACAGCTTGATGCCGCCGCGCTTGTTGCGGTCCCACATGTCGAACGGCGCCTTGGCCGGGATGTACAGCAGCTGCGTGTATTCGCTGCGGCCTTCCACGCGGTTATGCGTGTGCGTGAGCGGCGACTGGAAGTCGTGCGACACGTGCTTGTAGAATTCGTCGTACTGTTCCGGCGTGATGTCGGCCTTGTTGCGGGCCCACAGGGCGCTGGCCTGGTTGACGGTTTCGAATTCGTCCTTCAGGACGGTTTCTTTTTTCTCGTCGTCCCACTCTTCCTTCTGCATCACGATCGGCAGCGAGATATGGTCCGAGTATTTGCGGATGATGGACTTGATCTTCCAGCTCGACAGCAATTCGTCCTCGCCTTCGCGCAGGTGCAGGATGATGTCCGTGCCGCGCGACGGCTTGTCGATCGATTCGATGCTGTAATCGCCTTCGCCCGCCGACTCCCAGCGCACGCCTTCGGAAGCGTCCACGCCGGCGCGGCGCGTTTCGACGGTGATCTTGTCGGCGACGATGAAGCCGGAATAGAAGCCCACGCCGAACTGGCCGATCAGGGCCGCGTCCTGCTGCTGGTCGCCCGACAGCTTGCCGAAGAATTCCTTGGTGCCCGACTTGGCGATGGTGCCCAGGTGCGAGATCGCCTCGTCGCGGGTCATGCCGATGCCGTTGTCGGAAATGGTGATGGTGCGCGCATCCTTGTCGAAGCTGACCTTGATCTTCAATTCGTGATCGTTGCCGTACAGGGCGTCGTTATCGATCGCTTCGAAGCGCAATTTGTCGGCCGCGTCGGACGCGTTCGAGATCAATTCGCGCAGGAAGATTTCCTTGTTCGAGTACAGGGAATGGATCATCAGGTGCAGCATTTGCTTCACTTCGGTCTGAAAACCCAGGGTTTGCTTTTCGGAGACAGCCATTTTTACCTCATAGTCTTGTGGATGGGACGGATTCTACGGAGTTGGGGATGGTACAAGCGATTTCAAGAGCCCCCGGCAAATGTGCAGTTTTAGCCCAGCGCGCGCGCGAAAAAATCCCAGACGCGCTCGTCCTGCACCGTGGCCAGGTTCAGGCGCATGCGGGTCGACGGCAGCTGGCGCGGCGAAAACAGGCTGCCCGGCCCCAGCACCAGGCCTTCGGCCAGCGCCTTTTCGGCCAGCACATTCGTGTCGCAGCCCGCATCGGCCCAGATGAACATGCCGGCTGGCGCGGGATCGAAACGCAGGCCGGCCCGCTCGGCGCGGCGGTACGTGCCCTCGCGCACCTTGTCGAGCCGCGCGCGCAGCCGTTCCGCATGCTTGCGGTACAGACCTTGCGAGAGGATTTTATACACCACGCGCTCGCCGATGTCGCTGGTGGTCAGGGTGGCGAGCATCTTGCGGTCGGCCAGGCGCTGCGCCCATTCCGGCGAGGTGGCGATGAAGCCCACGCGCAGGTTGGCCGACAGGCTCTTGGAAAAGCCGCCCAGGTAAATCACGCGGCGCAGCTGGTCCAGCGCGGCCAGGCGGGTGGCCGGCTGCACCTCGCCGCCGGGATGCATGTCGCAATAGATATCGTCTTCGACGACGAGGAAATCGTGCTGTTCGGCCAGGCGCAGCACCTGAAACGCCTTGGCCGCCGACAGCGACGTCGAGCTGGGGTTGTGCAGCACCGAATTGATCACGTACAGCTTAGGACGGTGCAGGGCCGCCAGCTCGGCCAGCACGGCGATATCGGGGCCGTCACCCAGGCGCGGGATGCCGATGACGTGCATGCCCATGGCGGCAAAGGCGCCGAACATCAGCCAATACGCGGGATCGTCGACGAAAATAGTGTCGCCGGGGCGGGCAAACTCGCGCGCCACCAGGTCCAGCGCCTGCATCACGCCCACCGTGGTGACGATCTGCTCGGGCGGACAGGCGATTTCCAGGCCCGCCAGTTTCAGCTGCAACTGCTGGCGCAGCGGCAAAAAACCCTGCGGCGATCCGTAACCGAGCAGCAGGCTGCCCGGCTGGCGGCTGACGTCGCGCAGGGCGCGCGCCACCAGGTCGCCATCGAGCCACTCGGCGGGCAGCATGCCGGTGCCGGGCGCGGGGATGACCGGCGTCTGGCGGAACATGTTTCGGATCAGCCAGACGACATCCATCGGCTGCGCCGCAGTGTCCTGCGCGCCAGGGGGCGGCGCCGGCGTGTTCAGCGGCGAGCGCTCGCGCACGAAAAAGCCGGCGCCGCGCCGCGATTCCAGGTAGCCGCGCGCCACCAGCTTGTCGTAGCTGGCCACCACCGTGGCGCACGACACCTCCAGGCTGGCGGCGCACTGGCGGATCGAGGGCATGCGCGCGCCGCCGCGCAGCAGCTTGTCGTCGATGCGCGCCGCCAGCGAGCGCGCGATCTGGTCGATCAGGGTTTCGCCCGAGGCGCGCGACAGCAAAGGAAGTGTATTGCTCATATGGCCATGACAGTATGTGAAATTATGCGTGAAAGTGTATTTGTACTGTATTGCTATTGCACCCTAGGATAGCAGTACGGCAGAAATTAATCCACGCCTGCCGCGCACCCCGCACACCTATCAGCCAGTATCAGGAAAAACATGCCATCGACTACCAGTACCGCCCCCGCCAGCCATCCTCCCCGCCTCGGCGCCGACCGCAAAGGCCTGCTGCTGGGCCTCATCGCCGTCGCCCTCTTCAGCCTGACCCTGCCTTTTACGCGCATGGCCGTCGCCGAACTCGATCCCACCTTTGTCGCCCTGGGCCGCGCCCTGGTGGCGGCCGGCCTGGCCGGCCTGTGGCTGTGGCACCAGCGCGCGCCGTTGCCGCGCCGCGAACAATGGCTGCCGCTGGCGCTTGTGTCGCTGGGCTGCGTGCTGGGCTTTCCCTGGCTGACGTCGATCGCCATGCGCAGCCTGCCCGCCTCGCACGGCGCCGTGCTGGTGGGCATCCTGCCGCTGGCCACTGCCGTATTTGCCGTGCTGCGCGGCAAGGAGCGCCCTTCCGCAGGGTTCTGGCTGATGGCCCTGCTCGGCACGCTATTGGTGGTGGCGTTCGCGCTGCGCCAGGGCGGCGGCAGCTTCCACCTGGCCGACTGGCTGATCTTTGCCGCCGTGCTGCTGGCCGCACTCGGCTATGCCGAAGGCGGGCGCCTGGCGCAAACGATGCCGGGCCAGCATGTGATTTCCTGGGCGCTGCTGCTGGCCGTTCCTTTTGTCTTGCCCGTGACGCTGTGGAACGCCTGGCCGCAACGCGCGCTGATGGCGCAGGCCAGCGGCGTGGCCTGGCTGGGTTTTGCCTACATCTCCGTGTTCTCCATGTTTATCGGCTTCTTTTTCTGGTACCGTGGCATGGCGCTGGGCGGCGTGGCGCGCGTGGGACAGACGCAGCTGCTGCAGCCTTTCCTCTCCCTGGTGGGCGCGGCCGTGCTGCTGAATGAGCCATTGACGGGCGAAAGCCTGCTGTTTGCCGGCGCCGTGATCGCCGTCGTGGGCATCGGACGCAAGCTGAAGTAAGCTTCCCTGACGCCCATTTGCAACGCCGTTGCGCGTGCGCATGGGCACGGCGGCGTGCAAGCCGTACAATACCGCAGCACCATGGCGACGCCTATCCGGCGCCGCTTGCGCACGCACCGCCACAAGCGGGCCAACAAATCCAGCCGGCGCAGCTCGGCATCTTCTGTGAGACTCGTATGAAAATTGAAAATCCGAATCCGATCCAATGGCGCTTTGCCGAACGCGCGGAACAGCTGCAAAGCTCGTTCATCCGCGAAATCCTGAAGATCACGCAGCGTCCCGAGATCATCTCGTTTGCCGGCGGCCTGCCCTCGCCCGCCACCTTCCCCGTGGAAGAAATGAAGACCGCCTTCGACAAGGTCCTGTCGAACAATGGCAAGGTGGCCCTGCAATACGGCCCCACCGACGGCTACCTGCCGCTGCGCCAGTGGATCGCCGACTCGCTCTCCGGCAATGGCAGCACCATCCTGCCCGAGCAAGTGCTGATGACGTCCGGCTCGCAGCAGGCGCTGGACTTGCTGGGCAAGGTGCTGATCGACGAAGGCAGCCGCGTGCTGGTGGAAACCCCCAGCTACCTGGGCGCCCTGCAGGCGTTTTCCGTCTACCGTCCCGAATTCGTGTCCGTCGATACCGATGACGAAGGCCTGGTGCCGTCGTCGATCGATCCCGTCGCCGATGGCGCGCGCCTGTTGTACGCGCTGCCGAACTTCCAGAACCCGACGGGCCGCAGCCTGTCCGTGGCGCGCCGCGTGGAACTGGTGGAAACCTGCGCCCGCCACGGCCTGCCGCTGATCGAGGATGATCCGTACGGCGCCCTGAGCTACAGCGGCGAGCCGTATCCGAAGATGATCAACATGAATCCGGACGGCGTCATCTACATGGGCTCGTTTTCGAAAGTGCTCACGCCCGGCATCCGCCTCGGCTACGTGGTGGCGCCGATGCCGCTGGTACGCCGCCTGGAACTGGCCAAGCAGGCGGCCGACCTGCACACCTCGCAGCTGACGCAGATGGTCGTGCATGAAGTGATCAAGGATGGTTTCCTGGAGCGGCATATCCCCAGCATCCGCAGCCTGTACGGCAACCAGTGCCAGGCCATGCTGTCGGCGCTGGAAGAGCACTTCCCGGCCGGCGTCACCTGGACGAAGCCGGAAGGCGGCATGTTCATCTGGGTCACCCTGCCGAAACACATCGATGCGATGAAACTGCTCGATGAAGCCATCGCCAACAAGGTCGCCTTCGTGCCGGGCGCGCCGTTCTATGCCAACACGCCGGACACGCACACCTTGCGCCTGTCGTTCGTGACGGTGCCGCCGGAACGCATCCGCGAAGGCATCGCCATCCTGGGCAAACTGATCGCCGCAAAAATGTAATCGCACTCTCCACGCCCCGCAACTGCGGGGCGTGCCCCCCCGCTGCCCCGGCGCCACCGAGCACGCATCTTTGCCGTTTAAAAACAGCTTTCACGATAGCAACTGCGTTTATTTATTTTTAAAGATAGCATAAAAATAATATTTTCACGCCTCGCGCAGCATCGATTTTTTCACCCAAAAAATTGGCGAGGCGGTATGATTTGACCGCTGCATCAGATTTGAGCCCGGTCAGCATCACCGAAAATGCAGCAAACGCTGGCAGCGCAGAGTACATCGAGAAGGCCGGAAGCAATGAGTCCAGGCAGTGTGGAGTATTCCCAGCGGCATGAAGCCGCCATTTTGATTGTCGACGATGCGCCGGCCAACCTTGAGCTGCTGCGCAAGCTGATGAGCGAACAGGGTTATCAAACCTATGTTGCCACGTCCGGCGAGCGGGCGCTGGCGATCGCCCAACGCGCCCAGCCCGACCTGATCCTGCTCGACGTGATGATGCCGGACATGGACGGCATCGAGACGTGCCGCCGCCTCAAGCAGCATCCGCTGACGCAGCGCATCCCCGTCATCTTCATGAGCGCCAGGACGGAAACGGAAGACGTGGTGGCCGGTTTCGACTGCGGCGCCGTCGATTACATCAGCAAGCCGCTGCGCATGGCCGAAGTGCGCGCGCGCGTGCGCGCCCAGCTGCAAATCCGCAGCAACAATGAAACCCAGCAGGAACAGGCCGAGCGCCTGCGCACCATCGTCAACAACATGGCCGAGGGCTTGCTGATCATCGAGGCGAACGGGCGCATCCAGTACACCAACCCGGCCTGCGACCAATACCTGGGCTACCGCGAAAACGAACTGGCCGGGCGCTTCATCGGCGAGCTGCTCAGCCCCCTCGTGACGCAGGAATACCTCGACTACTTCGCCATGCACGCGGCCAATCCGGAAAAGGCGCACAACCACGGTACGCGCGAAGTGGCGATCCGCCACCGCAACGGCGCGGCGCTGAGCATGGACCTGACCCTGACGCCCATGTATCTGCGCCAGCCCCTGTATATCGGCCTGCTCCACGACATCACGCACCACAAGCAGTCGGAAGACGCGCTGCAGCGCGCCGCCTATCTCGATCCGCTGACCCAAATAGCCAACCGCCGGCATTTCGACAGCTTCCTGGAAAAAGAGTGGCAGCGCGCCGTGCGCGGCGGCGGCGCCCTGTCGCTGGTGGTGCTCGACGTCGACCACTTCAAGCTGTACAACGACAGCCTGGGCCACCCGGCCGGTGACAGCTGCCTGCAGCAGGTGGCGCAAGCCATCGATGCGCATGCCAGCCGCTCCGGCGACCTGGCGGCGCGCTACGGCGGCGAGGAATTCGTCCTGCTGTTTGCCGATACGGACGCGGCCAGCGCCCTGCACCTGGCCGAGGCCATCCGCGCCAGCATCGAAGCGCTGCGACTGCCGCATCCGCGCTCCAGCACCTCGCCGTGGATCACCGTCAGCATCGGCGTGGCGACCATCCGCCCGCACCAGCTGGACGACCGCGAAGCGCTGTTCGTCGCCGCCGACCGCGCCCTGTACGTGGCCAAGGAAGCGGGCCGCAACCAGGTCCGCGCCACGCACTCGGGCAGCACGGCATGGGAAACGGTCAAGGCGATCATTTTACGTTGACGGTTGAAGTTGGAAGTTGGAAGTTCAACGGAACATGCAACGGACCGGGAGTAGGCCCAAGTCACAAAAAAAGGCACTCCGGGCCCGCGTCTCCGGCCCGCCGTTCTCAAAGCGAATCAAAATTTTCTCGACACGCTCAACTTCGCATTACGCCCCACACCGGTGACCGCTTCGCTCAGGTAGGGCATGTAATTGCGGTTGAAGACATTATCGACCGTCAGCCGCACCTCCGTGCCGCGCCACACGCCCTGCCTGCCATTCCATGACGCGAACAGGGTATGCAGCGCATAGCCTTTCGACGGCGGCAGGCGGTACACGTTCCCCACCGGCAGGACGCGCTCCTGCTTCGCCACGAAGCGGCCCTGCCAGCCCATGCTGGCGCCCAGGTCGGGCATGCGCCAGCCCAGGCCCGCCATCAATTTATCGGGCGCGATGGTCGACACGGGTTCGCCCCGGCCCCACGGGTCGCGCTGGGAACCGGTGCGCGTGCCGCGCTGCTTCGACAGCGAGGCGCTGGCAAACAGGCGCGGCGAATTGTAATAGGACTCCACTTCCACGCCCTGCGTATGGAAACCGGCCAGGTTGCGGTAGTCGGACAGCGCCGGCGGCACCTTGCCCGAGCCCGGCTCGTAGCCTTCGACCAGCACGCCCAGGCGCGGGCCGATATTGTCGCTGACACGGTTGCGGTAGACCGTCAGGCGCAACTGCGCGTCGTCGCGCTCCATGAACACGTTCTGGCGGTGCAGCATGGCGCCCGCGCGCACGGCCGTCACGCGCTCGACAGCCAGGTCGCGGCTGGTGCCCGGCGTCGATGAACCGAGCCTGGACGACACATAGTATTCGTTCGAATACATCTCGTCGATCGTGGGCGCGCGCCAGGTCCGGCTCAAGTCGCCGAACAAGGCCAGCGTGCCGGACGCCTTCCAGAACAGGCCCAGACGGGGCGACCAGTCCTCGTGCGCCTTTTCGCTGAAGTCGTGGCCGGCCGCCGCCAGCGGACTGTTGTAGCGCGGCGCCTTGTTCGGCACGCCCTCGGAGACGACCCGGTCGTGGCGCAAGGCCGCCGTCAGCGTCAGGTCGCCATACGTCATCGCATCCTGCAGATACAGGCCCGTCGTTTCCTGGCGCCCGGCCGGCATGTAGTAGGGCTGGAAGTAGCCGTAGTTGTAGCTGGGGTCCTTCAACGCCGTCGACGACGGGTAGTACATCAGGGTGTCGCGCACATTCTTGTGCCATTGCAGGCCCGTTTGCAGCACGTGCGACACGGCGCCCGTCGCAAACACGCTTTCGTTGCGCACTTCCGCGATGCGGTCCACGTACGAGGCCCAGCTCTCGTTGCCCAGGGAGCCCAGGTAGGAACCCGGCGAAGCCGATGGCAGGCGCTTGTCATGCTGGTCCGTGTGCGAATAGCCGGCGCTGGCCGTCAGCTTGATCCATGGATTATCTTGCGGCGCGTACTGCCACTTCACGGAATAGGTGTCGTCGTCCTGGTCGCGGTAGACGGCCTTGCGCTGCCACGCCTCTTCCAGTCCATATTTTTTGATTTCCGCCTCGGTCGGCGTGGGCACGTCCTCGCCCATGGCGGCGAACGGGCCCCAGCCCGAACTGCCGCTCTTCATCGCCGTCAGGGTCAGCAGCTGCTCCGGCGTCAGCCGGATATTCAGCTTGGCCAGGCTCGATGGCGCGTCGATGGCGGAAAAGCGGAATGGCTTGCCGTCAGGCTTGCGCAAATCGTCGGACTTGCGCCGCGTGGTGAAGGCCATCGCGTCGAAGCGGCCGTCTTCGGTGCGGCCGTAGACGGCCACGGTGGCGTCGTTTTCTGCATTGTTCGAGTGGCGCGAGTACTTGAGCATGGCGCCCACGCTCTCGCCGCCTTCGAGCAAGTCCTGCGCATCCTTGGTCTCGGCCGTGATGACGCCGCCGAAGCCGCCATTGCCGTACAAGCTCGTATGCGCGCCCTTGTTCACTTCGATCTGCTTGATCAGTTCCGGCTCGATGAAGATGGAACCCTGGCGGTATTTTTCAAAACCCTTGGGCACGCCGTCGAGGATGACTTTTACGTCCTGCACTTTGTTGAAGCCCCAGATATTGAGGCTCTGGCCGCTGGGACGGGCCGTACCGGCCAGGTCCACGCCGGGCAAGGTGTCGAGCAAGGATGCGACATTGTCGGCCTGCTGGCGTTCGATGTCGGCGCTGGTGATATACGAGCGTCCGGCCGTGCCGGCGCTGATGGCGTCGCCAAACACGCTGATGGCCGGCATCTGTACCGCATCGGCCTTGTCCGCCTTCGCTGCCGCCCACGCATGGCCGTGCGCGCCGCCCAATGCCAGCGCCAGCGCGGCGGCCAGCGGGGTCAATCGTTGTTTGCTGCTCTTCATCGCTATCCTTGCCTGGGTTTGCTTGATGCTTGTGGAATGAAAAACGCTGGGCAGAGGACAGGCGGTGCACGATCAAGCGGCGGCGTTGACGGAAGCGTTGCGGCGGAACCCTGCCCGCGCGGACACGCCGCCGGCGCATGGCCGGCGGCGCACTGCAGTCACCGGGATACGTTGCCTTGGTGAAATGCGGAACACATCATATACTGGATGAGAATGATTCGCAATAGCATTGAAGACGTAGTTACTCCGGATAGCCGGTGATGTCGGCAATCTCGCGATACAGCGGTTGCAGCCGCGCATACATCTTGCTGTACACGCGCCGGTACAGCTGCTCATAGATTTTGCGGTGCTCGGGATGGGGCTGGAAGACCTTGCCCCTGCGCGTCATCGCTTGCACGGCGGCGGGAAAGTCCGCATGCCAGCCCAGGCCCACGCTAGCGGCGATGGCCGCGCCCAGGCCAGAGCTTTCATACACGTGGGCGCGCGCGGCCGGCAAGCCGAAGATGTCGGCCGTCAGCTGCATGGCCGCATCGCTTTGCGAGCCGCCGCCCGCGATGCGCAGCTCCGTGATGGCGATGCCGCTGCGCCGCTCGATGCGCTCCTTGCCTTCGCGCAGCGCATACGCGAGGCCTTCGAGGATGGCGCGGTAGATGTGCGCGCGCGTGTGCACATCGCCAAAGCCGATCATGGCGCCCTTCGCTTCCGGCCCCGGCACCTTGATGCCGGGACTCCAGTACGGCTGCAGCATCAGACCCATGGAGCCGGGCGGCACGGCCTCGACCAGGCGGTCGAACAGCGCTTCGGCGGACAAGCCCGTGCCATCCTCGGCGGCCGCCGCCCGTTCGCGGTCGCCGAACTGCTCCTTGAACCAGTTGACCATCCAGTAGCCGCGGAAAATCTGCACTTCCGTGCTGTAGGCGCCGGGCATGGCGGCCGGGTACGGCGGAATAAAACGCGTCACTTCCACGTATTTGCGGCTGGTCGTGTTGATGGTGGCCGTGGTGCCGTAGCTCAGGCACGCCACGTGCGGTTCGACGCAGCCGGCGCCCAGCACTTCGCACGCCTTGTCGGCGGCCGCCGCCAGCAAGGGCGTGCCCTCCGGGATGCCCGTCGCCGCGGCGGCCGACGCCGTGATAGCGCCCATGCGCGTGCCCGGCGTCACCAGTTCCGGCAGCATCGAGCGTCGTATCGCCAGCGCCTGCCACTTCCAGTCGAAGCGCCCGGCCCAGGCATGGCGCTTGTAGTCGAACGGGATGTAGGCCACCTGCGAGCCCGTCGAATCGATATATTTTCCGCACAGGCGGTGATTCAGAAAGCCCGACAGCAGCAGGAATTTGTGCGTGCGGCGCCAGATGTCGGGCTGGTGCGCCGCGATCCAGTTGATCTCGGCCTCGCGACGGAAGTACGTGATCGTGCCGTCGAGGCGCGTGGCGCGGAAGGCGGCGCGCCACCACGGCGCCAGCGGGGGAATGTCGCGCGTGCTGCGCTGGTCCAGCCAGGTGATGGCGGGGCGCAGCGGCGCGCCGTGTTCGTCCACGTTGACCACCGTGCCGCGCTGCGTCGTCACCGCCACGCCAGCCACCGAGGACTGATTGATGTCCGTGCTGCGCCAGAGTTGCTGGCACGCTGCGCACACGGCTTGCCAGTAACCGTCGGCGTCATGCTCGGCCCAGCCGGGGTGGTCCGAGTAATACGCTTCGAGGAACACTTGCGCCTTCGCCGCCAGCGTCCCCTCCCGGTCGAACAGCAGCGCGCGCACGCTTTGCGTGCCATTGTCGATGGCAAGAATGTACGGCCCCTGGCCGGAGACGCTGGTCATCGCTTATGCCAGGCTGGCCAGCGCGGCGCGCAGCGCCTGCAGCAGCGCCTGCGGATCTTTTTCAGGCTGCGCGCTGAAGACGGGCGCTTCCCAGTCCTGGCCGCGCACGGCCACCACGCGCAAGCGCCCCTGTTCGCTCCAGGCCGGATACCAGCCCACGTCGACGATGTCGCCATTCGCGCACGTGATTTGCAGCAGGTCTTCGCCCAGGTCGTCGACGAGGGTATCGATGGGCTGGCGCAAGTCCAGCGGCGACAGGCTGTCGTAGGTGATGCGCGCGTCGCCCAGCGCCAGGGGCTGGCCAAACAGGGTCGTGTCGATGATGTTCTCCTCTTGTTTATTTTTTATGGTTTTTTCAATCGCCCTGCGGCACGCTGTAATGGCGGCGCCACAGGGCCAGGTAGCGCCGCTGTTCTTCCTCCCAGCGCGCATCGTCCCAGCCCAGTTCATGCTGACAGATGGCGCGCAGGCGCGGCATGATAGCAAGCGCGCCGCCGGCCAGCTGCAAACCGAGGCGCGTGCGCCGCAGCAGCAAGTCGTCCAGGTGCTGCACGTCTTCCATGCGCGCGCCCCAGCGCAGCTGCGCCCACAGCGTCTGCGTACCGGGAATCGGCTCGAGTTCGCCGTCCCGCGCCGCATCGCACAGGGCCTGCGCCCCCGCGCCATGACGGCCCAGCAGGCGTTCGCGCTGCTCGCCGTCGAGCAGCAAGGCCTTGCCCGACAAGGGCGGCGTGGCGTCGAAAATCGGCAGCGGACGCAAATCCGCCTGCCAGCCCGGCAGCAGCGGCGCGGCGCGCCGCAAGGCATCGAGGGCAATCACGCGGAACGTCGTCAGCTTGCCGCCCGCCACCGTCAGCAAGCCGTTTTCCAGCCATAGCGCATGTTCGCGCGCTTCCTTCGACGGGTCAAGCCGGCCGCTGTCGATCACGGGGCGCACGCCGGCAAACGTGGCCAGCACGTCGTCTTCGCCCAGCGCCAGCTGCGGAAACTGCCAGCGCAGCGCCGCCAGCAGGTAATCGAGTTCGCCGCGCGTAATGGCCGGCTCCAGCTCCAAGCTGGCGCCGTGGTCGACATCGGTGGTGCCCACCAGGGTCACGCCCTCCCACGGATAGGCGAAGACGGGGCGGCCATCGTGCGGGTGCATCAGGCTGACGGCTTGCGCCAGCGGCAAGCGCCAGGCCGGCAGCAGCAGATGGCTGCCGCGCAGGGGCCGCAGTTTCGGCGGCGCTCCCACCTGGCCGCGCAAGCCGTCGGCCCAGGCGCCCGTGGCGCTGATCACCAGGCGCGCGCGCACGGTGCATGCCATGCCATCGAGCGCATCGTTCAAGGTGGCGCCGGTGACCTTGCCATCTTCGCGCAGCAGCGATGCCACGCCCAGGTAATTGACGGCCACGCCGCCATGACGCCGTGCCTCCTGCAGCACGCGCAGCACCAGGCGCGCGTCGTCCGTCTTGGCGTCCTGGTACAGCATGCCGCCCCGCAGCCCGTCGCGCCGGACGTGCGGCGCCAGCATGGCAAAGTCAGACGCATCGACATAGCGGCGCGCGCGCTTGCCCGCCATCACGTCGTAGATGGCCAGGCCCAGCATGAACTGGCGCCGCCCCGGCTTCCTGCCCGCGTAGTCGCCGAAGGCGAAGCCTTGCGGCTCGACCAGCCCGGCCGCATCCGCCAGCAAGGCTACCCGCTCGTGCACCGACTCGCGCGTCATGGCGAACTGTCCCTGCTTCAGGTAGCGCAAGCCGCCGTGCACCAGCTTTGATGACCGGCTCGACGTGCCCCAGGCGAAATCGCGCTGTTCCACCAGCAGCGCCTTCAAGCCGCGCCGCGCCGCTTCCAGCAGGATGCCGGCGCCCGTGATGCCGCCGCCGACGATCAGCACATCCCACTCGCGCGCCAGGACGCCAGGCAGATCCGCCCTGTTCACGATGGGCCTCCGGCCTCGGGCAGCAGTTTGCCGGGATTCATCATGGCCTGCGGGTCGAACTGGCGCAGCAGCGCACGCATGGCGGCGATGCCCAGCTCTCCCTTTTCGGCCATCAGCCACGGCGCGTGGTCCGTGCCCACGCCATGCTGGTGGCTGATGGTGCCGCCGTTGGCGACGATGGCGGCGCCGGCCGCGTCTTTCAAACTGCGCCAGCGCGCCATGTTGTCTTCATACGTGGACGCCAAGCGATACACATACGTGGTGTAGACGCTGGCGCCCTGCGCATACACGTGCGACAAATGCGTGTACGCGTGCACCTGCTCGCCGTGCTGCGCCAGCGCGCGGGCGCCCGCCTGCTCCAGCGCCGCCATCATGGGCGCCACGCGTGGCCAGTCGACAGCCGTTTCCACCGTGTCGATGACATAGCCGTGTTCCCACGCGCCGTTGCGCAGGTAGACGTTGCGAAAGCGTCCCTGCTTCCACTTGTCGCCCATGTGGCGCCCCACATGCACGCCCCCGTGCCGCCGCGCCAGCGCCAGCGCCCCGCGCAGGGCCGCGCGCGCCGGTTTCTCGTCGCCGCTGACGCCCAGCATCAGCATGCACTTGCCTTCGCCGCAGCCGCGCAGCGACAGGTAGCGTTCCAGCAGTCCCACGAGTTTTTTATGGCCGGCCAGGGTCAGCATGGTTTGCGTTTCGACCGCGTTCGACAGGCGCAGCATGCACAAGGACAGGCGCGACTGGGCCAGCGTCCGCACGGCCGCCTGCGCCTGGCCCCAGTCGGCGAAAAACACGGCGTGGAACGCCTCATACGGCGGCAACGGCGAGACGCGCACGGTGGCCTGCGTCACGATGCCCAGCCGCCCTTCGGAGCCGAGCACCATTTCGCGCAGGTCGATGCCGGCCGCCGAGGCGGGAAACGTGGGGATGCTCAAGGTCCCGGACGGGGTTTCCACCTCGCCGCCCGCGAACAGCTGCTCGATGCGGCCATAGCGCAGCGATTGCTGGCCCGACGAGCGCGTGGCGATCCAGCCTCCCAACGTGGAATACTCGAACGACTGCGGATAATGGCCCAGGGTGTAGCCCTGCGCGCGCAGCTGCGCCTCCAGGTCGGGGCCATACACGCCCGCGCCGAACGTGGCCAGCTGCGCCTCGCGGTCCAGGTGGCCCAGCGCGCACAGGCGCACGAGACTGATCGACAGCACGGGGCGCGGCCCCGCCGCCACCGTCAAATGCCCGGCCACGCTGGTGCCGCCGCCATGGGGAATGACGGTCACGCACGCCTGACGCGCATACGCGAGCAGTTGGCGCACCTGCAGCGCGCTGTCGGGAAAGGCCACGCCGTCGGGCACCGCGCCGATGCGGCCGTGGCGTAATTTAAACCAGTCGGGCAGACTTTGACCGAGCGCATGACGCACGCGCGTGGCAGGCCGGGTGTCGATCAGCGGATGCGGCGCCAGGCGCGAGGCCGGCACCTGCGCGCAGGCGTCATCGAAGCTGGCGTCGGCTATGCCGCTGCCTGGCCCCAGGCGCTCGCGCAGGAATGCCAGCGCATCCTCGTTCAGCGCATACACGATGCTTTCATCTCCCCAGCCATTCCAGCGTTGCATGGACATCCCCTGTATTCGGCCAGTTGCGCGCCACGGCGGCTTGCTATACTGTTCTTGCCTGATTTTCTTGCTAGATCAATAGCATATGCCGCCACAGACGAAGGGTATTGGTTTTTCATGACAATCGCATTGTTCCATCATGACAAGCACTGACGGCCGGGTCGCCGGCGCCTATCTGCTGCCGCTGCTGGAAGCGGCCGGCGCCCACGGCATCGATAGCGTCACCCTGGCGCAGGCCGCCGGCGTGGCGCCGCACGGCCTGGAAGCCTCCGCGCCTGGCATGGGCTTGGCCGCGCGCGACTACGTGCGTCTGCTCGATGCGGGCGCGCTGCTGGCGGGCGACGCGCATTTCGGCCTGCACGTGGGCCAGCGCGTGCGCATGGGCACGTACAGCGCGTATGGCTTGATCTTGCTCAGTTGCAGCAACGTGGGCCAGGCGCTGGAACAGACGGCCCGCTATGAACGGCTGGCGCACGACCTGGGCCGCTCGACCCTGCAGCGCGACGGCGCCATCGCACATTACCGCTGGGCCAGCAACTATCCGGGCGCCAGCCGGCACCTGGTCGACAGCGTCTTTGCCGGCGTCAAGGTGTGCGGCGACTGGCTGGCGGGCATGCCGCTGCCGCCGGCCCGGCTGGCCTTTACCCACGATGGCGGCGGCGACTTGCTGCGCCATGCGGCGCACCGCGACGAATACGTGCGCGTGCTGGGCAGCCTGCCCGCCTTCAATGCCCCCGCCAACACGGCCACCTTCGACGCGCAATTGCTGGACTGGCCCGTGCCGAACGCGGACGTCAGCCTGTATCCCGTGCTGTGCCGGCATGCGGAACAATTGCTGGCGCAGCGCGAGGCCGAAGCGGACACGGGCGCCGGCATCGATGCGCAGGTGCACGCGGCCATCGTGGGAGGCTTGCGTCAGGGTTCGGCGCGGCTGGCCACCGTTGCCGCAGCACTGGCCGTCACGCCGCGCACCCTGCAGCGCAAGCTGGCCGACGCGGGCACCAGCTTCCAGGCCGTGCTGGATCAGGCCCGCTATGGCCTGGCGCGCGACTATCTGCGCGAGCCGGACCTGTCGCTGGTCGACATCGCCTTCCTGCTCGGCTACCAGGAACAAAGCGCGTTCAACCACGCGTTCCGCACCTGGTCGGGCACCAATCCCGGCGCCTGGCGCCTGCAGCAATTACAGGAAAAGCAAGCCGGCTTACAGGCGTGCGCGGGCCATGCCTGACGCGTTTTCTGGCTATACTGGCATAGTCAGGTTTTCCACGATCACTCCAACCCGCAATGCAAAGGATTAATATGCAACTCAAAGACAAAGTCGCACTGATTACCGGCGCCGCCAGCGGCATCGGCAAGGAAATGGCCATCGAATACGCAAAACAGGGCGCCAAGGTCGTCATCGCCGACCTGGCCCTGGAAGCGGCCAGCAAGACGGCCGAGGAAATCAAGCAATCGGGCGGCCAGGCGTTTGCCGTCGCCATGGATGTCTCCAGCGAAGAACAGGTCGACCAGGGCGTGGCCGATGCCGTGGCCCACTTCGGCGGCATCGATGTGCTGATCAGCAATGCGGGCATCCAGATCATCAGCCCCGTCGTCGACTACCCGTTCGACCAATGGAAAAAGATGCTGGCCATTCACATGGACGGCGCCTTCCTCACCACGCGCGCCTGCATGCGCGAAATGATCAAGGCGGGCCGCGGCGGCGCCATCATCTACATGGGTTCCGTGCACTCGCACGAAGGCTCGCCGTTCAAGAGCGCCTACGTGGCGGCCAAGCACGGCTTGCTGGGCCTGGCCAAGGTGGTTGCCAAGGAAGGCGCGAAGGACGGCATCCGCGCCAACGTCATCTGCCCCGGCTTCGTGCGCACGCCGCTGGTCGACAAGCAAATCCCCGAACAGGCGGCCCAGCTGAACATCAGCGAGGAAGATGTGATCAAGAAAGTGATGTTGAAAGACACCATCGACGGCGAATTCACCACCACGCAGGACGTGGCGCAAACGGCCATCTTCCTGGCCGCCTTCCCGTCGAACGCCCTGAGCGGCCAGTCGATCGTGGTCAGCCACGGCTGGCACATGCAGTAATAGTGACGCCCGCCCACATCGGCTGCGCGGCGCCCTGTGCGGCCTGCGATGCTCGCTGTGCTCCAGCACAGCTGCGCGTCTCGGCCACACATCGCTGCCGCTCGCGATGATGTGGACGGGCGCTGTTGCGTGAGTGTTACCCCTCAGTTTTTCCTCGAAAGTTCTCAATTGCAAGACAACACTTACCGCCACCCGCGCGCGGGCTGGCCGGGGCGCGTGTTTGCCGCGCTCGCCAACTGCACGCATTTCGCCGAACTGCGCCAGGCCGTCATGTCGCGCCTGCCCTTCCTGACCCTGCACAGCGACGTGCGCGACGTCGTCTACGTAAGCTGGCTGGTCGATGCCGCTGCGGCGCAGACATTATTGCCGCCGGGCGTGGCCCTGTGGCAGCGCGACGGCAAGACGCCGTTCACCGTGCTGACGTACCGCCACGGGCATTTCGGCCCTGCACTGCTCGGCCCGCTGCGCCGTCTGCTGCCGTCTCCCCTGCAAAGCAACTGGCGCCTGTACCTGGAGCGCACGCCAGCGGGCGCGCCGGATGTGCCTTGCGTGTATTTTTTGAAAAACATCATGGCCAGCCTGCCGCATGCGCTGGGCACGCGGCTGTTCAGCGATATCCTGCCGACGCACCTGGCCGCCGGCATGACGCTGGACGTCACGGCCACGCAGGCGCACTGCAGCATCGCCAGCGGCGCCGGCAGCGCCCCGGCACTGGACGTGCAAGCGGACATCACGGCGGCGCATGGCCTCGATGCCGAATGGCAGCAACTGTTCGGCAACTGGCGCGACGCCGTCGCTTTCCTCGCGTGCCAGGATGGGGCCATCGCGCACGTGCCGCGCAACGGCAAGCTGGTCTTCGGCGAAATCGACTTGCCCGTTGATGTGGATCAAGTGCAAGCGCTGACAGCCTTGCGCGCCGACTGCGGCTTGCTGGGGCAGTTGCCGCCCGTATCGAAGCCGTTTGCCTTCCTCGTGCCCAAGGTTGCCTTCAAGGCGTTGTCGGAACGCCTGCTGTAGCACCCCGGCGTTCCAGCTTGAACAGGGCCATCGCCTGTTCCAGCTGCAAGGTCTGGCCCTGCAGCGATGCGGAGGCGGCCGCCGATTCCTCGACCAGCGCCGCGTTCTGTTGCGTCACTTCATCCATTTGCGTGACGGCCATGTTGACCTGGCCGATGCCATGGCTTTGCTCGCGCGAGGCCGAGGCGATCTCTTCCATGATGCCGTGCACGCCCTGCACGGCGCCCAGCATTTCGGCGCTGCTGACGCCCGCCTGCTGCGCCAGCTTCGCGCCCGCCTGCACTTGCTCCAGCGACGCCGTGATCAATTGCTTGATTTCCGTGGCGGCCGCCGCGCTGCGATGGGCCAGGCTGCGCACTTCGCCCGCCACGACGGCAAAACCGCGCCCCTGGTCGCCCGCGCGCGCCGCTTCGACGGCCGCGTTCAAGGCCAGAATATTCGTCTGGAAAGCGATGCCTTCGATAATGCCCGTGATGTCGCCGATCTTCTTCGACGAGACGTTAATGCCCTCCATCATGCGGACCATCTGCCCGACGATTTCGCCGCCGCGCCCTGCCAGGCCGTGGACCTTGCCCGCCATGTCGCTGGCCTGCACGGCGTTGCCGCTATTTTGCTGCACCGTGGCCGCCAGCTGCTCCATGCTCGACGCCGTCTGCTGCAGGGCCGAGGCCTGCGCTTCCGTGCGGCCGGACAAATCCATATTGCCGGCGGCGATTTCCTGGCTGGCCATGCTGATGCGCAGGAAATTGCCGCGCACGTCGCCAACGATGGAATGCAGGTTCACGCGCAGTTGGCGCAAGGAACGCAGCAACTGTCCCATCTCGTCGCGCCGCGTGGTGTCGAGCTCGCCCGTCAGGTCGCCGCCCGCCATCACGTCGCAGGCCTGGCGCGCCCGCTGCAGCGGTTGCAGCACGGCGCGGTGCAAGCTGTGCCAGAAATACAGGGTCGCGCACAAAGCCAGCGCGGACAGGCCCGTCAGCCAGCCGTGGGCCGCAGCCGGCAACGCGCCCACATTCCACGCCAGTTGCAGCAGTAATACCAGGCTCAGCAAGCCCAGGTTCCAGCCGATGCGCTGGGCCAGCGGCAGGTCGCGCAAGCGCGCCAGTCTGGCCAGCCAGCCCGTGCGCACGGCCGCGCCCTGGCTGATGACGATGCCGTCGGCCTGCCCCGCCTTGATGCGCGCATACAGGGCGGACGCCTGCGCCACTTGCTGGCGCGTCGGCTTGGTGCGCACGGACATGTAGCCGACGGCCACGCCGTCTTCGACCACCGGCGTCACGTTCGCCAGCACCCAGTAATAATCGCCGCTCTTGCAGCGGTTTTTCACCATGCCGCTCCACGAGCGTCCCGAGCGGATGGTCGCCCAGAAATCGGCGAACGCTTCGGCCGGCATGTCCGGATGCCGGAGGATGTTTTGCGGCGCGCCGATCAATTCTTCCGCGCTGTAACCGCTGACGGCGATGAAATACGGGTTGGCATAGGTGATATTGCCTTGCAAGTCAGTAGTCGAGACGATGGTCTCGCTATCGCTCAGTGTGATCTCGGTATCGCTGACGGGAAGATTGAGTCGCATGGTCACATCCTCAAAAGTAGCCCGTACGGTGACGGGTTTGCGGACAAGGAACGGTCGCCAGCCAGCAAAGCGGGCACGGCACTGGCACCATTATTTTAATATTTTATTATTAACAAAATGCACTTTATTACGGCCCTGCCGGCCGTCATGCCACGGCAGGTTCGCCGGCCCAGTAACGGTCGATGTCCTGCAGGCGCCACTGGGCTGCGCTTTCCGTGGAAACGATGCGCTCCTGGCAGCCCGGCGCGGCCAGATCGAGCAGAGTCGGGACGATGCAGGTGCCGGCGCGGATGGAAAAAAACACGCGCACGGTGGGCTGGGTCAGCGGCTTGCCCGGCGACTGTCCCACCACCACGGCCAGGCGCTCCGACTGCAGCCGCACCAGGGTGCCCAGCGGATAGATGCCCAGGCATTTGACGAAGGCGGCAAACAGTTGCGCGTCCAGGTGCCCGCCGCGCCAGCCTGCCATGCGGCGCAGCGAATCGGCCGGGCACCAGCCCTGCTTGTACGGCCGGTTCGAGGTGATCGCGTCGTACACGTCGCAGATGGCGCCCATGCGCGCAAACAGGCTGATTTCCTCGCCGCGCAGCCCCTTGGGGTAGCCGCTGCCATCGAGTTTTTCATGGTGGTGCAGGCACACGTCGAGCGCCACCGGGTCGATCTCGCCCACTTCCTGCAGCATGCGGTGGCCGGCGGCCGGATGGGCGCGCACGGAGGAAAATTCCGCTTCGCTCAGGCTGCCCGGCTTGTTGAGGATGGCGGACGGCACGGCCATCTTGCCGATATCGTGCAGCAAACCCGCCAGGCCGGCCGAGCGCACCTGCTCGGGCGCCAGGCCCAGCTCCCTGGCCAGCGCCGTCATCAGCGCGCACACGGCCACCGAGTGCATATACGTGTAATTGTCGGCGGATTTCAGGCGCGCCAGGCCCAGCAGGACGTCGCCGCCGCGCTGCATCGAGGCGGCAATATCGTCGACCAGTTCGTAAGCTTGCGCCGCGGACAAGGCCTTGCCCATGCGCACCTCGTCGAACATCGTCTGCACGGCCTGGCGCGAGCGTTCGATCTGGCGCCGGGCGCGCGCCAGTTCCTCCTCGCGCGAGCGGGGCGGGCCCGGATCGGCGACGGTTTTGCTTGCGGGCACCGTCGCTGGCGCGGCCGCGGGAGCGCCTGCCGCGGCCGGCGGCGCGGCAGAAGGCACGGCGGGCGGCGCGACTTGCGGCGCCTGCCCGCGCGTCGTGTCGATCCACACTTCGCACAGGCGTGCCGAGCGGATACGCTCGAGGTCAGCCGGCGACTCCAGCAAGAAAGAACGCGTCCAGAAAGGGGTATCGAGCCAGGAACGGCCCAGACGTTCGACATACATTCCCAGCATCAGTTCGCTACTCGTTATTTTTTTCAGCACGGCGGTTCTCCAGACATTCAGATCGCAGCATTTACTTGCGCATTATCAATATCATACGCCAAAAATAACGATTACACCAAATATATTGCTTTATATGGCATAATCACAACATAAATAAAAATAATCACCAATTCTATCATTTTCATTTCGTAAAATATTGAATCAACAAATATATCAATTCAACCATATTGCCTACGCTAAACTGTATGTCTGGTGCTGATGAGGGATGCGATATGCCTGCCGGCGGCCGCGTGGGCCGCCACGCAGGCTGGACGTGCAGGAGGGAAGTGCGTGAGCGCCAGACGCCCCGAAGTGGGGCTGGCGCTATGCAGAAAGGAATGTCAGGCCGCTGGGCGAGCGGGCTGGCGGCCGGCAGCTTAGCGCGGCACGTAGCGCCAGCCGGCGTTTTCCAGCATGAAGGTCAGTTCCGTCTTGATGCCTTCCGGGCGGCTCGGCACGCTCAATTGCGTATCGCACACAAGGTAGCCCGTCTTGCGCTTGACGTCGCACTCGTTGACGGCCTTGACCTGCATGGTGCTTTGCGCTTCCTGCATCTGCACGTCCTTGGCCGCCTCCGGATTGCGCGCCACTTCTTCCTTGGCCCAGGCGCGTATCATCGCTTGCGCCTCGGCCGGCGACGGTCCCGCAAACTTGGCGTCCTTGCGCTCGACGCCGACCCAGGTGCCGTTATCGTTACGTAGCGGCAAGACCATAAAACCGTCGCGCATGCCGGCGCTCATGCCGACCAGGCACACCACCTCGCCCGGCACTTCCTGCGACTCCTGGCAACCCTGCAGGCTGGTGGCCTTGACGGGAATGGGAACCGGTATCGACGATTGCATCCTGGCTTGCGTGTTGGCCACGCCCGCCTGCACGGCGGCCTGGATGTGTTCGAGCGTGGGCATGGTAGCGGCCTGGGCCGGCAAGGCGGCGAACAGGGCGGCGGCGGTCAGGGCGAGGGTAGTCAGGCGCATGGGTGTCAAAAGTAGTGATCAAAGGCCGGCAGTCTAGCACTTTGCATAAAAACAGCTGTTTCTATACAGACATGTCCCCTACCTCGGGCGCGAGAAAGGCACCGCCCCCGTCCGCCTGTCCGCGCAGGCGCAGGCCGATGGCGCGCAGCATCTCGACCAGCTCGCGCAGGCGCAGGCCCTCGTCCGTCAGTTGATACTCGACCTTGACGGGCACTTCCGCATAGATCGTGCGCGTCAGCAAGCCCGCCTCTTCCAGCGCGCGCAAGTCCAGGGTCAGCATGCGCTGCGAGATATTCGGCACGGCGCGGCGGATTTCGCTGAAGCGCTTCGGCCCCGCCATCAGATAGCTGAGCAGCACCACTCTCCAGCGCCCGCCCAGCAAACGCATGGCTTCTTCCACTGCGCAGCCGGAGACATTGTCCTTCATGGCGATCCCTATCTGGTATAAAAAATGTACCTATACCACATTATTCTGCCTTCTTCCAAATAGTAACTATCGCGATTAGACTGCCCTTCCCTCACCTGAATGGAACTCCAGCATGGAAACCACCCTGATCTACAGCGTGCCGTTCGGCTGCTCGTTTGCCGCCATCGCCGCCCTCGAATGGAGCGGCTTGCCGTATCGCCTGGCCCGCGTGGAAGCGCGCGACCCGGCCAGCAAGCAGCATCCGGCCTTTCTCGCCATCAATCCCCTGGGCCAGACGCCGGCCCTGCTCACGCACGCGGGCACGCCGCTACTGGAAAGCATGGCGATCCTGCTGCATATCGCCGCCCGCGCGCCGGACAGCGGCCTGGGCTTTGCGCAGGGCACGCCCGCCTGCGACCGCCTGAACAGCGCGCTGTCGTTTCTGCACACGACCTTCCACGCGGCCTTCATGCCCGCCTTCCAGGCCAGCCGCGCGGCAGAAAACGATGCGCGCGCGGCCGTCTGGCGCGAAATGGCCGTCGAGAAGGTCAACAAAAGCCTGGCGCACCTGGAACGCCTGCTTGAAGGCCGCGCCTGGCTCGCTTCCGATACCGCGCCGACGATTGCCGACGCCTACCTGGCCGCCACGGCGCGCTGGGCCGAACCGCTGCAGCTGGCGCGGCTAAGCGACTATCCGCACGTGGCGCGCGTGCTGGCGGCGCTGGAACAGGACCCCGGCATCCGCTTTGCCCATGCCATCGAGGCGGGCTTGCCGGCCGCCAGCCAGGGCGGTTTCCTGGGCCACGTGGCACTCGACCAACTGGCAGTTCCGGCCGGCTAACCGGCGGTCAACTCCCGCAGCGGGCGCGTCTTTATTGCTATGATGTCGGGCTGCCGGCGGTACAGCCGGCCACGTCAATACCATATCGATAACGTCGTCATCAGAATCGGGAGTTTGAATGAGTTTACGTCTGCTGCTCTTGGGAGCATTCAGTGCCGCCATGGCCACCACCGCCGTTGCTGCGGAATCGGCGCCGGCCGCGCCGCGCGGTTTCACCGTGGAAGACATGGTCGCCATGGAACGGGTGGGCAGCCCCGTGCTGTCGCCGGACGCCACGCGCGTCGTCTACACGGTGCGCACGACCAACCTGGAGAAAAACCGCGGCAACACGCAGCTGTGGATGATCGACCTGCGCGCGCCGAACGCGGCGCCGCGCCAGCTCACGCGCGGCGACGCCAGCGCCAGCGCCCCGCAATGGTCGCCGAACGGCGACGCCATCTACTTCCTGTCCGGCCGTTCCGGCTCCTCGCAAGTGTGGCAGCTGCCCCTGAACGGCGGCGAAGCGGCCAAGGTCACCGACCTGGCGCTGGACGTCGATACCTACCGCCTGTCGCCGCAGGGCGACCGCCTGGCCTTCAGCATGGGCGTCTTCCTCGATTGCGCGGACATCGCCTGCACCAGGAAGCGCCTCGATGAAAAAGCGAAAAACAAGGCCAGCGGCATGGTCTACGACCAGATGTTCGTGCGCCACTGGGATACCTGGGCCGATGGCCGCCGCAATGCGCTGTATTCGGCACCGATCGACGCGACCGGCAAGGTCAGCGCCGCGCCCGTGAGCCTGAGCGGCACCCTCGATGGCGACGCGCCATCGAAGCCATTCGGCGACAACGGCGAATACCACTTCAGCCCGGACGGCAAGACGGTGGCCTTCTCCGTGCGCGTGGCCGGCCGCACGGAATCGTGGTCGACCAACTTCGACGTCTACACGATTCCTGCCGCCGGCGGCCAGGCGCCGCGCAACCTCACGGCCGACAATCCGGCCTGGGATGCGAAAGCCACCTACTCGCCGGACGGCCGCACCCTGGCCTACGTCGCCATGACCAAGCCTGGCTTCGAAGCGGACCGTTTTCATTTGGTGCTGATGGACGTTGCCACGGGCAAGAAACGCACCGTGGCCGACGACTGGGACCGTTCCGTGGCCGATTTCCGCTGGACGCCGGACGGCAAGGCCTTCCTCGTCGCCGCCGATGACGTGGGCCAGCACCGTCTGTTCCACATCGACGCGGCCAGCGGCAAGGTCAACGCGCTGACGGGCAAAGGCGCCGTGGGCGACTTCGACGTGCGCGGCAATACCATCGTGCTGACGCAAGCGAACCTGGCCTCGGGCGCGCAGCTGTACACGCGCAAGCTCGACGCCAAGTCCGAATCGGCACCGATGGTCCAGCTGACGAAACAGAATGCGGCAGCGCTGGCCAACGTGCGCTTCGGCGAATATGAGCAGTTCTCGTTCGCGGGCGCGGATGGCGAAACCGTCTACGGCCACGTCATGAAGCCATGGAACGCCAAGGCAGGCGAAAAATATCCGGTGGCCTTCCTCGTGCACGGCGGCCCGCAAGGCAGCTTCGGCAACAGCTGGAGCTACCGCTGGAATCCGCAAGTGTATGCGGGCGCCGGCTACGCCACCGTCTTCATCGACTTCCACGGTTCCACCGGCTATGGCCAGAAATTCACGGATGCCATCAGCGGCGACTGGGGCGGCAAGCCGCTGGTCGACCTGCAGAAGGGTCTGGAAGCGGCCACCAAGAAGTTCCCGTGGCTGGACCGCGAGCGCAGCTGCGCGCTGGGCGCGTCGTACGGCGGCTACATGATGAACTGGATCGCCGGTAACTGGCCGGACGGTTTCAAATGCCTGGTCAACCACGACGGTGTGTTCGACAACCGCGGCATGGCATACGCGACGGAAGAACTGTGGTTCACCGAGTGGGAAAACGGCGGTACCTATTACGATGCGCCAGCCAAGTACGAGCAGTTCAACCCCGTCAACTTCGTGAAGAACTGGAAGACGCCGATGCTGGTGGTGCAGGGCGACCTGGACTTCCGCATCCCTACGGCGCAAGGCCTGGGTACCTTCACGGCGCTGCAACGCCGCGGCATCCCAAGCAAGCTGCTGGTCTTCCCCGACGAAAACCACTGGGTGCTGAAGCCGGCGAATTCGCTGCTGTGGCATCACACGGTGCTCGATTGGCTCAACACTTATACAAAAAAGTAAACCAAAAAGCAAAATCTGGGGTCAGACCCGTCGGGTCTGACCCCAGCTCTACGCTAGCCGTACAGCTCACGCCTGCGGCTTTTTTACGTCCGTCAAACTACATCAATACGTATTGAGCGCCTTGGCGAACTTCACGATCCACAAACGGCTAGGACGCTCGCGGTCGTCGCCGCGCGCCACGCGGATGGTGTTGGCGGCATTGCAGCCGGCCACGCTGCTCGTGACGATGGTGCCATTGGCATCGACCGTGCACTTGGTCACGTCGGCGTCCGCCACTTCCACGCCATTCGCGTCGAAGACCTTGGTTTTCAGGCCGAAGTCATTGTCGTTGGCCAGCGCGATGGTGGAGTCGTCGATCAAGGTCAGGCCTTCGGCCTTTTCCGCCGCCCAGCCGATGGCGTTCAAGTCCAGCAGCAGCGTTTTCTTCAGCGGCGTGACAGCGGCCCAGTCGGCGCCATTGACGGCGGCGCCGCCCATGCTGCTCTTCTCCAGGTCGGACGTCGTCGCGTTGAAGGCGGCGGCCGCGATGTCGGTGGCGCCCTTCAGTTCGACCAGCATCAGCTTGTTGAAGACCTTGCCCGACGGTGCGGCGCCCTGCTCGATGACGAGGAACTTGCCGCCGCCCAGCGCCACCATGTCGCCCAGCTTGGCGTTGCCCGTGCGGCCATCCTGGTAGTCGGCCGCGTTGAGCGGATACGCATACATCTTGCCGCTGGTGCCCGTCACCGGGTCGAATTCGATCCAGCGCGTGAAGCGGGCAAAGCGCTCGACCTGTTCATTCTTCTTCGTCACAGAATATGGTGCCGTGCCGTCGGACAGAGGGCTTTGCAGGAAGGCGTACAGCTTGTCGTTGCTCGTATCTAAGGTCATGCCTTCCATGCCGCGGTTCGCGCGGCGCTTGGCGAACAGCGCCGGCAAGCCCTTGCCCGGCTCGTACTTGGCCTGGATGATACCGGTGGCCGCATCGATCTTGACGATGAAGGGACCGTATTCGTCGGACACCCACAGCGCATTGCGCTTGGCATCGACGACGATGGCTTCCGAATCGAGGCCGCCCGCATTGAAGACGGCCTTGCCGGTCGCGTCGAACTTCATCGCATCCATGACGGGCATCTCGGCAGAATTGCCGACCGCGCCCACGGGCACGGGCAAGCCCGAGCTGTTGACGGTGGCCGACACCTTGATCGGCGTCGACGAACCCAGCACGGCGCCGTTCTTGCCGACTGTGATCACGCCGAACGAAGGCGTAAAACTGGGAGACGGGAAGATCTTGCTGCCGATGGTGCCCTTGCCCGATGGATCGGGCACCAGCGGGCCGTCGCCGTTCGGGCCGCGGTCCGTCAAGCCATAGAATTCCAGGTCGCCGGCCGCGTTCTTGCCCTTGTAGGCCAGGCCGGAACCGTACGACGGCAGGAAGCCGTTCGGGAATTCTCCCTTGATTTTCGCATTCGCGCCTTCGTACGGCACGTAGAATTTGTCGGCCGCCTGGATCTGGTAGCGCGTCACCGTCACTTTCACTTCGCCGACAGGATTGGCCTGTGTCAGCGCCTCGTTGACGGGCGCGCCCGCTTTCGAGGCCAGCGTGTCTTCAAAATGCTCGCGCACGAGGGCGCGGCGTTCGGCATCGACCGTGCGGCCGGCGAATTTCCCGCCCACGCTGGCCAGGTGCGCGGCCAGGGCCGTGTTGAAGACGGCCGGAGCGGTGGCAAAGTCCAGTGTCTTGCCGGCCAGCGCGGCCTTCACTTCCGCCGTCAGCTTGATGCCGTTCGACGGATCGCTGTCGTCGTCGAGCAGTTGCAGCGCCAGCAGGCGGTTGACGACCTTGTCATCCGCCACATTCGTGCTGGCGGCCAGCGCCAGCGGCGTGACGACGGCGCCGCATGGGGCCGAACCGAGGGCCAGGCCGCTCACGCTGAAGGCTACCGTCTCGCCCGGGTTGCAAATGAATTCGCCCTTGGCATTGGTGCTGGCCTTGGGGGCGCTGCCGGCCACATAATCGAGTCCTTCCACCGCGCCGTCGAGGAACACACCCGTCTGCGCCACGGGCTTGGAAGGCTCCGCCGGCGGATTATCGCTGCCGCCGCAAGCGGCCAGGGCCAGGCCGGCGGCGATGGCCAGCAGGGTCAGTTTCGGGGTCGACGTTACAGCAGTATTCATGCATTCCTCGGCTAAGGTGGGGTTGAAGCCGTGGAGAGTAACTGCTCAAAGTGACAAGCCCATGACAGCCGTCACGCCAGTGGCGTATCCGCAACAGGTCCGCCGATGCCGCCGAAGCGGCCATCGGCCTGGCGCCGGAATTCCTTGGGCGTGACGCCCTTCACCTGCAGGAAGCGGCGGTTGAAGTTGGCCACGTTCTGGAAACCCACGTCGTAGCAGACGTTCGACACGTATTGGTCGGTGTCCATCAGCAGCTGGCACGCCTTGTTGATGCGCAGCCGGCTGACGAAATCCGTAAAGCTGTTGCCCGTCGCCTTGCGGAAGAAGCGCGAGAATTTACTCAGCGACATGCCCACCTGCTCGGCCAGCATTTCCGCCGAAATCGGCTCGCGGTAATTGTCCGTGATGTAGTTGAGGACGGAATTGACCTTGGCCAGGGTGGCGTCATCGTCATAGGAACGCAGCGAGGCGCTCGACAGCAAACGGTAGTTGGCCGTGCGCGCCAGCTTGCTCATTAATTGCACGAATTCGGCGAAGCGCTCGGCCCCATGCGTGGCGCGGATGCGCGCCAGGTGCTGTTCGGCCTCGTGGCCCATGTCGAAAAACTCCACGCCATAGCTGGAGCGTTCGAGCAGCGGCAGCAGTTCGCGCAATTCGGGAATCACGCGCGCGGCGCCGGCCAGCGGCGCATGGGCGAACTGCACGATCATGTCGCGCAGGGGCACGCCGCCATCCGGCATCACGTTGGAAATCCAGTTGTGCGGCAGGCGCGGGCCCGTCAGCACCAGGTGGCCGGGCGAGAATTCGCCGATATAGTCGCCCACGAACAGGCGCCCGCTGGTGGCGACGATCAGGTGCAGCTCATACTCTTCATGGCAGTGCCAGCGCACGCGCGAGCTGGGATAGCCATGTTCCAGGTAATTGATGATGCCGTCGTAGCTTTCGCGTTCCAGCTCGGGCGCCTTGCGCTCGCTGTCCTTGTGCCATAGGTGTTCCATGCTTGTCTCTCTCAGGCTGTCCCCGCCCGTGCCATCGAATGTACCTCAAAAAGCTTCACTCGCCAAAACGGCCCAGCGCCTGCTGGCGAAACTCCTTCGGCGTCATGCCCTTCAATTCCAGGAAGCGCCGGTTGAAATTGGCCACATTGTTAAAACCCGCCTCGTAGCAGATGTTGCTCACATAGCGCTCCGTCTCCATCAGCAGCTGGCACGCCTTGTTGATGCGCAGGCGGTTGACGAAGTCCGTGAAGCTGTTGCCCGTGGCGCTGCGAAAGAAGCGCGAAAAGGTCCGCTCGGGCATGTCCACCTGCTCGGCCAGCTGTTTCAGCGAGAACTGGCTGCTGTAATTGTGCACGATGAAGTTGATGGCCGAGCTGATGCGCGCCAGCGCCACGTCGTCGTCGCTCGACTGCATGGGCACCGTCGACAGCAGCTGGTAGTCGCTGGTCTGCGCCAGCTCTCCCAGCAGGGTGAGAAATTCGATGAAGCGCGGCAGGCCGCTCGTGTCGCGGATGCGCCGGAAGCGCCGCAGCGACTGCTCGCTGACGCCAAAGAATTCCACGCCATGCAGGGCGCGCTGCAGCAGCGGGAAGATGCCCTTCAATTCGGGAATGGCGGCCGCCATCGACGCCAGCGGCGCATGGCCGAACTGGATCACCATGTCGCGCAGGGCCACGCCCTCGGCCGGCGTGTCGAGCGAGACCCAGTTGTGCGGCACGCGCGGCCCCGTCAGCACCAGGTGGCCAGGCGTGAACTGGCCGATATAGTCGCCGACAAAGACCTTGCCGCTGCTCTCGACGATCAGGTGCAGTTCGTACTCGTCGTGGTAATGCCAGCGCACCAGCGCATTCGGAAAGCCGTGCTCGAGGTAGCGGATGAAGCCGAAACTGCCTTTCGGCTCGAAGCCTGGCGTGGCGTCGCGCTGCTGTTCCAGCTCCATCTGCGGCAACGACGGTGGCATGACGCGCCCTCCCCGTCAGGCGACGATCTGTTCCAGCGCCGCGCGCGCGCCCAGCCCATACAGGCTGGCCAGCGACTGCCCCACCGCCTGCGTGAACGCGGGTGCGTCGGACAGGTCGCCAAACAGCTCGCGCAAGGACAGCAGCGCCGCGGCGTCCGCCTTTCCCTGCAGCGCCAGCGCGCGCAGGCGCACCGCGTACGGGTCGTTCAAGGGCATCTCGCGCCCCGCTTCGTCGTGGCCTTCCAGGTAGCGGAACCAGCACGCCACGGTAAACGCCAGCAGCTTGATGGCGCCGCCCCGGGCCAGCGCTTCGCGCACGGACGGCAGCACGAATTTCGGGATCCGCGCCGAGCCTTCCGTGCCGATGCGCGCCAGCTGGTCGCGCACGGCCGGATTCGAAAAGCGCTCGATCAGGGTGTCCTTGTATTGCGCCAGATCGATGCCTTCCACGCTATCGAGCAAAGGCGTGACCTCGTCATCCATCATGCGCCGCACGAGCGCGCGGATGCCCGCATCCTCCATCGCTTCATGCGCAAACGTGTAGCCGAGCTGCATGCCGATGTAGCACAGGGCCTGGTGGCTGGCATTCAACAAGCGCAGCTTCATCTTTTCATACGGCAGCACGTCGTGCGTCATCTGCGCACCCACCAATTCCCAGGCCGGCCGGCCCTGCGGGAATTCGTCTTCGATGACCCACTGGCGGAACGGTTCGCACACGACGGGCCAGGCGTCGACGATGCCGAAGCTGTCGCGCACCAGCGCCCGGTGTTCATCGGTGGTGGCCGGCGTGATGCGGTCGACCATGCTGTTGGGGAAGCTGCCATGCGTGGCCAGCCAGCGCGCCAGTTCTGCATCGCGCAAGGCGACAAAGGCCAGCAGCATCTTGCGCGTCACATCGCCATTGTTTTGCAGGTTATCGCAGGACATGATGGTAAATGGCGCCAGTCCCCGCTGGCGGCGCAGTGCCAGCGCGGCGGCCAGGTAGCCGAACGAGCAGCGCGGCGCCTCCGGGTGCGCCAGTTCCTGCACGATGTCGGGGTGCTGCGCATCGAATTCGCCCGTGCCCTGGTTGACGTAATAGCCGCCTTCGGTGATGGTCAGCGCGACGATGCGCGTGCCGGGGTCGGCCAGCTTTTCCAGCACGGCTTGCGGCTCGTCGGGCGCATACAGGTAGTCGCCGATGCAGCCGATGATGCGCGCGCTATCACCGGCCGCGCTGCGCTCGACCACCGTATATAAACCGTCCTGCGACCGCATGGCGTCGCGCATGGCCGCATCATGCGCGAGCAAGCCCACGCCGCAGTATCCCCATTCTGCGTTGCCGGGCAAGGCCAGCAAATCGTCGAGGTACACGGCCTGGTGGGCGCGAAAAAAACCGCCCACGCCGATATGCACGATGCCGGGCACGAGCGCCTCGCGCGCATACGCGGGCACGGCGACGTTCGCCGGCAGCTTGGCCAGGTTCGATTGCTTCAATGCGATCGCTTCCATTACAGCACCCCTTTCGCCGCCGCGTAGGTCTTGCCGGCGCGGTCGAAATAATGGACGAAGCCCGGCTCGAACGTCAGATGCGTCTGCTGGCCCGGCTGCAGGCTGCTGCGCTCCGCGCCGCGCGACACCACCTGCACATTGTTCGGCAGGCGCACATAGGTCAGCGTTTCCACGCCCAAGGACTCCACCAGGTCGACGGTGACGGGCACGCTGCCCGGCTGCGCCGCGCCCAGGTGCACGTGCTCGGGGCGGATGCCGACAAAGCCGTCCGCCTGCGCCGCGCTGCCCGCCTGCGCCAGCAGCTGCGGCGCCGCATCGGCGGGCACCACGTTCATGCTGGGCGTGCCGATGAATTGCGCGACGAAGCGGTTGGCGGGACGGTCATACAGTTCCAATGGCGAGCCATGCTGCTCGATCTGGCCGTCGCGCAGCACCACCACGCGGTCGGCCAGGGTCATCGCCTCGACCTGGTCGTGCGTGACATAGATGGTGGTGGCGCCCAGCTCGCGGTGCAGCTTGGCGATCTCGATGCGCGTCTGCACGCGCAGGGCCGCATCGAGGTTCGACAGCGGCTCGTCGAACAGGAACACTTTCGGATCGCGCACGATGGCGCGGCCGATGGCCACCCGCTGGCGCTGGCCGCCCGACAATTCCTTCGGCGTGCGCTCCAGGTAACGCCCAAGGTCGAGGATGGCGGCCGCCTTGTCGACTTTTTCGCGGATGATGGCCGGATCGACGCCGGCCAGTTTCAGCGCGAACGACATGTTCTGGAACACCGTCATGTGCGGATACAGCGCGTACGACTGGAATACCATCGCCAGGTCGCGCTTGGACGATGGCAGCGCCGTAATGTCGCGCCCGTCGAGCGACAGCTTGCCGCCGTCGATCGGTTCCAGGCCCGCGATCAGGCGCAGCAGGGTGGATTTGCCGCAGCCGGACGGCCCCACGAAGACGACGAACTCGCCCTGCCGGATCTCCAGGTCGATGCCCTTGATGGCGCGGTGCTCGCCAAAGAATTTCTCGATATTGCTCAGTTGAAGGTAAGCCATGATGTCATCCAATAGTGTTTACTTAACAGCGCCGAAGGTCATACCCTGGACCAATTGTTTCTGGCAGAACCAGCCCAGTGCCATGATGGGCGCGATGGCCATCAGGGAAGCGGCCGACAATTTGGCCCAGAACAGACCTTCCGGGCTCGAATACGAGGCGATGAGCCAGGCCAGGGTGCCCGCGTTGGAGGCGCCCAGGTTCAGCGACCAGAACGATTCATTCCACGACCACACCATGCAGACCAGCGCCGTGGAAGCGATGCCGCCCACGGACAGGGGCAGCACGACGTGACGGAATTCATCCCACACGGTGGCGCCGTCCATGCGCGAGGCCTCGAGGATTTCGCGCGGCAGCTCCTTCATGCTCGTGTACAGCAGCCAGATCATGATGGGCAGGTTCATCAGCATGAACATGATGGTCAGGCCGATGCGCGTATCGAGCAGGCCGAAGTACTGGTAGCAGATATAGATGGGCATCAGCGCGCCCACGCCGGGCATGTAGCGCGAACTGAGCATGAATTTCAGCAAGCCGATGGTGCCGCCCGTGGGAAAGAAGGCCATCGAATACGCGGCCGGGATGGCGATCAAGAGGCCGATGGCCGTCGATACCACGCTGGTAAACAGCGAGTTCCACGCGTAGCCGAAGTAATTGTCGCGCGCCAGCACTTCACGGAAGCTGTCCAGGGTCGGCGTGAAAAACAGCAGGGGCGGCGTGGAAATGGCTTGCCCTTCCGTCTTGAAGGCCATCAGACCCAACCAAAAGATGGGAAAGAACAGCAGCAGCGCGCACAGCCAGGCGGCGGCCGTGCGGCCATACAGATTGAGTTTGCTATGCATCAAGGTCTCCTTATTTCGACAGATTCTTGCCGATGACGCGCATCAGGAAGAAGGCGGCGATGTTGGCGATGAGCACGGCGAACAGGGCGCCGGCGGAAGCCGCTCCCACGTCATACGACAGCAGTGCCTGCTGATAGATCATGAAGGTGATGGTGGTCGTGTCGAAGCCGGGACCGCCGCCCGTGGTGGTAAAGATTTCCGCAAAGATCGACAGCAAGAAAATCATCTCGATCATCAGCACCACCGAGACGGCGCGGCCCAGGTGGGGAATGTAGAGATAGCGCAGTTGCTGCACATAGGTGGCGCCATCCATGCGGGCCGCCTCCAGCTGTTCGCGGTCCATCGATTGCAGGGCCGTCATGAAGATCAGGCAGGCAAACGGCAGCCATTGCCAGGAGACCATCATGATGATGGAAAACAGGGGGTGGGCCGACAGCCAGTCAACGGGCGTGGCGCCAAAGAAGAGACTGATCTGCGCAAACAGGCCGTAGATCGGGTTGAGCAGCATGTTCTTCCACATCAGGGCATTGACGGCCGGCATGACGAGAAACGGCGAAATCAGCAGCACGCGCACGATGGCGCGCCCCGGGAACGCTTCATTGATCAGCAAGCCCAGCGCCGTGCCCAGCAACACCGTGATCAGCATGACGGAAAACAGCAAGGTGAACGTGTTCTGCAAAGCCGGCAGGAACGAGGCATCGGTAAAGAAAAAGTGGAAATTGGCCAGACCATGGAAAGGATGGCCGCTCGGATCGAGCATGGAATAGCGCACGAACGCGTAATACAGGGTGATCAACAACGGGATCACGGAAATGACGGAGACGGCAAGCACGGCCGGCGTCAGCAAAGTCCGGGGGATAATGCGTTTCATAGGATACTCTTGGGACGTGAGGGAATGATCATCAACAGAAATCCGGGGTCAGACCCGTCGGGTCTGACCCCAGTTTTAAGCCACCAATCTCTTCGCCTGTTGATAAACCAGACGGCAAGAAAGGTCTTACCTGTAGTACCCGCCCTTGCGCATCTCACGCTCAGCCGTCTGCTGCGACAACTCCAGCGCCTGGTCCACCGTCACCTTGCCCAGCAGCGCTGCCGCCATCTGCTGGCCGGCGGCCACGCCGATCACCTGGAATTCGGGAATCGACGCGAATTGCACGCCCACGTACGGCGACGGCGGCAAGGTGCTTTGCACGGCGCGTGTGGTGGCCAGGGCCTTGCCTTCGGCGGCGGCAAATTTCGCCACTTTCTGGAACTCGGGGCTCGCATACGTCGACTTGCGCGTGCCCGTCGGCACGTTCGCCCAGCTCGTTTCCTTGGCCACCAGTTTCACGTAATCGGGCGAGGTGGCCCAGTTGATGAAGCGCTGCGCCTCGTTCGGATGCTTCGAGCTCGACGGGATGGCCAGCGACCAGATCCACAGCCAGTTGGCACCCCGCTCCGTCACGCCGACGGGCGACTGGGCGAACGCCACCTTGTCGGCCACCTTGCTTTGCTTCGGATCGGTGATGAAGGAGGCGGCGATCGTCGCGTCGATCCAGATGCCGCACTTGCCCTGGTTGAACAGCGCGAGGTTTTCATTGAAGCTGTTGGCCGCCGCGCCCGGCGGGCCGTATTTCTTCATCAGGTCGACATACATGGTGACCGCGTCCTTCCACGGCTTGCTGGTAAATTGCGGCTTCCATTGCATGTCGAACAGCTGGCCGCCGTAGGAATTGGCCATGGTGGTGATCAGCGCCATGTTGTCGCCCCAGCCCGGCTTGCCGCGCAGGCAGATGCCGTACACGCCGTTGGCCGGATCGTGCAGCTTGGCCGCCACGTCGCGCAACTGGTTCCAGCTGGGGCGGTCTTCGATCGTCACGCCCGCCTTTTTGACCAGGTCGCTGCGGTACATGATCATCGAGCTTTCGCCATAGAACGGCGACGCGTACAGCTTGCCGTCGCCGGAGAGGCCTTCGCGGATGGCGGGCAGCAGATCGTCGATATCGTATTTGGCGTCCGGCTTGATCGGGATCAACCAGTTTTTCTTGCCCCAGATGGGCGTTTCATACAGGCCGATGGTCATCACGTCGAACTGGCCGCCCTTGGTGGCGATATCGGTGGTCATGCGCTGGCGCAAGACACCCTCTTCCAGGGTCACCCACTTGAGCTTGATGTCGGGATTGGCTTGCTCGAAGAACTTGCTGAGCTTTTGCATTTCGATCATGTGGCCGTTGTTGACGGTGGCGATGACGAGGTCGGTTGCGGCAAAAGCGGACGAGCTGAGGCAGAGCGCGCCGGCGCACAGCGCGGCAATGGCGGAACGTTTCATTATGTGTCTCCAGTGTTTTTTGTCGTTGGCAATGCTCAGGTACTTAGCACCACGACCACAATGTAGCACCGGACTTTGATACTTTCTGATACTCCAAAACCGCAATTCGATACTCTTTTGCACCCCCTCCATGCACCAGAGTATCGATATTGAGTAAAAACAACACTTTGAAAGAAAGTATCGGTACTTGTTCGATTTGTATCAGGGTGGTTAAAAAAGCGCTGCTAGACTTGGTTTTCGGCATTAGACCGTGTGCGGTGACCGGCCTTTCGGGGCGCCACCGCTACCACCAACATTCTTCTGGAGACCGCATGAATCGCACTGCATTGAAAACTTTACCTGCCCTGCTCCTGGCCATTGCCAGCGCTTCCGCCATGGCCGACCCCATGTACCCAAGCGACGCCGAAGGCTTCCATGGCTACTTGCGCGCCGGCGCTGGCAGCAACACCTCGGGCGGCGGCGGTTCGCAAGGCTGCTTCGGTCTGGGCGGCAATACCATGAAATATCGTCTGGGCAATGAGTGCGACGCCTACACGGAATTCGGCTACACCAAGTCCGTCGCCCAGTCCGGCGGCGTGAACTACCTGGCCACCATCTGGGTCAACGCCTACGCGCCCAACTCGGATTTCGGCGACAACAAACTGGGCATCGTCAAGGCCTATGTCGAAGCACAGGGACTCGATTTCCTGAACGGCGGCACGGCCTGGATCGGCAAGCGCTTCTACTACCGTCCTGACATCCACATGCTGGACTTGCAGTACATCAACATGAACGGCACGGGCGCCGGCCTGGACCGTATTCCTGCCGGCCCCGGTAAATTCTCGTACGCTTTCTTCAAGGACAACGACATCAACACCGTGTCGAAGACCGGCGTCGTCAGCACCAAATCGGCCGTGCGCCAGAACTTCATCTACGGCGAGATTCCCGTCAATGAAAACGGCACCCTGGACCTGGCCGCGACCTACATCATCGGCGAAGGCAAGGACAACGACGCTTACGGCCAGAAGCACAATGGCTGGCAATTGTCGGCCTTCCACCGTCAAGCGAAAGTGTTCGGCGGCGGCAATACCTTCGGCGTGCAGTACGGCGTCGGTCCTGGCACCGGCAAGGGCGCGCAGTTCGGCGCGTCGGGCGACACCAATTTCGGTTCGGACGTGAAACGCACGCGCATCTTCAATGACATGGCGATCCAGCCGATGGCCAACTTCGGCATGGAATTTGTCGCCCTGTGGCAAAAAGACGAATCGAACGCCAACGGTTCCTCGACCTGGACCTCGGTCGGCGTGCGTCCCGTGTACGCGTTCACCAACAACTTCAAGCTGGTGGGCGAACTGGGCACGGACCGCGTGACGCAAGCGGGCGGCCTGCCGGCCAAGCGCCTGACCAAGCTGACCATCGCCCCGACGATCTCGGCCGGCCCTGGCCTGTGGTCGCGCCCTGAACTGCGCGCTTTCGTGACCTACGGCAAATGGAACGATGCGGCCACCGCCTCGGTCAATGCGTCGAACAACGGCGGCCCGATCTACAACAACAATACCAGCGGCACGTCATACGGTTTCCAGGTAGAGACGTGGTTTTAAGCTGAAACAACCCAGAAGCAAAGGCTGGGGTCAGACCCGACGGGTCTGACCCCGAAAAAAGGGCGGAACCGCGGTTCCGCCCTTCTCTGTTTACCCTGCCGGATTCAACTTACGGCAAGGCCACCGGCAGTTCCGGATACTCCTGCGTCAAGGCATACTTGGTGCCGCCCACGGTGACCGTGTAGTTGGCCGGTCCCGAGATCGGCAGGCGGTAGTTCAGGGTCAGCGCCACGGAGCCGCCCGGCGCCAGCGATTGCCAGGCGGGAATCGCAAAGCGGGCCCGGTTGTAGTTCTTCGTGAAGCCGCCGATATTGTTCGGCCCCGTGTAGCCGGCATTGATCACCGTCAAGCCGAAGCCGGACTGGTCGCTCATGTCCGACGGCGCCGACACGGGATAGTCGAACTCCACCACGGTGCCGCCCGGCAGGGTCGACGTGGTGTTGTTCTTCACCGTCATCACCGGGTTGATGGGGAAGTTGTTGTCGCCCAGCTTCCAGCCGCCCAGGGTGATGCTGACGTTGGCCGCCGTGCCCGGCATGGCGATTTCGGCGCGCTTGTTGCCGTACGCGCCAGCCGTGCGGAATGCCTGGTACAGCACGTCCGTCAAGGTGGTGCCCATGAAGTACTCGCCCTTGCCGCCATTACGCGTGGCATCCCAGGCATAGTCGCCCGCCATTTCCCAGATCATCACGCCGCCGATATTGTTGTTGACGATGTACTGGGCCTTGGCCGCGATCGACTGCGTGGTTTCCGTCGAAATGAAGACTTTCTTGGTCGCATTCCACAGCCACGGCGCCACCATGGTGCTGCTGTAGTACGGCACATACGTGCCTACCAGCGCCTTGTCCGTGACTTTATACGCGTCCAGGTAGCTTGGAACGATACCGTTTTGCAAGTTCAACGCATGCCAGATGGGATTGCCGCCGCCTGGCGTGGGCTTGCCTTGTGTATCGAGGTCGTACCACACGTTGTCGATGCCCGTGGCGCCCGTGCCGCACGTCTTGGTGCCGGCGCAGGTGACGGTGGAGCTGATCAGCGGCGTCGTGCCCCACAAGCCATTGGTGCCGCCCGTCACATCCTTCCAGCCCCGCGTGTAGAACGGCACGCCGATATTGATGCGGCCCGCCTGCATGGCGCCCCGGTAGTAGCGGTAGGCCCAGTCCGTGTTCAGGTAGCCGATGTTCTGGAACTGGTAGGCGTTACCGGCACGCAATTCGCCATCGTTGCCATCGTCAAACAGCGCCGCGTTCGGTCCCACGTACTGATTCCACGCACCGTGCAAGTCATAGCTCATCAGGCTGGCGTAATCGAGATATTTCAATCCCGACATGTTTTCCTCGCCCCGCAAGACCCAGCCCGAGGCGGAACCAGCGATGGTGAGCAGATAGTATTTATTGTCCTGCACGGCCGCTTCGTCGAGCTTCTGGCGCAGCACTTTCAGCAGCACGTTGTAGCTCGTCATCAGCCCGGCCAGCCGCGGTTTCGAGACGGCGAAGTCGTTCGGATTACCCGCTTCATTGTTGGTGGTCGGGTGTTCGTAATCGACGTCGACGCCATCGAAGAAGTTGTACTGGCGCACGAAGGCCACCATCGAGTCGGCCAGGGTGTTGATGCCGGCCGTGTTGATGCTGCCGTCCGCGTTCGTCGTGGCCGTGTAGAAGCCGCCGCTGCCGGCCCAGCCGCCCACGGAGATCATCAGTTTCACGCTCGGATACTTCTTCTTGTATTGGGCCAGCAAGTTGAAATGGCCCTTGTACGGCAGGGACGGGTCCATGGCCGCGGCCGGCACGTTCGGCCAGGTGAGGCCCGTATCGGGATTGGCCGCGCCACTGCCGATGGCGATCTTCGACGTGGCCGGATCGACGGAAGCGAACGCATAGTTCAGGTGGGTGATCTTGTCCCAGGGCAGGTTATTCACCAGGTAAGTCGGGCTGCCATCGACACCCGTGCGCCAGCTGGCGAAATAGCCGACGATGCGCCGGTTCAAGCCATTGCCCAGCACTTCGCGCCCATTCGCGTCATATACCTTGCAATACGGCACATTCGGCACGGCCGAAATCAGGCCGTCCGGACGGCAAGCCGTGGGGGTTGGCGTGGGGGTTGGCGTGGGGGTTGGCGTGGGAGTCGGCGTTGGGGTCGGAGTCGGAGTCGGAGTCGGTGTCGGTGTCGGTGTCGGTGTCGGTGTCGGTGTCGGCGTCGGCGTCGGCGTCGGGGTCGGGGTTGGTGTCGGAGTTGGCGTTGGCGTATCGATCACGGCCCATGGACCCCACTGGTCGGCGGTGCTGGGGACATTGCCTTGCGTCCACCATTTGGCCTTGTAGGTGACACCCTGGTACGTCACGCACTGGCCGCCCGTGTAGACGGTGGCGGCATCCCAGACGGCGCACGCTTCCACGGCGGCGAGCAAGGTGTTTGGCGTGGCGGTCGTGCCTTCCTGGCCCCCGCCGCAAGCGACGAGCACGCCGCTGAGCAGGGCCATCAATAATGCATTCGATTTCATGTTGTATTGGTCTCCGTTATGGTTTTACATCGAGAGCTGTTGCAGGCCCCTCGAGGGGCTCTTGTCAACTGTTATCCCTGGCCGGCTTTCCTGCCTTTACTGCTACTGCAACTTCACATTCCAGTTGGCTTCCACGCATTTCACGTAGTTCCCCGCCAGCAAGGCGCTGTACGGGGTTTGATAGCTGACCAGCTGGCATTGGTTCTCGCCACCGGCGCTCCAGTTCTTTTCCCAGTAGATGTTGTAGGCAGCGGAACTGGCCGGGGTGAAGCGTTGCATGTTGGCGCAGGACAGCTGCTCGCCGGAATAATCCCAGCCCATGTCGGCGGCAAACTGCTTGTAGTAATCGATACGGTTTTGCGCGGCCTGCTTTTCCGTGCCCTGCCCGCATTCGGCGTTGATGATCATGATGGTGGTGGCAAAGTTATTGCCCGCGCCTGCCGTCGTATCGGCCGCGTTCGGCACCCAGGTGCCGTCGAGCACGTGCAGCATCGATGGTTTCGGCGGTTGCGGATAGACAAAGAAGAACGTGGCCGACGCCAGGTTCAGCCAGGTCGAGGCGACAAGGTCGGGATTTTTCAGCAGCACGGACTGGTCGCCGTCATGCATCGCTTGCGAGAACGGGCCGTAGTTGTAGTTGTACGACAGCTGCTTGGCGCCGCGGCCGAAATACTTCTTGAAGCTGCCGTCGGCATTCTTGCCGCACGTCCATACCTTGTTGAAGACGGGATCGGCGCACTCGACGTTGTAGCCGCAGCCGGCGCCCGTCTCGTCGCAGCCCAGTTCGCGCAAATACTTCAAGCCCTGGCGCCATTGCGGCAGCGGGCTGCTGGCGTTATGGTCGCCCGTTTCCTGCCCGAAATGGGCGAACATGGTGGCCAGGCTGTGGCGGCAGATGGCGTCCGCATTGCGCCCGTCGCTGTAGTCGTCGCACACGGCGGGAAACTTGGCCACCGCTTGCAGGAAGCGCTGGTAGGTATAGCTTGTATCGCGCGCGGCAAAATAATAATCCCACTTCGCCGCCGGCAGCAGACGTTCGACGCGCTTGACGTTGAGCGGATTGCCGGCCAGTCCAGGCTGGACGGCTTCGACGGCCGCATTGCCCAGCGTGCGGATCGACGCCTTGACTTTGCGGAAGAAATCGTTGTTCGTCAGCGCCGCCTCGTTCGCCTCGGCCTGGGCCTTGGTGGGGATGCCTGGCGTGGGAGTAGGCGTGGGTGTAGGCGTTGGCGTTGGCGTTGGCGTTGGCGTCGGCGTCGGCGTCGGCGTCGGGGTGGGCGTCGGCGTGGTGGTATCGAGACGCCACGGTCCCCACTGGTCGTTGTTCGGCGCCGTACCCTGCACCCACCATTTGGCCCGGTACACCTTGCCGTCGTAGACGGCGCACTGGCCCGCCGTGTAGACGGCGCTGGCGCTCCAGGCTGCGCAACTGTCGCTGGCGGCCGTGGCGGCCAGCAGGGTCGATGGGGGTTCGGTGGTGGAATTGCCGCCGCAAGCGAGCAGCGCGCTGCCCAGCAGGCCAGCCATCAAGGGCGAGGCCAGCCGGCTAATTTGCCGTGTCTTCACAATGTCTCCTGAACGTTATACGAAAACTATCGAAGTAGCTTTTTATGTTGTACGTAAAGAAAGCACAGCGAAGCGTCGGCTTTCTGCACCAAGAATGCGACGCC
This sequence comes from Janthinobacterium sp. FW305-128, assembly GCF_020858135.1. NCBI lineage: Bacteria > Pseudomonadati > Pseudomonadota > Betaproteobacteria > Burkholderiales > Oxalobacteraceae > Janthinobacterium > Janthinobacterium sp. FW305-128. The sequence continues at coordinate 20,712 of NZ_JACYMK010000011.1, read as the reverse complement.
GAAAATTGGTAGTCAAGTGGTTTTATAAAACGGTGTTTTTTACAATACCAGTGACTTCAGGCGGCGCGGCCACGGTGCGGCAAGCGAAGAGTGGGAAGAGAGAAAAAAGGCGTTTTCAAGACAACTGCCGGCAATACCGCGCCGGCAGCACTGCGGCAAGTGGTATTGGCACTGCCGCAGGTGTTTTCAGGCCGATGGCGTTGCCGCACGTTGGTGTTGCGGATAATACAGGTCGTAAAACCAGCCATAGGCGCTTTCGATCTGCGCCTGGATGCGCGGCGGAATCGCATGCTGCCCGGGCGCGCTGATCGTCGCCTGCTGGCGGTGCGTGTATTTCATGCGGTAGTGGCTGTCGCTTTCCTGGATGCCCACGGCAAGATCGTGCGGATCGATCTGGAACGGTGCCAGGCCCAGCCACGCGTACAGGTGCGACATGCATTCCACGGGCCGCGCCATCAAGTCTTCGAAGCGCACGAAATACAGCTTCTGCTGCACTTCGGCAGGCAAGTCCAGCACGGCATGCAGGGAACTCAGGGGAGCACCGATGGTGCGGTCCTTGGCAAACAGCATGTCGGCCCGGCCCAGGCGGTCGAAATCGGCCAGATGGTCGACAAAATCGAGCAGAATGGTGCGCTGGTGCTGCGCTTCGATGGAGCCGTAGACCTGGCCCAGTTCACGCACGCAGACGATGATCTTCGCTTCCGGCGCCAGCTGCAGCAGCATTTCCACGCAATGCAGCCAGGCGCGGTTCTTGTCGACCACGCCCTGCTTGCCGCAATCGCGGTACCAGCCGCGCAGAAAGCCCTGCATGGCCGTTTTCAGGTGGCCGTAGCTGGCGTCGAAGGTACTGTCGAGCTGCGACAGGAAAAAAGCATCATCGCTGACCATGCGCCGCATGCCCAGCAAAGCGTTGCACAGGGGCGAGCTATTGCCTTCGCAATGCAAGTCGGGATGCTGCGCCAGCAGCTGGCACAGCAAGGTGGAACCGGCGCGTGGCAAGCCTGCCACGCCGATGAAATGGGATGTCATGCGATTGTACTTTCTGTTCAGCGCTGCGCCTCTGACGGAAAACAAGGATGATGCAGCCATTGTAAAAGTGTTGCGACGATGCGAAGGCATGAAAATGCCGCCTCGAAACACGAAGCGGCACTCCGGCGCCGGCATATGGTGACGCGGCGGACCTTACTGGCTGTCCTGGCGCGTACCGACGGAAACCTCAACCGGCAAGCGCAAGCCGCTGTCCACCACGCTCAGGCGCAGGCCTGGCAAGACATTGCTGACGACGTTGCCGGCCAGTTGCACCAGCGGTGCGCTGCCCGAGCCACCCTTCTCTCCCTCGCGCGGCGCATCCTGCGCGGCGGCAGGCTTGCCTGGCGCCGTCTCGCCGCTGACGATCATGTCGGCCTGCACCATATTGCCCTGCGACGGCGCCACGGCAACAGCCGCGATCACGTTCGCAACGGCGCTTTGCAGCGCTTCCGTCGGATTGACTTTCAGCACACCGTCCACATAATTCAGGGCGTAATTGGTCGACGCCTGGCCCGAGGCCGAGACCAGATAATTGCCTGCCGCGGAAGCCGTCGTCGCCGGCGTGCCGAAGGCGAGCTGACCGCTCACTTCGGCGGCCAGCGTGTCGCCGCCGAGCAAACCGCTGTAGCTGGCGCTGAAGTCGGGATTGGCGCGTCCCTGGTCTTTTGCCGCATTGTCGACTTTCACCGTCAGCAGTGCCTGCGAGATCGTGGCCGTGGTGCTGGCCGTGGTGTTGACTACGTAATTGCCCGCATCCGCCCCGCTCAGGCGTATGCCCGCCACCGTCACCGTCTTGCCCGCGCCCGCATTCTTGTCGCTGAAACTGGCGCCATTGCTGGCAATATTGAGCTGATCATTGCCGATACGGTTGTCGCGCAAGGAAACGACGGCGTTCGTGCTGGCGTCGTACACCTTGTTGATGCCGGTGGCGCTGACCGTCAGGGCCGCCGGCGTGATATCGGCCGTGGTGCTGGCCAGGCTGCTGGCCAATACGTAATTGCCCGCATCGGCGCCGGCTAGGCCCAGACCGCTGATATTCACGGTCTTGCCCGTTGCCGCATTCTTGTCGCTGAACGCGCCAAGGACGGGGCCACCAGCCAGGCTCAGGACGTCGCCGGCCACCATGCCATTGAAGCTGGCGCCCGCCAGATTCAGGCTGGCCGCCGTGCCGCCGTCATACACCTTGTTTGCCGCCACGATGCCGGAAATGGCGCTGATGGACGCCGGCGTGATGCTGGCCGTGCCACTGGCAACCGTGCTGGCAAGGTTGTAATTGTCCGCATCGGCGCCGCCGAGCGTGATGCCGCTGACCGCCACCGTCTTGCCCGTGCCCGCATTCTTGTCGCTGAAGGCGCCGTTGCCGGCCACGGTCAGGCTGTCGCCGTTCACCATGCCATTGAAGGTCGCCGCGCCGTTGAGCGTGGCCATGGCCGAGCCATCATAGGTCTTGTTGTTGACACCCACGTTCGTCACGCCGCTGATGGTCGCCTTGCTGATGTCGGCGTTCACGTTGGCGGGACTGCTGAAGGCATAATTGCTGGCCAGGCCGGTGCCATCCTGCAAGCTGGCGCCGCTGATGGTCACCACCTTGCCGGTACCGGCATTCTTGTCGCTAAAGCTGCCGACACCGCCGCTGAAGCCCAGCGTCTCATCCGCGACCATGCCGGTCAGGGTGCCGCCCGACAAGACTGCCGCTGTCGTGCCATCGTAGACTTTATTGCCTGCAGTCACACCGGAGAGCGTGACGGCCTTGGGCGTGATACTGGCCGTGGCGCTGGCCGTATTGTTGAGGAAGTCATAATTGACCAGATCGCTGCCGGACAAGGTGATATTCGTGATATTGACGGCCTTGTTGCTGCCCACGTTTTTATCCGTGAATGCACCGCTCGCGCTGAACAATTGCACATCGTCGCCGGCAATCTTGCCGTTGATCACCGCCTGGCCGGGACTGAGGCTGACGTTGAGGTTGCCGTTATAGATCTTGTCCAGGGCGCTCAAACCGCTGATGCTGGAAATCGTTGCCTTCGCGATATCGCCCGTCATGCCGTTTGGCGTACTCAGCGTGTAGTTGCCGGCCAGGCCGCTGCCGTCACTCAAGCTCACGCCGCCCACCGTAATGGCCTTGCCCGTGCCCGCGTTCTTGTCGCTGTAGCTTGCCCCCTGGACAGTGAAGGCCAGGGTTTCCGAATTGACCAGGCCATTCAGGGTGCCGCCGGTCAGGTTCGCACTGGCTGTGCCGTCGTAGACTTTATTGTTGCCGGTCAAGCCCGTCAGCGTCAGCGCCTTGGCGCTGATATTGGCACTGCTGCTGGCCGTGTCGCTGGCCAGGTTGTAATTGCCTGCGTCCGTGCCGCCCAGCACGATGCCGCTGACATTGACCGTCTTGCCATTGCCCGCGTTCTTGTCGCTGAAGGAGGCGGTCGCGTTCGATACCGTCAGGTTGTCGCCGCCGGCCATGCCGCTGAAAGCGGCGCCAGCCGTATTCAGGCTGACGGCCGTGCTGCCGTCATACACTTTATTTCCGGCAACGATACCGGTCACGCCGCTGAGGGTGGCCTTGCTGATATCGGCGCTGCCGCTGGCCGTGGTGCCGGTCAAATTGTAGTTGCCGGCATCCGTGCCGCCCAGCACGATGCCGCTGATGCTGACCGTCTTGCCTGTGCCCGCGTTCTTGTCGGCAAAACTGCCGCTGGCGCCCGACACGCTCAGACTGTCGCCACCGATCATGCCCGCAAACGTGGCGCCCGCCGTGTTCAAGCTGGCCGTGGCGGTGCCGTCATACACTTTATTTCCAGCAACAATGCCGCTCACGCCGCTGATGGTGGCCTTGCTGATATTGGCCGTGCTGCTGGCCGTGGCGTTGGTAAAATCATAATTTCCAGCGTCCGTGCCGCCCAGGACCATGCCGCTGATATTGACCGTCTTGCCTGTGCCCGCGTTCTTGTCGGCAAAACTGCCGCTGGCGCCCGAGACCGTCAGGTTGTCGCCGCCCACCATCCCCGTGAACGACGCCCCAGCCATGTTCAGGCTGGCGGCCACACCGCCGTCGTACACTTTATTTCCGGCAACGATACCGGTCACGCCGCTGATGGTGGCCTTGCTGATATCGGCGCTGCTGCTGGCCGTGGTGCCGGTCAAATTGTAGTTGCCGGCATCCGTGCCGCCCAGCACGATGCCGCTGATGCTGACCGTCTTGCCTGTGCCTGCATTCTTGTCAGCAAAACTGCCGATGGCGCCCGACACGCTCAGGCTGTCGCCACCGATCATGCCCGCAAACGTGGCGCCCGCCGCATCCAGGCTGGCGGCCGTGCTGCCGTCATACACTTTATTTCCAGCAACAATGCCGCTCACGCCGCTGATGGTGGCCTTGCTGATGTTGGCTGTGCTGCTGGCCAAAGTATTGGTGAAATTATAATTACCAGCATCCGTGCCGCCCAGGACCATGCCGCTGATATTGACCGTCTTGCCTGTGCCCGCGTTCTTGTCGACAAAACTGCCGCTGGCGCCCGAGACCGTCAGGTTGTCGCCGCCCACCATCCCCGTGAACGACGCCCCAGCCATGTTCAGGCTGGCGGCCACGCCGCCGTCGTACACCTTATTTCCGGCAACGATACCGGTCACGCCGCTGATGGTGGCCTTGCTGATATCGGCTGTGCCGCTGGCCGTGGTGCCGGTCAAATTGTAGTTGCCGGCATCCGTGCCGCCCAGCACGATGCCGCTGATGCTGACCGTCTTGCCTGTGCCCGCGTTCTTGTCGGCAAAACTGCCGCTGGCGCCCGACACACTCAGGCTGTCGCCACCGATCATGCCCGCGAACGTGGCGCCCGCCGTGTTCAGGCTGGCCGTGGCAGTGCCGTCATATACTTTATTTCCAGCAACAATGCCGCTCACGCCGCTGATGGTGGCCTTGCTGATATTGCCCGTCAAGCCGTTCACGGGCACCAGCGCATAGTTGCCGCCGGCGCTGCCGCCCAGGGCCGCGTTGACTGTCACGGCGATGCCGTTGCCGGCATTCTTGCTGGCAAACGTGCCATTCACGGTCGAACTGACATTGGCCAGGTCGCCCGCCAGCACGCCGTTCAGGGTGCCGCTGATGGCGGCCACGGTGGTGCCGTCGTACACTTTGTCGCCCACCGCCGCGCCGCTCAGGGTGACGGACTTGGGCGTGATCAACAAGCCGCCATCGATATAGCTGATGGCGTAGCCGGACTGGCCGCCCGAAGCGTACAGGCCGCTGGCCGACACGCCATAGGTGCCCGCATTGACGGCGCCGGCGGCATTGCCCGCATACACGACCGTACCGAGCAGGTTGGCGCCATCCACCGTGTTCGAGTAGGTGACGCTATTGCTGCCGCCTGCGTAGGCCACGCCGTCATACACCTTGCTGTCGTAGGAAACGCGCACGGCGATCTGCTTCATGAACGAGCGCAGGAAAGGCGCGCTCTGGCCGTCGTAGACCACCCACATCTGCGCCAGTTCCCAGCCAGCGCCCGTGTAATTCGACAGGTTTTTCAGCTGCGCCGTCGTCATGGCGGTACCGCCCATGCTGTTCGCCTGGCCGCTGGCCGTCGTGTCCCAATAGCTGCCCGCGGCGCTGCCCGTACTGGCGCCCACCAGGCCGCCCACACTGCTGGAACCGCTCACGCTGCCGTTCGCATAACTGTTGGCGATGCTGCCGCCATTGCTGCCGACGAGGCCGCCGACGATGCTGGTGCCGCCCACGGCCCCGCTGGCATAGCTGTCCGCCACCGTGCCCGTATTGCTGCCCACCAGGCCGCCTCCGGTGGACGTGCTCGTCACGCCGCTGGTGGCAAAGCTGCCGCTGATCGTGCCGGCATTGCTGCCGGCCAGGGCGCCCACATTCGTGCCGCCCGCTACGCTGCCGCCGGACAAGCCCACATTCGCCACCACCCCGCCGCTGCCGATGGCGCCGAACAGGCCCACGTTGTTCACGCCCGCCTTGGCAATGGTCAGGCTGGAAATGATATGGCCGGTGCCGTCGAGGCTGCCCGTGAAGGCCGAACCTGCCGTGCCGACGGGGATGAAGCCAGTGGTTCCCCAGATATCCTGGCCATTGGCCGCCGTCGTGGCGGCGCTGAAGCTGCTGCCCAGCGTGTAGCTGGCTGTCTTGTTCATCGCCATCAATTGCAGCTGGTGCGCCGAATTGATGGTATTTGACCACTCCGACGCCAGCATGGGGCGCGTGCCGGCAGCGCCATTGAGGGTGCCGTCGGCGCTGACCGCCACCCAATTATTGCCGGTGGCGCCGCCCGTGGCCGTGAAATTGAACCCCACATAATTACTCGATACCAGCATCTGCGCCGTGCTCAGCCCTTGCGCATTCGAGGTGGCGCCATTGAAGCTTCGGCCGATGCCATTCAGGCCGGAATTGATCGTGCTGTCAAAATAGGCGCGGTTGACGCTACCGCCGTTGTGCTCGCCGACGATGGCGCCCACGCTGGCGCCGCCGCCCGTCACCTTGCCGGTGGTATAGACATTCGTGATGGTGCCGCCCACGTTGTAACCGACCACGCCGCCGGCCAGCCCGGTGGTCTGCACGTCGCCCGTCGCATAGCTGTTGCTCAAGGTTCCACGCAACAGGCCCACCAGGCCGCCGACATAGCCGCCGGTGGAGGTGACCTTGCCCGTCGCGTAGCTATTGCTGATGGTCGCGCTGCCGCTGTTATTGGTCCCCACCAGGCCGCCGGCACTGCCCGAGGCGTTCATCGCGCCGGTCGCGTAACTATTGCTGATACTGCCATTATTAAAGCTGACCAGGCCGCCTCCATAGTTGGCTCCTGCGTTCACGGTGCCCGTCGCATAGCTATCGCTGATCGCACCGGAGTTGGTGACCACCAGCCCGGCCGCCACGTAGCGCGTGGAGCTGGTGGTGGCGGAGCTGGAACTGTTCTTGATCAAGCCGCCTACGGCGTTGAGGCCCACAAAGCCGCCTGCCGCGCCGTAGCCGCCCGGCCCGGGATCGCCCGCGGAGACGACCGTGCCGGAGACGCGGCTATTGCTGATCGTTCCGGCATTGATGCCCACCAGGCCGCCCAGATTGACATAACCGGAGCCGCTCACGGCACCAATGCTATACACATTATCGATCTTGCCGCTGTTGACGGCAGCCAGTGCGCCTATGCCCGCATAGGTGCTGCTATAGTTGGCGGCCGATCCGGCAACGCTGACGCCGCTAAAACCCATATTGCGCACGGCAGCGGCAGCGCCGATATTGCCGAACATCCCGACAGGCACTTCAGGGCGGTTGATCGTCAATCCCACGATTTCATGGCCCAGGCCATCGAGCGTGCCCGTGAAAGGCGCCGCATCGCTGCCGATGGGCGCAAATCCCTTGCCGCCATCCCAGCCGGAGGTGCCGCGCGCATCGATATTGCTGCCCAGCACGTACTTGCCGGACAAATTGCCCTGCATGCCCTGCACGTCGCTGCCAGTGGTGCTGTTGAAGGCGCCCAGGCTGTTGATCACCTGATACACGGTCACGCTGCCATTGCTGCCCAGCTTGGTGCTGAAGTTATTGCCCGATGGCAAATCCACTTCGGCCTTGACGTTGTACGTCGACAGATTGCCGGCGGCGACCCCGCTCTGGCCGTATTCGAGCGCCAGGCTGGCCGTGCCTGCGCCGCGCATGGCCTTGTTGATGTTGATGTTGTTCTGTGCCGTCAGGGTCAGCTTGTTGGCGGTCCAGTTGATGTTGTCGTTGACGTTGATGTTGCCCTGCGTGCCGCTGCCGCCCGACACGCTCTGGATTTGCACATTGCCCGATTTCAAGGAGTTGCTCAGGAAAGCGCCCGTCATGTCGCCGCCGGAAACGGCGATATTGAAGTCGGTCGGGTCGATCAGCCAGGTGCCGGCCAGGCCCTTGCTCGATGCCGTCGTCACCTTCAGCGCATCGTCGATCTTCACGTGCGCGGCCGACGTATCGATGAAGCCGCCATTGCCGCCGTCGGACGCGCTGGCGTCCAGGGTGCCGGCCGCGTTCACCGTGCCGCTTTGCATGTCACCCAGCAACTTGATCGTGCCGCCGCGCGTGGCTATCGTGTGCGCCTCGATCACGCCCGTGTTGTTGACGGCGGTTTTCAGCAAGTCGCCCGCCGCCTGCGCCGTGAGCACCACGCTGCCGCCGTCGGCCTGGATCAGGCCGCCATTGTTGACCAAAGCGCCCACGGCGCCTGCGTTGACGGCCACATTGAGCAAGCCGTCACCGGCCACGTCCAGGGTGATCGCCTTGCCCGCCGCCAGGGCTACCGAACCCAGACGTGCCTGGATCGTGCCTTCATTCGAGACGTGCGCGCCCAGCAGGGCCACATAGCCGCCCGGCGCGCTGATGCTGCCCTGGTTCAGGACTTTCCCCGTGCCATTGCCGGAAAACTGGTACTTGCCCGCCATGAAGTCGGCGTTGCTGATGTCCAGGGTGGACGCCACCAGCCCGGCCGTGTTCACGGACGCGCCCTGGCCGAACAGGATGCCGTTCGGATTGACGATGAACACCTTGCCGTTGGCCGACAAGTTGCCCAGGATGGTAGTACCGTCGCCGCCCAGCACGCGGTTCAGGGCCACCGCGTTGCTGTTGGGCTGCTGGAACTGCACCGATTCGCCCTTGCCGATATTGAAACTGGCCCAGTTGATCACGGCGTTCTGGCTGCCCTGCCTGATCACCGTGGCGCCCGGTGCGCCATTGATCGTTGCCTGGCCCGCCACCACCGTGCCGCCCGCCGGCCCCGCCAGCGCCAAGGAGCCATAACCGAGCATCAGCGCCGCCGCCATGCCGGTCAAGGCAAAATGCGCCCCGCCCCCGCTGCATCCGGGCAGCGAGCGCTTGCCGGCGGATTTGACGTTTTCGGAAACGGCGGCGTAGGCGCCGGTGGCCTGGTTCCAGATGGAGCGGTAGATGCGGTTCATGGCAGTGTCCTGATTCTATTAACTTGTCTTAATTAGAAGTATTTAATGGCTTGCAGCCAGAAACGGCCTGCCGCATCCGGTGCGGAAGTCGCCTTGGCATTGCCCAGCTTGTGCGCGTAATACGCCTTCAGGACGAGCGCATTGGCGCCCGTCCACGTCACGCCCACGCCGGCGCCGCTCAGGGTGCGGCGGTTCTCACCCGCGCCCCAGGCGTCGCGGTTCAGCTTGACGGTGCCCGTGTCGGCAAAGGCCAGCACCTGCAGCTGGCCGGGAAACGCCGTGAACGCCGTGATGTTTTGGCGCAATTCCACATTCAGCACATAGCCCTGGTCGCCATACGCCTCGCCGCCCGGATAGGCGCGCACGCCGCCCACGCCGCCGATGCCCATCTTTTCGGAAACATCGAGGTTTTTCGAGGCTGCCTGGCCGCTGATCACGCCGAACAAGCTGGTCTCGCCGCCCAGGCTTTGCACGCGCGCCGCATTGAAGGCAAGCTTGTTGAAGTGGCCGTTGCTTTTCACCGTCAGCTGATCGATCAGCAAGGCCACCGGCGTCTCGATATCGATCTTGCCCGTGGTGTAGGTCACCGAATACGTGCTCACGCCACCGCCGCCCCAGCCGTCCTTGCCATCGCCATTCAGGTTCAGCATCCACACCTTGGCTGTCTTGTCGTTGACGCTGCCCGTCGATTCCGTCCTGTCCTGGAATGTCTTGTCGTCGTAGCTCACTTGCGCATACAGATTGTTGCTGCGCGAGCGGATCAGCGGATAACTGGCATACGCGCTGGCGATCTTCGCCGTTCCCTTGGCGTCGAGCACGGCAAATTCCTTGCCCAGCTTGTAATCCATATACGTGTAGGCGCCGCCCAGGCGCAACAGGCCAGCCTGTCCCTGATAGGCCAGGCGGCCGTAGTTCAAGCCATCGGCCGAAGTGAAGGCGCGCACGGTGGCCACGTCGCCTATGCCGGCCAGCTCGTTGATGTTCAGGGTGGCGCCGATGCGGTTGCGGCCTGTGTAGCGGTTGCCCTGGTTATCCAGGTCGATGCTGCCGTTGAAACGCGAACCGGGCTGCACGTCGACGATCAGGTCGGACGCGCCCAAGGACGCCCCCGGCGCCAGGGTCGAGCTCACCTGCACGCCCGGCAAGTCCGACAGCAGCAGCAAGCGCCGCTCCAGCGGCGGCGTGGCGATCACTTGCCCGTCGAGCCCGGCCAGTATCGTGCCGGCCAGGCCGTCGGACAGCGTGCTCTGATTGCGCAGCTGCACCTGACCATAACGGCCCGGCAGCACGTCGATGGCGACGACGCCATCCTCGATATCCTGCGCCGGCAGATAGGCCTGCGCAAGAAAATAGCCATGGTTCTGGTAATAACTGGCAATTTTTGACGCCATGGCGCGCAATTCGCCCAGGGTCAGCTCGTTGCCGGGCACGAAGCCCGTGGCGGCGACCAGTTCGCTTTCGGCAAAGACGGGCGGTGCCGTGATCCGCAGGCGCTGTACGGTGATGCGCGTGGTATCGCCCACCGTCGTGGCCGGCACATTGCCCTGCTGTACGCGGATGGCTGGCGGCGCTTTCGGCAGCTGGGGCGCGGCGGGAATCTGCTGCAGCTGGCTGCCTGCGCCCGGAGGATCGACGGCCCAGGCGGTCTGGATCAGCGCCAGCAAGGTCAATGGAAGTAATGTGGTGTTCAAGGTCATCCTTTCAGGCGGCGCGCCCGCGCCAGGCAAGCCGCTGGCGGCTGTGCTGACGGGGAATACAAGAGCTGCAAAGGACGTATTGTTTTAGCATCATTGTCAAATACAATGACAACAAAAAAATAAATTCCCCTCAGCAACATTGACCCATTTTAGCCCGTCATCAGGCGAGAAAATACCTATCTGATGAGCTCTTTCACCACATTGGTGCGGTCTCGACAGGGATGCCCTTAAAATTCGCAAAACACCGTGAAAATGCGCCTTTCCGGCAAGAAATTCGTTGTCATAACACAACAAAATTGCATCGCTGTCACTATCGACATGCTATTCCATGAGCGCACCATGGATGAGAAATGAACAAGAGATTGGCATTATCACAATATAAAACAATGTTATTTTTTACATATGTGCATGTTCATCTGATGACACACTTTTTTGCTGCAAATTAACATGTCACATTCTTGCAAAAAATAGATAATCAATGAATAAATATTAGGAATGGAAACTTATTTATGGCGGCCACGCGGGGAGCGGGCGGCGCATATGATCGCGGCGAGGAAAACCGGCGTGGCAGGCATCGGCCACGCCGGATGCCGGCGGAAAGGAAGAGAAGATCAGCGACGCGGCCGCGCTGGCCGGGTCTTATCTGGACAGCACATATTTGGCCAGCGTGGCCGCATCGGCTACGCTGAGCTGGCTGAATGGCGGCATGGGCACGGGGCCCCATTTGCCGGCCCCGCCATTGCGGATGTTGGCCGCCACGGCAGCGACGCTGTCCTTGCCCTTGTATCGGGCGGCCACTTCCGCAAAGCCGGGGCCGACCACCTTCTGGTCGAGGGCGTGGCATGCCATGCAGCCGTTCGCCGCCAGCAAGGTTTTCACATCCTTGCCGCTGGCGGCAGGAACAGCGGCTGCGACGGGTTTCGTTGCGGCGGCAGGCGCAGCGGCGTCCCGCTCCGCGCCATAGGTTTTCACCAGGTAATCGACCATGGCCGGCATGTCCGCGTCGTCAAACTGGGCGCCGAACGGCTTTTTCATCTTCTTGACGGTCGCCTCCCAGTAAGCGCGCGGCGAAGCGGGCGGCTGGCTCGATGCATACTGGGCCGCGTGGCAGGTCATGCAGTTGCGCTGCACCAGCTGGTAGCCGGGCAATTCGCTGGGTTTATAGGCCGCCGTTTCGGGCGGCAGCTGGATTTCCAGCGCGCCAGCGCTGCCGGCAAGCATCAAGGCCACGGTGGTGGCAAGTGTTCTGATCAGCATCCGGTTCTCCTCACACTGCCTGAATGCGCGTGGTTTCCACCACGTTGCGCATATAACCCATGGGATTCCACAGGGCTTTCATCGGCTGGCTCTGGCCGATGCGGTTGACGGCGCGCACCATCAGCACATGCTTGCCCTTGCGCGGCGCCTTCATCACCATCGTCCACTCGCGAAACGAGAAACGTCCCAGGTCCTTGCCCAGCGTTGCTTCCTGCCACGTCTGGCCGCCGTCCACCGACACGGTCACCTCGCTGATGCCCTGCCCGCCATCGAAGGCGATGCCGCGCAAGGCCAGGTCGCGCCCCGCCTTCACTTGCGCGCCATCCTGCACGCTGGTGATGAAGGAGCGCACGTTGAGGCGGCTGATCGGCGTCGTCTTGCCCACCGGTGTCCCCGGCTCGATGAAACCGGAACCGTTGTCGGGGATACGGTAGCCCGTGCTCATCCAGAAGCCGTCAAACGGCTTGTCGAGCACGGTGATGTTGCTCAGATGCTTGACCCAGTAAGTGCCATAGAAGCCCGGCACGATCAGGCGCAGCGGATAGCCGTTGAGGAACGGGATGTCTTCGCCATTCATGGCCCAGGCCAGCAGGACGTCGCCCGCCATGATGTGCTCGACGGACAAGGCTTTCTGGAAGTCGGGGCCGTCGCCCACGGGCGGCGTTTCCAGGCCGTTGAAGGCCACCTGCACGGCACTGGCCGCGATGCCGGCCTTTTCCAGCACGGTTTTCAGGGGGACGCCCGTCCAGCGGGCATTGCCCATGGCGCCATTGCCCAGCTGCCCGCCATTCGCGCGCGGGGCGAAGAAGCCGCGGCTGTTGCCCGAACATTGCGTCACGGCCACCACGTCGACGGGGTCGGCCAGCTGTTTCAGTTCCGCCAGCGACAGCTCGAGCGGCGTCTTGACGAGGCCGGCGATGCGCAGCCGGTAGCTGCCGCCATCGATGCTGGTGGGCAGGCCGCTCCAGTGATAGCGCACGAAGAACGCGTCGTTGGGCGTGATCGCGCCTTCGTTGAACACGCTGAACGGCGTTTCCAGCTGGGGCGGTCGGCTGGTCAGCAGGATCAGCGGGCGCTTTTGCGGGAAGGCCACCAGTTCGCGCTCGCCGTTTTCAAACGGCAAAGTAAGGGAAGCGGAGGCAGCCAAGGCTGACCCAGGCCCCGCCACGGCGGCGGCGCCCAGGGCGGCCGTCGTGCGCAGGAAGCGGCGCCGGTTGGCGGGCAACAAAGTCGTATCAGACATGTTTGAGCTCCACTTTGGTGTCGGCCGCTTCGCCGCCGTTACGGTCATCGTTGACCAGTTTCTTGATGTAGTACATGACGCTCATGATGGCCACGCTCAACAGGCCGAACCAGAACGACACGCGCTGCTCCGTATCGGATGACACGCTCATGGCGCCGAGGATCACCAGCATGGCGAAGATGGTGAAATACGTCAGGTAGGGGAACAGCCACATGCGCACCTTGATGCGTTCCGGGCATTCGCGTTCCAGGCGGCGGCGCAAACGCAATTGAGATATCGCAATGAGCAAGTACACGAACAGGATCAGGATGCCGTAGGAGTTGACGATGAAGGGGAAGACCAGGTCGGCCGATACATACGAGACGGCAATGGCGAAATAGGCAAACAAGGTGCTGAACAGGATGGCGCGAATCGGTACGCCGTTCTTGCTCAGCTTGACCAGGCCCGTGGGTGCATCGCCACGGCGCGTCAGCGCGAAGATCATGCGCGACGAGGCGTACAGGCTGGAGTTCAGGGCCGACAGCACGGCCGTCAGGATGATGGCGTTCATGATGTGGGCCGCGTACGGGATGTTCATGACGGTCAGGGCGCTGACGAAAGGCGTGGCGATGGCCGGCGAATCCCAGGGCACGATGCAGACGACGACGAACATGGAACCCACATAAAACATCAGCACGCGCATGACGACGGAATTGGTGGCGCGGGCGATGGCCTTGGCCGGGTCCGACGTTTCGGCGGCCGCGATGGTGACGATCTCGGCGCCCGAATAAAAGGCCGTGGCAGCGACGGCGCCGCTGAGCACGGGGCCCCAGCCGTGCGGCATGAAGCCGCCATGGCTGGTCAAAAAGCCCAGGCTTGGGATGCTGTTAGGCAAGCTGCCCGTGATGAACAGGGCGCCGACGAACAGGAAGACGACGATGGCGACCACCTTGATCGAGGCGAACCAGAACTCGAATTCGCCAAACGCTTTCACCGAGAACAGGTTGAGCACCGTCATCGACACGAGCAACACCAGGCTGATGGCCCACGAAGGCACGTCGGGCAGCCAGAAGTTGACCAGCTTGGCGCCGGCGATGGCTTCCAGCGCCACCACGACGACCCAGAAATACCAGTACATCCAGCCGCTCATGAAGCCGAGGAATTTCGACACCTTCGGCTTGTCGTCGAAGGCCAGGCGCGCATATTCGTAAAAGGAGCCGACCACGGGCAGGGACGAAGCCAGCTCGCCCAGCATGCGCATGATCAGGACGACCAGGCCGCCCGTGAGCAGGAAGGATAGGATGGCGGCCGGGCCGGCAGCCTTGGCGATGACGCCGCTGCCGACAAAGAGGCCGGCGCCGATCACGCCGCCGATGGCGATCATGCTCATGTGGCGTTGCTTCAGCGAGTGCTGCAAGCCGGTACTGTTATGCGATTCGCTAATCATGTTTTTGTCTCCTGAAAATCTCTGAAGCCCGGTGCGCCCTCGCCTGCTGCGGCCGGTTCCTGCCGCGCGGCTTTGTTTTATTTGGGCAACACCGTCAAGCAGCATCGATACATCATCAAATCAGTCTGGTTGGCTGCATGCCATAAGTCAATCTGGAAATGCAGCGGCCCGGCGCGGCGCCCAAGGGGCTGGCGCGCTGGAGGATACGTACGGGGTATGGCTCAGTTATTGCTGGTTAAAAAATAGGAGCGGCGGCAACACTTGTGGCATTAGCGCCACTCCCGGGAACGTCTTACACCTTGCCCTTCCATGGCACGAGGGTACGTTCGAGGTAGCGCATCATCAAATCAAACAGGAAAGCGAAGAAGCCGATCACGATGATGCCCATGATCACGACATCACTGGCGAGGAACTCGGAGGCGCTCAGCACCATGTAGCCGAGGCCGCGCGTGGCCGCCACCATCTCACCGGCCACCAGGGTGGTCCAGCCCACGCCGATGCCGATGCGCATGCCGGTGAGGATTTCCGGAATCGCGGCGCGCAGGATCACGTGCACGATGACCTGAAAACGGGTGGCGCCCATCGAATAGGCCGCGTGGATTTGCTCCAGTGACACGGAGCTGACGCCGGCGCGGGCTGCGATCGCCATCGGCGCGAAGATGGCCAGGAAGATCAGGTAGACCTTCGAAAACTCGCCGATGCCGAACCAGATGATAACCAGTGGCAAGTAAGCGAGGGGCGGCAGCGGACGGTAGAACTCGATCAAGGGATCGAAGATGCCGCGCGCCACGCGGTTCACGCCCATCATCACGCCGACGGGGATGGCAAACAGGCAAGCCAGGCCAAAGGCGCCGAACACGCGCACCAGACTGGCGACCGTGTGTTCCCACAGGGTGGCGCCGCCGAAACCGGTGGTGGCCGCCATGATGAATTTTTCATAGACAGCTTGCGGCGACGGCAAGAACAGCGGTTTCACGAGGCCGCTGGCCGTCACGCCAAACCACAGCAAGAGCACGGCGATGACGGTAACGGTGGCGATGCGGCTGGAATTGCCCTGCCCCGGCGCACCGAACGCTTCGCCAGGCATGGCGCAGCGGGGAGCGAACAGGCGGCCAAAAAAGCCGGCGCGCTTGGCGGTGGTGGGAGGAAATCCCGCGACGGATGGGCTATGCATGGGACACCTCCAGCTCTTTATTGACGGCGCGCTCGTCGCCATAAATGATGTTGAGCACGGTTTCGCGCATCTTGATGAAGTCCGGGCTCGATTTCACGGCGCGCGCATCGCGGCATTCGAGGAAGCGCTTGTTGAAATCGAGTTCATACGTGTGCGTGATACGGCCCGGACGGGGCGACATGACGATCAGCCGGTTCGCCAGGAACAGCGCCTCGTCGACGCTGTGGGTAATGAAGAAGAACATGGTGCTGGACTTGGCCCAGATATCGAGCAGCAATTCCTGGATGGTTTCGCGGGTCAGCGCATCGAGCGCCGCCATCGGTTCATCCATCAGCAGCATGGCGGGATTGCTGGTCAGGGCGCGGGCGATGCCCACGCGCTGTTGCATGCCGCCCGACAGCTGATAAATCATATTGTCGTGAAAGTCCTTCAAGCCGACCAGCGCCAGGTTCTTGGCCGCCTGTTCGCGCCGCACGGCTTTCGGCACGCCTTGCAGCTTGAGGCCGAATTCCACGTTTTCCATCACGTTCAGCCATGGCAGCAAGGCGTGTTTCTGGAACACGACGCCACGGTCGGCGCCCGGCCCTTCCACTTTATTGTCCCCGAGCATGATTTCCCCCTTGGATGGGGCGATAAAACCTGCCATCAGGCTCAGCAAGGTTGTCTTGCCGCAACCGGAAGCACCGAGCGCGACGACGAAGTCGCCGCTATTGATGGTGAGATTGATATTATTTAAGGCATGTACGCGTTCACCGGCCGTCTTGCCCGGATAAATCACGCTGACATCCTTGACGTACAGATTTTCCATCGTGTCCCCACAGTTCTGTTCAACGCACTCTGTTCAGTCAGCGCGCCCGCAGGCGCGCCATCGCACAACGTTTACTTCAGCAGGCCGGCGGCCTGTGCATACCTGGGTGTCACATATTTGGCGTAATCGGGAGCCAGGCTGTCGATCTTGCCTTCAGCTTTCAGGAATTGCGCCGTGGCCAGCAAGGCTTGCGCCACGCCGCCCTTCGCGCCGCCACCGAGCCAGGCCGGCGAGGCCTGTTCCTGCAGCGATGGATAGGCGTACAGGGCCACGGAAGCGGCCACGTCCTTGGCAGCCGCGCCCGAATGCTTGACGTTGGCTTTCACTTGCGGGGAATCGATGGTCCACGCCTTCGGATTGGCGCGGTAATCGGCGTCGGCAGCGGCCATCACCTTGACGAACTTGGCCATGAAATCGGCGTTCGCCTCGCCCCAGGCGCGCTCGACGGCCATGCCGTCAAACGTGGCCTTGCCCTTCTTGCTCAGTTCGCCGGAGGTCACCAGCACCTTGCCGTTTTGCTTGAGTTTGCTCAAGGCCGGGTCCCACACGAAGGCGGCATCGATGTCGCCCCGTTCCCAGGCGGCGGCGATCTGATTCGGCTGCATGTTGAGCAATTTCACTTCCGTGGGCTTGATGCCCCACGTTTCCAGCGCGAACATGGTGTGGAAGTGCGTGGTGGACACGAAAGGCACGGCGATCTTCTTGCCGCGCAAGTCGGTGGGCTTGCTGATGCCGGCGCCATTGCGGGCCACCATCGCTTCGGCTTCGTTGATGTCGTCGATGATCCAGAACAGCTGCAGGTCGACACCGCGGCTGACGGCCGCCGTCAAGGGGCTGGAACCGATGACGCCGATCTGCACGTCGCCGGACGCCATGCCGGTGGCTACCTTGGCGCCCGAGTCGAACTTGCGCCAGTTGATTTTATAGCCGGTGGTTTTTTCCACTTCGCCGCTGGCGATCGCCACGAGGAAGGGACCGTTGATTTCCTGGTAGGCAATCGTTACTTCCTTGCCTTGCGCGAAGGCCGTGCCGCTCGATGCGACCGCCACGCCCAGCACCAGGGTGCCGAGAACGGCGCGGCGCAGCGTTGAAAAAACCGTTTTGCTCGCGTTTTTGCTCGTGTATGTGTTCATGTCTCACTCCAAGTTATTGTTATGTGTGAACGTTCGGGCAATCTCATCCCTTGCGGGAGGCGCCGCTGTTTGCTCTTTGTCAACCATGCGGCGGCTTAGTACGGCTACTGCTATTTAAAACACTTCATCCTTCAAGTGATACCAGCGGTACAGGAAACGCTGGCCCAGGCGGCGGAACGGGGCGAACGCTTGCGACTCGACCAGTTCCATCATGTTGGGATACGGCAATTTCGAATTGAAGATCGGCAAGCCCGTGTCGCTGGCCTTGCCCGCGATGCGTTCGGCCATGCGACGGCCCGCCTGCGCCGAGTACATGACGCCGTTGCCGCCGTAACCGAGTGAATAGAAAATCGATTGCTTGGGGTCCGGTTGCACGATGCGCGGCATCATGTCGTGGCTGACGTCGACCCAGCCCCACCATGAGTAATCGATGGGAATACCGGTCAGCGCGGGGAACTTGCGGTGCAGATCGTTGATCAAAAACTGTTTATATCTGTCGTCCGGCGCGTCGGCGCCCGTGATGGCACTGCGGCTGCCGATCTGCACGCGGTTGTCCGGCATCAAGCGGTAGTAGTGGCGCAGGATGCGCGTATCCGTGATCACCTGGTGGGTGCGGAAGTTGCACGCCTCGATTTCCGCCGGGGTCAACGGGCGCGTGACGATGGAATTCGACAGGATCGGCAGCAAGCGGTTCTTCACTTGCGGATGCAGATGGGGCGAGGTGTAGCCGCCCGTGGCCACGGCCACGGAACGGGCCCTCACCACGCCGCCCGGCGTTTGCAGGTAATGCACGCCATTGCGCGTTTCCCAGCCCATCACGGGGCTGGACGGGTGTACCTTGGCGCCCAGCGCACGGGCCTTGCGCAGGTAGCCGAAGGCCAGCTTGCCCGCGTGGATACCGATGCCTTCCGGCTCGTGCAGCGCGCCGGCCGCTTCCTTGTCGTCGACGAATTCGCGCTTGACGGTGTCGGCGTCGAGGATCCGGGCGTCGTACTTGAAGATCTCGCGCATGACCTTGGCTTCTTTTTCCAGCGCGGGCATGGCTTTCGCTTTGTGGGCGATGTACAGGTGGCCGCCCGGCTGCGGGTCGCAATCGATGTCGGCCGTGATCTTCTTGAAGGTTTCCATCGCGTCGCACACTTCCGTGTGCAATTTGAGGGCCGTGTCCATGCCGTAACGGGCGATCCACTGCGAGCGCTTCAGGCGGCCCGTCGTGCATTGCGCCTGGCCGCCGTTGCGCGTGCTGCAGCCCCAGCTGACCCGGTTCGCTTCCAGCACGGTAGCCTTGATGCCGTGTTCCTGGGCAAGGAAGATGGCGCAGGAGAGACCGGTAAAACCCGAGCCGATGATGGCCACGTCGACGTCGATGTCATGCGTGATGGGGCCGTCGTCGGCGGGCGGCTCGCCGGCCGTGCCGATCCAGTAGGTGGGCGCGTAGGCATTGCCGTGGCCGGGGCGCTGGGCCACCAGCGGATCGAAGGCGGGATCGTAGGGCGTGCGGGCGGCGGTGCTGTTGCCCAGTACGTCAGATGGAGTGTCGACAGGTTTGTTCATGATCATTCCCGGTGAACGTACTGGCTTAAGCTTTGACGACGGGTGGGCGATCCTTGCGGAAGGCGTTCTTCACGGCGATCTTGCCGTCGCGGAAAGTGAAGATGTCGACCATGCGCGCCTCGATGCGCGTGCCGTCCGCCTTGGTGCCGGCAAAGGTCGATTCCGTCACGCCGCGCTGGCCGCTGACGAAGTGCTCCGGGTTGAGCCAGGCGGCGTCGGGAAAGGTTTGCCAGGCCAGCTCGAAACCGGCGCGCACGGCGTCGCGGCCGACAAAACTCTTGCCCAGCAAGTCAGGGCCGGCCACGGCGTGAAATTCGCAGTCGTCGGCCATGGCGGCCATCAGGGCCTCGATATCGTGGCGGTTCCAGGCATCGCCGAAGGCTTGCAGGAAGTCGGTGGTGACGGCGTCGGTGTGCGGTACAGGGTGGTTCATGGTGGTCTCCGTAAATCGTTTTTGATACGCTACGTTCCGTTTTTTGTCTTTTATTGAATTTAAGCCTTAAGCATGGCCTTGTCAAATCAAATAATTCAATTACCGGGACGCTTTGTCTTCTTTATTGAAATTATGATGTTTTCGTGACAATCTGTGAGAATTTGGTCACAACGCTTTGTCGGATTACGCCGGGCTTTGCCCGGCTAATCCGACCTACGCCAGCACCACGCGTAAATTGCGTAGGTTGGGTAGGTTGGATTAGCCCAACGGGCGTAATCCAACAACCTCAACGCATCAAACGTAGTCTTTATATTTATCCAGATGACGAATTGGTTTACTCAGCGCATCGCGGCGGAACGGGTCGCCCAGCTCGCGCGTGCACATGATTTCGATGATGGTCGTCTTGCCTTCATTCATCTGCATGTCGATCGCCTTCTTCAATGCCGGTCCCACGTCTTCCAGCTTGTCGACCGTGATGCCTTCGGCGCCCATGGCGCGCGCAATCTCGGCAAAGCTCTGGTTGTCCAGCTCGCCGGCAACGAAGCGGCGGTTGTAGAAATCGACCTGGTTCTTCTTTTCCGCGCCCCACTGGCGGTTGTGGAATACCACGGCGGTGACGGGAATGTTGTGGCGCACGCAGGTCATCGTTTCCATCAAACTCATGCCCCAGGCGCCGTCGCCCGCATACGACACGGCCGGACGGTGGGGAGCCGCCACCTTGGCGCCGATGATGGTCGGGAACGCATAACCGCAGTTGCCAAAGCTCATCGCCGCAAAGAAGCTGCGCGGCTTTTCGAAGCGCAAGTAACTATTCGCTACCGAGTTGATGTTGCCGATGTCGGTCGACACCATCACGTCTTCCGGCATGGCTTTCTCCAGCTCGCGCAAGACCTGGCGCGGGTGCAAATAATTGCCCGGCTCTTTCTTCTGCTCTTCGATCATGTCCAGGCTGTACGCATCTTTTTCATGGGTCCAGTTCGTCAATTCCTCTTCCCACGCGGCCTTCTCCGCTTGCACGGTGGCGTACCGCTCGTCGCG
>NZ_JACYMK010000010.1:0-294292 GCF_020858135.1 Janthinobacterium sp. FW305-128 | reverse complement strand
AGCGCCAACGCGCATGTGGACTGGGCGGCGGCGAAAAGCATCCGCCTGTCGACGGCGGGCGGCGCCAACATCACCATTGAGGGCGGCAATATCACCATTCAATGTCCGGGCAAGATCACCGTGTTTGCCGGCAAGAAAAGTTTTATCGGGCCCACGCGCGCGCCGTATGTGATGCCGCCGTTGCCATCAAGCACCTGCAAAAACTGCATTTTGAGCGCCATGCAACAGGGTGCAGCGGGAGTGCTGCGGTGAAGCCCGACAGCGTTTCAGCATTGCACGGCTGGGTCCGGGCCAGTCTTGAGCGGCAACGCCTGCCTTATTTGTTGCTCGACAGTGCGCAAGCCGAAAACAGCCACCTGACGCTGCAACGCTGGAAAGTGCCGTATGCGTCGCTGTTCGAGGAAACCCACGAAGCGAGCCTGCCGGAGATCGCGCCCCTGCTGATACGGCTATCCGGCCTTGCGCCGGCCATGCTGGAAAAAGTCTGCGACTGGGCCGAAAAGCTCGGTTATGGCGCGCCTTGCCTGAGCTGGATGGAAAGTCCCTGGCCCTTGCCCGAACTGGCGCGGCATTTACGCCAGTTTCATGCCGTCGGCCTGAGCGACCAGCAGCAGATGATGCTGCGCTGGTATGACATGCGCATCCTGCCGGTCTGGCTGGCCTGCCTGGCGCCGCTGCAGCGAGAGCAATTCGTGGCTGGAATGTTGAGCTTGCAGTACATCAACCGTTTTGGCGACGTTGCCGTCCTGCTGGAGGTCGACACTGCCGGCGCTGCGCCGGACGCTGCGCTCATGGACTCGCCACTCATCCACTTGGACGATGCGCAATACGGCATGCTGGTCGATGCGGGCGACGCCGATACGCTGATCAGCCATTTACGGCGGGTGATCACGGACGAAACCAACGATACCCCACCCCGGCTGCTATACGAATTCGTCGCCCGCTACCAGCAGCGCGCGCTGGCCGCCGGCCTTGACGACCTGGACCGTCAGACGCAATACCTGCTGCTGGCCCTGTACACGTCCGGCGCCGGCATTGAACACCCCGATTTCATCGCCCTGATGCAAGACCCACCCACCTCTATCGAAAGTTTTTATGAAGCCATGCAAGCCTTGCACGACGACGTATGGGAAGCCGGCCCACCTTTATGGGGCGTACAGGTTGAAGCTTGACCGGCTGCCGGCGCTGGCACTATGCCTGGCCTTGGCATTTGCCGGCGGCAACGTCGCAGCGCAGACAGCGGTAAAAGCCGCGCCGCAGGCGTCAAGCGCCGTCAAGCACGCCAAGCTGAAACCGGCCGACACCGCCAACCTGGTCAGCCATTTGCGGCGCGTGATCACCGATGAAACCAATGACACGCCTCCGCGTGTGCTGAACGCGTTTGTCGCGAAATACCAGCAACGCGCGCTCGATGCCGGGATCGATGACCTCGACCGGCAAACACAGTATGTCTTGCTGGCGCTATATACCTCCGGCAAGGCGATGGAACAGCCCTTGTTTATTGCCTTCATGAAAAACACACCCGCATCGCTCGATGCTTTTTACGACGCGCTGCAAGCCTTGCCGAAAACCGTTTGGGAAGCGGGGTCGCCGCTGTGGGAGGCGTATGAGCCCAAGGGATAATGATTCCTGAAATTATTTTCATGTAATTTTAATTTCAAGAATTATTCGGTCAGCGAATTTCAGGAGTTCATATGATAAAAAAACTATTGCCGAAAAATTTTCTCAATGTATTTTTATGTATTTTGATGGCATTTTCAAATACGGCATGTGGCAAGGAAGATATGAAAATTAGCGTGAATCTCACCGCCTACAATCATACCGAACATGGAGTTGGTAGCTATATTGTAAAACTTGCGGACGGTTCCTGGACTGAGGCTGGATTTCTTGCTCCAGGTCAGGGAGGGGGAGGTGAAACTTGTTGTCTTTCGATCCCTGCTGTATGGAAAAAGGGGATGGAAGTCACCGTTATCATGGACACTATAAAAGACGGAAAAGATGTCAGAGTGGAGAAAGTAGTGCCGGTGCCACCTTATGTAGCCTCTGATGCTGGTAGATTTGTCGTTCATTTCCTACATGATGGACGATACAAAGTATTTGTAACTAAATATTCACTTGGGCATCAAAAATATCCACTCTCTGGAAAAGAAGCTGAATTGCAACCAGGAGTGCCGCTTGAAATAATATGGAAGTAGCTTTTAATGAATGCAGTTGATTAGATTTACTTTGGCTTTTATTGTAAATTATTTTTATAGATCAATTTAAAAAGCGATTAAGTTGTGCTATTTTTTTCTATTTTTATTTTATCCTCAATTGTGGCTTGTAATAAAGAGTCAATGAAAACCGCTGTGAGTCTTACCGCGTATAACCATACCGAACATGGTGTTGGAAGTTATATCGTGACACTCGATGATGGATATTCAGTCGAGGCTGGCTACCTCGACCCTGGACAAGGCGGCGGCGGGCAAACTTGCTGTCTTTCAATACCGTCCGTATGGAAGCCGGGTATGAAGGCAACCATAATCATGGATACGATAAAAAATGGAAAGGCTATTCGCGTAGAAAAAACGGTGCCGGTGCCGCAGTATGCTCGCGCCGATGCCAGCATGTTTGTCGTGCATTTTCTTTACGATGGTAGCTACAAGGTTTTTGTAACCAGATACCTGCTCGGACATCGAAAATATCCGCTCTCTGGAAAAGAAGCTGAATTGCACCCAGGCGTGCCCCTTAAAATAATATGGGAGTAAAAATTTTTATGTGAATATTATTTTCGAATGAATATTTCCAATTAATGGAAGGCCGCGATGAATTTATTTGGAAGGAAATCGGGTTGTATTTTTTTATGTATTTTTCTATCATTTTCCAATATTGCTTGTAGCAAGGAACCAATGAAGATCGACGTGAATCTGACAGCGTATAACCATACCGAACATGGTATTGGAAGCTATATCGTGACACTTGAGGATGGCTCGTCAGCAGAGGCTGGTTACCTCGACCCTGGACAAGGGGGCGGCGGAAAAACTTGTTGTCTTTCAATACCGTCTGTATGGAGGCCAGGAATGAAAGCAACGATAGTCATGGATACGGTAAAAAATGGAAAGGATATTCGGGTAGAAAAAACGGTGCCGGTACCGCAGTATGCTCGGGCTGATGCCAGAAAATTCGTCGTGCATTTCCTTCACGATGGAAGCTATAAAGTGTTTGTGACCAACTATCTTCTGGGGCATCGAAAATATCCGCTCTCTGGAAAAGAAGCTGAATTGCACCCAGGCGTCCCGATTAGAATAATATGGGAGTAAATTTTTTACATGAATAGTTTTGTGGTGAATTAGTTAAATTAAATGTAATTTTTATATTTAATTCCCAGGTGTTCTTTATGAAGCAATCGAGAAAATATTGGCCTTCTGGTTTTTGTGTAATTTTCTATTGATTTTAAATATGGTTTGTGGTCGGACGCCAATGAAAATCAGCGTGAGTCTGACTGCCTATAATCATACCGAACACCGGGTCGAAAGCTATACTGTGACACTTCAAGATGGCTCGTCAGCAGAGGCTGGCTACCTCGACCCCGGAGAAGGACGGGGCGGTAAAACTTGTTATCTTTCAATACCATCAGTATGGAAGCCGGGCATGAAGGTAACGATAGTCATGAATGCGATAAAAAATGGGAAGGCTATCCGGGTAGAAAAAACGGTGCCAGTACCGCAGTATTCTCGTGCCGATGTCAGCATGCTTGTTCACGATGGAAGCTACAAGGTTTTTGTAACCAAATACTCCTTTGGACATCGAAAATATCCGCTTTCTGATAAGGAAGCAGAACTGGAGCCGGGAGTGCCGCTGGAAATAATATGGGAGTAAAATTTTTTATGTAAGTGTTATTTGCGGTATTTATTTAAATTCCTGAAAGGCCATGATGAATTTATTTGGAAAGAAGTTGGGTTGTGTTTTTCTATGTATTTTTCTATCATTTTCAAATATTGCTTGTGGCAAGGAATCAATGAAGATTGTCGTAAATCTGACTGCGTATAACCATACCGAAAATGGTGTTGGAAGCTATATCGTGACACTCGATGATGGCTCTTCAGCTGAGGCCGGTTATTTGGCACCAGGGCAAGGTGGTGGCGGGAAAACTTGCTGTCTCTCGATACCAGCGACTTGGAAACCCGGCATGAATGCGACTGTTGCCATGCATATATTGAAAAATGGTAAGCCGATCAGAGTGGAGAAAACAGTCTCTATACCTCGCTACAATTCCTCCGAAGCCGACAGATTTGTCGTTCATTTTCTTCACGATGGAAGTTTAAAGGTTTTTGTAACCAGGTACTTGTTGGGACATCGAAAATATCCGCTTTCTGGAAAAGAGGCAGAACTGGAGCCGGGAGTGCCGCTGGAAATAATATGGGAGTAAAAATTTTATGTAAGTGTTCTTTGCGGTATTTATTTAAATTCCTGAAAGGCCATGATGAATTTATTTGGAAAGAAATTGGGTTGTGTTTTTTTATGTATTTTTCTATCATTTTCAAATATTGCTTGTAGCAAGGAACCAATGAAGATTGTCGTGAATATGACTGCGTATAACCACACCGAACATGGTGTTGGAAGCTATATCGTGACACTTGATGATGGATCTTCAGCCGAAGCTGGCTACTTGGACCCAGGTGAAGGTGGGGGCGGGAAAACTTGCTGTCTTTCGATACCTGCGACATGGAGGCCGGGAATGAAAGCGACTATTGTCATGGATACGGTAAAAAATGGTAAGGGGATCCGAGTGGAGAAGACGGTTTCTATACCTCGTTACAATTCTTCCGATGCCGGCAGGTTTGTCGTCCATTTTCTTTACGATGGAAGTTATAAGGTATTTGTAACAAAATATTTGCTGGGACATCGAAAATATCCGCTTTCTGGCAAGGAAGCAGAACTGGAGTCGGGTGTTCCACTGGAAATAATATGGAAGTAAATTTTTTACATGACTGTTCTTTATGATAATTTATTTTCAATTCAGGGAGGGCTATAATGAATTTATTGGGAAAGCGATTTGCTTGCCTATTTTCATGTGTTTTTCTATTGTTTTCAAATGTGGCCTGTAGCAAGGAATCAATGAAAATCAGCGTGAGTCTGACTGCTTATAACCACACTGAACACGGGGTTGGAAGCTATATTGTGACACTTGAAGATGGCTCTTCAGCAGAGGCTGGCTACCTCGACCCTGGACAAGGGGGTGGGGGGCAAACTTGCTGTCTCTCAATACCGGCAGTATGGAAACCAAGCATGAAGGCAACGATAGTCATGGATACAGTAAAAAATGGGAAGGCTATCCGCGTAGAAAAAACAGTGTTGGTGCCGCAGTATTCTCGTGCCGATGCCAGCATGTTTGTCGTTCATTTTCTTCACGATGGTAGTTACAAAGTGTTTGTTACCAGATACCTGCTCGGACATCGAAAGTATCCGCTTTCTGGTAAGGAAGCAGAACTGGAGCCGGGAGTCCCGCTGGAAATAATATGGGAGTAAAAATTTTTATGTAAGTGTTCTTTGCGGTATTTATTTAAATTCCTGAAAGGCAATGATGAATTTATTTGGAAAGAAATTGGGTTGTGTTTTTTTTTATGTATTTTTCTATCATTTTCAAATATTGCTTGTAGCAAGGAACCAATGAAGATTGTCGTGAATATGACTGCGTATAACCACACCGAACATGGTGTTGGAAGCTATATCGTGACACTTGATGATGGATCTTCAGCCGAAGCTGGCTACTTGGACCCAGGTGAAGGTGGGGGCGGGAAAACTTGCTGTCTTTCGATACCTGCGACATGGAGGCCCGGAATGAAAGCGACTATTGTCATGGATACGGTAAAAAATGGTAAGGGGATCCGAGTGGAGAAGACGGTTTCTATACCTCGTTACAATTCTTCCGATGCCGGCAGGTTTGTCGTCCATTTTCTTTACGATGGAAGTTATAAGGTATTTGTAACAAAATATTTGCTGGGACATCGAAAATATCCGCTTTCTGGCAAGCAGGCGGAGCGACGGCTTGGCGTTCCACTTGAAATAATATGGGAATAATTTTTAGATATAAGTAAATTTTAAGCTCCGTATACACTAAAAAATAGCAGGTCGACTTGAATAGGGAAAGCCGTATATTTGAAGTGCTGTAATTTAGAGGTTGCATGGATAGCATAGCTTTAATATATTTGTGAGATTATTTATGACTGAAAAACTATTTGTTTTTCATAAATTTTCAATTGCGTAGTTTCTTATTTTTATTTTTCTTGAGGTAATTATGAAAATAATATCGAAAAAAAATTTATTTTTCTATGTGATATGTATTTTTTTTTCAATTTTAAACATTGCATGCAGTAAGGAGTTAATGAAAATTAGTGTAAATGTAACTGCCTATAATCATACCGAAAATGGCATTGGAAGCTATGAAGTAAAGCTTGCTGACAGCTCTTCGGTTGAGGTTGGCTTTCTGGCGCCTGGGAATGGCGGTGGCGGTCAAACTTGTTGTCTTTCCATACCTGATGTATGGCAGCCAGGGATGAAGGTATCTATTGTAATGAATGGCGTGAAAGCTGGAAAAGATATAAGGGAGGAGAAAATTGTATCTGTACCAAAGTATTCGCCCGACGATGTTGGCATGCTTGTTGTTCATTTTCTTCATAATGGAAGCTATAAAGTATTCGTAACTAAATATCTGTTGGGGCATCGGAAATATCCACTTTCTGGAAAGGAAGCAGAACTGCGACCAGGCGTCCCTTTGAAAATAATTTGGGAATGAAAATTGAAAAATTGACAGGGATTGATGGATTATGTCTATAATATATACAGGACGTAAGACTCCGATTGACGGTCGACGGAGGTTGAGCGGGAAAGAATCGTCGCAACGTGCGAAAGCAATGGCTTGTGTAAGGTCGCCCCATAAAACAGAGTGTCAAGGTC
Organism: Janthinobacterium sp. FW305-128; assembly: GCF_020858135.1. NCBI lineage: Bacteria > Pseudomonadati > Pseudomonadota > Betaproteobacteria > Burkholderiales > Oxalobacteraceae > Janthinobacterium > Janthinobacterium sp. FW305-128. The sequence continues at coordinate 287,356 of NZ_JACYMK010000010.1, read as the reverse complement.
AAATTTATATTGGCGTATTTTATGATGGTAGTGGCAATAATCAAGATTGGAAACAAATAGACCCAATAGTAAATCCGAAAAAATTAAATCAGCGGGAAAGAAATAAGCATAGTAATGTGGCAAGATTATGGGATTCGCATCTGGATGAACCTGAGAATGGTTTTTTTCGTGTTTACATACCAGGTGTGGGTATCCCATTCGAGAAAATTGGCGATATGATCAATATTTTGACTGATAATGCAGGCGGGGGTTTTGGTTATATGGGCGCTGACCGCATTAATTGGGGTATAACTTCCCTGATTAACGCAGTGCATCAATATTTGACCGGTACCTTTCTGTTTGAAGCGAAGGCGCAGAAAATATTGGTAAATTTGATGAGCTCCCAGATGCTTCTTGGGCGGGAAAATGTTAAGCGTTGGACAATGTTGACAGCCCTCGAAGAAAAACTCGCGAAGGTTGTAAAAAATCATCCACGTAAATTAAAACAAATTAACGTTTCGATCTTTGGTTTTTCCCGTGGTGCGGCGGAGGCACGTGCGAGTGCTCATTGGTTACATCAGATATTTGAACGGGAAACTGGTGCATTTGAGCTTGCAGGCGTGCCGATTCGGATAGGTTTTCTGGGGATTTTCGATACCGTTGCCGCAGTCGGGGTGGGTGATGTAACGCCAGTCACTTTTGGTCACATGGCATGGGGGAATGGAACACAGAGTATCCATCCTGTCGTGGAGGAGTGCGCTCATTTTATCGCTTTGCACGAGCAGCGCGCGAGCTTTCCGCTCGAATCGGCAACTGGTAGAGGCAATGTAGGATATCCTGGTATGCACTCCGATGTAGGCGGAGGCTACTATCCAGGCGAGCAGGGCAGATCAATGCCGGCCTGGGGAGCTTCCCCACATCTGTCGCAGATTCCGTTGATTGACATGCATTTTGCAGCTCTGAAAGCGGGAGTTCCATTGTTAACGATCAACGAAATAAAACAAAAAGGTTTTAAGAGAATTCAGGATGCATTCTCCACCGACCCAAGACTGATCGCCTCCTACAACAACTGGCTGACGCATAACGGCATCAAGGGCGCGGACGTGAAGACCTTTACTGAGGCGCATACAAAACAATATCTGCGCTGGCGCGGCATGTTGCACGCGCAGGGAAAAGCGCAGTTGAAGAACAAGCGCTTTTTCAGGGAGTCGGACCAGCCGGGCCAGAAAGACTTGCTGGAGGCCGATACCGATCTGGGGATTTATCTGCGCTCCTGGCGCGAACGAAAGAAGGCCAACGCAACCGTGGCGGGGTGGCTCAATGAACGTGCCAAGACTGTCTTGAATCGCGTCAGCCCGGCTGGCATGCTGTTTGTCGAAGACGGAAAAGACCCCTTAAGCGACTGGGAAGAGCGGTTTTTGAAAATCATGACGGAAGGCGCGACACCACCGCCTGCCTGTGTCACGTTGTTTGAAGACTATGTGCACGATTCGCGCGCCGGCTTTCGCATCCTCGGCAAGCACGAGCCGGTATGGCTGACCGGCGGCTATGGCCGCTTCCGCAACGTTTTCGTGCAAAGCGATGATTATTCGAATATGTCGAATATCGCCAATGAATCTTTGAAGGCCGTCAAGGCAGCAGGCGACGCGGCCGTGACCTACTTCCAGAAGTTGTATGGCTACACCGTCAGCACTTACCGGGCAGCGCGCAGAAAGGTTGGCGCGACCGCGAAGGCGGTGGCCGAGGCTGAAAAACGGCTGGAGCGGCAGGCGGTGGCAACGTACAAGGAAACGAGCCGGATGATCGTCGATGGCGCTACCCGCGCCGGTCACGGCGTGCATGATGCCGGGGTCGAGGCGGAAAAAAAAATGGACCGCGCAGTCAAGACCGCAAAAAACGCCATGCAGCAAGCCAGCCAGGAAGCCCGGCTTTATTATCAGGCCGAAAAAAAGGTCATCTTGAAATATGCCAATGCAGAGGCCGAGTGGAAGGCGCAGCTGGAAAAGCGCTGGCGCGAGGAAGAGCGGGAAAAAGCGAAATAGGCAAAAACTTGAACACTCTGGCGGCAGGCGCGCCGCCAGAGTGTGAGCAGCGGTTTCAGCTGTTCTCGGGGGGCTGCACGCCCAGCAGCTCTTCGATATGCGCCAGCGAGCTGGAATCCTTGACCACCGAACGCAGCCAGGAGTGCAGGTCTTGGTTGGCGGCATCGGCCGCCTTGTCGGCAAAATACGAGACGGGGCTGTGTGGTTCGGTGCGGCGGAAGAACTGCGCCACGGCGCGCAATTGTTCGATCGCCTGCGCGCGCGTGTTGATGGCGCCCGGTGGGCCGGCCGGGATCACCTGCACGGCTGGCGCTATCGCGCTGTCGGCAGCGGCCACGCTGGCCTCAGTGGTAGCGGGGAGGGTGGTGCTCGCCGCGCCAGCGCTGACTGGCATCACGCGCAGCATCGCTTCGACGGCTTCGCGCGCCGTGGAGAAGGCCGGGCTGTCGTTCCCCAGCCGGGCGTCGACGACTCGTTCGAGCTTGCGCAGCGCTTCCAGGCAATCTTGCGCGTCGACGGCGAAGCTGGCGCAAAAGGCGGCCGAGTTGTTGCGGCGCGCCGCTTCCATATCGGACAACTTGACGCCATCATGCTGTCTGGCGGAATCACCCGGGGCGGCCTGGCGCCGCGCCGTTTCGAAATCGATGGTGGAAAAGGCGCCGCCCGGGCCGCCCGTGATGGGCACCTCGCGCAGCAGCGCAGGAATGCGCGAGAGTATCCAGCTCAGGTTGCCGATGCGCTGCTCCTGGTCGCCGTCTTCCGCATCCGGGAACAGGCCCCGGTCCCAGAATTTTTCGCACAGCCCGGCCAGCACCAGCAAGCCTTCGGCCATGCCGCGCAGGTGGTGGCGCTTGGCGCCCGCTTCGGTCAGCCAGACCGCCAGGCGCAGGTCCTTGCTGCTGCCGGCAAGCAGGCCGGCGCAGCTGCGCACGACGAACTCCCAGTCGGCCTCTTTCAGGTCGGCGACCCATTCACCTTGGTCGAGCGTGGGGTCGTCGAACTTGCGCGCCAGAGTGATAGCGTCGAGTTCGGGCGAAAACGCCAGGTCCGCGCCTGCCGGTTGTTCATTGCTAATCGGAAGTAATAACTGTTCGGCTGAAAACATGTGGTCCCCTGATGGATGATTATTGCGCCATGCGAAATTCAATGCGCCGGTTGCGGGCGCGCCCGTCCACCGTGTCATTGCTGGCGATCGGCCGGTCGGAGCCCTGGCCAGACGCCGTCAGCAGTTCGCCGTGGATGCCTTTCGACGACAGGTAGAATTTGACGGCCTCGGCCCGCGCCTGGCTCAGGCTCTGGTTACTGGCGCGCAAGCCCTGGTTGTCGGTATGGCCGATGATGTCCACTTTGCGTCCGGCCAGCTTTTGCATGGCCGCCGCCATTTCATCGAGGATGGCGCGGCCCGATGGCGTCAGCGCGGCCTTGCCGCTTTCAAACTCGATGGTGCGGTTGGCCAGGGTGTTGTCGAGCACGCCTTGCTCGCTGGCCGACACGCGCAGTCCATTGTTGACGGTGTAGGTGGGATTGAGGCTGGTGGCGATGTCGCTGGCGATCTTTTGCCGCTGCGCCTCGTTGGCCACTTCGCCGCGCACGCTGACGACGCTGCCGTCGATCTTCAGCTGGCCGCGGCTGATCTGCTTGAGGTTGGGCGACAGCAGCTTTTGCACATACGCATTCCAATTGGCGGGCAACACCACCTGGCCCACGGCGATCTGGTCGACCACCTTGTCGGCGCCGTACAGTTCGCGCAGGCGCGCCAGCACGGCGGCCTTGCTCGTTTCGTCGGGTACGGTGCCGCTGGCCAGCACCTGGCCTGGCTGCGGCGTGGCGGCCGTGGGTATCGATATGGGCGCTTGCGCTGAAGCGGACAGGGCGGCTAGCGCCATGCCGAGGAGGAGAACGATCCGGGATACGCGCATGGTCAGGTTCCGATAAAGGCGGCGCGCAAGGAATCGTGCGCCGATTTGAGCGAGAGGTTGGCTTGCGCCAGATAGGTCGACACTTTCTTGATCGCGTAGTCGTTGCCGACGTGTTCCTCGACCCAGTCCAGGTCGTCGAACGCGATATGGTGTTCCAGTGCCGCCTGCGGGTTCATCAGTACATGCAGGGTCTGCGCCGACGCGCCGGAAAATCCCAGCACCAGCGTCTGGCGGCCGCGCAGCCGCGTGATGAACAGCGCCAGCTCGAAGTCGGCACGCGCCAGGAAGGGCGTGATCAGGTGCATCCAGAACGCCGCCACCATGTTGCGGTACAGCGGGTCGGCCGGCAGCGGCAGTTCCAGGCTCTTTTCCAACCGGCTGGAACTGCTGGCCATCACCGGCTGCAGCAGCAGGCCCAGCGCCAGCAGCACCTGCCGCACCGTGCCCGTGAAACCGGTGGGCGCCAGCAGCGCGTCGAGTTCACCCACGGTCTGCATGTCGAGGAAATCGTTGAAGGCGGCTTCATAGGCGGCGGCGCGCAGGTCGAGGTCGATACTGGCATGGCTGGCCGCGTGCAGCGCGCTGCCCGCATCGGGACCGCGCATGTCGTTGCTGAGCGCTTCGAAGCGGTTCCACAGGCGCGACAGCACCAGCGGGCTGTTGGCGACAAACGCGGCCGGCTGGTCCACTTCCATGGTGCTCATCATCAGGAAGGGAAAACGGCGCGACGAGGCATCGCTGCTGGCGGCGATATGGCCGGCGATGGCGCGTCCGCGGCGCGGGCCGATGAAGGCGAAGTGCATGGGCGGCAGCGCATCATAGGTCAGCTTCCAGCGCGCGTCGGCGCTGAGCAGGTCCATCGCCTGCGCCAGCCAGTCGTCGAGGATCTTCAGCAGGGCCGGGTTGTCGCTGGCCTTGACGAAGTCGCCGCGGCTGGGCAGTTTGCCGAAATAGCCGATGGGGGTGGCGGTGGTGCGGTTCATGGCGCGACGGCGGCATTGGCCGCGGCAGCGCCTGCCGGCGCGGGAGTATTGACGGCCGGCACGCTCTGGGCCACGATTTCCGGCAGCTTCAGGCCGCGGAAGCCCGCGGCGCCCGAGGCGGTGGCTGGCGCGACGGGCGGCGCCGGCGTGGCGACGATCTTCAGGTTGGCCGCGACGGTCACGCCGCTGTTTTCCCAGCTCAGTTCGAACACGCCGCCATCCTTGCGCTTGCGCTTGGCCGAATCGATCATTTTCTTCAGGCCGAAATGGCCAGGTTCGTTGAGCAACACGATCGTGCGGCCTTCCGGCGTGATGGCGCTGATGCGCGCGCCGGGCGTGCCTTGCGGATTCGGCCAGACCATATGGATCCACGGCTGCGGCTGGCCGCGCCAGCGCAGGGCTTGCCCATCGATCTCGATCGTGTACTCGGTGGCGCCGGTGGCGGCCAGCGCCTGCAGGTCGAAACGCGTTTGCGCTTCGCCGGCGCCGGCCGCCGTGGCCACGCCGTTGGCGCTGAGCGGCGCGATCCAGCCGGGGAAGCTGGCCACGACGGACGGCGCCAGGCCGATGCCCATGTTGGCCCAGGTCTTGGCGCTGAGTGAGTCGCCACGGCGCACCACCAGCGGGCCGATGGTGGTATTGAAGAACTTGGCGATGCTGCCTTCCGGTCCGAACACCTGGCCGATGTCGGCATTGCTGGCCTCGCTACCGGAGGCCGGCGAGAACGGATATTTGGGCGCCAGGGTTTTCTGGAACGGTTCGAGCACCTGCGCCAGCCAGACCTTGTTGATTTCCGTCTCGGTCGGCTTGATGATGACGGCAAACGTCTGCATCAGCGGGCGCACCAGCAGCGGCCGGATCGCCTGCTTTTGCGCATCGGTCATGCCGGTGAGCATCTGTTCATCCACGTATTTGAGCGCATCGGCCAGTTCGGAGCCGGTGCCGTCCAGCGTCTGCTGCATGAACTGCTTGGCGCCGGGACCCGTATCGCCCTGGTTCTTGATCTGGTTGAAGCGGGCGCGCAGCTTCGATAGCGCTTCCATGTAGCCGCGCATCAGCGAAGCGTCCTTGTCCTTGGTAACCACGAGGCGGGCCACGCCGGAAAACTCGCGGCCCACCGGCCCCATCGGCAAGGCGCCGGCGGCGGGCGCGCCCGTGCTGACGTTGACGGTGATGCCCGAGGGTTTCTGGCGCAGGATGGTTTCCTTGAACCAGCCCATCATGCCGCGCTGGGCACGCTGCAAGCCCTGGCCCAGCAGTGACGGGTTGTCCCATGAGGTTTCCTTGTACACCGTTTCGATCAGTTTGTTGATCGGCGAGGTTTGCGGATCGCCGAGCCGGTTCATGGCCGCCGCCGCGTTGTCGAAGCCGTTCAACTCGCGGATGCTGACGCCCTGGATGAATTTCTGCCATTCCCTGGCGTAGTCCGTCTTGTACAGTTCGACCAGCGCTTTCTGGATCTGCTCGGGGCTGCCTTCGAGAGTCAGGTCGTCCTTCGAGGCGGTTTTCAGCACCCAGTCGGCGCTTTGCAGTTCGCGGTTGGCTGCTTCCTGGAAGGCTTGCTGGATGAATTGTTCCCAGGCGTCGCGCGTGAAGGTGCCGGGAATGGCGTAGCTGCCCAGCACCAGTTCCTTGTCCTGCTCGCCGACGATGCGCGCCACCGTCATCGAGGCGAAGCGTGTGGCGGCGCGCGCCTTGACGTCGGCGTACACGCGCTCGCGCGCCGGCATGCCCCGCACCACGCGGCGCAGGCTGTCGCGCGACTGCTCGACCAGCGCCAGCTTGCTGTCGACCTGCGGCCAGGACGGGTCATTGATCTGGGTCAGATAAAACGAAATCATGCGTTCGGCGCTGCGTATCATCTGCTCGCGCGGCATGCTGCCGCGGTTGCTGTCGAGCCAGACACGCCAGAAACGGGTCAGCTGGTCATTCAAGTGGCTCGCTTCGGCGCGCGACTTGTCGCTCAGCATCAAATAGGTTTTCAGCGCGTTATACGCATCTTCCACATTCGCCGGCGAGGCATCCTTGAACTGCTGCGCGCCCAGGTTGACGGCGGCGGCCGTGGCGGGCGGCGCGGCGGCAGGGGCGCTGGCCAGGGCCGGCGTCGGCGTGGCGGCCACGGGCGTGGCCAAGGTGCCGGCCGGCGCGGGCAGGGTGGCTGCCGCGCCGGCCGATACCGCGCCCGACTGCGGCGTGCTGGCCATCGGCTGCAAGCGGCTGGCGCCGGCGTTGACTTCGGCCAGGAAGGCTTCCAGCGATTGCGCGACCGGGCTGAGCATCACTTCACGCACGCCCGAGAAATACTCCTCGCGCAGTTTGCGCTCCAGCAGATCCCCCTGATACAGCCCCAGGCCCAGCGAGAGGGGTCGGCTGTTGCGGTAGGAATCGAGCTGCTCGATCCGGTCCTGCAGGATTTCCAGTGCTTCGAAGCGCGATTGCAGGTCGAGCCGCTTGTCCTGCACCTTGATCGCCTGGTCCAGGTCGGCCTGTACATTGGCCACCAGCTGGCGGTTGGCCATGTAGGACCAGCTCCAGCCAGCCAGCGCCAGGCCCACCAGCGCGGTGGCGGCAAAGAAGGTGGCGTAGCGCACGCGGGTCTTGGCTGGACTGGCGTACTGGGCGACGAGTTCCTTGTCGGCGAAGATCACCTTGCGGAACAGATTGAGCAGGAAATAGCCATGCTGGTCCTGCACCGCGTTGTGTTGCTGCGGCTGCAGTTTCAAGTCGAAGCGCTGCGCCACGCGTTCCGACGAGGCCGATACGGACACGCCTTCCTGCAGCGCGCTGGTAAAATAAAAGCCGCGCATGACGGGCTTGAACTGGAACGGGTTTTCCTCGAACAGGGTGGCGATGAAGGCCCGCAACGTACCCTTGATCGCGCTGAATTCGAGCGGGAAGGTGAATACGCCCGGAGGCATGCGTTCGTTCTGCTGCAGCGCCATGCTGGCCAGGCTCAGCTCTTTCAAGCCGTCATACAGCTCGTCGAAACGCTGGTCGAACTGCTCCAGCACGTCTTGCCTGGAACTGGTCTGGCTGTAGGGCAGGGTGGCGCCCCATACCCGGTCGCGTTCGCCGCGTTCCGTGTCCTGGAAAAATTCGTTGAAACCGGTAATCAGGTCGGCTTTGGTGAACACCACGTAGACGGGCGCGTGCACTTCCAGTTTTTCCGTCAGTTCCTGTACCCGCTGGCGCAGGTTCTTGGCCAGGTTGATGGCGAATTCGGGCCGGCTGCCGGTCAGTTCGGCAATGCTGACGGCGATGATGATGCCGTTGATCGGCGCGCGCTTGCGGTGTTTTTTCAGCAGCGACAGAAAGCCGAACCATTCGGCGCGGTCTTCGTCGTTGACCGAATAGCGGCCCGCCGTGTCGAGCAGGATGCCGTCGGTGGTGAAGAACCAGTCGCAATTGCGGGTGCCGCCGATGCCTTGCACGATCTTGCTGTCGGCAAAAGGAAACTGCAAGCCGGAATTGGCGATCGCCGTGCTTTTGCCGGCTGCCGGATTGCCGATGATCATATACCAGGGTAATTCATACAGGGCCGCGTCGCCCGATAGCTGGCCCAGTTTGGACGTCTTGATGGTGCCGATCGCCTCGAGCATGCGTTTGCGGATGGCTTCGGTTTCCTCGCGCTGCGTGGGCCCCGCCTTGGGTACCGCGCCGGCCGTCTGCTGTTCCAGCATGCCGCCGAAGCTGGCGGCGTCGCGCTGGCGGCGCCTGCGCTGCAGCCACCATACCGCGCTGGCGACCAGCAGGACCAGCGCCAGCGGCGGCACGATCCATACCAGCGGCCATTCAAAGATGACGGCGCAACTGACCAGCAGCGCGGCCAGCGCCACGAAGCCGATGGCGAACAGGCTGAAACGGGTAGTAATGGAATGCCAGAATCGTTGCATCATAGTATGAGGGGCGAGAGGTTGATAGGCATGGTGGAGGAAGGAGTCATGTCGCGGCGAGGGATTCAAGGGCAAGGGCTTCCGGGCCCACCACCACGGCGGCCCGGTGGAAGGCGTCGAGGTTGCTCAGGCAGAGCACCTGGCTGGCATTCTTGGCCGCCTCGTGCCGCGCCAGCACCAGCGCCGCGAGGGTGGCTACATGGCCACTCTGGCCGCAGGCCGCCGCCACGCTCTGTACGTCATTGCTGAGATCGATATCGGGCAGCAGCGTGCCGGCATTGTTCATCAATTCGATCATGCGGCTCGAGCGCTGGTCGGCATCGGCGTAGAGCCGGGTGATCGTGGCCGGGGCGACAGACGCCGCCGCCATCGCCTTGCCGCCCAGCTCGGCCAGCAAGCTGGCATCGCCATGGCCGCGGCTGTCCGCCGACCGGCCGCGCACGGCCATGCTGGCCTGGTGCAGCAGTACCGGCGTGTCCACCTGCAGCGCCGCCGCCTGGGCCGCGTCGGCCAGCAACAGGCCGGCCGCGCCTTCGCCGGGAATCTGCCCGCCCGGCTGGCTGATATTGAACAGCAGCTCGCGCGCGGTCCAGTCATGCACGGTCAGCTCGCCGATATGGGAAGCGCAAGCCAGCACGATGGCCAGGCAAGGCAGTTCTTGCAAGGCCGCCTGCGCGGCCAGCTGTTCGATCAGCGCCAGCGGACCGCTGTCGCCGGCCAGGTGTGTACTGAGCTTGTCGGACGGCCAGCCTTGCTGTTCCGCCTGCGCGTGCAGCCAGGCGGCGCCCGTGTCGCGCTGCGGCTTGTCCCAATCGGACGGCAACAGCAGATGCAGTTGCAGGGTCGGCAGCGCGGCGCGCGCGCCCGTTTGCGCCGGCTTGTAGCCGTCGAGCGCCGTGTGCATCGCCGCTTCCTGCATCAGTTCGTTCAATACGCCGGCGCCCAGCGCCAGTGCGCGCAAGTGTTCAGCCTCGAAATGCGGCGCGCCATCCTGCGCCGTATCAGCCGGCCGGGTCCGCAGCCAGTCGTCCAGCAGTTCCTTCTGGCCGTGTTCATCGAGGTCGGCCACGCGGGCGCTCATCACGGGGTAGCCCTGCGCGTCGGTCAGTTCCGGATCGAGTTCGGGGCGCTGCTGCTTGTCCAGCAGCGCGGCCGCCAATTCCGACGCCGAGTCGCCACCGGGCATGCGCAGCGCGGCGCCGGCCAGGTGCAGCGGCGCGCGCGGCGCAGCTTCATTAGCGGCCGCGTGGACGCCGCCATCGGCGGCATCGGCCGGCGCCGCTGCCGGCGTGGCCAGCCTGAGCAGCAGTTTCTTGCCCAGCCACCAGCTTATGAGCAGCACCAGCGGCAACGCCAGCATGGTGCCGGCCAGGTCGGCCGTCGACGGCATGCGCGTGCTGGTGCGCCAGTACCAGATTGCGCCGCCCCAGCATAAGGCGAACACGGCCAGTATCAGCAGGCTGCGCCGCAGCCACGGGCGCATCAGCGCGCTCCCTTGCAGTGGCGGCGGGACGTCATAGCTGATCCGTGGTGGCTTGCTGGCTGGCGATCAGCATCGCGCCGCAGCTGGTCTTGTCGCCGTGGCGGGCTACCGGCTTGCCGTCGACGATCCAGCTGGCGTCGCCGCTGACGATGGGGCAGGTGCCATGGCCTGGCAGCGGGCACGAGACTTTGTCGCCCACGCGCGCGATGCCGATGCCGCCGCTGTCCGACATCGCCGAGGCCTCCAGGACGCTGCCGCCATGCGATGTTTTATCGCCCAATCTGATTACGGGACCAGCCATATGTGCTCCTTCCAGTCATCGTTGTTTTTTCATGACACCCGGCATGCGCAGTTCGGTGTGGCCGAAATCCATCATTTTCCAGCGGCCGCCCCAGGTCATGCCGACCGATTCGGCCACTTCGCCATACAGCTGGTAGCCGCGCATGGCCCAGGGATCTTTTTCCGAGATCACCAGTTTGCCGTCGCGTAAAAATGCGCAATCGGCGGCCAGGCCATACTGATGCCAGCTCTGGAACGCGGCCGCATTGGTGACATTGCTGCCCATGCCGGCCAGCATGTTTTGCCGCTCCGGGCTGCGGTAGCCTTCCAGTATGGCCATGTCGTAGCCATGTTTTTCCTTCATGATCTTGAACACCAGCAACAGCCTTTGCGCGTATTCGGCATTGAGCAGCGTCCAGTTGCGGCTGGCCGATACCAGCATCGGCCGCACCTGCTGCACTTCCTCGGTGGCGAACACCAGCGGCGGCAGGTCTACCGGCGGCACCAGCTGTTCGCCTTGCAGCAGTGCCGACACCTGCGTATTCATTTCGCGCGTCGAGACCTCGTAGCCGCCCAGCATGTTCTTGCTGCCTGCAAGCAAGGCGATTGCCGGCGGCAGGCAGACCACCGCCGCGCCGCCCAGGAACAGCAGGTAATGGCGGCGCACGAATGCAGCGCTGCCGAGCAAGGTGCTGGCGCCGCCACGGCGCAAGGTGTCGAGGCCGGCGTTCGTGCGCCGGGCCAGCCGATCGCGCCGCGCCGCTAGGCCTTGTTCAGCCGTCGCAAGCGCCCGCAGCACCAGTTCGCGACCGGATGGAAACAGCGCCAGCCAGCTGATCAGGCATGCGAGTAAAAAATAGAGTGCCACCGCCAGTAAAAACACGCCCGCTCCGTTCGAAAAAAGGCGCCATGCATGGGCAGTGGAATGCCGCGGTGCCAGCGTTTGCGCTAATATTGCCTCGGAGTATATCTTACTAACTTGCTAAGTACAGGGGCTATGTTTCAATTGTGCGCCGGGTCGGTACTGTTGATTTCCTAACATGCGTCACGCTTTTTTTTATTGTCGTAAGGTATTGTAAATATTGACAGGAGTTAAAATTTTGCGAAGCAATGACGACAGCCCAAGGCCATCGACACGGCCCAGCTTATTGACGCCCGCGCAGCAGGCCGAGGCCGACCGTAGCCGTATCCTGAACCATCTCGAAGGTGGCCGTCGGCCCGCGCCAGTGCCGCATGGCGGCCGTCGCACCGGCCGCTGGACCGTCTGGGGCGGCATGGTGGCCGGCGCCTTGCTGTTGCTGGCCACCGGCGCCTGGCTGGGGCAGCGCGACACGGCGGCGCAGGCCGAACCGGCGCTGGCCAGCACGGCGCCAGTGCCGGACGCACCGGCGGTGGCCGCCGCACCCGCCGCCGCCGCGGCCAGCATACGCGAGGAGGAGCAGCAGGCACTGCCGCAGCAGAGCTTGAGCGAAATGCTGGGCGCCGGCATGCCAGTCCCTTCGCCCGTGCCCGGCCCCAGGGATGTGCTGAGCAAGGCGCTGGAAAGCCCGCAGAAGAGCGCGCCCAGGCCGGCGCGCGCACCGCAGAAAAAACCGCCCGCCAAAACGCTCAAGCCGGCTGATCCGGCCAAGCCCGCCGCCACGCCGGAACAGGAGAGCGACGTGGCCCTGCTGGCCGCGCTGGTATCGCATGCCCAGGCGGGCACGCCGCCCAGGAAAGCACCGCCCAGCCTGCAAACCCAGTTACAACAATGCAGCAAATTGAAACCGGCGGCGGCCGATAGCTGCCGCCAGAGAACCTGCGCCGGCCGCGTCGACAAGCCCCTGTGCAAGGTGGCCAGGGTTGCGGCGAAAGGCGCGCGATGAGCGCAGCGCTGCTGGATCAGGTGGGCGCCGCGCTGGGCGCGTTCTCCAGCATCACGCGCTTGTACGAGCTCAAGTTTGAAGACGACAGCGCGCAAGAGACTGCGCCCCTGCTGGTGGAAGCGTTCGCCAGCGACGAGCGGCTGCAGGAAGTCGGCGCGCGCGACATCATCGCCTTGTCCACCAGCGCCCATGTGCCGCTGGCATCCCTGCTGGGCCAGCCTGCCAGCCTGCAGGTCAGCCTGGCCGACGGCACGCGCACGCCATTTTCCGGCTACATCAGCGCAGCGGCCATGCTGGGCAGCAATGGCGGCCTGGCGCGCTACCGGCTGCGCCTGACGCCTTGGCTGTGGCGGCTGGGCCAGGTGCGTAACAGCCGCGTCTGGCAAGACAAGTCCGTGATCGAGATCGTCGAGTCCGTGTTCCAGTCTTATGCCCCGGCGGCGCGGTGGCGCTGGAGCGACGAGGTCGCCTCATTCATGCAGGACGCGGGCGAACGCAGCTATTGCTGCCAGTACCGTGAGTCGGATTTCGATTTTATCCGCCGCCTGCTGACCGAAGAGGGGCTGGCCTGGCGGTTTGACGGTCAGACCCTGATCGTTTTTGCCGACAGCAGCCAGGTTTGCGCCCCACCCGAGGACGCCAGCAGCGCGCAAGGCGGCGGGCTGCGCTTTCATGGTGCGCGTGTCGGCGAGCCGGGCGACAGCGTGCAGGCCTTGCGCGCGCGGCGCAGCCTGCACGTCGGGCTGAGTAGCGTGCTCAGCTACGATTACAAGGCGAAAAAGGCGGTCGCCGCCAGCGTGCCGACGAATATGGTGCTTGGCGGCAAGAACGCGCCGCTGCTGGAAAGCTACGACACACCGGGCCAGTACTGGTATGCGAATGGCGCCCAGGCGCAGCGCTACGCGCAGCTGCAGATGCAGGCCCACGAAGCGCGCGCCCAGCTGTGGCAGGCACGCTCGACCGTGCGTACCCTGCGCGCCGGCACGCGCTTTAGCCTGACGCAGGGACCATTGCAGCCAGCCGACGGGGCCGCGCCCGAGTATGTCGTGCTGCGCGTGGCCAGCATCGGCGTCAACAACCTGCCGCTGCCGGCGCTGGAAGGACTGGCGGAACTGTTCGGCCCGATACCGGAATTGCTGGAAGAAACAGTGGCGCAGTGGGGCGCAGGGTTTCCCGATGTCGCCGCCACGATCGCCCAGGCGCAAGCCAGCGGCTACGCCAACTGCATCGAAATGATCGAGGCAAGCACGCCATGGCGTCCGCTGCACGATGGCAACGAGGCGCGCCAGCATGCCACACCGACCACCCTGGGCAGCCAGAGCGCCATCGTCGTCGGCGCCGACGGCAATGACGTGGCCAGCGGTGCCGATGAGATTTACTGCGACAAGCTGGGCCGGGTGCGCATCCGCTTTCACTGGCAGCAAGAGACTGGCGCAACCTGCTGGGTGCGGGTGGCGCAGCGCGCGGCCGGCGGCGGCATGGGCAGCCAGTTCCTGCCGCGCATCGGCCAGGAAGTGCTGGTGCAATTTCTGGAAAACGATATCGACCGGCCCGTCATCGTCGGCGCCCTGTACAACGGCCAGGGCGAGGGCGGCAGCGTACCGACGCCGGGCGGCATGGCGCGCGATCAGAGCGACGCCGGCGTGTTCCAGCCGGCGCACGACCACGCCATCGCGGGCCAGGGGAATGTGGCGGGCGGCAACAGTCCGCTGTGGCATGGCGCCGCAGGGGCCAGCGCGGCGCACCGCAATGGCGCGGCGCAATGGGGCATCCGCAGCAAGGAATTCGGCAAGGCGGGCAGCGCGGCCGGCTATAACCAGCTGCTGTTCGACGACACCGACCAGCAGGGACGCATCCAGCTGAAAAGCAGCCACGCGGCCAGCGAACTGAACCTGGGCCACCTGATCCACGGCGCCGACAATTACCGGGGCAGCCTGCGCGGCGCCGGCGCCGAGTTGCGCACCGACGCGTATGGCGCCGTGCGGGCGGGTGCCGGCCTGCTGGTGTCGAGTTATGTCATCAATCACAATGCTGGCGCGCGCGACCCGGCCGGCGACAATGCGCCCGGCATGGCGCTGCTCAAGCAGGCGGCCAAGCTGGGCGAGACCTTCAGCCAGGCGGCCGTCACGCACCAGGGCGTCGCCTATGCGGCGCACCTGGGGGCGACGGCGCCGGGCAGCAGCGCGCTCGACGCCAAGGCCGCGCCGTTGCCGGCTTTTCTCGCCAGCGCCTCGGGCATGCTGAGCCGCGAGAGCGTGGCCGCCGCCCGAAGCGACGCGGCCGGCAAGCCCACTGCGCCGGCCGACGACAAGCTGCCGCACAGCAGCGACGCCATCCTCGCCGTGGCGGCCAAGGCGGGGCTGGGCGTGGTGGCCGGCCAGGATATCCAGCTGGCCAACGGCGAAACGGTATCCCTGATGAGCGGGCTCGACACGCAGTTCACCAGCGGCGGCACATGGCGATTGCACACGGGCCAGGCGATCGGCTTGCTGGGCGGCGTGGTCAAGCCGGGCGAGGGCGAGCTGGGCATGCAGCTGGTGGCGGCCAGCCAGCCGATCGAGGTACAGGCCCAGTCCGACGAGATCAAGGTGCAGGCGCGCGAAGAGGTCAACGTCGTCAGTGCCAACGCGCACATCGATTGGGCGGCGGCGAAAAGCATCCGCCTGTCGACGGCGGGCGGGGCCAACATCACCATCGAGGGCGGCAATATCACGATCCAGTGCCCGGGCAAGATGACCGTGTTTGCGGGCAAGAAAAGTTTTCTTGGGCCGCAAGGGCTCGGCTATCCCTTGCCGCGCTTGCCCCGTTCCGAGCTGGCGTTGCGGCCCTTGAAATTCATGCTGCGCCTGGCCGACACGCCAGGGCTGAAAGGCCATGCGCTGGCGCACACGCCGTGGAAGATCACCCATGGCGCGCAGCCCGACGGCATGGATTTCATCGACGGCGACAAGCTCGTCGCGCAGGGCAAGACCGATGCATCCGGCAACATCAAGCTCAGCGATGAAGAGGAAAAAAAGCTCGCCGCCGTCTATGCGAGCAATCCGGACCATACGTGGATCGTGTATCCGGGCCACAGCGTGCGGCTGAACGTGGAAACCGAATCGCCCGACTGGACCGACAAGGAAAAGCTGTTCCATGCGATGCAGGCGGCGGACTTCAGCGCCGGGCGCTACGGCACCATCTTCGAGGCGGCCGCGGCGCCGCAGGCGCGCTATGCGAAAGAAGCGCTGGCCTCGCTTACCCTGAAAAACATCTTGCCGAAGGTGAAAGTCTGATGGTGACGATTTCATTCCCGGCACGCCACCTCGGCGATCGACAGCGACATGCGTCATGACACATAAAAATATCTCCCAACTGACGGCCAAGGACGGTACGCCGAGCGCGCCGGCGACCTCGGCGCCCGGCTGTTTCGTGCACGATGGCGAGGAGCTGCCCAATTTTCCCAAGCAAAAGTGGGGCAGTATCTTTTCCGAACAGCAAAAGGGCAACCGCGTTGAGTTCTATGTGACTGGCGAAGAGTATTTCACGGCCGTGGCGAAGGCCATCGAAGGCGCCAAGAAATCGATTTTCATTACAGGCTGGCAAGTAAATTTCGATGTGGAACTGACGGCGAGCAAGACCCTGTTCGAATGCCTGGAAACGGCCATCAGTAGCCCCGCCGCGCCGACAGTGTATGTCATGCCGTGGCTTTCGCCCAAGGTCGGGGTCGACACGGGCGACTTCGAAACCGTGCTGGCCATCTTCCAGCTCAATGCCGGCGTCGGCGGCCCCGCCAAGGCATTCGCCTTGCCGGCGATCGCCCAGAGCGACATGGAAGGGATGCTGGGCATCGGCTTTTCGCATCACCAGAAACTGGTGGTGATCGACGATGAACGCGCGTTTGTCGGCGGCATCGACCTTGCCTATGGCCGGCGCGACAATGGCAAGTTCGCCCTCAGCCACGGCACGCGCAAGGGCAATGAGGTCTACAACACCTGCATCCCGGCCATCGAGCCCATGAGCAATGAAGCGCAAACGGCGTACCTGACGCGCGCGGAACTGCTGGCCGGCTGCATCGGCGGAAAAGTCGGTGGCGCGGCCGCGTTTGCCACCTCGGCCACGGCCGCGCCGATCGCCGTCGCGCTCGACGTGGTGCAGGGCGCCAAGGATGGCATCGCCCGGGTATCGAAGAATCTTTCCGCGAAATGGAAGGCGATCGACCTGATGCCCGATTTTATCGGCAAGCTGCAGGACATACCGATCGACGTCGCGCAGGATATGTCGCGCTGGGCTTACGGCCAGCTCGACAAGGGCTTGCGCGACAAGGTCGATGGCGTGCGCACCACGGGCAGCGCGCATGTGATCGACGGCGGCACGGCGCTGATGTCGTGGCTGAACGCGGGCTCGCTGAACAAGCTGCCGCCCGAATTGCGCAGCGGCACGGCCAGGCTGATCGAAACGTTCGTGATCGGCGTCCTCACTTATCTGTCGACCCTGGCCGACGCGCGCCCCACGCGCTATGAAAACCTGAAAAAACTGCGCAAGATCATGCCGACCGGGGCCAAGACCTTCGCCGCCACGCAGCCGCGCATGCCGTGGCACGATGTGCATGCGGCGATCGTCGGGCCCTCGGTCAGCGACTTGAGCCGCAATTTCATCGAGCGCTGGAATGGCATTGCCCAGCGCTATGAAAAATCGTACCAGGCCAGCGTGCCGCCGGCGCTGGTCAAGATGTTCCAGGCGCTGGGCATGTCCGGCACGCCCAGGCTGGTCTTGCAGCGCATCGCCGCCGCGCCGCCGCCGAATACGCATGCGCAGCCGGGCGACGCCTGGGTGCAAGTGCTGCGCAGCGCGCCGATGACCTTGCTCAAGGACGAAATGGCGGCGCATGCGCGCAAGGGGCAGCAGGCGGCCAGGCCGGCATGGCCGCAGAACAATTGTCTGAAGGCGATGTTGACGGCGATTAACGGCGCGCAGAAATTCATGTATATCGAGGGCCAGTTTTTCCAGTCTGAATATGGCAGCGATGAAAGCAAGACCAGGCCGCTGTCCGGTCCGATGGCGGCCCTGCTCGACATCAGCAAGTCGCCGGCCTATGAAAAGTATGCGAAGCAGCTCGGCGTCTATGGCGTGCCGCCGGCACAGATGATCGACAAGCTGGTCTGGTCGCAGATCGACGATGTCAAGGCCGACATTGCCGGCGGCGGCAGCGATTTCATGGCCGATCTGTTCAATGTGATGAGCAACTACGCCGATATCACCTCGACCCGCATGATGGGCAAGGAGGAGCCGGGCATTCTGAATCCGATCGGACTGGCATTGTCCCAGCGCATCGAACGCGCCATCAACGATGGCTTGCCCTTCCATGTGTACATGGTGCTGCCGGTACACCCGGAAGGCACGCTCGACACCCTCAACATCATGACACAGCTGCATCTGACGATGCAGTCGCTGGTGTTCGGCAAGGATAGCCTGGTCAACCGGATCAGGCGCGCCATCCTGGTGCGGGACCTGCGCAAGAGCAAGAAACTGGATGCGGACGAGGCCAAGAAAACCGTCGCGGGCTATGCGACGGACCGGCTTGCCGAATTGGCCGGCGACAAGTGGACCAGCTATTTGACCTTGCTCAATCTGCGCTCGTGGGAAACGCTGGGCAAGCGCCATGTGACGGAGCAGATCTATGTGCACTCCAAGCTGCTGATCGCCGACGACCGGGTGGCGATCCTGGGCAGCGCCAATATCAACGACCGCAGCCAGCTGGGCGGACGCGATTCGGAACTGGCGGTCGTCGTCAGGGATGACCATCAGACCGACGTCGCGCTCGACGGTGTCGATAGCGACAAGGTCAGCGTCAACGTGCATGACTTGCGGGTGCGCCTGTGGAAGAAACTCTTTGGCCTGACCGATGGCGCCACCCCGGCCAAGGACTTGATCAAGCACCTGCTGCATCCGGCGGCCCCGGACACCTGGGAAGCGATCCAAAAAGTGGCGCTGGCCAATGCGGAAGCGTATGCCAAGGCCTTCGCCTTCCTGGCGCGTCCAAGCGGCAAGCCCAGTTCGATCTGGCCCACGTGGAACGCCAGGACGCGCAGCCTGCAGCACTACATGCCGTTCCACGAGCGTTTCTGGCGCGATGCCGATATCTTGCGCGATGAATCGCATTCCTGGGAGACGCAATCGCGCGCGCCCGAATCGGCTCCCGTGGGCGTGCAGGGTTTCATCGTGGCCTTGCCGGTCACCTGGACGGCGGGCGAAAACAATATTTCAGGCATGAATCTGACCCTGCTGGCCCATCAGGAGAAGAAACCGCTGCACGATGCCGACCATTCCTTGCCGCAAGAAACCTATGCCCAGGTTGAATCAGGCAGGCGCCTGCCAGCCGGGCAGCGCGAAAGCTCGGCTTGACGAACGCTGTATTTTTTGAGTGATACCCATGACGATAGTTGGTCTTCCGCATTTTTCCGCACGCCATCTCGCCGCTCTCCTGCTGTGTGCCGGAGCGCATGGCGAAGGCATGGCCGCCAAGCAGGCCGATCCGGCGGCGCCGTCGCGCAAGCCCACCGCGCAGGAGCTGGCGCAAGCGACGGCGCCCGGGTACGTGACGCCGGCCGGCATGGCGCGCGAATGCCTGGGGCGGCTGGTGTTCGACGTGCATGCGCCGGTACAGTGGCCGACCCGCTACAAGGACGCGTCCGACACGGGCATCTTTTACCGCTCGTTCAGCGAACAGGTATTTCACCAGGGTGATGAGATACGGGTCGGCAATGTCCGCATCGGCGTGCTGGGTCCGTTGAGCAAGGAAGACCTGGCAGCCTTGCGGGAAGCCTTGCCGCAACCCAGGATCGACAGCCTGCAGGCGCTGCTCAGGGACGATGTGGCAGAACTGGCCGAATTGAAAGGCCAGCCCGCCGATGCCAGGACCCGCCAGGCGAGCTACCTGGCGCAGAAGTCCGTCACAGGCCGGCAGGCGCAGCTCAAGGAACTGCAAAGCAACTACCAGACATTTGATTCCGGCCTGCCCGACAGCGAAGGCTACCGCACCAGCGAAGGTTCGGGAACGATCAATCCGACGCGCTATTCCATCTATCGCAGCCACCTGAAACGCGGCGACTATGTCTATGTGTTTGAATCCATGGAGGAAATACGCGGCCAGGACAGCGTGGCGCTCCACGGCCAGCGCTTTACCCGCTTCCTGAAAAGCTTTCGCCCGCGCGCCGCCGGCGAGGTGCCGAAAGAGCTGGGCTTGTGCATCCCGCATGGCTTCATCGCCGACGACGGCAAGACCATCAGCAGCATCAAGCAGTCGCTGCGCTGGCCGGATGCGCCGGGCGTGCTGTATACGATCAGCACCGGCAACGTCGACCCGCGCGCCTTGAAAGTGCCGCTGGTCCAGGCGGCCGCCACCGGCGGCATCGGCCAGTTCGGCAGCCGCGGCGAACAGGAAGCCCAGCCTTTCATCGTCGAACGCATCGCGCCCCGTAGCGCCCGCATCGGCGCGCTGACGGCGCAGCAGGGCGGCGTGGCGCTGAAGGTGAGCCGGTCGGGCAGCGCGCCGTTTGAAACCTATGCGGTATTTACCGGTTACGCGGGATGGCTGGGCACGGCGGTGCTGCCCTACATTCTGATCGAACTTGGCAGCCGCAGCATGAAGCAGGCGCCGGAACTGAAGCAGAATCCGCCGCCGTTCAAAACCAGCTACGCGCGCCTGGAAACCTTGTTGAAGAGTACGCATTTGCGGCCGACCGAACCGGCCATGCCGGAATTACGCGGTCTGCAGGGCGCGCAGTGATGGATGCGGTCCCGATTTCAATCAAATCACTCTTGCTATAACGAAATTTCTAGGGTGTAATGCCTTGATAAAAGTGCTTATTTACTAATTTTTTGCGGGAAGCCGCGTGATGGAGTTTACGGATGTCGATGTCCTTGCCCGCCAGTTTCACGCAAGCGAACAGATTGTTGCAGCTGACCACGCCCCTCGGCGCCGACCGCCTGCTGGCCGAATGCGTGCGCGGCGAGGAAGGCTTGAGTACGGGCTTCGTGTTCCAGATCGCGGCCCTGTCGACCGACGCGGGCATTTCGCTGCGTACCCTGATTGGCCAGCCGGCCTTGCTGCAATTGCTGACCTCCACCAGCGCCGCCGCGCTGCGCCCGTTCCACGGCCATATCACGGGTGTCGAGCTGGCCGGGGCGAACGGTGGCATGGCGCGCTATCACCTGACCATCGAACCGTGGAGCACCTTTCTCGCGCACGGCCGCGATAGCCGCGTGTTCCAGGACATGACGGTATTCGACATCCTCGACGCGCTGTTTGCCGCCTACCAGGGACAGGGCAAGCTGGCGCCGGCCTGGCGTTTCGATATTCTCGACCGCGCGGCATATCCGAAGCGCAGTCTGAGCACCCAGTATCAGGAAAGCGACTGGGCCTACGCCCAGCGGCTGATGTACGAGGAAGGCCTGTTTTACTACTATGAACACAGCGGCGATCCCGGCAGCCACAGCCTGGGCAGCCACTGTCTGGTGATCGCGGACCATAACGGCGCATTCAAGCCCAATGCCCAGGGCAGTATCAATTTTACGCAGCCGGGCGCCGTTATGAAGGTCGACAGCATCGACCGCTGGCGCACCGAATTGCGCCAGCAGACCAATGCCATCGAAATGGGCAGCTGGGATTACCGCTCGCTCGACCAGCGCGTTGCCAGCGCGGCGGGAGCAGGGGGGGCGGCGCAGGGCGTGGAGCTGCTCAGCCGCGACGCGCCCGGCGCCTATGCCTACGCCTCGCGCGAACAGGGCCAGCGCATCGCGCGCAACCAGTTGCAGGCGCTGGAAGCGGGCAAGGAGATCCACGTGGCGGCCGGTACCGTGCGTACCTTGTCGCCGGGCACCACGTTTGTCCTGCAGGGACAGCCGGTGTGCGACCAGGCCGGCAGCGACGCCGACCGCACTTTCCTGGTCGTGCGCACGGTCCACTTGATGCACAACAACCTGAGCGCGGATCTGCAGTCGTCGATCCTGCAAACGCTCAAGACGGGCCTGCTCGATGCGGCCATCCGCAAGGAGCACGCCGGCAGCCTGCATCGCATGCCCGCGCTGCTGGGCGCCATTGCCGAGCGGCCCCTGTACCGCAACCGCATCGACGCCATCCGCAGCAATACTCCCTATCGCGCCAGCGGCAAGGACCAGCATGGCTGCTTGCTGCATCCGCGCCCGACCGTGCATGGCCAGCAGACGGCCGTCGTGGTGGGGCCGGCCGGCGCCGTGATTCACACCGACCGCGACCACCGCATCAAGGTGCAATTTCACTGGCAGCGCGGCGTCATGAGCCACAGCCGCCTCGAGCATCCGCAAGGCGGCGGGCATACGGGCGCGCCGGGCGACGACAGCGCCGGTACCTGGGTGCGCGTGGCCTCGACCATGGCGCCGGTGGCGGGCGCCAACTGGGGCGGCCATGCGCTGCCGCGCATCGGCCAGGAAGTATTGATCGATTTTCTTGAGGGCAATATCGACCGGCCTGTCGTCATCGGCGCCGTCTACAACGGCCAGGGCACGGCCGATGCCCAGAATAACCGCGTGGCGCATGGCGCGGGACCGGCCACCGGCAACGCGCCAGCCTGGTTTCCCGGCGAAGCGGGCGCGCATGCCCACCCGGCCGCGTTGTCCGGCATCAAGAGCCAGGCCATGCAGGCCAGCCAGCAGGGCGGTGCTGCGTACAGCCAGCTGGTGTTCGACGACAGCCCGGGCCAGCCGCGCGTGGCCCTGCAGCGCCATGCCGGCGCACACCAGGGCACTGCCGAGCTGAACCTGGGGCACCTGCGCCATCAGACGGACAACCAGCGGCTGGCCGCCGCCGGCTTCGGCGCCGAGCTGAAAACCGAGCACAGCGCCGCGCTGCGCGCGGGGCAGGGGTTGCTGCTGTCGACCGACGGGCGCAGCAACGCCAGCGGCACGCAGATGGATAGCAAGGAGGCGACGGCCCAGATCGAGCAAAGCCTGGCCCTGCTGACCTCGCTTGCCGAGACGGCGCAAAAGCACAAGGCGGTGCTGGACGGCGGGCAAGGGCAGGCCGACGCGGCGCCCGACACCTTGCCGGCGCTGAAACAATTGGCGCACAGCATAGAAATGCTCAAGGGCGCGGAAGGCGCTGGCGACAGCCAGGCCACGGCCTATGGCGCGCCGCAGCTGCAATTGTCCAGTCCGGCCGGTATCGCCGCCACCACGCCGCTCAATGCGCTCTTTGCCGCCGGCAATACCAGCAGCATCGCGGCTGGCCAGGACATCAACTTCGGCGCGCAAGGCAACCATTTTCATGCGATCAGTTCCGGCATCAGCCTGTTTACCTACGGCAAGGCCAGCAAGGCCGACAAACCGAATCAGGAAACCGGCATCCGCCTGCACGCGGCCAGCGGCAAAGTCAGCACCCAGAGCCAGTCCGATGAAACAAAATTAACCGCAGACAAGGCCGTGACCGTGGCCAGCGTCAGCAAGAGCGTCAACGTGAGCGGCAAGCAGCATGTGCTGCTGACGGTGCAGGGCGCCTACATCAAGCTCGAAGGCGGCAATATCGAGATTCACGGCCCCGGCAAGATGGAATTCAAGGCTGGCATGAAGGAGTTGACGGGGCCGGCCAGCGCCAGTCCTGCACCCTTGGCCTTGCCGACAGGACAATTGAAAGGCTGTGCACTGAAACTTCTCGATGCCACGCAGGCGGGAGCGGCCAGTGTCAAACGATAAAGCGCCATCGCCGGCACCGTCTTCGGCCGCGGTACCGACGGCGCGCCCCGATGAAGTGCTCTACAACGTGTCCCGCGGCTATGACAGGACCGTCGTCCTGATCGACCAGTTCATCGACAATCCTTTGCGCGAGGCGATTGCGGCCCTGTCGCCGCCCGCGGCCAGCGTGCTGCTCGATGACCCGATCTTCGAGGATGACCTGCAGCGCGCGCCGATGCTGCTCGCCTTGTCCAACCAGCTGCCCGAGCACTATGCGCTGGTCGAGCACAGCCTGAAGCTGGCGCAAGAGCAGCATGCCGAACCGGGCGCGGTGCCCGGCATCTGCGCCTGGCTATTTAGCCATGCGCCCCTGGCGCGCCTGCACAGCGCCATGCTGGCGCGCCTGAATGTGCGCTATCCGTCCGGCGAAGCCGTCTACCTGCGCTATTTCGACCCCCGCGTCATGCCGCATCTGGCAAGACTGTTGCCGCCGTCTATCGCGGCAGGCACGCCGGGGTACAGCAGTTTTGCCGATCTGCTCGGTCCTGTGGAGACCTGGTGCCAGCTCGATCGCGATGGGCAGCTGATCCGGCATGGCCATGCGCAGCTGGTGTCGGCAGTACAAGACGTTCCCCTGCGCATCGATGAGCCAACCACGCAGGCGATGGACCGCATCGAGCAGATCAACCTGGTCGTGCGCATCCTGCGCGCAAGGCAAACGCCAATCGGCGCCGGCATCGATGCGCAGATCGACCGCTATCTTGTCGACAGCGCAAATGCGGGCCTGGCGCAGGCGGACGATCAGATCGCCTATGCCTGGCGCGCCGTCGAACACGGCCAGGCCTTCACCTTGCACCCCGCCCTCGGGGAACTGATGCGAATGGCAAGTACGCAGGGCTTGCCACTGGACATAGTATTGAACGCCCGTCTGCATCCCCTGGGCTGATGCCCAGCAGGATGACCGCGTGCCGCCCACCCAACAGGAAGAGCGATGAAAGACTGTAAATTTTGCGATAAAAACGGCTTGTTCATTTTGCCCTTGCGTTATGCGGCAGTGGTGGGCGAGGGCGCGGCCGGCAACGTGCCCGCACTGCCAGGCAAGTTGGGCGACAAGGTCAAGCACATCACGCTGGAGAACGCTGGCTATGCGCCGCGTCTGCTGCGCTCGGGATTTCTGTACGTGCTGATCAAGCGCGCCGGACTGTTGTACTGGGAAGGTTATTTTGCCGACGACGACGCGTTTCTGTCCAAATTTTCCGTCGATACGCCCCCCTCGGCGGCAGTGAATTTTTCCTGTGACCGCACCACCTGCGGCATCAATGCCAGCATGATCGCGATCGACAAGATCGAGTTTGTCGAAAAAATCTACCTGTTGTTTACCCCAACTGCCATGACGCAAAACAGGCTCGACGCGTATGCGGCCAATGCCGACGCCAGAGCTGAAAAGGGACAGATGCAGGTTTTCCTGCCAAAGGAGTGGGCTGCAGGCAGTACCGAGCAGCCGCACAGCCTGAAACCTGAAGAGCTTGGCAAGTATGTTCCCGAAGCCGTACTCGCCAGGCAGTATCAGAATGCCTGGAAGAGCCCCTTGGGGAAGAATCTCATGCAGCAGCTCTATATGGGAAGTTACGATGCTTATGTAGGCACGGCAAATTTTCCACTGGCGACGCCGGGCGGGCGGATGGGGACGCTGGAAGAGAAAATGGTGGCGACGAAGGCGGCAGCATTTGTTCTGTTTGACCCGATCGGCATTACGCAGGAATTGAATGATTTCCGTAATGCCGCCCTGCAGCCGCTTGAAAATTTTCTCGATAGCGAGGACAAGGAAAAAGTCAGCAATCGGCGGAAGATGGACGTCATGGTCGGCATTGATGATATCAAGGACTGTGTCATCAAATATGGCGTGGAAATCAGAAAGAAAAACCTCGATGACATGGATTCGAGGGCGCTTCCGGACATTAATAAGAATAATGCCGAAATGCTCAGGAAATTGAACCGTGTAAAAGAAGCTGAAATAATCGAAGAGAGAATGAGGAAAATTGCTGACGCGCGCGAGAAAAGGCGCGAGCAGATCCTTGCGACAAGTGAGCAGGACGCACGCGCAAACTTCGAGAAGAAATATGAGTCGCTGATCTCTGTCGCGGAAATCGATTTGCTGCGCAAGACGCTGGATAAATTGTCGCAGGAAGCCGAGGTAAGATCGAGGAAGAGAACTGCCGATCATGTCAAGTGGGTAACCTCCACGGAGCTGGTTGAGGCATTTGATAGTTATGACGAGGAAAATATCGGTAGCGGATTTTGCTTTACTTTTGAATATTCCCGGTGTGTGTTTGGCATGTTTTCCGGCAAGGAAAATGAACCTGTTCTTAAGAATTGGATGAATGTAAATTCAATTGAAAGAAAAAATTTGTACATGCGGTCAAATTTCTACAACCATAAATCTTTGTATGATCTTTCAGAAAAGGCTTTTAAAGATGCAAAAGAACAAGTCGATGCTGCAGGGGATATTTCAAAAGTACAGGCGGCACCTTGGTTAAAAGCATGCAAAGGATTGATTGATTCCTTTAAAAAAATTGACTCCGCATGGGATGAATGGTTGCGTGATGGCGGAGTGCTTAAAATTCACAACAAGGATCCATCAGCCAGCACGAAAAAGGCGATAGTAAATTTGTCAAAATACCATCGAACTGCGGAGGGGATGGCATTTGCAAAAATCTCGGAGTGGACGCAAGCAATGTCTACCAAAAGCGGGAGGCTGGACAAGGCAATTTCCAGCGTTGTCGGTGTATTGCTGTATTCAAAATTGGCCGACCTGGCTGAAAAAATAACCTTCGAGGAATTGATGCTTCCTCTGAAGAAGAAAAATATTGAAGAATTAAGAGAAAAAACAAAGAAATATGCTGAGACGCTGAAAACGGAAAATGAAAAAACAAAGTTAGAGCAGGGGATCGAAAAGAAGGCGGAGCGCATGGCCCGAAGAGAGGCCACCAGAATCGCTCAGGCAGATGCGGCAAAAGTGGAAGGAAGCATACAAAATCTGATGGAGGATGAGCAGGTAAAGGTAAAAAACAAGGTAAAGATTGCACTGGATGAATTGGACGTGGGGAAAAGGCCAGAGACCAATAATTTTCGCCATGCGCGCATGGGTGTTCTTTTAATGTCAATTGAAAGCCTTTCTCTGGCGACAAAATTGCCTCATTTCAACGATTCCCCCAGGCTGAAGGCTGAGGTGGCAGCCTCAATATTGTCATTGAGCAGTATGTCTTTTGATCTGGTTTATTCTGTGACAAAGTCTATAAGGGAAATTTATCCTTACAGTAAAATTGTGGGAATAAATAAAGCCGCAGATATTATTCGTGGTGGCTTCAAAATGGCTGCTGGGTTTCTTGGGGCACTTTCTGGCGGAATTATATTTTGGTTGGATGTTATTTCCGCTAATGAAGAGAGTAAAAAGGAAAGGACTGATAGAATTCTAGTAGGTATTTATGCTGGGCGGGCGTTTTTTGGCCTGGGCAACATTGGCCTAGGGGTGGTTGCGGCATTTTCGTATTCCTCTCCTTTGATTTCGCGATTAGCCGGATCATTATTGGCAAAAAATTCAAGTCTTTCCTTAACGCTGGCAAAATTTTTTGTAGGAACTGCTGCCCTTGCTAAAAAGGTGGGCGATGGTAGAACTGTTTTATTAATAAGATTGGCACGGTTTAATCTTATTGGTGTAGGAATAACTGTTGTCGAAGTCGGGTATCGAGTATGGATTATGGATGATGATCTAGAGAATTGGTTTCAAGCATGTAGTTTTAGGAAAAAAAGAGGGTTATTTAGTGAAATTCCGTTTGATTCTGTTGAGAAAGAATTAATGGAATTGCAGAAGGCATTAAAAACTATTCAATCATAATTCTTAGGAATAGCCTGATGAGAAACGAGAATATTGAAAATACTTCTTCCGAAGAGGTTTTTTTTACTGTGGAAGGAAAAATCACAGAATTTCATGTGGCTGAAACCAATGTCAATTTACTCAGTAAAATTGAAAACAGTCTTGCGGAAAAGAATCTGGCAGGTGGTATTGCCGCCGTAATAAATGGCATGCCAGGGGCATTGGCAAATTCAGCCATGCTAAGTTTTTACGATGGCGAAGATATGTTCAATTTTGCCGGGTTGGTTAACGGGAAAGTAGTCTGTGGGGTTTTTAGAGACGCTGACAAGATCAAGGATGGCGATTTTATTAAATTGGTAGTCACAAAGAAAAAGGATGTGCTGTACGTGCATAGTTTGCTCCGTATTGACGATAGCTTGTTGCTAATGCCTCTGAATACCTATTGCGGGGAGCGTGCTTTTTTTTGGAGTTGCATGAAATTTGCGCGGAATATGATATTGTTTATGTGGATTATGGCTTTTGCTGCACTTTTTTCATATGTTGATGTATCTGTAGAAAAAAAAGAATATTTAATTGTGGCATGTGGAATTATATTCTTTGCGCCTTTAATTTTTTGGTTCCCTTTCGAATATTGGACCTTCAGAACCATGCGTGACTATTCAATATGTGCGACAGAAATTTTCGCTGCCCATGGTTTTCCAAGGCCAAGTGACTTTGATATACGAAAGGGTGCTACTTTATTCAAGGATCACAGTTATGGCTTTATCGGATACAGTTGTGAATTGGCCTTGAAAAAACACAAATCAAAATACAAAATTTAATCTTCCTGGCAATTATCTTGATAAATTTTCTATTGATTTTAAAGTTCGATCTAAGCCGCTTCCTGCACGAAATTGATGGCATTGCGAGAGAAATATTGCCAGCTCAGGGATTGAAGAAAATATATGCATGAATTATCCTATCAATTAACACAAGGAATTGTTGTGAATTTAATAATTCGCGACACTCACGTGAATTATTTGCAGAATTCCCAGCAATCCAAGAACATGTCCGGTTTGGCGGCGGTCGTTCATGCTGCGACGGTGGAGCCTGGCGCTGTTCACAACGCACAGGCAGCGACAAGTGATGGTGATCCCGTTACAGGGTTCACCATGAATGTCAATGGAAAATTGATTATTGGGAGTTTTTGGAAGGTTGGTTTTAAGGATGGGGATTCGGTTCAAGTGGTTGGGTATCAAAAAAACAATGAATTTATTGCTGTAGCAGTAGTTGATGTAAAGCAAAACAAGATATGGATGCAGCCACATTCTGAACGTGGAACAATTGCCAAAAAATATCATCTATTAAAATGTTGTGGCTATGCTTTTATTGCATTATATATTTTAGCAATTTTGGCGTCACTTTTTGGTGGAATTCCGGTCTGGTTCATGTTAGTTTGCGCTACTTTTAGTACTCCAATTATTCTATCTCTAACCGTTGGCTTGAGTTGGAAAGATTTCATGGAGTTATCAAAGGAAATGAATAGAGTGGGGAAGGCACTAGGAATCGCTGAGCCGAAAAAAATTGATCTTTTTAAAAGTACGAGAAAATCAAGAAATTCAGGAAAGCCCGCTTTGCCGATGGGTGTGTATTATCTTTAGGCGCGAAGGAGACGCTCTATAGAGATATTTCTAGACGATTTGACGCTTGTGCTTGCAAGCCATCTTTTCTATGAGCGACTGGAATGAGCGACAGGAATCGAATCGCCTACTTGTTGATCGATGAATGCTCAACCGATACGCCCAGGCTGTCCATAATTTATTGAAGATGTATATCTGGTGTAGATCAGGAATGACAAATTGACGAACCGGTTTCAAGTATGCAGCTTGAGGAAAATATGAGAGTAGCTTAGCGAATAGTCGTTTGATTCTGTTGAAAAATTAATGCAATTGCAGAAGGCATTAAAGACGGTTCAACTATAATTGTTAGGAAGCGCATGGTGGCTGAAGAGAATAATGAAAATGCATCTTCCGACGAGGATTTTTTCATAGTGGAAGGAAAACTCACAGAATTTCATATGGCTGCAACAAATGTAAATTTACTTGGTAAAATTGAAAGCAGCCTTGCGGAAAAGAATCTGGCAGGTGGTGTCACGGCCGTCATCAATGGCATGCCAGGGGCATTGGCAAACGCAGCCATGCTGAGTTTTTACGATGGTGAAGATATGTACAACTTTGCCGGCCTAGTTAACGGCAAAGTGGTGTGTGGTGTCTTTGATAATGCTAATAAGCTCAAGGATGGCGATGTTGTCAAGCTGGTTGTGACTGAACGGCGGGAGATACTGCATGTACACAGTCTGCTGCGCATCGGCGATAGTTTGTTATTAATGCCATTGAATACCTATTGCGGAGAGCGGGCATTTTTCAGGGCCTGTATGAAGGTCGCTTGGCGTTTTACCTTATTCATCTGGATCGTGATGTTTGGCGGGTTTTTTTACAGCGTCGATATTTCCATGGATGACCTGGTAAAGCCCTTGATAGCCTGCAGTATTATATTGCTGCTTCCTTTGCTGATCATTTTTCCATTTGAATACTGGACCTACAAGTCCATGCGTTATTATTCAGAATATGCATCAGCGATTTTCACTGCATATGGTTTTCCAAAGCCGGATGATTTGGATATACGCGGCGGCATTACCATGTATAAAGATCAAAGCTATGTATATGGTGGCGTGAATTGTGATTTGGCTTTGAGGAGGCACAGGTCGAAATACAATATTCAATCTGCCTGATAAATTTCAATTAAATTTTAAATTTTATATTGTTGATCCAAAAATGAATTGTTTTGAGAAAAATAGTGCCGCATCCTCACCTTGTTTAATGTAATGAAAACGCAGAAAATAAAAAAATTCAGTCATCCTTATCAGGACGCGCATGACGGTTGAAAAGAGTAATGTACATACTTGTTCCGAAGAGGTTTTTTTTACTGTGGAAGGGATACTCACGGAATTTCATATGGCGGCAACAACCGTAAATTTACTCAGTAAAATTGAAAACAGCCTTGCGGAAAAGAATCTGGCAGGTGGCGTCGTCGCCGCCATCCATGGCATGCCTGGAACATTGGCAACTTCAGCCATGCTAAGTTTGTACGATGGCGAAGATATGCATAACTTTGCCGGACTGGTCAATGGAGAAGTCGTGTGTGGTACTTTTGACGATGCGGACAAAATCAAGGATGGCGATATCGTCAAATTGGTCGTGACAAGGAGAGGTGACGTCTTGCACGTACATAGTTTGCTACGCATTGAGGACAGCCTGCTATTGATGCCTCTGAATGCTTATTGCGGAGAACGCGCCTTTTTTTGGAGTTGCATGAGATTTGCAAGAAACATGACGCTATTTGTTTGGCTTGTTTTGTTTTCCGGATTTTTCTTGCTTATCGATGTGTCGCTTGAGAAAAAAGAGGATTTAATAACGGCATGTGGTGCGATATTATTGATGCCCCCGCTTTTATGGATTTGGCGGGGCGAATTGCGAGATGGATTTGAATGACGGCGGCGGTAAAGGCTGTGCGGCATGAATGAATTGGCCGCGTCATACCTCTTGCCCCGGGCGGTGTCAGGCCACGGCCACTGCCACCGTCGCCGGTGTGGCGACTTGGAAACTTCCCAAGCCGGCTACGTGGTCTGCCCCAGGCTGGCCAGGCGCGCCAAAGTCTTCTGCGCATTCATGCTACTGGCCAGTGAAACGGCGCTCATGCCGCGGCTGTCCACGGCGTCGATGCGGGCACCGTGTTGCAGCAGCAGGTCGAGGATGGCCAGGCGGTTGAACATGGCGGCCATCATCAACGGGGTCTTGCCGTCAGGGCTGGCGCCTTCCACATGCGCGCCATGCTGGAGCAGCAGTTCGGCGATCTCCAGATAGCCCTTGTAGGCCACGCCGGCCAGCGGCGTCTGGCCCTGGTCGTTGGGCACGTTGGCGTCGGCGCCAGCTGCCAGCAGCAGGCGCGATGTTTCCAGGTGGCCATGGTAGCTGGCCAGCATGATCAGGCTGTCGCCTTTTTCGTTGCGGAAGTTGACCGGGACGCCCTGGGCAAGCATGGGGCCCAGTTGCTGCGTATCGCCTTCGCGCACCAGGGCGAACAGGCTCTGGATGAATGCCAGGGTTTCGGCATCCATCGTTGGCGGGAGTTTTCGAGCATCGGCGGTCATCGTGTGCTTTCTGTGAGGTTGGGCCAGGCTTGCAGTCTACTATGCGGCTGGCACCAGCGCCTTTTGCCGCGCAGCCAGCGCTGCACCGATGAAGAGGGCGATGGCCGAGGCGATCAAGCCCCGCTCCAGTCCGGCCGGGCCGTCGGCGATCCAGCCGACCACGATGGGGCCGGCGATCTGGCCCAGCGCGAACACGGTCGTGTAGGCGCTGATGCCGGCCGTCCAGGATTGTTGCGGCAGGTTGTGCCGCACGAGGGCCGTGGTCGACGCCACCACCGACAGGAACACGGCGCCGAAGACCAGGCCGGAGAGGAAGACGACGGGCACGAAGCTCGTCAGCGCGGGCAGGATGGTGACCACGCCCAGCACGCCATTTAATATCGCCAGCGATTCGCCGCCCTTGTAGCGGTCGAGCATGCGCGCCCAGATGCGCGACGAGGCCACCACCGCCAGCCCCAATACCGTATAGAACACGGTGATCAAGTTGGCACGCATGCCTTGCTGCTTGAGCAGGGCGATGACGAAGGTCATGTAGCCGATGTAGCCGACGCCGAACATGAAATAGCCAGCCAGGCTGGGAGAAAAGTCGCGCCAGGCGAAACGCCGCGGCGTGTCGACGGCGCGCGGCGTTTCGCCGATCGTTTTGGCCGGCAGGGCCATGAGGGCGGTGGCGGCCAGGCAGGCGAGTCCCAGGGCCAGCCACGGCCATTGCCAGGCATGCGCGGCGCCGTGGTCTTGCGCGGCGGCCAATGCGGCCGGCACCAGCAGGGCCGACAGCGCGATGCCGAAGCCCGTGCCGCCGTAGTACAAACCGATGTAGAAGCCCGCGCGCTGGCTGTGCATGGAACCGAGCCGCGCCGCCAGCACGCCGCCGGCGATGAAAATGAAGGCGCTGGCCACGCCCGCGCACACGCGCTGCAGAAACAGGGCGGTCGTATCGCTGACCAGGCCCGACATCAGCATGAAGACGCTGGCCAGCAGGGACCCTGCGATCAGCAGGCGCCACACGCCCAGGCGGCGCATCAGCGCCGGCGTGGCCAGCGCGCCGAGAAAATAGCCGAGCGCATTGAAGGTGTTCATGGCCCCGGCCAGCAGGTAGGACCAGCCCAGATCGTCACGCATGGGCGGCAGCAGCAAGCCATAGGAAAAGCGCGACAGGCCCAGGGCGACTGCGGCACCCAGCGAGAGCGCCAGCGCCGTGGCCAGCGGATGGGACGGGGAAGGATCGTGTGTCGGCATGGCCTCAATACTCGTTTATGTGAGAGCGTGGAGTGGGCGCCGGGCGGGGGCAATCGGCGGGCAAGGTCTGTGCGGGACAGCGGCTGTGGCGCTGACGACACGCTTTTTTACTGCCAAGTTAATGAACAGGAGCCTGGAAGTCAAGCAGGGCCGCGCCTGTCATGGCAGTCAACAATGCAAATTCTGTCATCGTTACTTTTGGAGAGAATTGTGAGACATGCAATCTCATATAATTGCAATTAGGAAATTAACTTGCCAAAATTCAATTTTGCGGGTTGCTCCTGATCCTCCATATCTTAAGGGCACTATGAACAAGAATAAACCTGGCGCGTTGTTGATGGCAGCGCTGATTGGTGCGGCGTTGGCTGGCTGCGCTTCCGAATCGTCGCAAGCCCTGGCTGTTCCCACAGTCGCCAGCGCGGCCCGACCTTACGTCGGTCCACGCACACTGATCGCTGTCGGCAAGTTCGACAACCGCTCCAACTTCATGCGCGGCATCTTTTCCGATGGTGTCGATCGTCTGGGCAGCCAGTCGAAGACAATTCTGATTGCACACCTGCAAACATCCAACCGCTTCAACGTCCTCGACCGCGACAATATGGCCGAGCTCAAGCAGGAAGCTGACTTCAAGAAGCAGGGCCAGAACATCAAGGGCGCGGACTTTGTCGTCACGGGCGACGTGACCGAATTCGGCCGCAAGGAAGTGGGCGACAAGCAATTGTTCGGCATCATGGGCCGCGGCAAGACGCAGGTGGCATATGCCAAGGTCACCTTGAACGTCGTCAATATCGCCACCTCGGAAGTCGTGTATTCAGCCGGCGGCGCCGGTGAATACAGCCTGTCGAACCGCGAAGTGCTGGGCTTTGGCGGCACCGCCAGCTATGACGCCACCCTCAACGGCAAAGTCCTGGACCTGGCCATGCGCGAAGCGGTCGAGCGCCTGGTGGCCGGCGTCGAAGCGGGCGCATTGCGCAAACAATAAGGTATCCCATGACAACAATGATGAACAAGGGCGCTGCCCTGCTGGCCATGCTCGCCTGTGCCGCCCTGACCGGTTGCGCCACGCAATCGAAGACCCTGTACCAATGGGAAGGCTACCAGCCGCAAGTGTACGAATACCTGAAGGGCGAAAGCCCGGAGCAGCAGATGGCCGCCATGGAAAAAGACCTGCAAGTGATCGCTGCCAAGGGTAATCATGCGCCGCCGGGCTTCCACGCCCACCTGGGCATGCTGTACTCGATCGCCGGCAAGCCGGAGCAGGTCGCCGCACAGTTCGAAGACGAGAAAAAACTGTTCCCGGAATCGACGCCGTACATGGATTTCCTGTTGGGTAAATTGAAAAAAGGCGAGAAATTATGATGTCGCGCATGTTGAAAATGGCCCTGTGCCTGGGTCCCGCCATCTTCATGGTCGGTTGCGCCACCAAGCAGGCGGCATACGATTACACCGCCTTCAAGGCGGCCAAGCCCCGTTCCATCGTGGTCTTGCCGCCGTTGAACAACTCGCCGGAAGTCAATGCCGGCAACAGCGTCTATGCGCAAGTGACCTATCCGCTGGCCGAAGCGGGCTACTACGTGCTGCCGGTGGCCGTGGTCGGTGAAACCTTCAAGCAGAACGGCTTGACGAACGCGGCCGATATCCACGGCGTCGATGCCAAGAAGCTCAACGAGATCTTTGGCGCCGACGCGGGCCTGTACGTGACGATTTCCAAATACGGCACGACGTACGCCGTGATCGACAGCGTGACGGTGGTGGCGGTCGATGCCAAGCTGGTCGACCTGAAGACGGGCGCCTTGCTGTGGCAGGGCGCTGCCAGCGCATCGAGCAATGAAGGCAACAACAGCGGTGGCGGCGGCCTGATCGGCGCCCTGGTGACGGCGGCGGTCAAGCAGATCATCAACACCAGCACCGATGCCAGCCATCCTATCGCCGGCACGGCGAATGCGCGCCTGCTGTCGGCCGGCGTGCCGAACGGCTTGCTGTACGGCCCGCGTTCGGAACGCTACCTGGCGCAGTAAGCGTCCTGCTGCACCCGCACAGGCCCTGCATCCGCCAGGGCCTGTCGCAGGCCTGCCAGGCCCGTGTCGAAAGGCATGCCTGGCAGCGCCGAACCGTTCGTCCACGATCATCACATCCCGGCCTGCGCGATGCGCACCCGGACATGACGCAGCCCGCAGTCCGCGGAGCCTGTGAGACTTCGACTGGCGCAAGCCCACTTTCCCCAGCCACGTTAAGATAGCGGTATTTTCAAGACTGCGAGGGGCCCAAGTGCGCGTGTTGCTGGTGGAAGACGATCCGATGATCGGGGAAAGTCTGGTCGAAGGCTTGCGCGGCGAGTGCTATGCCGTGGACTGGGTGCGCGACGGCCACGATGCGGAGCTGGCGCTGGCCGGCTTCGCCTACGATTTGATGCTGCTGGACCTGGGCTTGCCCGGCAAGCAGGGCATGGACGTGCTGCGCGCCATGCGCGCGCGGGGCGCCGAGTTGCCCGTGCTGATCATCACGGCGCGCGACGGCACACCGGCCCGCGTGGAAGGACTCGACAGCGGCGCCGACGATTACCTGGTCAAACCATTCGACCTCGACGAGCTGCTGGCGCGTATCCGCGCGCTGCTGCGGCGCCGGGTCAGCCGTTCGCGCTCCGTCATCGAGCATGGCGCGCTGATCCTCGACCTGGCCAGCCACGACGTCACGTTCGAGGGCGAGCAGATCAAGCTGCCGCCGCGCGAGTTTTCCGTGCTGCGCGCCTTGCTCGACCATCCGGGCAAGGTGGTGTCGAAGCGCCAGCTGAGCGAAAAGCTGTACGGCTGGGATTGCGAAGTGGAAAGCAATACCGTCGACGTGTACGTCTACCAGCTGCGCAAGAAGCTGGGCGCGGACGCCATCCAGACCGTGCGCGGCGTGGGCTACAAGATGCGGGTGGCATCTTGCTGACCATCCGCCGCCAATTACTGCTCGGCTTGCTGGCCGCCACCTTGCTGTGCGTGCTCGGTGCCGGCATTTCGCTGTTCCGCTCGCTGCTGGAAGAAACCAATGAACTGGCCGACTTGCAGCTGCGCCAGCTGGCCGTGGCCTTGCCCGACGAGTTCGAGCCGCAGGCGGGCCTGGCCGCCGCGCAGGAGCCGGAAGAGGCGTTCGTGCTGCAGGCGTGGGACGAGGAGGGCCAGCCATTGCCCGTCCTGCAGGGCCAGCCGGCATTGCCGCGCTATGCGCTGGCCGGCTTTGCCGATGTCACATTGCACGGCGAGGACTGGCGCCTGTACGGCGAGACGCGGCGCGGCCGCTACGTGCAGGTGGCGCAGGCGCAGGCCGTGCGCGACCAGCTGGCCTGGCAGATGACCATGCGCGCCGGCGCGCCCCTGCTGGTGTTCGCCCTGATCCTGGCGCTGCTGATCGTCGCCGTGGTGGGGCGCGCGCTGGCGCCGCTGCACCGGCTGGCCGAATCCGTGGCCGGCCGTTCGCCGGAAGCGCTCACGCCGCTGGCGGCCGACGACATGCCGCCCGAACTGCGGCCCGTGGCGCTGGCGCTGAACAGCTTGATGGGCCAGTTCGAGGCGGCGCTGACGGCGCAGCGCACCTTTGTTGCCGATGCCGCGCATGAATTGCGTTCGCCGCTGACGGCGCTGAAACTGCAGCTGCAGGTGGCCGAGCGGGCCGGCAGCGAGGAAGAACGCCGCGTGGCGCTGGCGCGGCTGCATGAAAGGCTGGACCGCAGCACGCACCTGGTGCGCCAGCTATTGAGCCTGGCGCGCCATGAAACGGCGCTCACGGCCAGTCAGCTGCACACGGTGGACCTGGGGCAGTTGCTGGAAGCGGCCGTGGCCGACCACAGCGCGCTGGCCGACAGCCGCGCGATCGACCTGGGCGTGGTGGAAACGCTGCCGGCCCCGGTGCTGGTACAGGCCGATCCCGACGGCTTGCAGGTCTTGCTGAATAACCTGATCGACAACGCCTTGCGCTACACGCAGCAGGGCGGCCGGGTCGATCTGCAGGCGGCGCTGGAAGAGGGCAGGCCCCTGCTGCGCGTCTCCGACAACGGCCCCGGCGTGCCGCGCCAGCACCATGCACGGCTGTTCGACCGCTTCTTCCGCCCCGACGGCAACGACGCCTGGGGCTGCGGCCTGGGCCTGTCCATCGTGCGCCACATCGCCGAGCACCACCAGGCGGACATTGCGCTGGCCGACGGCGAGGCGGGGCGGGGCTTGCAGGTGACGGTGCGCTTTCCGCAAGCGGCCTGAACGAAAAAAAGCGGATGCCGGCGAGGGCATCCGCTTTTCAGTCACGCGCGAGGCGCTTAGGCCAGCTCGGTGATGAATTGCTCGCGCGCGGGGCGCACTTTTTTCAGGTCCACCAGCCAGTCGCCCTCGTCGGCGCGGTAGCCGAGCGGCAGCATGACGACGGAGCGCAAGCCTTTTTCACGCAGCTTCAGGATCTCGTCGACCTTGGCCGGATCAAAACCTTCCATCGGCGTCGAATCGACTTTTTCCTGCGCCGCGGCGATCAGGGCCGTGCCCACGCCGATATACGCCTGGCGCGCCGCGTGCTGGTAGTTGGTCTCGGCATCGCGCTGCGGATACGTGGCCAGGATCTGCTGGCGGTACGCTTCCCAGCCTTCATTCTTGAAGCCGCGCACGGTGTTGACCAGGTCAAAGCGGGCGTTGATGCGTTCGACCGTGTAATTGTCCCAGGCGGCAAACACCAGCAGGTGCGAGGCGTCCGTCACTTGCGACTGGTTCCACGCGTGCGGCTTGATCTGCTCGCGCAGGGCCGGATTCTTCACGACGAACACTTCGTAAGGATGCAGTCCGCTGGAGCTGGCCGTCAGGCGCACGGCTTCCAGAATGCGCTCGACCTTGTCTTGCGGCACCGTTTTTGTCGGGTCCATTTTCTTGGTGGCGTAACGCCATTGCAGTGTTTCGAGCAAATCGGACATGTGAATCCCTTTCAGAGTGAATAGTTCAGATTGGAAATGATAGCGGATTCAGCCATTTCAAGTGCTGCCCCTCAAAGAGAGTTGTATAGATGAGCTGTCTCTTGCCCTTTACAGCCCCACCATGGCCAGCTCCACTGCCGGGTAGCGCGCGCCTTGCACGCTGGCGGGCGCGATGGCGGCGCCGATGGCGGCCAGTTCGGCGCCGCTCAGGGTGAGTTGCGCGGCGGCCACGTTCTCTTCCAGGTGGGCCAGGCTGCGGGCGCCGGGAATCGGCACGATGTCAGTGCCTTGGGCCAGCAGCCAGGCCAGGGCCAGCTGGGCCGCCGTGGCGCCGCGCGCCGCCGCCAGGCGCTGCAGTTCGGCAACCATGTGCGCGTTGGCCGCCATCGCCGGCGGGTGGAAGCGGGGCAGGCTGTGGCGGTAATCGTCTGGCGCCAGCATGGCGCTGGATGCGAGCCGGCCCGTCAGGAAACCCCGGCCCAGCGGGCTGTAGGGTACGAAACCGATGCCGAGCGCGCGGCAGGCGGGCAGCACGTCCGCTTCCACGTCGCGGCTCCACAGCGAGTATTCGGACTGCACGGCCGCAATCGGATGCACGGCGTGGGCGCGGCGCAGGGTGGCGGCCGACACTTCCGACAGGCCCAGGTGGCGCACCTTGCCCGCCCGTACCAGTTCGGCCATGGCGCCGACCACGTCTTCGATGGGCACGGCCGGGTCCACGCGGTGCTGGTACAACAGGTCGATGCACTCGATGCCGAGCCGGGACAGCGATCCTTCCACCGCCTGGCGAATATGTTCGGGGCGGCTGTCGACACCGGCCATGCGTTCGACGCCCTGGCCGTGCGGCAATATCTTGAAGCCGAACTTGGTAGCGATGCTGACTTTGCCGCGCAGCTGTTTCAGGGCGCGGCCTACCAAGTCCTCGTTGGCGTAGGGGCCGTACACTTCGGCCGTATC
The DNA here is from genome assembly GCF_020858135.1 of Janthinobacterium sp. FW305-128. Taxonomy (NCBI): domain Bacteria; kingdom Pseudomonadati; phylum Pseudomonadota; class Betaproteobacteria; order Burkholderiales; family Oxalobacteraceae; genus Janthinobacterium; species Janthinobacterium sp. FW305-128. The sequence continues at coordinate 249,035 of NZ_JACYMK010000010.1, read as the reverse complement.
GATCAGGGTCACGCCCAGCTCCACGGCCCGGTGCAGCACGCGCAGCGAGGCGGCCTCGTCGGCGCCGCCATAGGCAAAGCTCATGCCCATGCAGCCCAGGCCGATGGGGGCGACGCGCAAGCCGGAGTTGCCCAGTGTTCTGTGTTCCATTGTCATTTCCTTTCAAAAAAAGATGCAAGAAGTATGGATGACGGAACAGCATGCGATAAGATGGCTAATCCTGCATGCATTACTGAAGTTTTTTCATGAATATTTTCCTCGACAATGGCTGACCTCAACGAATTGACGGCCTTTGCCGCCGTCGCCCGCCTGCGCAGCTTCCGCAAGGCGGCATTGGAGCGGGGCGTGTCCGCCTCCGCCCTCAGCCATGCATTGCGCGCGCTGGAAGAGCGCCTGGGCGTGCGCCTGCTGAACCGCACCACGCGCAGCGTCACGCCGACCGAGGCGGGGCAGCAGCTGCTGGCGCGGCTGGCGCCGGCCATGCGCGAGATCGACGATGCCTTGCAAGACTTGAGCGCCTTGCAGGATGTGCCCGCAGGCACGCTGCGCCTGAACGTGCCCCGTCCCGCCGCCCGGCTGCTGCTGGCGCCCATGCTGGCCGGTTTTGTCGCGCGCTATCCGCGCGTGCAGGTCGAAGTGGTCACCGATGACAGCATGATCGATATCGTGCGCGACGGTTTTGACGCGGGCATCCGCTTCGGCGAACAGGTGGCGGCCGACATGATCGCCGTGCCCGTGGGCGCGCCGCAACCGTTCGTGGTGGTGGCGTCGCCCGCCTACCTGGCGGTGCATGGCGCACCGGGCACGCCGCGCGACTTGCTGGCGCACGCCTGCATAGGCCGGCGCTTTCCCAGCGGGCGCCAGTATGTGTGGGAGTTCGGGCAGGATGGGGAAGCCGTCAGCATCGCCGTCGGCGGGCCGCTGGTGTTCGATGACGATGAACTGATGCTGCGAGCGGCCCGCGACGGGGCGGGACTGGCCTATGTGTACGAAGCCGACGCGCGCGCCGATATCGCGGCGGGCCGGCTGGCGTGCGTGCTGGAGCGCTGGCTGCCGCCGCCGTCCCGTTACTTCCTGTACTACCCGAGCCGGCGGCAGATGCCTGCCGTGCTGCGCGCCTTTGTCGACATGGTCCGCGCCGACGGTCTTGCCTAGGCGGCGGCCGGCGGCGCGCCGTGCTCGACCGGCCACTTGACGGTAAACACGCTGCCGCCCGCCTTGCCGCGCGTGCAGGCCGCGCTGCCGCCATGCGCGCGCGCGATGGCTTCGACCACGGCCAGGCCCAGGCCGCTGCCCGCGTTCAGGTCGCCGCCGTCGCTGTCGCCGCGGCGGAAAGCCTCGAACACGTGCGGCGCCAGTTCCTCTGCAATGCCGGGGCCCGCATCCTCGACGCTCAGGTAATACTGGCCGGCCTGCACGCGGGTGCGCACGCGCAGCAGGCCCGGCTGCGCATAGCGGCGCGCGTTGTCGAGCAGGGCCAGCACGATTTGCCGGATGCGCGCCGCGTCGCAGCAGACGGGATGGTCGGACAGGTGCAGCTGCAGCGTAAAGCCGGCCGCCTCCATTTCCTGCGCCAGCAGGCGGCCCACTTCCTCGATTTCCAGGGTCAGGTCCGTCCACGCCATGCGCAGCTGCATGTGGCCGCTGTCGGCCAGGCTCAGGGTGCGCAAGTCCTCGATCAGGCGGCCCAGATCCTCGACTTGCGCCAGCAGGCTGGAAAACGGCACTTCCTCGGGCTTGAAGACGCCATCGACGACGCCCTGCAAGGTGCCGCGCAGGATGGTCACGGGCGTGCGCAGTTCGTGCGCGATGGCGGCATTCCACGTTTCGCTTTCCTTGGCGCCCCGCTGCAGGCGCTCGGCCATGCTGTTGAAGTCATCGACCAGCATGGCCGTTTCGCCCAGGCTGCGGTCGCCCGCGAAGGCGCGCGCGGACAGGTCGCCGTGGGCCACGCGGCGCACGCTGTCCATCACGGAATTGATCGGTTTTAAGATGCGCGCGGCCAGCTTGAAGGCGAAAAAGGCGGCCAGCCCCAGGCCGAAAATGGTGATGGCAAAGATCCACAGCCATTCGACGGTGCTGGGCGACCAGTCGTCGGGCTCGGACAGCATGCCGGGATCGATCTTGAAGGCGACGGCGAAGAAGATCCACGAGCCGATCCAGATGATCAGGATGCTGCACACCATCAGCACGGACATCGACAGCACGATCTGCCGGTTCAGGCCTGTAAAGCGCATCAGGCGTCGCTTTCCAGCCGGTAGCCCACGCCGCGCAGGCTGGCCGGCATGTTCATCACGCCCGCTTCCTCGAGCTTCTTGCGCAGCTTGCTGACGTGGCTGTCCACCGTGCGTTCCATCGAATTGCTTTCGGGCATGCACGACTCCAGCAATTCCAGGCGGCTGCAGACGCGGCGCGGCGTGCGCGCCAGGTGCGCCAGCAGGCGAAATTCCGTCAAGGTCAGGCTCAAGGGCACGGGCGCGCCGTCGCGCAGCACGCTGGCCACGTAGGTTTCCTGGTCGATTTCGATGGGGCCGCAGCGCAGGCGCTGGCCGCCCACCGGGTGGTGGCGCACGCGCGAACGGCGCAGCACGGCCGCCACGCGGGCCACCACTTCGGCCGGATTGAAGGGCTTGATGATGTAGTCGTCGGCGCCCACGCGCAGGGCGGCCAGCTTGTCGGCATCCTGGTCGCGGGCTGTGAGCATGATGACGGGCGTTTCGCCGCGCCGCCGCACTTCGGCCAGCACGGCCCAGCCGTCGACGCGGGGCATTTGCACGTCGAGCAGCAGCAGGTCCGGCGCCAGCGCCAGGTGCTGCTGCAGCGCTTCCTGTCCATCGAGGGCGAAGGCCGTGCGGTAGCCGTCGCGCTCCAGATAACCGGCGAGGATGCGGGCGATTTGCGGTTCATCTTCGGCGATCAGGATGAGGGCGGAAGGGGGCGTGGTAGCAAGGAAAGAGGGCTGGCTGGCGCTGTGATGATAGTTCATGCAAATAGTCTAGCATTCTTCTTTCTCTCCATCGAATCTCCACATTTCTTTGACGAAATGTCCACCTTGGCCTTTTATGCTGCGCTTATCTGTCGACCGGACCGCCGGTTGGGATCTGCCATAGAGAAAGACCATGCATCCGAGCCACTTCACCAAGAAAAACATGTTGATCGCCGCGGCACTGCTCAGCCTTGCCGCCTGTTCCAAACCCGCGCCGGACGAGGCGGCCGCGCCGCCCGCCGCCGTCACCGTGCTCAAGCTGCAGGCGGCGCCCGTCGTCCTCAGCGACGAATTGCCGGGCCGGGTGGCCGCCTTCCGCACGGCCGATATCCGCCCGCAGGTGGGCGGCATCGTGCTGCGCCGCCAGTTCGAGCAGGGCGCCGACGTGACGGCGGGACAGAAGCTGTTCCAGCTGAACCCGGCGCCATTCCAGGCGGACGTCGATTCGGCCGCCGCCGCCCTGCAGCACGCGGTGGCCACGGCGAACCGCGCCAGCAGCCAGGCAGACAGGCTGAAACCGCTGGTGGAAGCGGACGCCATCAGCCGCCAGGCGTATGACGACGCCGTGGCCCAGCGCGAGCAAGCCGTGGCCACCGTGGCGCAGGCGCGCGCGACCCTGGCGCGGCGCCGCCTGGACCTGGCCTTTGCCAGCATCGAGGCGCCGATTGCCGGGCGCATCGGTTCCGAACTGGTGACCGAAGGCGCGCTCGTAGGCGTGGCCGATGCTGCGCCGATGGCGCGCATCCAGCAGATCGACAAAGTGTATGTCGACGTGCGCCAGCCGGCCGCCGCGCTGGCCGCGCTGCAAGCCTCGGGTACGGGCGGTGCCGATAAGCTGCCCGTGACCATTCTGGGCGCCGACGGCCAGCCGCATCCCGTCACGGGCCGCATCCTGTTCTCGGGCATCAGCGTCGATGCGGGCACGGGCGACGCCGTCATCCGCGTGCTGGTCGACAATCCGCAGCGCCAGCTCTTGCCTGGCATGTTCGTGCGCGCCCGCATCGCCCGCGCCGTGCAGGCCAACGGCGTGCTGCTGCCGCAGCAAGCCGTCTTGCGCAGCAGCGGCGGCCAGGCGCAGGCCTGGGTGCTGGACGGCACGAACAAAGCCAGCCTGAAACCGATCGCCGTGGGCGACGTGGTCGAGCACCAGTATGTGGTCAGCGGCGGCCTGAAGGCGGGCGACACCGTCGTCATCGAAGGCCAGGAACGCCTGCAGCCGGGCGCCACCGCCGCGCCGCAGCCATGGAAGCCGGCCGTCGTGGCAGCCGCAGCTGCCGCCAAAGCGCATTGATGCGCCATTTGAATCCAATGAAAGTCTAACGACATGCCTCAATTTTTCATCAACCGCCCCGTCTTTGCGTGGGTGGTGGCGGTCTTCATCGTCCTGTTCGGACTGATCGCCATACCGCAATTGCCGATTGCGCGTTTTCCTTCCGTGGCGCCGCCCAGCGTCAGCATCAGTGCCGTGTATCCGGGTGCCACGCCGCAAACCATGAACGATTCCGTGGTGGGCTTGATCGAACGCGAACTGTCGGGCGTCAAGCACCTGCTGTATTTCGAGTCGTCCACCGACACCTCGGGTTCGGCCTCGATCAGCGTCACCTTCCAGCCGGGCACCGACCCGGAAATGGCGCAGGTGGACGTGCAAAACCGCCTGAAAGCCATCGAGCCGCGCCTGCCGCAGGCCGTGCGGCAAAACGGCTTGACGGTGGAATCGGCGTCGTCCGGCTTCCTGATGATCGTCAGCCTGATTTCCGAGAATGGCCAGCACGATGAAGTGGCGCTGGGCGACTACCTGGCGCGCAACGTGACGGAAGAGCTGCGCCGCATTCCCGGCGTGGGCAAGGTGCAGCTGTTCGGTTCCGAGCGGGCCATGCGCATCTGGGTCGACCCGGCCAAGCTGGTGTCGTACAACATCGCCATGGGCGAGCTGACGGCCGCCATCGCGCAGCAAAATGCGCAGATCGCACCGGGCCGCCTCGGCGATTCGCCCGCCGTGCACGGCCAGCGCGTGACGATTCCGCTGACGGTGCAGGGCCAGCTGCAAACCCCGGCCGAATTTGCCGCCATCGTGCTGCGCGCGAATGCGGATGGCTCGAAAGTGACCATCGGCGACGTGGCGAAAGTGTCGCTGGGGGCGCAAAGCTTCAATTTCAGCATACGCGAAAACGGCCAAGCCGCGTCGGGCGCCGCCATCATGCTGTCGCCCGGTGCCAACGCCGTGCAGACGGCGGCCGCCGTGCGTGCGCGCATGGCCGAACTGGCGCACACCATGCCGGCCGGGATCAAGTACTCGGTGCCGTTCGATACGGCGCCGTTCGTGAAGATATCGATCGAAAAGGTCGTCGTCACCTTGCTGGAGGCGATGGTGCTGGTCTTCCTCGTCATGTACCTGTTCCTGCAAAAGATACGCTACACCCTGATTCCCGCCATCGTCGCGCCGATCGCCCTGATGGGCACATTTACCGTGATGCTGCTGGCCGGCTACTCCGTCAACGTGCTGACCATGTTCGGCATGGTGCTGGCCATCGGCATCATCGTCGATGATGCCATCGTCGTGGTGGAAGCGGTCGAGCGCCTGATGGCGACCGAAGGCCTGTCGCCGAAGGAAGCGACGTCGAAGGCGATGCGCGAAATCACGGGGGCCGTCGTGGGCATCACCCTGGTGCTGACGGCCGTGTTCATCCCGATGGCCCTGGCCAGCGGTTCCGTGGGCGCCATCTACCGCCAGTTCACGCTGGCCATGGCCGTGTCGATCCTGTTCTCGGCGTTTCTGGCCTTGACCCTGACGCCGGCCCTGTGCGCCACGATGTTGAAACCGATCGGACCGCATGACCATGATAAAAAAGGCTTTTTCCTGTGGTTCGACCGCCAGTTTGAGCGCATGACGGCGCGCTACGAAAAAGGCGTGGTGGCGATGCTGAAACGCGCGGGCCGCTCGATGGTGCTGTACGGCGCCATCGTCGCGGCGCTGGGCGTAGCCTTCATGCAGCTGCCGTCGGCCTTCCTGCCCGAGGAAGACCAGGGCTACTTCATCACCTCGATCCAGCTGCCGTCCGACGCCACCATGGAGCGCACGCTCGATGTCGTCAAGCTGTACGAGCAGCACGTGGCCACGCGCCCCGGCATCGAAGTGAACCAGTCGATCCTCGGCTTCAGCTTTTCCGGCGCGGGACCGAACGCGGGCCTGGCCTTCACCATGCTGAAGGACTGGAAACAGCGCAACGGCGCCACGGCGCAGGAAGAAGTGGCGCTGGCGCAGGCGGCCATGTCGCAGGCGAAGGAGGGCGTGATCATGAGCCTGATGCCGCCCGCCATCGATGAACTGGGCAACTCGTCCGGCTTTTCGATGCGCCTGCAAGACCGCGCCAGCCAGGGCATCGCGGCCCTGCAGGCGGCGCAGAATCAGCTGCTGGGCCTGGCCGCGCAAAGCAGCAAGGTGGCGGGCGTGTATCCGGACGGCTTGCCGCCCGGCGCCAGCGTGCGCCTCGATATCGACCGCACCAAGGCCGAAGCGCTGGGCGTATCGTTCACGGCGATTGCCGACATGCTGACGGCGGCCATGGGGTCGACCTATGTCAACGATTTCCCGAACGCGGGCCGCATGCAGCAGGTGATCATCCAGGCCGACGCGCCGTCGCGCATGCAACTGAACGACGTGCTGGCCTTGCGCATCCGCAATAACGCGGGCGGCATGGTGGCCCTGGGCGAACTCGTGCGTCCCGTGTGGAGCGAGTCGCCGCTGCAGCTGGTGCGCTACCAGGGCTACCCGTCGGCGCGCATTTCCGGCAGCGCGGCGCCCGGCGTGTCCAGCGGCGACGCCATGCTGGAAATGGAGCGGCTCGTGAAGCAGTTGCCGCCGGGCTTCGCGCTGGCGTGGACGGGCCAGTCGCTGCAAGAGAAGGAATCGGCGTCGCAGGCGCCCATGCTGATGGCGCTGTCGATGCTGGTGGTCTTCCTCGTGCTGGCGGCCCTGTATGAAAGCTGGTCGATTCCCGTCTCCGTGATGCTGGTGGTGCCTTTGGGCTTATTGGGCGCCGTGCTGGCCGTGATGCTGCGCGGCATGCCGAACGACGTGTTCTTCAAGGTGGGCATGATCACCATCATCGGCCTGTCGGCGAAGAATGCGATTCTGATCGTCGAATATGCGCGCCAGCTGCAGGCGCAAGGGCGTGGACTGGTCGAGGCGACGGTGGAAGCGGCGCGCCTGCGCTTGCGCCCGATTTTGATGACGTCATTGGCGTTCGCGCTGGGCGTGGTGCCGCTGATGCTGGCCACGGGCGCCAGCGCCGAGACGCAGCACGCGATCGGCACGGGCGTGTTCGGCGGCATGATTACCGCCACCGTGCTGGCCGTGTTTTTCGTGCCCGTGTTCTTTGTCGTGGTGCTGGGCGCCGTCGACAAGATGGGTACGTACTTCAACAAACGCAGTGATCGCATCGCCGTCAAGGCGGTGGAAGGAGAGTTGTAATGCGTTTCTTTTTTCTCACGCCCCTGGCCGCGCTGGCCTTGTCGGCGTGTTCCCTGACGCCGCCGCTGGTCAAGCCGGCGGCACCGATACCGGCCAGCTATGCCGAATCTGCCGCGCCAGCCGCGGCCGACACCGCGGCCGACCTGGGCTGGCGCCAGATGCTGCTCGATGCGCGCCTGCAGCGCCTGGTCGATATCGCGCTGGAAAACAACCGCGACTTGCGCGTGGCTTCGCTCAATGTGGAAGCCGTGCGGGCGCAGTACCAGATCCAGGATGCGGGCCGCTATCCTGCCATCGGCGCGAATGCGGGCGGCGTGCGCCAGCGCGGCGCCGACGCTGTGACACAGAATCAGTTCACTGCCGGCATCGCCATGAGCGCGTTCGAGATCGACCTGTTCGGCCGTCTGCGCTCGCTGTCGGACGCGGCGTTTGCCCGCTATCTGGCCACGCAGCAGGGCCAGCGCGCCGCGCATATGGCCTTGATCGGCGCCGTGGCCGACGCCTATCTGGAGCAGCGCCTGGCCGAGGAACAGCTGGCGCTGGCCCGGCAAACCCTGCTTGACTGGCGCCAGGCGCTGGTCCTGACGCAGCGCCTGCACGGCGCGCAGCAGGGCAGCGGCCTGGACGTGGCGCAAGCCGAAGGCCAGGCCGCCACGGCGGAAGCGGACGTGCAGGCGCGCGTCCGGGCCAGCTCATTGGCGCGCAACAACCTGGAACTGCTGCTAGGTGCGCCGCTGCCGGCCGATCTGCCGGCGGGCCGCGCGCTCGATGGCCAGCCCGTGCTGACGCAGCTGCCGCCCGGCCTGCCGTCGGACTTGCTGGCGCGCCGGCCCGACATCCTGCAAGCCGAATATGCGCTGGCGGCGGCGAATGCGGAAATCGGCGCCGCGCGCGCCGCCTTCTTCCCCCGCCTGTCGCTGACGGCGTCGCTGGGCTTTGCCAGCCCGGAGCTGGGCGACCTGTTCCGCGGTAGCGCGCGCAGCTGGTCGTTCGCGCCGCAAGTGACGCAGCCGCTGTTCCAGGGCGGCCAGCTGCGCGCGGAACTGCAGCTGTCGCGCCTGCGCAAGGACGTGGCCGTGTTGCAGTACGAACAGGCGATCCAGGCGGCGTTCCGCGAGGTGCGCGACGGCCTGGCCGGCAGCGCCACGTTTGCGCAGCAGATCGCCGCGCAGGAGCGCGTGGTGGCGGCGGCGCGGCAGCGCCAGCGCCTGTCGCAGCTGCGCTACGACGCGGGCCAGGACAGCCGCCTGGAATTGCTCGACGCGCAGCGCCAGTCGTATGCGGCCCAGCAAGCCCTGCTCGACGCGCGGCGCGACCAGTTCAAGTCGGCCGTGGCGCTGTACAAGGCGCTGGGCGGCGGCCTCGAGGAGTAAACCTCCGTCTACCAGGGCAGCGTCACGGGCACGCTGTCTCGGTGCTTCGCCTGGTAGTGGGAACGCAGGAATTGCGCCAGGAAGGTGAATTCGTTGTAGCAATGCATGAGCAGGGCGCGGGCGAATGCATCGGGGAAGAGGGCGGCGATCTCTTGCGGGCTGTGGCCGGCGTCCGGCAAGTCCTGGCCCATGTAGAAATGGCTGCGCAAGGTCATGCCCCAGGCCGTGTCGCGGCCCATGTGCAGCAGGCGCCCGCCGATGACGGCGCCGTCCGCGGTGCGGGGCGGCGCATAGCTCATGCCGACCCTGGCGCACACGGCGGCAGAAATGCGGCCCTCGGCCCGCGCCGCCTCGTATTGCCTTCCCTCGAAGAATTCACGGGGATCGCGGAACTGGATGGCCAGCTGTTCGGCCGGCATGCCGCTGAAAAATTCTTCCGCCAGATGGATGGAGCCGACGTGCGTCCCGGCGCTGCCTTCAGCCCAGCCGCTGGCCAGGTGGTCGACCGGGTGCCACATCAGGTAGCGCTCCGTGTCGGGCCGCGAGCGGAACCACCATTCAAACATCTCGCCAGTGCAATTTGGCAAGTCGGTGCGGCACGCCACGTGCAGCACGCCGCTGGGCAGCCGTTCAAAGCCCGTTTCCAGCGCCAGGGGAGCGGGCTGCAGCAGGGCGTGGACGTCGTTGAGATCCATGGTCTTACCTTTCAGTGTGGGTGGTGGAAACAGCGGTGGTGCCGGCCGGGCGGCGGCGCAGCAGCGGGGCGGCCGCCACGGCCGCGCCCAGCAGGGCCAGCGCGGCCGTGGCGGCAAACATCGTGGCGTGGCTGCCGGGCAGATACGTCATGAAGGAAGAGAGAAATTGCCCGCCGAAGATGGCCATCGACAGATAGGCGAGGTTGCGGTTGCGGCTGGGCAAGTGGCTGCGCTCGACCGTCATGTGCGTGCACAGGGGCACGGACAGGCCAAAGCCCATCCCCAGCGCCACGGCGCCGGCCAGCAGCATGGGCAGCGCGGCGGCCCCCGCAAACAACAGGTGTGCCAGTGCATAACAGGCGAAGGCGGCGCCCAGGGTGCCGTGTTCATGCAGGCGCCGGACCGCCTGGGGCATCAGCCAGGCGGCCGCCACGGCCACCAGCGACACGAAGGACAGCAAATACCCGGCCCGGTCCTCGCTCCAGCCCAGCTGCTGCAGGCGCAGGGGCAGGATGATGATGGCGGCGAAAAACACCGTCATGGAGAGCGCCGCCAGCGCATGGACGAAGAGCAGGGCGCGCGACGGGCCGGGCGCTGGCGGCGCGCCATCCATGCCGGCATCCGGGGCAGGGGCAGGTGCCGGCACGCAGCGCCAGGCGCATGCCAGCAGCACCCACGAAGCCAGATACAGCAGGAAGGGATAGCGCCAGCCCGCTGTGGCCAGCAGGCCGCCCAGCGCGAGGAACAGCACGCCGCCCAGTTCGATCGTCATGCCTTGCCTGGCGATCATGCGCAGCCTTGCCTGGCCGCTGAACAGGGCCGAGATCAGCCCGGTGCCCGATGCCATCACCAGCGCCGTCGGCGCGCCCAGCAGGAAACGGTTGGCGAACACGGCCAGGTGGCCATGCAAAAACATGCCCGAGACGCCCAGCAAGCCGTACAGGAACAGCCCCGCCAGCAGGCTGCGGTGCAGTCCCAGGCGCTGCATGAGCATGGCGGCGAAGGGGCCGGACAGCACCACGCCCAGCGAGGGCAGCGTGACGAGCCAGCTGGCGGCGTCGGCCACGCCGAGCCGCGCGGCGATGGACGGCAATCCCGGGACCAGCACGCATCCCACCATGATGGTCAGGCTGGCAACGGAAAGGAGCGTGCACGTTGCTGTCTTCGATATACTGCGGCTGGACATGCGCCTCCCCGGTGCTTATGTTAAAAAACCGTTAATCGGAACACTGTTCCGAATGATGGAACAATTATAGGGCCATGTACAATGCCGGTCAATGCCATCACGGCAGCTATCGTCATGCACAATTGGGTAAAGAAATGAGTGAAGAAAACGAAGGCAATAGCGGCAAGCAAGTCATTGCGCGCGCGGCGGCGGTGCTGCGCGCGCTGGAAAACCAGACGGGCGGCCTGAGCCTGGCGCAGATCGCCAAGGGCGCGGACTTGCCGCGCACTACGGTGCACCGCATCGTCGCCGCGCTGGAAGCCCAGCAACTGGTCAGTTCCGGCGCCGGCGGGGTGAAGCTGGGTCCGGCCATCGCGCGTCTGGCGGCGTCGGCGCATACGGACGTGGTGGCGGTCCTGCGGCCGTATGCGGAAGCGTTGGGCCGGCGCACGCGCGAAACGGTGGACGTGTGCGTGTACCGCGGCCTGCATGCGGTGTCGGTGGACCAGTATTGTTCCGACCATGAACTGCGCGTCGTGTCGACCGTGGGAACGGCCTACCCGATCCACTGCACCGCGCATGGCAAGGCCTTGCTGGCGCAGATGCCGGAAGACGCGCTGGCCCGGCTGTTCGGCGAGCGCCTGGAAGCGCGCACGGACCAGACCATCACGGCGCTTGCGCAACTGCTGCCGCACCTGGAACAGGTACGCGCGCAGGGCTACGCCGTCGATATGGAAGAGCACGCGCCGGGCGTGTGCGGCATCGGCGTGGCCCTGAACACGGGGACGAGCGAGCGCTACGCGCTGTCGCTGGGCGTGCCGGCCCTGCGTTTCCACGCCCAGCGGGAACAGCTGCTGTCGGCGCTATTGCAGTGCAAGGCTGAAGTTGAAGCCGTGCTCGGCGTCAAGCCGTAAACGCCCCGATCGGGCGCTTGCGCGTCAGGCTCAGCCCGCTTGCTGCACGTGGTCGCTCCAGAGGATTTCCCTAAAGTTCAGCTTGAACTGACCGGACGGCATGTCGTCGGGATGGCTTTCCAGATCGATTTCGCTGACTGACAGATATCGCCATCGCCCTCAAGTGAGCGGGGTAAGCCCGGCAGGCTGCGCCCGCTGCCTCACGACTTCTGCATTTGCTGCTGGAAGGTGAGTTCGATGAACTCGGCCGGGCGGCTGATGGCGACCAGGACGGTGACCCGCAAGATGCCTTCCAGGATGTCGTCGGGCGTCATGGTTTCACCCAGGCCGACGTGTACGCTGAAGGCATCGTCCGGTGTGGCGCCCGCCAGGCCGCCGCGCTTCCAGATGGCGGTCAGGAAATTGCACGCCATGCTGTGCACGGCGACCCAGGTAGCGGCCACGTTCGGCTCGAACACATACGCCTTGATAGCCAGGCGCAGCGACTCCTCGAGCATGATCATGGTGCGGCGCACGTTGATGTAGCGCCAGTCGAGGCTGTTGCCGTCGAGGGTGCGCGCGCCCCACACCAGGGTGCCTTCGCCTTCGAAGCTGCGGATGGCGTTGACCGACTTGCCGCTGCTGCTCACGTTGAGGTCTTCCTGGTCCTCGTGCGTGATGTTGACGGCCGGCGCGCTCACTGCCACCAGGCCGATGTTGGCCGGCGCCTTCCACACGCCGCGCGCGTTGTCAGTCATGGTGTAGAGGCCGGCCATCGCGGCGCCTGGCGGCAGCAGATTGAGTTGGCCGTGCATGGCCAGCAGTAGTTGCCGGTACAGGGGACTCACGTCGCGCAGTGCACGATCGATGGCGGCGATGCGGCCGGCCTGACCGTTTTCTGAAGACTGCGCGATGGCCATTTGCTCGAACAGGGCCGACACTTGCCGCTGCCCGCCGGCGTCCAGCGGCTGCAGCAGCACGTCTTGCAGCGCACCCCACTGGCTACGGCGGATGTGGGTGAAATTGAGTTCCTCCAGCGAAACGACCGTGGCCTGTACCCACGGATAGTAGGCGGCGCCAAAGGCCAGCGAGTCGCTGCCGATAGCATCCCGGAAAGCGGTCACGGGTCCATCCGTCAACGGCGCCGCGCCATGGTGGATGTCGAGGATGGCGAAGCGGTTCCGCATCTGTTGGCCGCAATGCATGAGCATGTGCCGTTGCAGCGCATGGCAGTCGTCCAACGCCAGCAGCATGGCGTCGGGCACGGCCAGCAGCGTCGCGCCCGGCTCCCGCAGCAGCGCATCGATGCCGGCGCACAATGCGCCGATGTCCGGCGTGTCATGATAATCGCCGACGGAGACGATATAGCAGGCGCCGCCGCCATTCATGAAGAAGAGCAGTATGCTGTGATACAGCAGGAACCGGCCGGCGGCCTGGCGCAGCGTGCACGACGCGCCAGCCGTGCGGCCCGCCTCCAGCATGAATTCGGGCACGGGCGCGCCGCCGAAGCAGGCTTTAAATTCCGCCATCGAGCTGATGCGCCATGGTTGCTTGCGCAGGGAGCGGCCGTCGTGGCTGGCGCTGGCGGTGTAGCCGACAAAGCCCGGCACGGCCGTCTCCACTTGAACGACGGCATTGGGAAACGCGTTTTGTTCCACGATATACACGCCGGGAGTCTTGTATTGCGCCATGTGCATGCTTTCCTGGTTGGTCAGAGGGAGCGGGGCTGCATCGGGTCACGCATCTGGCCACGCATTGGGCCACGCATTGGGCCAGTATAGCCAGTGATAGCACGGGCATGGGCATTTCTCGCTTTACATTTATTTGATAATTCCAGTATTATTGAAATATTGAATATTTATTCGCGCTTTTTCCTGGACCACTGCCCCCATGCTCACCGCCTTCCTGATCTTTCTCGCCACCTTAACCCTCGTCATCTGGCAGCCGCGCGGCCTGGGCATCGGCTGGAGCGCCGTTATCGGCGCCGGCGCGGCGCTGCTGGCCGGCGTGATCCACTGGGGCGACATCCCCGTCGTCTGGCATATCGTGTGGAATGCCACCGGCACGTTTATTGCCGTCATCATCATCAGCCTGCTGCTCGACGCGGCCGGCTTCTTCGAGTGGGCGGCGCTGCACGTGGCGCGCTGGGGCGGCGGCAGCGGGCGCAAGTTGTTTACCTTGCTGGTCTTGCTGGGCGCGCTGGTGTCCGCCGTGTTCGCCAACGACGGCGCCGCGCTGATCCTCACGCCCATCGTCATCGCCATGCTGCGGGCATTGAAGTTTTCCGCCAAAGCCACCCTGGCCTACGTGATGGCGGCCGGTTTCATCGCCGACACGGCCAGCCTGCCGCTGGTGGTGTCGAACCTGGTCAATATCGTCTCGGCCGACTATTTCAAGATCGGCTTTGCCGAGTACGCGTCCGTGATGGTGCCCGTCAACGTCGTCGCCGTGGGCGCCACCCTGGCGGCCTTGCTGATCTTTTTCCGCCAGGATATCCCGCGCGACTATGACGTGGCGCAGCTGAAACGCCCGCGCGCCGCCATCCGCGACCTCGGTACCTTCCGCGCCGGCTGGCTGGTGCTGGCGCTGCTGCTGGTAGGATTTTTTTCGCAAGAAGCCCTGGGCGTGCCCATCAGCCTGATCGCCGCCGTGGGCGCCGCGCTGCTGCTGGGCGTGGCGGGCAAGGGGCACGTGATTTCCACGCGCCATGTGCTGCGTCATGCGCCATGGCAAATCGTCGTCTTTTCGCTGGGCATGTATCTGGTCGTGTACGGCTTGCGCAATGCGGGCTTGACGGCGTACCTGACGGGACTGCTGAACCATAGTGCCCAGTACGGCGTGTGGGGCGCGGCCATGGGCACGGGCGTATTGACGGCCTTGTTGTCGTCCGTGATGAACAACCTGCCGACGGTGCTGGTGGGCGCGCTGGCCATCGACCCGACGACGGCGCAGGGCGCCGTGCGCGAGGCGATGATTTACGCCAACGTCATCGGCAGCGACCTGGGCCCGAAGATCACGCCCATCGGCAGCCTGGCTACCTTGCTGTGGCTGCATGTGCTCGACAGCAAGAATATCCACATTTCCTGGGGATATTACTTCCGCGTCGGCATCGTGCTGACCGTGCCCGTGCTGCTGGCGACCCTGGCGGCGCTGGCGCTGCGCCTGTCCTGAGTTCCGTGTATGGTGGTGGCTGACAGCAACTTTAACGGGAAAGCCATGAAATTATTGCTTGTGGGCGCCACCGGCCTCGTGGGCCGCGAAGTGCTGCGCCTGGCGCTCAGTGACGCGCGCGTCAGCCAGATCGTCGCCCCCGTGCGCAAGCCCTTGCCCGCGCATCCCAAACTCGATGCGCCCCTGGTCGATTTCGACCGCTTGCCGCCCGGCGCGCCCTGGTGGCAGATGGATGCCGTCATCTGCACCCTGGGCACGACCATGAAGGCGGCCGGTACGCGGCAGGCGTTCCGGCGCGTGGACCACGACTATCCGCTGGCCGTGGCGCGCCTGGCGCTGGCGGCCGGCACGCGCGCGTACGCCCTCAATTCCGCCGCCGGCGCCAATCCCGGCTCGCGTATCTTCTACAACCGCGTCAAGGGCGAACTGGAACGCGACCTGGAAGCACTGGGTTTTGCGTCGCTCACGCACGTGCGGCCCGGGCTGATCGGCGGCGAGCGCGACGTGGCGCGCGCGGGCGAGGGCGCCGCCTTGCGCCTGCTGCGCGTGCTGGGTCCCGTGCTGCCGCGCCGCTGGCGCATCAATCCCGCGCCGCGCATCGCCGCCGCCCTGCTGGAAGCGGCGCTGGCCGCCGCGCCGGGCGTGCATATCGTCGGGTCGGAACAGCTGGCCTGAACGCGCAGCCCGTATAATCGGCGTTCATGTTCTTTTGAGTACGCAAAATGCAAACAGTACGTCCTTACCGGGCCGGCGACCGCGACGCCTGCCTGGCTCTTTTCGACGGCAATACGCCGCGCTTTTTCGACCCGTCCGAGCGCGCGGCCTTCGTCGCCTGGCTGGAAGCATCAACGCAGCCGTATCTGGTCATCGAACGTGCGGTCGAGGGAACAACGCGCATCGTCGCCTGCGGCGGCCATGCGATCGAGGCGGGCGGCACGGTCGCCAGCCTGTGCTGGGGCATGGTGGCGCAGGACGTGCACGGCCAGGGACTGGGCCGCGCGCTGACGCAGGCGCGCCTGGACGCCATCCGCGCCGTGCCGCAAGTGGCCAGGGTGAGCATGAACACCAGCCAGCACACGCAGGGCTTTTATGCGCGCTTCGGCTTCGTGCCGGTCAAGGTGACGCCCGATGGCTTCGGACCCGGCATCGACCAGTGGGACATGATGTTGCAACTGCCGGCGCGTGGGGCGCACCGATGAGCGCCGCCAGACACGGAGGCCTCCATGGCGGATGACCGCCACCCGCCGGCGCCGCTCGTCATCGTTGCCAGCAACGGCACCGGCGGCGACATGCAACCATTTATCGCGCTGGCGCAGGGCTTGCGGCAACGGGGGCGGCGCGTGCTGCTGCTGGTGCCGGGCTGGCAGGAAGCGGCGGCGCAGGCGTCAAGGCTGCCGTATCGCACCTTCGGCACGCAGGAAGAGGGGCAGGCCATGCTGGGCGACCCGGGCCTGTGGGATGAGCGCAAGGGCTGGGGCGTGGTGTGGCGCGGCCTCGTGCCGTACCTGGGCGCCGTGCGCGACGTCGTGCAAGGCTTGCCGGACGGTGAAGAGTGCGTGGTGCTGTGCCATCCCTTCCTCGTGCCGATGGCCGCCCTGGCACGCTCGGTACGCCCGAACCTGCGCATCGTCGCGGCCTATCTGGCGCCATCGAACCTGTGCAGCAGCCATGATTTCCTGGCGGCCGGCTCGCTGCGCATTCCCGCCTGGGTGCCGCTCGCCTGGCGCCAGGCCCTGTGGCGGCTGATCCACCGCGGCATGGTCGACCCGGTGCTGCTGCCTGGCCTGAACGGCGCGCGCGCGCAGCACGGACTGCCGCCCGAAGCGCATTTTTTCGCGCACATGCTGGCCGCGCCCGATGCCTCGCTGGGGCTGTTTCCCGCCTGGTTCGCCGCCCCGCAGGCGGACTGGCCGCCGCATTTCGTGCAAGCCGGTTTCGCCGGCGCCGCCCCGCATGGCGCCGCGGCGCTGCCGCCGGAGCTGGAACGCTTTCTGGGCGAGGGCGAGCCGCCCATCGTCTTTACGCCCGGGACCGGGCACCAGCACGCGCAGCGCTATTTCAGCATCGCCCTGGACGTGTTGCGGCGGCTGGGGCGGCGCGGCTTGTTCCTCACGTCCCATGCGGCGCAGCTGCCGCAGCACTTGCCCCCCAGCGTCATGTGGCAGGCGTACGCGCCGTTCGCGGCCCTGCTGCCGCGCGTGGCGGCCGTGGTGCACCATGGCGGCATCGGCACCAGCGCGGATGCCTTCCGCGCGGGCATCCCGCAACTGATCGTGCCGTTCGCCTACGACCAGTTCGACAATGGCTGGCGGATCAAGCGGCTCGGCGTGGGGGATGTCTTGCTGGCCAGGCGTTTGTCGGCCGGGCGCATGCGGCGCCAGCTGGCACGTTTGCTGGCCGCGCCCGAGGTTCAATTGGCGTGCGGCGAGGTGGCCCGCCGGATGGGGCAGGGGCCGCAGCCGGCGCACTTGCTCGATCAGGTCGAAGCGGCGCTGGCCGTCTTGACTGCTTAGGGCGTGTCGTGCGGCGTATCGTCGAGGGCGATGACGCGGTCGTGCGGGCCGGGCACGCAGCCGTCGGCGACCGGTTCCCAGCCCCGGTGCACCACCACCTGTTTGCCGTCGTGGCAGATTTCCACGCGCTCGCTGGCCGGCAGGCGCTGGCGCGCGAACGCTTCCAGGCTGGCCGGCAGGCTCACTGCCAGCCGCATCGTGCCGATGGCTTCGGGCGGATGGTCGTCCATGTGCACCAGGGGCACGAAGATGGAACCGAGCATCAGCCAGCGGGCGCCCACGTCGACGGGCGCTGGTTGATACGGGGCGGCGCGCAGCCAGTCCTGGGCGCGCGCGCGCAAGTCGCTGCCTGCGGCCAGCTCCCCCCAGGCGGCGGCCAGCATTTCCGCCACCCACTGATTGCAGTTCTGGTATTTCAAATTGAAGGCATACGCGTTGGCGCTGTAGCGGCCTGCCAGCAGTTCTTGCACGCGCACGGGGTCGAGCAGGGCGCGGCGCAGGGGCGGCACGGTTTCGGCCGGCAGTTTCACGAGCGCGATGTAGCCGAGCGATGGATTGGCCGTGCCCATGGCGAAACCGGCCGTGCCCTGGTCGAAGATGCGCGGACGGCCCTCGTCGCAGGCGTAGTACAGCTGGCGCGCGGACCAGCCGCTGTCGTTGTCGTGGCGCCAGGCCAGCGCCGCGTGCGAATAGCGGATGCCGAAGCGCGCCAGGTCCAGGCCGGAGCGGCTGATCAGGGCCACGCTGCCTTCGCTGGCGGCCAGTTCCTCGCGCACGACGGCGGCAAAGCGCAGCAGCCGGTCCTGTTCCGTGGCCGTGAGTTCCTGCGCGCGGTCGCAAAAGCGCGACGAGGCCAGCGAGGTGCCTGCCTGGGCGGCGCCAGCGCTGAAGATGGCGCAAACGCCCAGCAGCAGTGCCGGGCGGTGCGGGAGAAAACGAATCAAAGGCTGACGGGACGCGTGGCCAGTTCGCCGTACCAGTCGTCGGCCAGCACGAGGAAGAAGGCGGCGCGCGTGTCGTTGCGCGAGAATTCGATGCCGTAGGCGCGGTTTTGCGCATGCACCATGTCGCCTTGCGCCAGCTGCTGTTTGTCGAGCGCCGCCTGCGGCAAGTCCAGCACCAGCGGCGTCGCTGTGGCCTCGGCCTGCATGGTCAAGCGCGTCATGCCGTCGCGGCCCGGCACGGCGGCCACGTCGATGATGCGGTAGGGGCCATTGGCCACCTTGTTGTCGCGCGAGGAGCTGTTGCTCGAACCGTTGAGCGAATCGGATATGCTGCCGCTCGACTGGGAGCCGGCGCTGGAGGCCGAGGAAACGAAACTGTCGGCGTTGGCGTTGCACGCCATGGTCAGAGCTGCGGCCAGGCCGAGCATGCGTAGGGAGGTAGTCAAGGCAGTTTTCCAGTGCACGTCAATGAAAGCGGGCCGGGTCCGTCCGGGCCTGCGCCATCATAGCAGATCGGCCGTCAGCTGAGCAGCACCTTGATCAGGGCCTTCGCTTCGGCCGACGGCTGCGTGCGCAGGGCCTGCAGCACGGGGTCGTGCTCCAGGTAGGCCTGCAGCGGCGCGCTGATGGTGACGTAGGCCTGCGGCAGCGGCGAAGGCACGGGCGCCAGCGCCTTGGCCAGCAGCAGGGTGTCGCGCAAGCCTTCGGGCGGCAACATGATGGTGGAGCCGGGCAAGGCGTTGACGGCATCGGCCACCGACAGCGGCACGCCCAGCTGGCGCATCAGCGCGCGGCCGATCACTTCCAGCGTGGAGGCCATCTGCGTTTCCAGCTCGGCGTACAGGCCCGGGGTCTTGTCGGCTTGGGCCAGCAAATAAAATCCGGCTACTTCATGCACGATACCGGCGAACAGCGCCGTATCGGCATCCGTCTGCGTGACGGCGCCTGCCAGCGCATGCGCCAGCGCCGCCACATGCACGGTGTGCGCCCACAGCTGGGTGGCGCGGGCGCGCAAGGCTTCGTCGCGGATGCCCGCGTTCAGCTGGCGGATGACGGCCGCCGTCGCCAGCGCATACAGGTTGCGGTGGCCCAGCCGCTCGACGGCGGCGCGCACGCTGGTGATGGCGGGCGTGTGGCCGGACGCGAACATGGCCGAATTGGCCAGCGCCACGGCGCGCGCCGACAAGGTGGGTTCGCACAGCAGCAGCCGGCTGATGTCGGCCGAGTGGCAATCCGGGTTGGCCAGTTCCTTTTGCAGGAGCAGGGCCGTGTTGATACTGGTGGGAAAGGCCAGGGTTTCCGTTTCGGCGCTGGCCAAAAGTTGCGCAAGGCTGCTGAGCGTGTTGACGTGCATGGATAAGAGGGAGCGAGAAGTAGCAATGTCCCCATATTATCAGGCAATCCGGCTGGCATGGCGTTCGCATGCCCAACCGGCCATGCCCGCCATCGGGAGCTGCGTTCCAGCGCCTTATGGCAGCAGCAAGGAGTGCTGGCTGGCCGTATGGAAATCGCGCCACACGCGGTTGATGGCGCTGTCTTCGCGGGCCGCGTACAGGCCGCAGTATGGATACAGGCCGTCGACTGCCGCGCGGCAGGCGGCGACCAGGGCCAGCGCACGCTCTTGCACGGCCTGCATGGCGTCCGCGTCGAGCGCCGCGCCGGCAGCCACCGTTGCCCAGCTGTCATCGAGCACGGCATAAAAGCGCGCGCGGGCGGCGATGAATGCGTCTTGCTTGTCTTGCAACATGGATATTACTTCCGGCACCTCCAGCAGCGGCAGGCCGGCGCGCGCGTGGCGGCGGTGGCGCATGCATTCTTCGGCCAATTCCATGAAATGCGCGGCCATGCCGGCCACGTTGGCGGCCAGGGTCACGTAGGCGAGCGAATAAAACGGGTAGCGGTACAGGGGGCCGTCGGCCGTCGCGGCTGCGGGACTGATGGTGAAACCGTGTTCCTTGCCGAGCCACTGGCCGTCGATGCGGTAGCTGTGCGAGGCGCTGGCGCGCATGCCGATGCAGTTCCACGAGGGCACCAGCCGCACCAGCGCGGCGGGCACGAGAAAGGCGCGGATGCGCGGCTGGCCTTGTTCGTCGAGCAGGGGCTGGCCAGCGCGCCGCAGCCGGGCGTTCAGGGTGAAGTGGGTGGCCATGGGCGCGCCGCTGGCGTAGTCCCAGCTGCCCGTGATGCGGTAGCCGTCGCCTTCTTCCTCCGCGTCCCCGGTGGCCGCGCCGCTGCCGCCCAGGCAGGCGCGCGGCGTGCCGATGATGGCGCGCGCCATGTCCGGCGCCAGAAAGCCCGCGAACCAGCCGGCGCCCGCGCACAGGGTCAGCACCCAGCCCATGCTGCCGTCGACGGCGGCCACGGCTTCTTCCAGGCGCACCACGTGTGGCAGGGGCAGTTCGGCGCCGCCCGCGCTGCGCGGCGCCAGCATCGTCAGCCAGCCGCGCCGGTGCAGCAAGGCTTGCTGCACTGGATGCAGCAAGCGGGCGGTATCGGCCGCCTGGGCGTGGCGCGCGATGCGCCGGGCGTCGCGCCCGGAAAGGGCAGCAAGGGTAGCGAAGGCAGCGTGCGGCATGGGCAAAGTCCGGCAATGGCGAAGGCGGGCATTTTCGCACAGAGCCGGGCGTGCCGCGACACGGCCGTTCAAGCGGCCTTGCTCAATCCTTCCGCTTCCCAAGCAGCCTTGACGCTGTCGCGCTGGGACACTCGGCCCAGGAAGGCTTGCAGATTTGCCAGCGCGGACAAGTCCACGCCCACGTTCGGCGCCCAGCCCGTGATGACGAACAGGTAGGCGTCGGCTACCGTGAACGTGGCGCCGGTCAGATAGGACCGGCCTTCCAGGCGGCTGTCCACCCACTTGAATTTTTTGCCCAATTGCTCGATGAACAAGGCCTTGGTGGCGGCATCGAAGCGGGGATCGAACAGGGGACTGAACGATTTGTGCAGCTCGGACGTGATGTAGTTCTGCCATTCCAGCACCTGGTAGCGGGCCAGGCTGCCCACGGGCGGCAGCAGGTCCTGCCTGCCGGCCTGTTCGGCGATGTACTGGGCGATGACGGGGCCTTCGCTCAAGGTCGTCCCATCGTCGAGCGCCAGCAGCGGCACCTGGCCTTTCGGGTTGAGTTCATAGTAATTGCCGCCTTCCTGCGTGCGGTGCTGGCCCAGGTCGACCTTGGCCAGGGTGAATGGCATGCCCGTTTCGCGCAAAATAATGTGCGGTGCTTGCGAGCAGGCGCCCGGCGAGTAAAAGAGTTTCATGGCGATCCTATCCTCGAACAGGTTGGGAAGACGCCACTATAGTCCTGCGGGAGCCGCCGGTAAATGCGTGTTCGTGCGGTGGCTGGTCACGCCCGGCGAACGATTGCGCTGGCTCAAAGCCCGGGATAGCGCAAGGGGGCAAGCAGCAAGAAAAACGCGCACGCCATGCTGCTGGTGCGGATGGCTCACGCGCGCCCGCCGAGGCTGCCTCCGCCATCCACTGCCAAGACCTGGCCTGTCACGTAACTGGCTTGCTCCGATAGCAGGAAGCCGGCGGCGGCAGCGACTTCATCCGGCTGTCCCAGCCGCCGCATCGGTATCGTGGCAAGCACCTGGCGTTCCATTTCGCTGCCGACGGGGCGCGCCTTGCGGAACAGTGCCGTTTCCACGGGGCCTGGGGCGATCGCATTGACCGTCACGCCGTGCTGGGCCAACTCCAGCGCCCAGGTTCTCGTGCAGCCGACCAGGGCGCTTTTGGCGGCGGAATAGGCGGTGCGGTCCACGCTGCCGTAGACTGCGCGGCTGCAGATATTCACGATGCGGCCATAGCGGCGCTGCTTCATCGCATCCACGAACTGCTGTGTCACCTGGATGGCGGCGCGCACGTTCAGGTCGAACACGCTCTGCAAGGTGGCAAAGTCGATTTGACCCAGCGGCTGGGGCGAGGCAATGCCCGCATTGTTGACGATGCCATCGATATCAAACTGTTTTTCCAGCGCCTTGAGAACCTGCGCCGTCTGCGCCAGATCGGCCAGATCGCAGGCCACCAAGGTGCCCGGAAAGTCGACGCCCGCAACGTGCCGCGCGATGCCGATCACCCGATGGCCTTGCTGATGCAGCAGGGTGCAGATGGCATGGCCGATGCCGCGTGTCGCGCCGGTAACGAGGAAAGTACGAGTTTGCATGGGAGAGGAGGTCCTTTGGCCTGACAATGCACACCTGCGAAGGCTACACTTTTTTGCAAGGTCACGTCGCCGCAGCGGCTGACCATTCGCGCAGCAATTGCCCGAACGCTTCGGCGGCCGCCGTGGCGCCGGCGTGGCCCAGCTTGCGCTCGCGCAAGGCTTTGGTGCCGTGATGCTGTACGGCGGCATGGCCGCCTGCCTGTTCGCCGCGACCAGCTGGCTGGTGTTTGGCGCCGGGAGGGAAGGTGCGTCAAGGGCGGGAAGGCTATAATCGGGGCACGTTGGCAAGTGTTGCTCAACGTCATTACGAGGCCGCCCATGCATAAACTGATTTCCGAACTCACCCGCCTGTATCTGTTCGAGGAACAGCAGCACTACGTCGATGCGCAGGGCGGCGTCCAGCCGTTGACGCCGGCCGTGCTGGCGCGCCACCTGTCGGGCGAGCAGACGGTGGCCGTGCAACTCGTGACCGAGAGCGGCCTGGCGCGCGCGCTGGTGCTGGAGTTTGGCGGCAAGGGCGGCGGCGAGGCACACTGGAGCGCGCTGTGCATGATCGCCAATGCCGTGCAGCACGAGCTGGACTTGCCGGCGCCCGCCGTCAGCATCTCGGGCACGGCGTTCCAGTTATGGCTGTCTCTGGCCACGCCCGTGCCCGTTGCCCAGGCGCGCCAGTTCGTGCAGCTGTTGCGTTCGACCTTTTTGCCTGCATCGACCGACATCCTCGCCGTCGCGCCGCCAGACTACGTAGCGCAGGTGGCGCTGCCGCCCGCCTTGCAGCCGTCGGGCAAGTGGGCCGCCTTCATTCATCCCAGCATGGGCGCCGCCTTCGTCGACGAGGCGGGCCTGGACATGCCGCCGCCGCCCGCCGCCCAGCTGGGTTTCCTGGAAAGCTTGCGCAGCATCACTCCGGCACAATTCGCGCAGGCGCTGGCGAAGCTGCAGGGACATGCGGGGCTGGCTGATGCCGTGCCCGTTCTCGCGCCCGTCGCCGCGCCATTACCGGCGGTAAAGCCCGTTACGCAGCCAGGCTTGCTGCTGCAGGACGCTACACTGGAGGACATCGTGCGCTGGCTGCATGCGCGCAATATCGAGCCGACGTTCCGGCACAGGTTGCCGTAGCGGGGCTTTCCCTGATGGCAGGCTAGCCTTAGACACCCAGGAGGCAATATGACAGTCAAGCGCATGGACAACGTCGGCATCGTCGTGGAAGACATCGATGCCGCCATTGCGTTCTTCACCGAACTTGGTCTCGTTCTCGAAGGGCGCGCCCCAATTGAAGGCGACTGGGCCGATGGCGTCACCGGTCTGCGCGGCATGCGCGTGGAGATTGCCATGATGCGTACGCCGGACGGTCACAGCCGTCTCGAGTTATCCCGTTTCCTCGCGCCGGCCGTGGTCGCCGATCACCGCGACGCCCCAGTGAACGCTCTCGGTTACCTGCGTGTCATGTTTACCGTCGAGGATATCGACGATACGCTCGTCCGGCTCGTCCGGCTCGTCCAACGCGGCGCGAAGCTGGTCGGCGAAGTCGTCCGGTACGAGCACATGTATCGGCTCTGCTACATCCGTGGTCCCGAAGGCATCCTCATCGGACTTGCCGAACAGCTCCCGCAGCAGACGTCCTGAGGGAAGCCGCCGGACGTAGAAAGCCAAAGGCTCGCCGTCCAATCGCTTGCTGAGGCAGGCCTGCGCGAAACGCCGCGGCGGGAAATTGCTGCCGCATCGCCGCATATCGGCCGGCGCCTTTCTGTCATCAGGGCATGGTCATGTCCAGACCGACCATGCTGACGACGAAGAAGGTGACGATCCCGAGTGCCAGGAGCAATAGCGCGAAGATGGCGACCACCTTGCCGCTCGCGCGCAGCACCGCGCGATTCTGCTTCGCCTTGTCCTTATCCTTCTTGCCTTGATCGTAATGCCACTTGATGGCGAAGAACATGCCGGTGGCGAGCACGAGTGCCTTGAATGTCACGAAGACTATAGGGGTCCAATCGATCATTTTGCGTATTTCCAGTCTATTACTTGATTACTTGACACTATCTGTCGTGAGGCGCACTGCCTCAAATTGCTGCTTCAGCAGCTTCTGTTCCAACTTTTTCTTCCACTATTCCCCAAGGCATCCTGTTTGACTCTTTCATTATAGCCAGCTCTGAAATAACGACGGTATCGAGCGCAGCGATGCGCCGCATGCGGATGAGTGAGGAAAAAACGTCTGCGACTGCCATGCAAGGATGGTGTTGCTGCACGTTATGAGGCATACTACCTTAAAACAATCTCCATACATTGAGACAAAATGTCCCAGTTAAAAACCATACAAGATGAAAATTTGACGGGCTGGTTGCCGCGATTGGCCGGGAACAAGGGGCCCCGTTTTTTGCAAATTGCGGATGCCTTGCAGGTGGCGGTGGCAGACGGCTCGCTGACAGCGGGCGACCGTCTGCCGACGCAGCGCCAGTTGGCGGCACAGCTGGGCGTCGACCTGACGACGATCACGCGCGCCTACGACGAAGCCAGACGCCGCAACTTGCTGGAGGGGCGCGGCGCGCGCGGCACGTATGTCGCGGCGCCGAAAGTCGAATTGACCGCTATCCTCGACCTGAGCATGAATACGCCGCCACCGCCGGAGGGCGTGGACTTCGACGACATGTTGCGACAAGGCTTGTCTCAAGTACTGATGCGCGCCGATAATGAGTTGCTGATGACCTATCACTTGGGCGGGGGAAGCGACTCCGACCGCAAGGCCGGAGCAAGATGGCTGGAACCGATGTTCGGACCTCTGGATTCAAGGCAGGTGGTTGTCTGTCCCGGTGCGCAAGCGGCGATCGCCGCATTGATCCTTGCGCTGACGGAGCCTGGCGATGTGATCCTGGCGGAGCCGACGAGTTATCCTGGCTTGCGTGCCGCAGCGGCCCAGTTCGGCCGGCACGTCATCGCGGTGGGCGCGGACAAGCAAGGGATGCTGCCTGAGCTGCTAGAGGAAGCGTGCCGCCAGCACCAGCCCGCGCTGGTCTACCTCAATCCGACATTGCAGAACCCGACCGCCATCACCATGCCGGAACGCCGGCGCAGGGAGCTGGCCGGCATTGCGCAGCGCTGCGATGTACGCATCGTCGAGGACGATCCCTACTGGCTTCTTGCCGATGCGCCGCCGCCGCCCGTTGCCGCGTTTGCCCCGGCACAGGTGCTCTACATCTCGACGCTGTCGAAATGCCTGACGCCAGGCTTGCGTGTCGCCTTCGTGCTGATACGCGACCCGGCAGAGCGCGAGCGTTTCCTGGTCGCGCTAAGATCATTTGCGCTGATGGTCGCTCCTCTGACGGCCGCCCTGGCCACGCAGTGGATACTCGACGGCTCGGCTGACAGATTGATGGAAGGCGTACGCAAGGAGGCGCGCCTGCGCCACCGGATGGCGCGCGATGTGCTGGCGGGACGCTACAGCGGCGCCGGAGACGGTCTGCATGTATGGCTCGAGTTGCCCGCGTATTGGAACTCCTCGCAGCTTGCGCTCGCAGCCGCCAGCTACGGCATCGCCGTCACGCCGGCGGAGGCATTCGCAACGGGCAGCGCATCGGTGAACGCCATTCGCATCTCTTTGGGCAGCATCAAGGACCGTGGACGCTTGCAGGCCGGTCTTCAGCGGCTGTCTCACCTGCTTGCGCGGCGGCCCGAGTCATTCAGCGCTGCCGTGGTCTGACTGGCCGGAATGGGCCTCCGTATTGCCAGAAGCATCCCGGCATCAGGCCGCCATTTCCCTTGCCAGTGCCGACACCAGTTCCTCCGCCCCCATTTCCCGCGCCAGCGGCGCGCCCTGGCCGGCCCATTGCGCGGCGAAGTCGCTGTCGCCGTGCCGGCTGGCCAAGGCGTTCAATTGTTTGGCGGCATCGTAGGCAACGGGATAGTCGGCTGGGGGCGGGCTGCCCGGCGCTTCGCCATGTTCGATCAGCCGGTTCACCATGCCGCGCGCCAGACGGCCCGAGAGCACGCTGGTCAGGCGCGTGCTTGCGGCCCGTTCGCTTTGCAGGTTGGCGCGGTAGCCCGCATTGGCCGATGATTCCGGGCACAGCACGAACGCCGTGCCCAGCTGGGCCGCTGCGGCGCCCAGGTCCAGCGCGGCGCGGACGCCTTGTCCATCCATGATGCCGCCGGCCGCGATCAGGGGGAGAGCAGTGCGGCCGGCCAGCAGGCGCAGCAGCACGCTGGTACTGTGGCGCTCGTCCGGCGCTTGCGGGTCGAACGCGCCCCGATGTCCGCCAGCTTCCACGCCTTGCGCCACGATGGCGTCGACGCCGGCCTGTTCGATCAGCGCCGCCTCGCGCAGATTGGTGGCCGTGGCCATCGTGTAGACGCCGGCCTGGCGCAGGGCGGCGATCTGCTGCTGCGCCGGCAAGCCGAAATGGAAGCTGACGACGGCGGGGCGCAGCTCCAGCAGCAGGGCGAACGCTGCCTCATTGCCGAGAAAGGTTTGATATATCTCGTCGAGTTCCGTAGGCACGGCCGCGCCCAGTTCCGCGAACAGGGGCGCCAGATGGGCCAGCCAGGCCGCTTCGCGCCGCGCATCGCGTACCGCCGGCGCATGGCAGAACACATTCACGTTGAAGGGGCGGTCCGTCAGCGCGCGGGTGTCGGCGATCATCTGGCGCGCCTGCGCCACGGTGCCGGCGCCGATGGCCAGCGAACCGAGGCCGCCCGCGTTCGAGACGGCGGCCGCCATGCGCGGCGTGGAGACGCCCGCCATCGGCGCCTGGATGATGGGGTGCTGCAAGCCGAGACGGTCGAGGAAGCGCTGGGACGTGCTCATGATGTTTCCTTCATGAAATTGAGGATATTGTGCAATATTCTTATTTGAAGAATATAATAGCATGATAATTCTTGAATTGAGAACATGATGGACATGGAATCCCTGACGATTTTTTGCGCCGTGGCCAGTGAACTGAGCGTCACCCAGGCCGCAGCCAGGCTGGGCCGCGCGCCGTCCAGCGTCACCACGCGCATCCAGCAGCTGGAAGCCGACATGGGCGCGGAATTGTTCGTGCGCGCCAATAAACGCATGGCCCTGACGGCGGCGGGCGAGCGCTTTCTCGAGTATGCGCAGCGTTTGCTGGCGCTGGCGGAAGAAGCGCGGCATGTCGTCACGGGCGGGCGCGACGGCGGCACCCTGCGCTTGGGCAGCATGGAAAGCACGGCGGCCAGCCGCCTGCCGGCGCTGCTGGCCGCGTATCACGCCCGCTATCCGGACACGCGCCTGGCGCTGAGCACGGGGCCGTCGCGCCCCCTGATCGAGCAAGTGCGCACGGGTTTGCTCGACTGCGCTTTCGTCGCCTTGCCGCCAGCGTTCGGCGGCGCCGCCGCGCTGGAAGAGCTGGGGCTGGCATCGACCGCCGTGTGGCGCGAGGAACTGTGTCTGTTGCTGCCGGCCAGCGAAGGGCAGGCACGCCGTGCCGCGGACGTGCGCACGCGCTCGCTGGCGGCCTTTCCGCAGGGCTGCACCTACCGCGGCATCGCCGAAGAGCTGCTGGGCGTTGCAGGTTCGACCGATTGGCGCGTGCAGGAGCTGAGTTCGTATCACACCATGATCGCCTGCGTGGCGGCCGGCGCCTGCGTGACCGTGCTGCCGGCCAGCGTGCTGGCGTTGTCCGATGCGCCGGCCACCTTGACAACGCTGTCCGCCGGGCAAGCCGACACGGTGCTCGTGTGGAGAGTCGGATTCGACGTGCCCGCCTTTCAGCATTTGCTGGCGCTGCTCGGCGAGGCGGCGCCGTGAGCGGGGCGGCCAGGCTGCGTGCGGCCATCGCCGCGGCGGTCATTCTCGCCATCGGCATGGGCTTTGGCCGCTTCGCCTTCACGGCCATCTATCCGCATATGGTCGAGGAAGGCGTCTTGAGCTTGCGCGAAGGCAGCCTGGCCGCCTCGGCCAATTATGCCGGTTACCTGCTGGGCGCCATCCTGGCCATGCGCGCGCGGGCCCGCAGCGCGCACCGGCTGTGCCTGTGGTCGGCGGCCGGCACGGCGCTGTGCCTGGGCGTGCTGGCCTTGCCGATGCCCGTCTGGCTCATCGTGGCGGTGCGGGGCGGGGCGGGCGTCTTCAGCGCCCTGGCCATGGTGGCCGCCTCCTTGTGGCTGCTGGAACAGCGCCGGCATGGCCGCGGCGCGCCGCTGCTGTACGCGGGCGTGGGCGTGGGCATCGCCGTCTCGGCCGAATTGCTGGTGCTGGCATCGCAGCTGGGCTGGCACAGCGCGGGCATGTGGCTGCTGCTGGCCGGCGTCGCCGCGCTGGCGGGGCTGGCGGCCGCACCGGCCATTGCCGTGAGTGGGGAAGCGAGCCTGGATGAGATGGAGAAACCTGCCGTATCCGCGCTGGCGTCCGTGGCACCGTGGCCGCTGGTGCTGATCTACGGCTTGGCGGGACTCGGCTACATCGTCACGGCCACCTACTTGCCCGTGCTGGTTGGCGCGGCCTTGCCCGGCTTGAATTCCGCCCACGTGTGGGCCGTGTTCGGCCTCGGGGCGGCGCCCTCGTGCTTCCTGTGGCACCGGCTGCACGAGCGCCTGGGCACGCGCCAGGCGCTCAGGCTGAACTTGCTGCTGCAGGCGCTGGGCGTGGCCTTGCCCGTGCTGGCGCCCTCGGCCGCCGGGTACCTGCTCAGCGCCATCCTCGTCGGCGGCACGTTCGTCGGCACGGTCACGATCGCCATGCCGGCCGCGCAGCGGGCCGCCGTCAAGGCGGGCACCAGCATGATGGCCATCATGACGGTGGTGTATGGCGTGGGTCAGATCATCGGCCCCATGCTGGCCGGCAGCCTGTATGCGCAGTCGCACAGTTTTAATAGTTCGCTGCTGGCGGCCGCCGGCGCGCTGCTGCTGGCCATCATCGTGAGCTTGCGGCTATAAAGTTCAAAGACCGAAGGCGCAGCGCATGAAAGCGTGCCGCAGCGCGTTGACCCGGGCGGAATCGCGCGTGTAGTACAGTTTATTGGTCAGCAGCACCGCATAGCGGCCGCGCCGGGGACTGATCCACAGGGCCGTGCCCGTGAAACCCTGGTGGCACCAGATGTCGTCCTGCGGCCCGCTGCCTGCCGCCGGGTGCCAGAACAGGCCGCGCGACGGGCTCAAGGAACCCGTCTGCACCGTCAGCGAATCACGCACCCAGCCGGCGTCGAACACCTCGTCATGGCGGTCCGGCGCCAGCATCGCCTGCAGGAAGCGCTGCAGGTCCGGCACATTCGAAAACAGCCCGGAAATGCCGCATACGCCGCCCAGCAGCCGCGTCGAAAAATCATGCGTCACGCCGGCAAGGTGCGCGCCCGCCTGCTCGCAATACTCGGTCGGCGCGACCAGCTTGCCATGCGCAGCCGGCAGCGGGCCAAAGCGCGTGGCGGCCATGCCCAGCGACCGCAGCACATGTTCTTCCAGGGCCTGGTCCAGGGGCATGCCCAGCAGCCGCTCGATGACCAGGCCGAGGATCAGGGCCGCGCGGTCCGTGTAGTCGACCGCCTGGCCTGGTATGCCTTCCAGCGGTTCGCGCAGCACGCCGCGCACGATATCGTCGTACACCTCGCCATAGCTGGCCCGCAGGCGGGCGCGCAGCGGCAGGCCGGCCGTATGCGTGAGCAGCTGGAAAATCGTGACGGGCGCCAGCGCATAGCCGTGCGTGTCGGGCAGCACGTCGGCCAGCCGCGTGTCCAAGCCCAGGCGTTCCTGCTTCAGCAGCCGGCCCGTCAGCGACCAGACGCTGATGATCTTGGTCAAGGAAGCGATGTCGAACAAAGTGTCGACCTGCATCGCGGCACTGGCGGAATCGGGCGTGAGCCGCCCGGCCGCGCCTGCCACGCCGTCGTCGACGGTGCCCACGGCCCAGGCCGCACCCGGGAAAATCCGCTCCTGCACTCCGGCCTCCGCCAGCGCCGCCAGTTGCTCCGTACTGCTGCTTGTTATCTGCATGATGATTGTGCCGTCCTGCCGTGGTCTGTCATTTCTTCCCCCAGCCAGCGCGCCACCGATTGCGCCAGCCATTCGCCCTCATCGAGCGGCAAGTCGTGGCCCGCGTCGCCATGGATCAGGCAATCGGCTTGCCAGGCGCGCGCCAGGCGCTGCGAGCAGCGGTGGTCGACCAATTGATCTTGCGCGCCGGCCATCACCAGCACGGGCATCGCCGGGGGAATCGCCGGGGCGCGGTAGCGGGCGGCCGACAGCAGCTGGCGCAGTGCATTGCACCGGCTGACCGGATATTCCTGCTGGTAGCTGAGCCAGTCGGCCAGCAGCGCAGGGGTGCCATGGGCGTGCCTGCGGCTCGTCAGGCGCAGGATCAGCGCTTCCTGGCTGCGTGCATCGCCGGCCAGCAACTGGCGCAGCAGGGCGCCGTAGTTTTGCCAGCGCAGGCGCCGGTAAAACGGGCTATAGGGCCGCATGCTCGTGTTGACGAGCACGCAGCGTGCGATTTCCTGCGGATAGCGGCTTGCCCATTCGACGGCCACCATGCCGCCCAGGGACAGCGCCAGCAAGTGGTATGGCGCGGGGATGCCGCGCGCCAGCAAGTGCTGGCGGCAGTCTTCCAGCATGGCGGCCACGCGGGTGGCGCTGTCTTCGTCGTGGCGCGTGCCGTTGCCGGGCAGGTCGGGCGTGACGATGCGGGCGCCGGGCAGGGCGCGCGCCAGGGTGGCGGGGAAGCTGCCCCAGTGGCGCTGTTCGCGCATCAGGCCGCGCAGCAAGACCCAGGTAGGCGATCCGCTCATGATTCGTACCATTGCGCCAGGGCGCGCCGGCGCTGCGCCTTGCGCAGCAAGCCTTCCGGCATCCAGCGGCCGTGGCTGCTGGCGGCGCGCATGAGGAAATCGAACCACACCAGGTGCCGCCGCAGCACGCGCTGCAGGCGGTGCGCGGCCGTGGGGTTGAAGATGCTGACCCGGTTGAACAGCTGGCGCGGATTTTTCTTGACCCACAGCCACGAGCCCATTTCCAGGGTCAGGGGCAGGAACACGCGGCCCGTGTAGCTGGTGCCGTTCAGGTAGAGATAGTCCCACAGGTCGCCATGCGTGCGGTATTGCCGGCTTTGCGGCTCGAACACATAGTTGTGGTTGGGGTAGCTCTGGCTGAACAGCTCTTCCAGCGCGCCGATCTCGGCCAGGTGTTCGATCGGCACCTTGGTGTGGGCGTGCGGAAACCAGATGCGGTCGCGCAAGCCGAAGCCGGAATGGCAATCGAGGGCGATGCTGAACTGGCGCGACAGCAGTTCGCGTTCGACGAGGTCGCACACGGCCTGGCTTTCCGCCTCCATCGGCCCTCCGGCCGCGCCCCGGTACCAGGGCAGGCGGGGGCTGTAGCGCTGGCCGCCCAGCATGAACGGCACTTTTTCGCGCGCACTCAATGGCGCGTTGCGCATGAGGTCCACGCCGCGCGGATTGCTGCGCGTCGCTTGCCACATGCCGCCCGGATTGACCAGCGGCATGAACACGAGCCGCATGGTTTCCAGTTGCTGGTGCAAGGTGGCGTCCCAGCGCAGGCGCGCAACCAGGCTTTCCAAAAAGGACAGCAGCACTTGCGTGCCGATGCGTTCGAGGCCGTGGATGCCGCCGAAAAAGCCCAGCACGGGCACGTCGGGGCTGGGATTGCCCATGGCGATCGAATACACGGGAAATGCGCGTCCATCGATGGCGATGCTGCAGGGCGCGGCCACTTCCAGGTGACTGCCGCCCTCGTCGATGAGGCGCTTCAGCATGACCAGCTCGGGCAGATTCTTTTCGATCATCAGGCGTCTGAAAGGGAAAGTAGCAGCCAGTGTAGCCGAAATCATTGCCGCGTCCGACGTCCCGCATGGCGAAATTTATTGGTGATAAGCATGTCACGAAGCCGTCATGTTTGCTGTGTAGTCTGTTGCAGTTGACGCAAGGATTGTTCATTGTAAACACCCCAGGCGTCCGCTTTACTCCTCACACGATAGCGACACGATAGCGATATGACAGGCAGCCCGGCATCCGTTCATGTGCTTGCGCTGGCCGGATACCTGGTACTGCTGGGTTTCCTGGCCGCGGTGGGGCCCGTGCGGGCGCAGCCGGCCGACGGCGCCGTCTTGCAGTTCGATATCGCCGCGCAACACCTCGGCGATGCGCTGGATATATACAGCCGCCGCACGGGCATCGCCGTGCTGATCGACCAGCGTTACGCGCAGCGCCAGTCGGCCGCCGTGCGCGGCCCCTATGCGGCGGGAGCGGCCCTGCAAGTCTTGCTGGAGGGCACGGGGCTGCAATCGCGCCTGTCCGACGCGCAAGCCGTCATCGTGTATGCCCCGGCCGCAGCTTCGGCGCTAGCCGCAGCGGACCAGCCGCCGGCCGCCGTCGTGGCCGCCGCCGACATCCCGGGCGCCGCGCAGGGCGGCGGCGACCACCTGGCCTATGTCAGCCGCCTGCAGCACGTGTTGCTGGGTCTGCTGTGCCGCGCCGCGCAGACGCGCCCCGGCGGCTACCGCCTGGCGCTGCAGCTGTATCTGAACCGCGCCGGCGTCGTCGACCGCGTGCACCTGCTCGACAGCACGGGCTTGCGCGCGCGCGACACGGCGATTGCGCGCGTGGTGCTGGGCATGCGCGTTGGCGCGGCGCCGCTGCCGTCGATGCCGCAGCCCGTCTCCATCCTGCTGCTGCCGCAAGGGCCGGGCAGCGAAGTCGATTGCGCCGCTGGCGCGCAAGGAATCTCCGCGCCATGAGCCTGCCCGACCTGCGCACCAGGCTCAAAGGCCACCTCAGTGCGCGCTACGCCGTGCTGCGCTGGCGCCTCGAACGCGTGGTCGGCTGCAAGCACCATGCGGCCGATGCGCTGCAGGAAACCTGGCTGCGCCTCGAGGCGATGGTGGCGCCCGGTCCCGCCGCCGCGCCCGTCCATAATCCCGACGCCTACCTGCTGCGCATGGCGGCCAATATCGCCACCGATGCCTACCGCCGCGACCGCATCATCGTCACCGAGCGCGAACGCGAGGAGCTGATGCACATGGCCGACGAACCCGGCGACGACATCAGCGACCCGGCGCGCATCGTCTCGGCGCGGCTCGACGTGCAGGCGCTGGACGCGGCCTTGGCGGGCCTGTCGCCGCGCCGCCGCGCCATCCTGACGGCGGCGCGCATCGACGGCATGCTCAATGCGGAGATCGCCGAGCGCTTCGGCATTTCCGTGGCGATGGTCAAGAAAGAATTGCAGGCCGCCATGCAACACTGTAAAACGTGCATGGCCGACGCCGATGCGGCCCAGCGCAGCGATGTGTCGGGCCGCCGTAAATATTGATGAATCCCATGACCGCTTCCGACCGCGATCCACGCGACCTTGTTGAACATGACGACACTGCCATCGGCCGGGAAGCCGCCGCCTGGTGGGCACGCCTGCGTGCCGACGATTTCACGCAGGCCGACGCCGACGCCTTGCGCGCCTGGTGCGCGCGCAGCCCCGCGCATGCGCGCGCCTGGCGCGAACTCAGGCAGGTGTGGCAGGCGCTCGATCCCGCCTTGACCCGCGCCGCCGCCGCGCCGCCGCAGGCGAACGTGCTGGCGTTCCCGCTCCGTCCCGGACGGCGCGCTTTTCTCGGCGGCGCGCTGGCGGCCGGCGTGGCCGTGCTGGCCCTGCGCCCGCCGCTGGGCGCCTGGCCGTCGCTGCAGGAGCTTGGCGCCGACTACCGCACGGGCACGGGCGAGCAGCGGCAACTGGCCCTGTCGCAGCAGATGACGGTGCAGATGAATACGCAGACGCGCATCGATGTGCGGGCGCCCGAGTCGATCGAACTGCTGGGCGGCGAGGCGGAAATCCTCGCCAGCGGCGCGCGCCAGCCCGTGTCGGTGGTGGCGGGCGCGGGGCGTTTATTGGCGCAGTCGGCCCGCTTCAATGTGCGCCACACGGGCGACGCCGTCTGCGTGACTTGCCTGGCGGGCGCCGTCGAGGTGGTCTGGCAGCAGCGACGCCAGACTCTTGATGCAGGACAGCAACTGGTGTACGACGACGGGGGCGCGCAGGCGGCCACGGCCGCACCAAAGGGCGAAGCGAGCGCCTGGCGCACGGGTGCGTTGTCGTTTGCCGGCCAGCCGCTGTCCCAGGTCGTCGATGAAATCAACCGCTACCGGCCCGGCCGCGTGCTGCTGCGCAATCCCGAACTGGGCCGCCGCCTCGTGCGCATGCGCTTTTCCATCCGCCAGATGGATGGCGCGCTGGCGATGATACGCGACTTGACGGGAGCAGAAATGATCAGTTTGCCGGGCGGCATCGTCTTGCTGAGCTGATCTCGGCGGATGCCGGATGCCCCGGCGGCACGCGTATCAAAATATTTTTCAAAAAACATTATCCCTTCCGCCGCCCAGCTACGTCATGGAGGCATGGACGCTTGCGCTAACGCCAGGCTCCGTTCCCATCCCACTAGCCAGGAAACCATTGCCATGACCAAGCTTCACACTGCCCAGCGCCCAGTCCCAACCGTTGACACGGGCGCGCAGCGTACTTCCACGCTGGGCAGCCGCCTGCGGCTCACGCCGCTTGCTTACGCACTGACCACCATGCTGATGGCGGGCGCCTTCAGCACGCCGGCGCGGGCGCAGCAGGCGTTCAGCGGCGGCTGGTTCGCGGCCAAGGGGGCGGCGCAGAATACGGCTGCCACCTCGGGCCGATTGCCGAATGGCCAGCCGCTGCCCCTGGGCAGCCGGCCCGAGGGCCAGCAACAGCAGGCCAATCAGCAGTTGCAACGCTCGCTCAACAACCTGAACCTGGCCGCGCGCGCCATCGCCGCGCAGCAAGCGGCCCAGGCGCAGGCGCGCCAGAGTGCCGCCGGCGGCGCCAGCGCGCCGAACGGCCTGGCGCAGGGCGGCTTGCAGGTCGACACCAACAGCCTGACGGCCGGCTGGCTCCATGCCCAGGCGCCCGTGCAGACGGTGGCGAACGGCAAGACGGCCGTGGTGGTGCAGCAGACGGCGGACAAGGCCATCCTGAACTGGGAAACATTTAATGTGGGCAAGGACACGACATTGACGTTCCAGCAGCAGAAGGACTGGGCCGTGCTGAACCGGGTCAACGATCCGCAAGCGCGTCCCAGCCAGATCCAGGGGCAGATCAAGGCCGACGGCACGGTGCTGCTCGTCAACCGCAACGGCATCGTGTTTACCGGCACGAGCCAGGTCGACACGCGCAGCCTGGTGGCGGCCGCAGCCCGCATCAGCGATACGCAATTCCAGAAAAACGGCATCTACAGCGCCGGCACGGCCGGTGCCGCGACGTTGACCGATGCGGCCGGCAAGGTACAGGTACAGGCGGGCGCGCGCCTGGCCAGCAATGCGCCCAAGGGCAGCACGGAAGGCGGCGGTTACGTGATGCTGCTGGGCAAGGAAGTGCACCAGTCGGGCGAGATCGCCACGCCCAAGGGCCAGGCCCTGCTGGCCGCCGGCGACAGTTTTACCATTAAAAAAGGCGTGGGCACGGATGGCAATCCGCTGTCGACCACGCGCGGCAGCGAAGTCACGCCGCAGTTCGCGGCCGGCAGTACGGCGGGCAAGGTCGTCAACACGGGCCTGATCCAGGCGCGCGAAGGCGACGTCACGCTGGCGGGGCGCGACGTGCGCCAGGAAGGCGTCGTGCTCGCCTCCACCACGGCCGCCACGCGCGGCACCGTGCACCTCAACGCGCTGGGCAGCGAAGCGGCCGTCACCGTGGGACGGGGCGCCACCACGGCCATCGTCATCGAGGACGACGGCAAGACGACGGCGCTCGACAGCCAGCGCGACGCCATGCGCGGCCCGGCCGCGACGTCCACGGAAAACATCGTTGCCGTCAGCGACCGCCGCGACCAGTCGCGCATCGAGATCGGCAGCGCCGGCACGGTGGAATTCCTCGGCGACTCGCTGACCCTGGCCACGGGCGGCCAGATCGCCGTCAACGCGGCCAGCCGCAGCCTGCTGCGCGACGGCGCCCAGCTCGACGTCTCCGGCGCCGTGGGCGTGAAGGTGGCCATGGAGGCGAACAATGTCGAGATCAACGTGCAGGGCAACGAGCAGCGCGACGCGCCCGTCAACCGCGACGGCAAGGCCTTGCTCAACAGCAGTATCTGGGTCGACCGCCGCAAGCTGGTGTTCGTACCGAAAGGCACGAACGGCTACGACAGCGACCGCTGGTACACGGCCGGCGGCTTGCTGGAAGTGGCCGGCTACCTGGGCACGCAGGGCCATTCCGTCAGCGAGTGGATGGCGCAGGGCGGCACCGTCAGCTTCGGCGGCAAGGATGTCGTCACGCAGCTTGGCTCCGCCATCAACCTGTCGGGCGGCACCCTGGACGTGCAGACGGGCGCGGTGCGCCAGACCTGGCTCAAAGGCCTGGACGGCAAGTTGCATGAGGCGGGCGGCGCGCCGGCCGACTTGCCGTACGCGGGCGTATACAAGGGTTATGAGGAAGAACATGCGCGCTGGGGCAAGGATGCCAGCGCGTTCTACGCCAATCCATTGATCGCCGCGCAACAGCGCCTGGAAAACGGCTACACGGTGGGCCGCGACGCCGGCAAGCTGGTGGTCGCCACCGGTTCGGCCGTGCTGGAAGGGGGCATCGCGGGCGAGGTCTTCCAGGGCGAGCGCCAGACCCAGGCGCCGCAGGCGCTGCTCGACGGCTACCAGCAGTCGCAGTTCGCCGCCGCGCAGCGGGGGCAGCTGATCGTCGGCCAGTACCAGCCGATGTTCGACAAGCGCACGGGCGTGCTGCAGCATGCGCTGTCGGCCGTCATGGACGAGGTGCGCCTGACGCGCGTGCAGGACGGCATCGCCGCCGGCCTCGACGTGGCCGACGTGCTCGCGTCAGAGCGCCAAGGCAAGCTGCTGCTCGATACCAACTTGCTCAACAGCCAGCAACTGGGCGCCATCCGCCTCGCCGCGAAAGGCGCGATCACCGTCGACAGCGCGCTGCAGGTGGCCGACGGCGGCAACATCACCCTGTTCGGCAAGGACGTGGCCATCAACGCCTGCCTGCGCAGCCATGGCGGCAGCATTGCGGCCGGCAATGTGCTGAACCAGCTCGGCGCGCTGGGCATGTTGGACACGGTCGTCAACCCGGGCGGGCCAGCGGGCCAACTGGTGCTGGCCGACGGCGTCACGCTCGACACCAGCGGCCTGCTCAGCAATGTGTTGCGCGACCCGCTGGCCGCCGCCGGCCTGCCGTATATCAATGGCGGCAGTGTGTCGCTGCGGGCGAACGGCGACGTGCGCATCGGCAGCGGCAGCCTGATCGACGCCGGCTCTGGCGCGGCCATCCTGTCGCAGGCGAAACAGCAGGGTGGCAAGGGCGGCAACGTGAGCCTGGCCAGCTACGGAACGACATCGGACCTGGTGCTGGGCGAAGGCGCGCAAGTGCGCGGCCATGGCGTTGCCGGCGGCGGCAAGCTGGAATTACAGGCAAACAAGATTTTGATCGGCAAAACTGAAAAAACCGAGGCCGGCACCCTGCACTTGGGCGGCGACTTTTTTGAGCAGGGCTTTTCCAGCTACAGCCTGCTCGGCAAGCAGGGCTTGACGGTCGCGGACGGCACGCAGGTGGACGTGCGCATGCCCGTGCTGCGCGTAGTGGACAATGAAAAACTGGCCCTGTGGACGCCGGAACAGGTCACGGAAAACCCGCTCAAGGGCACCTTGACCCAGCGCAAGGGCGCCAGCCTGGCCCTGCAGGTGGGCGATATCCTGTCCGGCGCGGCTGACATGGCCAGCGCTGAATTGCTGATAGGCAAGGGCGCCGTGGTGAGCGTCGATGCGGGCCAGTCCATCAAGCTGGCCAGCGTGGGCCAGCTGACGGTGGACGGGCGCCTGAACGCGTGGGGCGGCAAGATCAGCCTGGGCGGCGTGGGCGTGGACGTGAACGTGTCCGAAGCGGTGGAAGCGGCCGGCCATGGCCGTTCCCTGTGGATCGGCGAGAACGCTGTGCTCGACGTCGCGTCGCGCGCCGTCACGGCCACCGATGCACAGGGCCGGCGCTACGGCAAGGTGGCGGACGGCGGCAGCATCGTCGTCGGCGGCGAAATCGACCACGCGCAGGGCAGCACGTCGGCGGCCAGCCTGTTCGTCGTCGTGCGCGACGGCGCCGTGCTCGACGCGTCCGGCGCGCATGCGGTGCTGGACGTCAATGGCGCGGCTGTCGACGTGGCCAGCGCGGGCGGCAGCATCGCGCTGGCGTCGAACAACGGCTTGTACCTCGATGGCCAGCTGCTGGCCAAGGCGGGCGGTGCGGGCGCGGCGGGCGGCAGCCTGTCCGTGGCCACGGGCACCCCGGTCTACCTGAAAACGCTGGCGACGGACAAGGTGCTGCAGGGGCGCCAGCTGATCCTCTCGCAGCGCCAGCTTGCCAGCGACCTGGTCGCAGGCATCGGTGCGCAGGACGGCCAGCAGGCGCTCCAGTACGGCCATGGCCGTTACTCGGTCGAGCAAGTGGAGGCGGGCGGCTTCGGCAACCTGGCCCTGCTGGGCGCCGCCTCCTTCGATGGCGACGTGTCGCTGACGCTGCAGCAAAGCTTCCAGTTGTATGGCGCGCCCGTGCTGGCGCCAGGCAGCAAGCCCGGCGCGAAGGTCGGCATCGCGGCACCGTACGTGCGCCTGGCTAGCGTCAAGCCGGCGGGACGCGATTTCTATGTCACGCCGGGTACGGCGGGCCAGGCGCCGATGGCCGGCCAGGTCAGCATAGCTGGCGACCTGATCGACGTGCGCGGCCTGGTCGACATTCGGGCGGACGACGTGCGCCTGACGAGCCGCGGCGACGTGCGCTTTCTGCTGTCGCCGCTGGGCTGGGACGGCAACCAGCCGACGACGGTGCTGTCCACGCCGGGCGACATGACCCTCAGCGCGGCCCAGCTGTACCCGGAAACGGGCGCCGGCGCCGCCGTGCGGGCCGGCTATGGTATCGTCAACGGCAAGATTGGCTACGATCCGGCCCACAGCCTGAACATCGCCCGCAGCACGGCTGACGTGCCGCTCATGCCGTATTCCGCTTTCGGCTCGCTGGAACTGGCCGCCGCGCACATCGAGCAGGGCGGCGTCGTGCGCGCGCCGCTGGGGCGCCTGGCCATCGGCGCGGCCGGCTATGAGAACGACAGGAGCCTGACCGTTAACTTGTTGCCAGGTAGTATCACCTCCGTCAGCGGCGCCGGCCTGGTCATGCCGTATGGCGGCACCGTCGATGGCCAGACCTGGAACGTCAACGGCAAGCCGGTCACCCTGATGGGCGTGGGCGGCATCAATGTGCAGGGCGGCCTGCGCATCGGCGTGGACATCGCCGGCGTGGCCGTGGACGTGCGGCCGGGCGCGCTGCTCGACCTGTCGGGCGGCGGCGAACTGACGGGTGCAGGTTTCATTTCCGGGCGCGGCGGCTCCACCGACGCGCGCACCCATCCGCTGGTGCAGGTAGGCGCGAATGGCGGCTTCATCCTGCCGGGCCTGGCAACCAACCCCGTGTACGCCATCGTGCCGGGCGCGCAAGCGCCGCAGGCGCCGTCGGGCGGCGACAAGGGCGCCTCCGATGCGGCCATCGGCCGGCAGGTGACGATAGGCAGCGGCGTGCCGGGTCTGCCCGCCGGCACCTACACCCTGATGCCGTCGACCTATGCCTTGCTGCCGGGCGCCTTCCGCGTGGAACTGAACGGCCTGGCGGGGCAAGGCAGCGCCGGCTCGCTGGCGCAGCCGCTGCGCAACGGTTCCTGGGCCGCGCCCGGCACCCTGTCGATCGCCGGCACGGACATCCGCGCGCCGCTGGCCAGCCAGCTGATACTCACGCCGGCCAAGGTCTTGC
The DNA here is from genome assembly GCF_020858135.1 of Janthinobacterium sp. FW305-128. NCBI lineage: Bacteria > Pseudomonadati > Pseudomonadota > Betaproteobacteria > Burkholderiales > Oxalobacteraceae > Janthinobacterium > Janthinobacterium sp. FW305-128. The sequence continues at coordinate 208,898 of NZ_JACYMK010000010.1, read as the reverse complement.
GCACGTATTCGCAATACAACGAAACCGGCTATGCGGCGTTCGCGCTGGCCGATGCGAAAACGCGCGGCATTCCCCGCGCACTGCTGCCTGCCGACGCGAAAACGCTCAAGCTGACCCTGGCGCAAGGCGGCGGCCCGGACACGTTCCAGTTCAAGGGCACGGGCAAATTCTCCACGGCCGAGGGCGGCTACGGCGGCACCGTGGTGCTGGCGTCGAGCAATGTCACCGACGGCGACATTGAAATCCTCGCCGACGGCGCGCCGGCCACCAGCGTCGCCGGGCAGCTCAGCGTGCGTGCTTCAAGCCTGAACAATATCGGCGCGGCCCGTATTGTGGTGGGCAATGCACCGTCCGTGGAATATGGCCAGGGCGGCAACTACGTGAACTTCGGTTTCAACTCGGCGCGTGCCATCTACCTGCGCGCAGGCGCCATCCTGTCGGCGCCGGAAGTGTTCCTCGTCGCCCAGGACCCGGGCAATGACCAGCTGGGCGACGGCTTGATCGATATCGCGCCCGGCGCCGGCATCAGCACTGTGGGGCGCGGCAAGGCCGCGTACGACGCCAACGACGGCTTCATCTATCAAAAGGGGCGCGCGGACGTGCACATGCTGGCCGCCTCGAACGGCTTGCTCAACGTGGCACCCGTCAGCGGCACGGCGCGCGGCGGCATCCGCATCGGCGTGTGCGGCGACACCTGCACCGACAAAGGAACAGCGAGCCTGTACTCGGAAGGCACCTTGCTGTTGTCGACGAACGGCAATTTCGCACTGGACGACACGGCCCGCTACGGCACGCGCAACCTGAGCCTGGCCGTGGGCGCCATCAACATGGGCAGCAGCGAGGCGCTGGCGGCGGCCCAGGCCAACGGCACGCGCTCGAGCGGCCTGGCCATGAACCAGGGCGTGCTGGACCGCCTGCTGCGCGGCGACACCAGCACCGGCGCGCCAGCCCTGCAGGCGCTGATGCTGAACGCGGCCGACAGCGTCAATTTCTATGGCGACGTGGTGCTCGACACCTACGACAAGGGCACGGGCAAATCCACCTTGGACCGCCTGGTGCTGACCACGCCGGCCATGTATGGCCAGGGCGGCGCCGACACCGTGGCGACCATCCGCACTGCCAACCTGATCTGGGGCGGTGCCCTGTCGCCGGCCGGCAATGTCATCACGCATGGCGCCGGCACGGGCAGCGGCACCCTGAACCTGGAAGCGGAACGCATCGATTTCGGCTTCGGCCCGTTCACGCAGCCGGCCGGCGTCGCCTCGTTCGACCGGCTGGCGCTGGGTTTTGCCAACGTCAACCTGAAGGCGTCGGGCCAGGTGACGGCCAACCACAAGGGCAGCCTGTCCGTCTACCAGGCGCAGGGCGCATATGAAACGGGCAAGGGTTTCCAGTACAGCGGCGGCAACCTCAATATCAGCACGCCGCTGCTGACGGGCGAGGCGGGTTCCGCGCACAGCTACACGTCGGGCGGCGCGCTGAAGGTAGCGGCGCCGGCCGGTACGGCGCCAGCGGCTCCCGTCAAGAATAACGCTGCGCTGGGCGCGCAGCTGGCGCTGAACGGCGACAGCGTGAGCGTGGCGACGGCCGTGGTGCTGCCGAGCGGCAAGCTGACCATCAACGCGCAGCACGACATCGCCGTGGCCGACGGCGCGCGCATCGACATGGCGGGTCGCAAGAGCACCTTCTTCGACGTGGACAAATACAGCTGGGGCGGTGACGTGATCCTGGACAGCCGCGCCGGCGATATCGGCCAGGGCGCGGGCAGCGTGATCGACCTGTCGGCCGAGAACAACCGCGCCGGCAGCCTGAAGGCCGTGGCCCTCGATGGCGCGGCCGGCATGGTGGATTTGCAGGGCAAGATACTGGGCGGCGCCAGCGGCAGCTACGACGCGGGCGGCGCCATGGTCCCGTACAAGAAGGGCAGCGTGGACGTGCGCGCGCAAACCCTGGGCGCAGGCGGCGCGCCGGACAGCCAGTTCGCATCGCTGAACACGCGCCTGAACGAAGGCGGCGTGACGGGTGCACGCAGCTTCCAGCTGAAGCAGGGCGACTTGACCATCGGCAATGAACTCAAGGCGGGCGAAGTGCAGGTATCGCTCGACAACGGCCGCCTGACGGTGGCCGGCACGATCGACGCCAGCGGCGAGCGCGTGGGCAGCATCCGCCTGGCCGGCAAGCATGGTCTCACCCTGGCCGGCAACGCCGTGCTCGACGCGCATGGCACGCTGTTGCGCGTTGACAGCTACGGCAAGATCATCGACAGCCCGAACCGGGCCATGGTCGAACTGAACGCGGGCGAAGGCGTATTGAGCCTGGCCGGCGGCGCGCAGATCGACGTGCGCCATGCCACGGCAGCCGTGGCCGGCAAGGGCAAGGGCGAATACGACGGCGCCGCGCGCGGCACGGTGGAACTGAGCGCGCCGCGCCTGGGCAGCGGCGGTTCCCGCACGGATGCGGACGCGGCCACCTTCGGCGACATCGCCATTGCGGCCGGCGGCGGTTTGACGATACGCGGCGCGAAATCGATCGCCGTCAACGCCATGCAGCGCTACGACGATGCGGCCTACGCCGCGGACCTGTCGGCCAGCGGCCGCCCCTACCAAGTGATCAACCAGGCATATCTCGACAGCAAGCATGCGGACAGCACGGCTTTCATCGATGCGGCGCTGGCCAACACGAACTTGCGCAACGGCAAGCTGGCGGGCCTGGCCACGGCCGCGTATGCCGATGCGCTGCATCTGCGTCCCGGCGTCGATATCGTCAGCAAGACGCCGGACGGCGACCTGGTGGTGCAGGGCGACCTGGATCTGTCGGGCATGCGCTACGCCAGCCTCAATCCGCGCTTTCAGGCAACAAATGTGCGCGGGTCGGGCGAGGTGGGCAACCTGCTGCTGCGCGCCGGCGGCGACTTGAGCATCTACGGCAGCATCAACGACGGTTTCGCGCCGCCGCCCGCCACCAAGGATGACGGCGGCTGGGTCTTGCTGCCGGGGCGCGACATCAATGGCAGCGACGTCATCGTCCCGGGCCAGGGCGTGACCCTGGCCGACGGCACCTTGTTCCCGGGCGGGATCGCGCTCAATTACGACGTGCCCGTCAAGGGTTTCAATCTGCTGGCCAATACGCGCCTGCCCGTGGCCGTCGTGCTGGACCAGGCCATGACGGTGCGGGCCGGCACCGTGCTGGCCGCCGCCGTGCGCGACAGCGACGGCAATATCGTCCACGCGGCCGGCACCTTGCTGACGACGCAACAAGTGTTTACGCCCGGCATGCGCCTCGATGCGGGCAGCGTGCTGGCGCAAGCGGTCAAGGTGCGCGCCATGAGCTGGCCCAAGGGCGTGCCGCTGCCGGGCGTGGCTGGCGAACGCAGCGTTTTCGTACTTGATGGCAACCTGGCGCTGGCCGTGGGCGCATTGATCCCGTCCGGCACCGACGTCAAGCTGATGCCCGATGTGAAGTCGATTCAGCTGCGCCCGGAAGTGGCGGGCAGCCAGGGCAAGCTGTGGGCCATCGCGCCCATGCTGGCCGAAGGCTCGCAAGCGTGGGGCATGCGCCTGGTGGCCGGTGCCGACCTCGATGCGGCTGACACGCGCAGCGTACAGGCGCACCCAAGCCACGGCACCCTGCGCCTGGCCGACAGCCATTACGGCATGTATGGCATCCTCGTGCCGCCGAAGGGCGTGCAGTACTGGAGCGAAGCGGCTGCGGAACTGGGCGTCGAAGGCATCGTGGCGGGCGAAGTCATCACCGAGGAATTCACCAGCCAGTTCGGCCAGACTGTGGCGGAGCTCTGCGCCAGCGACCCGTCCCTGTGCGTGCTGAAGGTGGCCTACGTGTGGACCAAGGCCGGCGCGGAAGAGTTTGCGGATGACAACGTGAAGGCGGGCGACCTGCTCGACCCCGTGGCGCTCAAGTGGCCGACGGTTTGCGAGGAAAAGCCCACCTGGTGCGGCACGGCCAACCCCACGTTCGACTACAAGGCCTCGAGCCTGCGCCACAGCGTGCTGCGCACGGGCACGGGCGACCTGGACCTGGTCAGCGGCGGCGACCTGCGCATGGACAGCCTGTATGGCGTGTACACGGCAGGCATGTCGTCCGTGGCGACGTCGGCCGGCGATCCGTACAACCAGGCGCGCGGCCGCAATGCCGACGGGAAGGTGCTGAGCAATCCTGACGGTGCGCACGAACACCTGGTCGACGGCGGCGCCGACAGCGTGTACCGCGCCTGGTACCCGGACCAGGGCGGCAACCTGCTGCTGAACGTGGCGGGCAACCTGACGGGCTCGCTGATGACGGGCAGCAGCGCGATCAATCTGCGTCCCGTCGGTTCGGACAGCGGCCACGACAGCGCGGCCGTCGGCAACTGGCTGTGGCGCCAGGGCAGCGGCGCGGTCGCCACGGGTGGCCAGGCGCAGCCGGCGGCGTGGTGGATCAACTTCGGCAGCTATGTGGGCGATGCCAGCGGCAACAAGGGCGCCGACAAGCTGCTGGGCTTTACGGGCTTCGGTACCCTGGGCGGCGGCAACGTGCGCGCCGACGTGGCCGGCGACGCGGGCGTGCAGGCGCTGCTGTCCGGCAGCAGTTTTGACAACAATATCAATACCCGTTCGCAGGGCCTGCTGTTGGCCGTGGGCGGCACGGGCCGCGTGCAGGCCGATGGCAGCCTGCTGCTGACGGGCGGCGGCGACCTCGATCTGCGCGTTGGCGGCGCCCTCAATCCGGCCGGCACGGCAGGCCTCAACCACATGAATGGCGCGCTGGTCGATGTGCGCGGCCACGCGGCCACGTCGGCCACGCAACTGGGCAGCGTGGCGCTGGAATACGGCTCGCAGCCTACCCAGCACGTGCCGCTGGAAACGCGCGCCTACGATGCCTTCACCGCGACGCGCGCCGCGCCGAAGGGCGGCATGACCCTGGTGCCGGGCGACGCCACCTTCACGGTGGCGACCCTGGGCGACCAGGTGTTGCAGGACGTGGCCGACCCCGGCCGCGTGCCTTTGCTCAGCGCATCCCCGTTCACCAGCGCCGCGGGCGAGGCGGGCGTCGGCTACAGCTGGTTCAGCCTGTGGACGCCGCGCACGGCGCTCGACCTGTTCTCCGCCGGCGGCAATATGACGCCGTTGACGGCACCGGTCGGCACGGCCACCGACCTGGCCATCGTTTACCCGTCCATCGTGCGCGTCGCGGCGCCGAATGGCAGTTTGTACTACGGCAAGGCAACCGCCAGCTGGAATAGCGCCAACAGCTATGCCGAGCCGCTGGTGCTGGCGCCATCGCCGAATGCCCAGCTGGAGTGGCTGGCTGGCGATTCCATCTATGCGGGCGGCTATGCCGTCAGCCAGTCCGGCGCCGGCGCGGACAGCATGGCGACGCCGTTCAAGCCAGCCTTCGTGGGCTGGAGCGCGAATGCGGCCGATGCTAATCCCGTGACGGGCAACATTTCCAGCACGGGCGCGCCGGCGACGCGCTCGAACTTCCCGCTGTTCGCCTTCGGCCCCGATTCCGCCGCCGGGCCCGCCAACAGCGGCACGCAAGCGGCCCGCATCTATGCCGTGAAGGGCGATTTGATCGGCGTCAATAGCGGCCGCATGGTCGCGTTCTACGACGCCAGGCATGCGGGCACCACCTGGTATGAGGGGGCGCAACCGGTGTGGATGAAGGCGGGCCGCGATATCGTCAGCAGCGGCACGGCATTGCTTGAGGGTATAGACGGTAGCGAGAACACGAGCGGCATGATATTCAGGAATTACAGCAACCTGTTCGTGCACAACAATGCGTTTGACGTCTCGGTGGTCTCGGCCGGGCGCGATATCCTGAACAGCTCCTTCAACGTGGCCGGCCCCGGCACGCTCGACATCAGCGCGGGACGCAATATATTGATGCAGGACAAGGGCAGCGTCGTCAGCCTCGGTCCCGTCGTCGCCGGAGATAAACGCCCGGGCGCCGGCATCGCGATGCAGGCGGGCGTGGGCGCGGCCGGTCTCGACTACCTGCGCTTCGTCAAGCCGTATCTTGACCCGGCCAACGTGGCGCAGACGGGCGTGCCGCTGGCCGAGCAGGCCGGCAAGGTGGTGAAGTCGTACGCGACCGAATTGACGACCTGGCTGAATGAACGCTACGGCTTCAAGGGCACGGCTGCCGAGGCGCAGGCCTTTTATCTGGCCTTGCCCGAGCCGCAGCAGCGCGTCTTTGCCCGCCAGGTGTATTTCGCGGAACTGAAGGCGGGCGGGCGCGAGTTCAACGATGCGGACAGCGCCCGCTACGGCAGCTTCCTGCGCAGCCGCAATGCCATCGCGGCCCTGGCGCCGGCCAAGGACGCCAGCGGCAAGGCCATCGATTATGCGGGCGACATCGTCATGTACCGCGGGCTCTACGCCAAGCGGAACGACGGCGAGCAGCGCTGGGACTATTTCCCCCGCAGCGGCTACGTGCACACCAACTTCGGCGGCGGCATTCAATTGCTCACGCCGGGCGGCAAGCAGGTGTTCGGCATCGAAGGCGAGGCGCCGCCGTCGACCTCGGGCGTCATCACCAAGGGCGGCGGCAACATCGAGTTGTTCTCGCACGGCAGCATCCTGCTGGGCCAGAGCCGCGTCATGACGACGTTTGGCGGCGATATCCTGGGCTGGTCGTCGGAGGGCGACATCAACGCGGGGCGCGGCTCGAAGTCGACCATCGTCTACACGCCGCCCAAGCGCGTGTATGACAACTGGGGCAACGTGACCCTGTCGTCCGACGTGCCGAGCACGGGCGCCGGCATCGCCACCCTGGCGCCGATCGCGGAAGTGCCGGCCGGCGACGTCGACTTGCTGGCGCCGCTGGGCACCATCGACGCGGGCGAGGCGGGCATCCGCGTCTCGGGCAGCGTCAACCTGGCCGCGCTGACGGTAGTGAACGCGGCGAACATCCAGGTCAAGGGCGAAGCGAAGGGCATGCCGACGGTGGCGTCCGTCAACGTGGCCGCCATGACGAACGCCAGCGCGGCCGCCACGCAGGCCACGGCCGCCGCGCAGGACGTGGTGCAGCGCGAGCGCGCCGCCACGCGTGCCGCGCAGCCGTCCGTGTTCACGGTGCGCGTGCTGGGCTTTGGCAACGACGCACCGCCCGACAGCGCGCAAGCGGCGCCGCAGGATGGCGCACGCACCGAGGCGGCCGACTACAACCCGCGCAGCGCCGTGCGCGTGCTGGGTCTGGGCACGCTGCCGGAATCGGCCACGCGCCAGCTGACGGCGCAAGAGCGCAGCAGGTTGTCGCCATGATGGCCGGCATGGCTGGCGCCTTGCCCTTGCGCATGACAGGTGCCATGCGGCAGGCAGGCATGGCCTGGTACCGGCCTGCCATCCGGCCCCGCATGCAGGCGGCCAACGATATGGCGCCCGTGCCAACGCCGGCGCCGGGGCAGGGCGCAAGGCTGCAGGCGGTGTTGGAAAGCAATTACGCGGCCCTGCACCGGCGCCTGGCGCGCCACCTGGGCTGCGCCGAGCTGGCCAGCGACAGCCTGCACGACGCATGGCTGCGCCTGGGCGCGCTGACGGCCGGGGACGGTGCGGCGCTGGCGCACAGCCCCGTCGCCTATGTGTTTCGCGTGGCGTGTAACGCGGCCATGGACAGTCTGCGGCGCAATCGCGCCTGGCTGTATGCGGACGAGGAGGATGGCGTCGCCGGCCTCGTCGATTTCCTCGCCGATACGGCGGCGGGACCGGAGCGCCTGGCCGAGCTGCATGCCGACGTGCGGCGGCTGGCGCAAGCCGTCGACTTGCTGCCGCGGCGCCACCGGCAGGTGCTCGAAGCGCTGCGCGTGGATGAGCTGACCCGCCAGGAAGTGGCCGAGCGGCACGACATGTCGCTGCGCAACGTCGATACGGCCTTGCGCCAGGCGCTCGACCATTGCGCCCGCCACACGGGCTACGCGGCGCAGGGCGGCGTCGGCACGACCCGGCGCAGCTTGAGGCTGAACGTTCGTTCGCGTACAGACGCTTAGGCATCCGGCCGTCAGACTGCTGCTTCGGGCCTGCATGCGCCCACCCAGCCAGTCCACAGCCAGGAGGAAGCGCGAGATGACAGACTGTAATCACATCAATGCCGGCAGGCGCGGCTTGCTGATCGCCGGTGCGCTGTCGGCCACGGCGGTGGCCGTGCCCGGCGTGACGGGGGCAGCCGAAGCGGCCCATGGCGCGGCCCAATCCGGACAGGCGCCGCCCGTCCTGATGAAAGTCGGCCTGAACGTCAACGGCCGGCGCCACAGCCTGGAACTCGACACGCGCACCACCTTGCTCGACGCCTTGCGCGAACATTTGCACCTGACGGGAACCAAAAAGGGCTGCGACCATGGCCAGTGCGGCGCCTGCACCGTCATGCTCGACGGCCAGCGCATCAATGCCTGTCTGACCCTGGCCGTGATGCATGACGGCGCCAGGGTCACCACCATCGAAGGGCTGGGCACGCCGGAGAAACTGCATCCGATGCAGGCCGCCTTCATCGCGCATGACGGTTATCAATGCGGCTACTGCACCCCGGGGCAGATCTGTTCGGCCGTCGCCGCGCTGGGCGAGATCCGCCAGGGCATCCCCAGCCACGTCAGCGCGGACCTGAACGCGGCCCCCTCGGTGACGCCCGAAGAATTGCGCGAACGCATGAGCGGCAACCTGTGCCGCTGTGGCGCCTATTCCAACATCATCGAAGCCATCACCGAGGTGGCGGGGGGGGCGGCATGAGAGTGTTCAGCTATCAAAAGCCCGCCACGCCGGCCGAAGCGGCGGCGGCCGCCTTGACTACGCCGGGCGCCCGTTTCATCGCGGGCGGCACGAATCTGCTCGATCTGATGAAGCTGGAGATCGAAACGCCCGCGCATTTGATCGACGTCAATGGCCTCGCGCTGGACAAGGTGGAGACGACGAAGGACGGCGGCTTGCGCATCGGCGCCCTCGTGCGCAACACGGCCCTGGCCGCGCACGCCACGGTGCGGTGCGACTATGCCGTGCTGTCGCGTGCCTTGCTGGCCGGGGCCTCGGCGCAATTGCGCAATAAGGCGACGACGGCCGGCAACCTGCTGCAGCGCACGCGCTGCCCGTATTTCTATGACACGAACCAGGCCTGCAACAAGCGCGTGCCGGGCAGCGGCTGCTCGGCCATAGCCGGCTTCAGCCGGCCGCTGGCCATCCTGGGCGGCAGCGAGGCGTGCATCGCCACGCACCCGAGCGACATGGCCGTCGCCATGCGCGTGCTCGACGCCGGCATCGACACGGTGCGGGCCGACGGCAGCACGCGCAGCATCCCCATCGCCGACTTTTACCGCTTGCCGGGCAGTACGCCGCAGCTGGAAACGGTGCTGCAGCCGGGCGAATTGATCACCAGCGTGACCTTGCCCCGGCCTATCGGCGGCACGCACGTCTACCGCAAGGTGCGCGACCGCGCCTCGTATGCGTTCGCGCTGGTGTCTGTCGCGGCGATCATCTTGCCCGATGGCACCGGCAGGCTGGCCCTGGGCGGCGTCGCGCCGCAGCCGTGGCGGCTTGCCGCCGCCGAGCAGGCCATGCCCGCTGGCGCGGCCGCCGTGAGCGAACGCCTGCTGGCCGGCGCCAGGCCGACGGCCGATAACGGCTTCAAGCTGATCCTGGCGCAGCGCACCGTGGCGTCCGTCCTGGCGCAAGCACCAGCGAAGAAAGGCTAGAGCGATGAAATTCACGACACCTGCGACCACCAATCCCATCGACCAGCTGAAGGTCGTGGGGCGCCCTACGGACCGCATCGACGGCCCCCTGAAAACCACGGGTACGGCGCCGTACGCGTATGAGCAGAACAAGGCCGCGCCGCATGCCGCCTACGGCCACGTCGTCGGCGCGGCGATTGCCAAGGGGCGCATCGCTTCGATCGACACCAGCGCCGCGCGCCGCGCGCCCGGCGTGCTGGCCGTGGTGACGGCGGAATCGGCGGGCAAGCTGGGCAAAGGCAAGATGAACACGGCGAAGCTGCTGGGCGGGCCGGACATCAAGCATTACCACCAGGCCATCGCGCTGGTGGTGGCGGAAACGTTCGAGCAAGCGCGTTCGGCCGCGCAGTTGCTCGATGTCAAGTATATCGAGCAGCCGGGCGCCTTCGATTTGGCCAAAGCAAAGGGCACGGCGGCCAAGCCGAAGGACGGCAAGCCCGACAGCAAGACGGGCAACTTCGCCGGCGCCTTTGCCCATGCGCCAGTGCGCCTGGACGCTACCTACACGACGCCTGACCAGTCGCACGCCATGATGGAGCCGCACGCCTCGATTGCCGCCTGGGAGGGGGATCAATTGACGGTGTGGACGGCGAACCAGATGGTGGACTGGGGCCGGGGCGACTTGGCCCGCACTCTGGGAATGCCGAAGGACAAGCTGCGCATCGTCTCGCCGTATATCGGCGGCGGTTTCGGCGGCAAGCTGTTCGTGCGCGCCGAAGCGCTGCTGGCGGCCCTGGGGGCCCGGGCGGCGCAGCGTCCCGTCAAGGTTGCCCTGACGCGGCCCATGATGATCAACAACACGACGCACCGGCCCGCCACCATCCAGCGCCTGCGCCTCGGCGCCACGCGCGACGGCAAGATCACGGCCATCGGCCATGAATCGTGGTCGGGCGACCTGAAGGGCGGTCAGCCGGAAACGGCCGTGATGCAGACGCGCCTGCTGTACGCGGGGCCGAACCGCATGACGGCCATGCGCCTGGCCGTGCTCGACTTGCCAGAAGGCAACGCCATGCGCGCGCCGGGCGAGGCGCCTGGGCTGATGGCGCTGGAAATCGCCATGGACGAGCTGGCGGAGAAATTGAACATGGACCCCATCGTCCTGCGCATCCTGAACGACACCAAGGTGGACCCGGAAAAACCGGGCAGACCGTTTTCCCAGCGCCGCCTGATCGACTGCCTGCGCACGGGCGCCGTGGAATTCGGCTGGAAAGAGAGAACAGCGCAGCCGGGCATGCGGCGCGACGGCCGCTGGCTCGTGGGCATGGGCGTGGCGGCCGCTTTCCGCAACAACCTCGTCATGCAGTCCGCCGCCAGGGTACGCCTGGACGGCAACGGCCTCGTGACCGTCGAGACCGACATGACGGATATCGGCACGGGCAGCTATACCATCATCGCGCAGACGGCGGCGGAAATGCTGGGCGTAACCTTGAACCGGGTCGTCGTGCGTCTGGGCGACTCGGATTTTCCCGTCTCGGCCGGTTCGGGCGGGCAGTGGGGCGGCAACAGCTCGACGGCCGGCGTGTACGCGGCCTGCGTGCGCCTGCGCCAGGCCATCGCCGGCAAGCTGGGCTTCGACGAGAAAGAGGCGCGCTTTTCCGATGGCCAAGTCAGCCAGGGCGAGCGCAGCGTGCCGCTCGCCGCCGCCGCCTTGCATGGCGACGTCGTCGCGGAAGACTATATGGAATACGGCGAGCTCGATAAAAAATTCCAGCAATCGACGTTCGGCGCGCATTTCGTCGAAGTGGGCGTGGACAGCGACACGGGCGAAGTGCGCGTGCGCCGCATGCTGGCCGTGTGCGCGGCCGGCCGCATCCTGAACCCGAAAGCGGCGCGCAGCCAGGTGATCGGCGCCATGACCATGGGCGTGGGCGCGGCCCTGATGGAGGAACTGGTGGTCGACCAGCGCCGCGGCTTCTTCGTCAGCCACGACCTGGCCGGCTACGAAGTGCCCGTGCACGCCGACATCCCGCACCAGGACGTGATCTTCCTTGATGAAACCGATCCCATGTCCTCGCCCATGAAAGCCAAGGGCGTGGGCGAGCTGGGCATCTGCGGCGTGGCGGCGGCCGTCGCCAACGCCGTCTACAACGCGACGGGCGTGCGCGTGCGCGACTATCCGCTGACCCTCGACAAGTTGCTGCGCGGACTGCCCGTCATGAGCTGACATTTGCCCGGCGCCGGCGCGCGCGTGACAAAGCGTGTATTTTTGGTAATTTCCAGATGCTATGCTCGGAACGCATGCTGCGGGGCAAGTTCCCTCTCCGCAAGGCCATGCCGCCAGGAGAATGCATGAACAGATCATCAATGCCGCCCCGGATACTGATCGTCGATGACGAGCTGGCGCACGTGCGCGCCCTGTGCGACACCTTGCGCGGCCAGGCGTACGACACGACGGGGCTCGCTTCGGGCGAGGCGGCGCTGGCCCTGCTGGCCGTCGAATCGTTCGACCTGCTGCTGGTCGACCTGATGATGCCGGGCATGAACGGCATCGCCGTGGTGGAAGCGGCGCGCAAGATCGATCCGGACCTGGCCTGCATCATCATGACGGGCGAAGGCACGATCGCCTCGGCCGTGCAAGCGATGAAGGCGGGCGCGCTCGATTACGTCGTCAAGCCGTTCAAGGTGTCGGGCATCCTGCTGATACTGGCGCGGGCGCTGGAGACGCGCCAGCTGCGCATCGCCAATGCGCGCCTGGAACTGCTGCTGCGCCAGCACACGGCCGAACTCGACGCCATGAACCGGGATTTGCGGCTGGCGCGCGAAGTGGCCGAGCGGGCGAACGAGGAAAAGACCAATTTCCTGGCCAGCATGAGCCACGAGCTGCGCACGCCGCTCAACGCCATCCTCGGCTTTTCGCAGATGCTCACGTCCGACTCCATCCCCTCGACGGCGCAGGAAAAGAAAACCTTTGCCTCGCACATCTTCGGCGCCGGCCGGCATTTGCTGACCTTGATCAACGATATCCTCGACATCGCCAAAATCGAGTCGGGCAATATGGCGCTGTCGATGGAGTCCGTGGGCCTGGCCGGCATTTACCACGAATGCTGGCAAATGATGGAGCCGCTGGCGCGCAAGCGCGGCATCACCTTGACGTTCGTCGAAGCGGGCAGCGTGCACGTGCTGGCCGACCGCACGCGCCTCAAGCAGGTGCTGCTCAACCTGCTGTCGAACGCCGTCAAGTACAACCGCGATCAGGGCGAGATCCACGTCGATTGCCAGCCCGTCGATGCACGGCAGCTGCGCCTGTCCGTGCGCGACACGGGCGGCGGGCTGAGCGCCGCGCAGCTGGAGGTGCTGTTCCAGCCCTTCAACCGCCTGGGACGCGATGGGCGCGACGAGGAGGGCACGGGCCTGGGACTGGTGGTCAGCAAGCGCCTGGCCGAAGCCATGCAGGCGACCATAGGCGTGTCCAGCACGCCCGGGCGCGGCAGCACTTTCTGGCTCGATATCGACAGTTGCCCCGCGCGCTACCCGCTGCAGGAAAGCCCGCGCCTGTCGGCCCTTGCCCGGCCCGCTGAATCGATGCCCCTGCCGGAGCGCAAGACGCTGCTGTATGTGGAAGACAATCCCTTGAACGTGACCCTGGTGGCGGGCTTGGTGCATTTTCGCCCCGATCTCGACCTGCTGTCTGCCGGCGACGGGCAGACGGGTCTGGACATGGCGCGCCGCCACCTGCCGCAGCTGATACTGATGGATTGTGACTTGCCCGACATCAGCGGCACGCAAGTCATGCAGCTGCTGCGTGCCGATGCCCGCACCGCGCACATCCCCGTCATCGCGCTGACGGCCGTGGCCGGACCCGGCGATATCCGCCAGGGGCTGGCGGCGGGCTTTTTCCGCTATCTGACCAAGCCGATCGACGTGGCGGCGTTTTCCGAGGCCGTCAACAGCGCGCTGGAGTCGGCCACGGCGCAGTGCAACGCATGAACGGCCCGGCGCCGGCGCGGCGGACGGTCTGGCTGGCGGCCGCACTGCCGCTGCTGGCGCTGGCCGCCGTGGCCGTCTGGCGGCTCGCTGCCCGTCCCGCGCCGCCGCCCGGCCCCGTGGAAGTGCTGCGCCTGGCCGTGAATGCGGAGTACGTGGGCAGCTGCCCCGTGCTGGCCGCCCACGCGCAGGGCGATTTCGCGCGCGAAGGCATCGACGCGCTGGTGCAGCCGTATTCGTCGGGCAAGGCCTCGCTGGAAGCCGTGCTGCAGGGCAAGGCCGACCTGAGCACGGTGTCCGATATTCCCGTGGTGCTGGCCAGCCTGCAGAACCAGTCCGTCGTCATCATCGCCAGCATCTTCGAGGCCGAGCGCGACCACGGCATCGTGGGGCGCCTGGACCGCGGCGTGTCCACGCCCGCGAGCCTGAAGGGCAAGCGCATCGGCGTCACGTCGGGCACATCCGGCCAGTTCACGCTCGAAGCCTTTTTGAACCGCCAGAAGCTGCTGCCCGCCGAAGTCAGCGTGCGCAACTACGCGCCCGAGCAGCTGGCCGGGGCGCTGGCGCGGGGCGAGGTCGATGCGGCGGCAGGCTGGGAACCGTTCCTGACGGGCATGACGCACGCCATTGCCGGCAATGCGGCCATCTTCTATGGCGAAGACGTGTATGCGGGCCTGTTCAACGTGGCAGGCACGGGCGGCTATGTGCGCAGCCACCCGGCGACGATGCGCAAGGTGCTGCGCGCACTGATCGCCGGCGCGCGCTTTTGCCGGGACGAGCCCGATGCCGCGCGGGCGCTGTTTGCCAAGGCGTCGGCCAGCGAGGCGCAGCGCCTGCAGGCGGCCTGGCACGGTTATCAGTTCGGCATCGTGCTCGACCAGCGCTTGCTGCTGGCGCTGGAAGACGAGGCGCGCTGGGCCATCAAGAACCGCCTGGCCGGGAACGGCGAGATGCCGAACTTCCTCGATGCCGTCTACCTGGACGGCCTGGAAGCCGTGGCGCCGTCGGCCGTGACGGTCATCCATTGAGAAGGCCACCGTGAAAATCGTCACGCGCTTCAAGCTGGCAGAACTGTTTTGCGTGCTGCTCGTGGCCATCATCGTCGCCGTGCTGTTCTCCACCAGCATGGCGATGCAGCGCGAACTGGCGAAGAACAAGGCGGCGGCCGATATCCTGCAAGCCGTCACGTCGCTGCGCTACCTGTCGATCGAATATGCGCTGCACCATGGTGCGCGCACGCGGGCACAGTGGCAGCTGCGCAGCGAGTCGCTGTCCACCGGCTTGCTGGCCACGCCGGCCTTCGCCGCCGGCGAGGAGCGCGCGCTGCTGCGGGAATTGCGGCGCGACCTGGCAAGCGTGGACGGCCTGTTCGAGCTGTTTGTCGCCAATCACCGCGAGCTGGGTCAGGACCCGCAGCGGCGCGAGGTGCTGGGCGAGCTGGAGTCGCGCCTGTCCGGCCAGATCATGGGCAAGGTGCAGGGCATGATCGCCGATGCGATGCGGCTGTCCGCATTGAGCCGGCAAGGCGTGCTGGACGCCCAGCAGCAGGCCAACGTGGCCGTGATATTGTTCGGCGGCATGATCATCGTGCTGGTGGCCGGTTTGATCTATTTCACCATGACCAGCGTCACGGGGCCGCTGGAGAAGCTGCGCCAGGGCACCCTGATCGTCGGCGAAGGCAAGCTCGATTTTGCGCTCGGCGTGCATACCAGGAATGAAATCGGCGACCTCGCACGCGCCTTCGACGGCATGACGGAAAAGCTGCGCCGCACCACCGTCTCGCGCGACGAACTGGCGCAGGCGAATGCGGCCCTGGAAACGCAGATACAGGAACGTCAGCTGGCCGAGCGCAAGGTGCATGAACAGCTTGAGCGCCTGAATCTGCTGCAGCAGATCACGCGCTCGATCGGCGAGCGGCAGGATTTGCGCAGCATTTTCCAGGTGGTGGTGCGCAGCCTGGAAGAGCAGCTGCCCATCGATTTCAGCTGCATTTGCCTGTACGAACCGTCCGAACACGCGCTGCAGGTGATGTGCGTGGGCGTGCGCAGCGAGGCGCTGGCGCTATCGTTCATGATGGGTGAACACGCGCACATTCCCATCGACGAGAATGGCCTGTCGAGCTGCGTGCGCGGCAAGCTCGTGTATGAAGCCGACATCGCCGACGTGGCGTTCCCGTTTCCGCAGCGCCTGGCGCAAGGGGGGCTGCGCGCCCTCGTCATGGCCCCGCTGCCGGCCGAAAACACGGTCTTCGGCATCCTCATCGTGGCGCGCCGCGCCGCGCACAGCTTTACCAGCGGCGAGTGCGAATTCCTCAGCCAGCTGAGCGAACACGTGGCGCTGGCCGCCAACCAGGCGCGGCTCTACGGCGCGCTGCAGCGCGCGTATGACGATTTGCGCCAGACGCAGCAGTCGGTAATGCAGCAGGAGCGCCTGCGCGCGCTGGGGCAGATGGCCAGCGGCATCGCGCACGATATCAATAACGCCATTTCCCCCGTGGCCCTGTACACGGAATCGCTGCTGGAGACGGAAACCAATCTCAGTCCGCAGGGCCGGCACTGCCTGGAAGTGATCGAACGCGCCATCGACGACGTGGCCGCTACCGTGGCGCGCATGCGCGAATTCTACCGCCAGCGCGAACCGCAACTGGCGCTCTCGCCCATCGACGCGAACCTGGTGGTGCAGCAGGTGCTGGACCTGACCCGCGCGCGCTGGAGCGACATGCCGCAGCAGCGCGGCATCGTCATCTCCCTGCACACGGAGCTGGCGCACGGCCTGCCCATGCTGCCCGGCAGCGCGGGCGAGCTGCGCGAAGCGCTGACGAACCTGGTCTTCAACGCCGTCGACGCCATGCCGGAGGGCGGCACCCTGAGCGTGCGCACCAGCTGCGCCGACGTAGCGGGCGAGGCGGCGCGGCAGGTGCGGATAGAAGTAGCCGACACGGGCATCGGCATGGACGACAATACGCGCCGCCGCTGCCTGGAACCGTTTTTTACCACCAAGGGCGAGCGTGGCACGGGTCTGGGCCTGGCCATGGTGTACGGCATGATGGAGCGCCATGGCGCCAGCATCGACATCGTCACGGCGCCGGGGCAGGGCACGGCGGTGCGCCTGGTTTTTCCCGCCTGCGCGGCGCACGAGGAAAATGAAGCGCCCGACACGGCCTACCTTGTGCCGCCGCGCCTGCGCATCCTCGTGGTGGACGACGACCCGATGGTGCTCAAGTCCCTGCGCGACATCCTGGAAATCGATGGCCACGACGTGGTGTCGGCCGACGGCGGCCAGGCCGGCATCGACTGCTTCCGCGCCGCATACGAGCGGCACGAATACTTCGCCGTGGTCATCACGGACCTGGGCATGCCTCACGTGGACGGGCGCAAGGTGGCCAGCGCCGTGCGCCGCTGTTCGCCGGCCACGCCCATCATCATGCTCACGGGCTGGGGCCAGCGCCTGGCGGCCGACAGCGACTATCCCGAGCACGTCAACTGCGTGCTGGGCAAGCCGCCCCGGCTGAAGGAATTGCGGCGCGCCCTGAATGCGGTCATGTCGACGGGGTAGAGCCTATCCCAGTAGGGAGCGTCTTCTGCTGGCAGTTCATCAGGAGTGCGGACAAGGCGTGAGGAGGACGCGTGGCGAGCCACGCGACGACGATCAACGCAGTCCCCGCTTCCGAGGGGCGCCAGCAGGGGATGTATTCATCTACTGGGATAGGCTCTTAGCCTGCTGCGGCATCTCTCATCGCTGAAAAACCAGCCAGGACCAGCTGACTCCCGCGTGGCGGTTCTGCTGCTGAACGGACGGCGCCTGCGCACTCAGAACGACTGCGAGATGGTGGCGTGCCGCAAGGTCTATCGTTTCACTGGCAGAGACGTCAAAGATGCGCCGGTTCTCCGGGGCGGGGCCATGCCTGAGCGACATGACGAGCAGCGCGCCAGGCTTGAGCAACTGGCCGATGTTTTCCATCGCCGCGCTTCTTTCTTCCGCTGCAAGATGCATCCAGACGGCGGCGAGTACAACCAGGTCGAACCTGGTTTCGCGCGCCGTCATCACTGACAGCGCGGGCAGGCTGTCGTCCACCCACTCGATATCGGGCGACGCATGCGCCTGCATGCCCGCTTCCCGGAACGCGGCGACGGGCTCCACTGCCACCACCTTGTGCCCCAGGCTCGCCAGCCACGCCGAATCGGCGCCTGTGCCGGCACCGATGTCGAGCACGGCGCCTGCCCGGCGTGGCAGCAGGTGGCTGACCACTTTGTATTTATCAGCGGCGATCACGCCGGCATACCGGGTGATCAGCTGTCCGGCATTGTCGGCATATCCTTCGGTGCCCGGGACTGGGGATGCATGCATGCGATGGCGAGTGTCCAATGGGATGGAGGTCAAATCAACACCCTGCGCGCGGCGCGTGCGATCGGTGGTGTTGCCTGCGTAGGACAACTTTAGCAAAATTGCGCGACATCTTCCAGTCCCTGCCATATAATGAGAATCATTATCATTTATATCGCCGGATCCGCTCTTGTCTGCCTTTTCTTTTCCCCCGAATGACGCCGCCTTGGCCGCCAGCCTCTTTACGGGCCACCAGGGCTGGCTGCTGCAGCGCTTGCTGTTGCGCTTGCGTAATCGGGCGGAAGCCGAGGATGTGGTGTCGGAAACCTTTGTGCGCGTGCTGCATGCGGGAAGATTGTCCGCCATCCGCGAGCCGCGCGCCTACCTGACGACGGTAGCGAAAAGCATCTTGCTGCAGCAGTGGCGGCGGCGCGATATCGAGCAGGCGTATCTGGAGACCCTGGCGCTGCTGCCCGATGCCGTCCAGCCGTCGCCGGAGGAACGCGCCGTGCTGCTCGAAGCGCTGGAACGCCTGTCGCGCGCGCTCGATACCCTGTCCGCCAAGGCCCGCAGCGCTTTTCTGATGAGTCAGCTCGACGGCTTGACGTATGCGCAGATCGCCGCCCGCCTGGGCGTGTCGGCCAGCATGGTGCGCCAGTACATGGCGCAGGGCTTGCGCTGCTGCCTGGCGGTGGCGGACGCGGCATGAGCGTTGCTACGTCCGTCCAGGATGCCGCCATCGGCTGGCTGGTCGAACTCAGCTCGGGCGAAGCGGACGAAGGACAACGCCAGGCCTTCGCCCGCTGGCTGGCCGCCGATGCGCGCCATGCGGCCGCTTGGCGTACGTTGGGGCAGGCTGTCGAGCACAGCGTCGGCCCGCTGCAGGCAGCGGGCGGGGCGGCGGCCGTCGGGCACACCCTGGCGCGCGCCGCCCGGCACGATGACCATCGGCGCCAATGGCTGCAGGGCGTCCTGTGCCTGGCGGGCGCGGCGTTCGGCGGCGCCTGGCTGCTGCGCGGCAGCCCGTTTTTGCCGGACTGGAGCGCGGACCTGCACACGGCCACGGCCCGGCGGGGCCGCTACACGCTGGCCGATGGCAGCGTGCTGACCCTCGACGCCCGCTCCTCGGCCGATACGGATGTCCGTCATGAACACCGGCAAGTCGCCTTGCGCCAGGGCCAGTTGCTGGCGCGCGTGGCGCCTGGCGCCAACGCGCCCTTCGTGCTGCGCAGCGCGCATGGCGCGGTGACGACGCTGGGCGGCGAGCTGATGCTGCGGCGCGAAGCGCGCGGCACCGTGGCGCTGGCCGTGCGGGGCGATCTCGACGTGCGTCCGGCCGGCAAAGGCCTGGCGCGCGTGCTGCGCCAGGGCCAGGCGGCGCGGTTTGACGAGGATCGATTGACCCTGCTGCCCGGCATGGCGGCAGGGCAGGCGACGGCGTGGGAGCAGGGCATGCTGGTGGCCGTCGATGAGCGGCTGGGCGACGTGGTGGCCGCCTTGCGCCCGTACCGCCACGGCTACATCGACATCACGGCGCAGGCGGCGGCGCTGCGCGTGTCCGGCAATTATTCGCTCGACGACAGCGGCGCCACCCTGCGGGCCCTGGCCGAAACCCTGCCCCTGACCTTGCGCCAGGGCCCTGGCGGCTGGTGGACGGGACTCGACCTGAAGACAAGCTGACATATTTTTTGCGCCGGCACTGTCACTTTCGGCGCGCCGCGACTCATACCTGGTGTAGCCCCACTTTTCCTTCACCATCAAGATAGAGTCCCAGCATGCCACCATTGTTGATGCGCCAGATTCCCCTGGCTGTAATGTTACTTTCCTGCGCCGCGCCCACCGTCCTGGCGCAGACGCCACCGGCCCACGTCGCGTCGGCCACCATGCGCTACGATGTGCCGGCGCAGCCCCTCAATGCCAGCCTGATCGCCATTGCCAGCCGTGGCGGCGTGCGCATTTCCATCGATGCGGACCTGGCGCGCGGCGCCAGCGGGGCGGCCGTGCAGGGCGATTTCACGGCGGAGCAAGCCTTGCGCCGCGCCTTGCAGGGCACGCGGCTGGCCCTGCTGAAGACGGACAGCGGCGTGTATACCGTACAAAGCGCCGTACAAAGCACCGTGCAAAGCGCCGCGCAAGCCGCGCCGCAGGCCGCCGCCCAGCTTGAGGCGACCATGCCGGAAGTGGTCATCACCACCAATTACCTGGGCCAGGTGACGGAGGACACGGGTTCCTACACGACGGGCGCCGTCAGCACGGCGAACCGCCTGGTGCTGTCGCCGCGCGAGACGCCGCACGCGGTCAGCGTGGTGACGCGCCAGCAGATGGATGATTTCGGCCTGGTGCAGCTGAGCGAGGTGCTCAATCACACGCCGGGCGTGTATGTGCAGCACATCGACAGCGAGCGCACGATTTATTATGCGCGCGGCTTTTCGCTCGACAATTTCAGCTACGACGGCTTGCCGTGGACGCGCGACGCCTCGCTGAACCTGGGCGAATCGCTGGCCAATATGGATCTGTACGACCGGGTCGAGGTGCTGAAGGGCGCGAATGCGCTGATGAGCGGTGCCGGCACGCCGGGCGCCACCGTCAACCTGATCCGCAAGAAACCCACGCGCGAATTGCGCGCGCTGGCCGACCTGTCGGCCGGATCGTGGAGCAATTACCGCGCCATGGCGGACGTGGGCGGTCCCCTGAACGCCAGCGGCAGCGTGCGCGCGCGCGCCGTCGCGTCCTACCAGGACAAGCACTCGTTCGTCGACCGCTACCAGCGTCGCTCCGAACTGGCGTACGGCACGCTGGAGGCGGATCTGTCGCCGCGCACCTTGCTGACCGTGGGCGCCGACTACCAGCACACGGTGCCGCGCAATAGCGACTGGGGCGGCGCACCGCTGTTCGACGCGGACGGCAAGCGTTTCACCATGCCCCGCTCGTTCAACGGCGCGCCCACCTGGAGCACGCAGCAGACGGAGGCCAAATCCGTCTTCGCTTCGCTCGAGCACACCTTCGACAATGGCTGGCTGGCCAATTTGCGCCTGATCCACCAGGCCAACGCCCTGTATGCGCCCGTCGCCTACCTTGACGGTTTTCCGAAGGCGGACGGCAGCGGCACGGCCGTCACGGCGCGCCAGTACAACAGCGACGCCACCAGCAATGGCCTGGACGTGTACGCCAAGGGCCCGTTTTCCCTGCTGGGCCGCACGCATGAACTGGTGGTGGGCGCGAACGCCTACCGCAAGCAGTCGGACGACGTCTTCAGCCCGTATTCCTTCATCAAGGTCGACAATATCTATACTTACCGTGGCGAGGTGCCGGAGCCGCAGTGGGTACTGGACACGGCGCGCGAAGTCATCCGCCAGAAGGCCGTGTACGCGACGGGCCGCTTTTCGCTGCCGCAAGGCGTGCACGTGATTCTGGGCGGCCGCCTGTCGTCCTACGTCAACCCCACGGCCGACATCGACGAGTCGTCCATCTTCACGCCGTATGCGGGCCTGACGTGGGACTTCGCGCCGAATTTGACGGCGTTTGCCAGCTATAGCGACATCTTCAGTCCGCAAAACAGCCGCGATGTCGACAACAGGACCCTGGACCCCGTGCTGGGCAAGAATATCGAGGCGGGCGTAAAGGGCGTGTTCCTCAACGGCCGCCTGAACGCCAGCGCGGCCGCCTTCGAGGTGCGGCAGGACAACTTCGCCGAGTCCGTCGATGCGGTCAACAAGGTGACGGGTATGGACGCCTACCGCGCCATCGACGGCGTGCGTTCGCGCGGCGTGGAACTGGAAGTGGCGGGCCAGCTGATGCCGGGCTGGCAGCTGCAGGCCGGCTACACGCACAAGGTGGCGCGCGATGCGGGCGGCAAGGTCAATACCCTGGCGCCCGAAGACCAGCTGAGCCTGTACAGCACCTGGCAGCCGATGCCGCGCCTGACCGTGGGCGGCGGCGCCCGCTGGCAATCGCATACCTGGCAGCAGACCCGGGCCGTGCGCGGCGGCTTGACCACCGTGCACCAGGGCTCGTATGCCGTGTTCGACGCCATGGTGCGCTACCAGCTCTCCGGCCGGCTTGCCCTGTCGTTCAACCTCAACAACCTGACCGATCGCGCTTACTACGGCATCAGCACGGGCCGCAGAGTCAGTTACGGCGATCCGCGCAATGCCATGCTGAGCCTGAATTACCGCTATTGATGCCGGACGGGCCCGTTAGCCTGGCACTGGCCCGCCTGGCGGAACAGTGAATATGGTCTTTCCGCTATACTGGCCCCCCAATAATATTGCCGCCACCAGCCGAAAATCACCATGGACCTCAGTACCCACGCCGCCGTCGTCAATTGCGAAGCGTATCGCGACGGCAGGAAGATCGCCCACTTCGACATCGACAAGGTGGGCGACTTTCTTGGCGACCCCGATTGTTTCGTCTGGATCGGCATGGCCAGCCCCGACGCCACGGCCATGCAGGCGCTGCAATCGGCCTTTGGCTTGCATGAACTGGCCGTCGAGGATGCGCAGGGCGCGCATGAGCGGCCCAAGCTGGAAGAGTACGGCGACACGCTGTTCATGGTGATGCACACGGCCACGCTGGACGGCGACGCCATCGTCTACGGCGAAACCCACGTCTTTCTCGGCCCCCGCTTCATCATCACGGTGCGCCACGGCCCTTCGGCCGGCTATGCGAAGCTGCGCGAGCGCAAGGAAAGCGTGCCCGAGAAGCTGGCCAGCGGCCCCGGCTACGTGCTGTATTCCATCATCGATTTCATCGTCGACCAGTACCAGCCGTGCATCGACCATTTGCAGGCCCGTTTCCAGCACTATGAATTGCAGCTGTTCAAGCCCAGCCTGAGCGAAGACAAGCTGCAGGATTTCTACCAGCTCAAGACGGAGCTGCTCAAGCTCGATGCTGCCGTCAATCCCCTGCACGACATCTGCACCCAGCTGATCCGTTTCCATGGCGACATCGTGCCCAAGGAAAACCGCATCTATTACCGCGACATCCTCGACCACGTCAAACGCGTCACGCACACGGCGGGGCAGATGCGCGAACTGGTCAATTCGGCCATGCAGGTGGCGCTGGGGCAGATTTCGATCCGTCAGAACGAGGTCGTCAAGCGCCTGGCCGCCTGGGCCGCCATCCTGGCCGTGCCCACCATGGTCTTCAGCCTGTACGGCATGAACTTCGAATTCATGCCGGAACTGAAGTGGCGCGGCAGCTATCCGGCCGTGATCGTCGTCATCATCGCCGGCTGCTACTGGCTGCACCGGCGCCTGAAGCGCGAAGGGTGGCTGTAGCGGCAGATGGCCGGCATGCAAATATTGGAGAGTTTTGCCGCGCAATCAGCTGCTACGATGAAGTGGCATGGCAATGCGGTTGACGGCAGGTGGCTGAACCTCCTTGGCGTGGATAGCGGTCCGGCCGGCGCTGTACCCCAGAGCTGCCGGTGCGGACCACATTGCCTGTCCGGCGCCACAAGGCTCCTGTAACCCGGGAGCCTTCTTTTTTTGCCTATTTCACCAGCACCGCCGCAGCCGCCTCGAGGATCAGCGCGGCCACCTCCACGGGACGCGAGGCCAGCGAGGCGTGGCTGCTGGGTTTATGCTTGCGGTCCGGGTCGCCGAAGGCAGAAGGCCCGCCAATGCGGCTGTGCCCGGCAACAGCAGGCGGCGGGCGTGGCAATGCGTGCTGGCGGCCGATGCGCTGCTCATGCCGTAATCCCGTGAAGAAAGGCCGATGGCCTGCCGGGCGCGCTAGTGCGACACCAGCACCGGTAACGTCATCTCTTGCAGCACCGTGCGCGTGACGCCGCCCAGCAGCGCCTCGCGCAGGCGCATGTGGCCGTAGCAGCCCATCACGACCAGGTCGCAGTGCCGCTGGGCCGCCATGGCCAGCAGGGCCGTGCCCACGTCCTGGCCCGGCGGCGTGTCGTGCTGCAGCACCTCGACGTTGACGCCGTGGCGCGCCAGGTACAAGGCCAGGTCGGCGCCCGGCTGCTCGCCGTGCGCGGCCGGTTGGGCGTGCGAATTGATGACGGCCAGGGTCACTTGCCGGGCCCGCTGCAGCAGCGGTAGCGCGTCGGTGATGGCGCGCAGCGCTTCGGCGCTGCCGTTCCAGGCCAGCAGCGGATGCTGCGCGATGCCCGCTGGCGCGGCGCAAGGCGCGTGCGGCACCATCAGCACGGGCCGGCCGCAATGGAGCATCAGGTATTCGGCCGTGCCGGCGATGACGCGCGACGGCGTATCCTGCGCATCCGTCTGGCCCAGGATCAGCAGGTCGCAATAGCGCGCCTGCAGCAGCAGCGCGCCTTGCGCGTCGTCGTCGACGAAGCGCGTTTCGTAGGTGCCCAGGCCTTCCTCGCGGGCGATGCGCTCGAAGTCGTGCAATGCCTCGCTGGCCTGGGTGCGCAGCGCCTGCATCTGCGCCGGTGCAAACTGCAGCGCGTTGACGCCGCCGCCATATGCGTAGCGCGAAATGCCGCTCATGGCCGAGCCGATCAGGTGCGCGCCTTCGGCAACGGCCAGGCGCACGGCCAGGCGGATGCGCTGGGCGCAATGGCGGGAATTGTCGACGTGGACCAGCAGGGTGGTGTAGGGCATGGCGTTTTCCTCGGTTGTTGGTTGTCAGGTCTGCAGCACGTAGCTGCCCGGCGCATCGCCCAGGTCGGGTCCCATGGCCGGCGGCGCCGCTTGCGCGCCCGGGCGTTCTGCCAGCCAGGCTTGCCAGGCGGGCCACCACGAACCGTCATGGTGCGGCACCTCGCGCTGCCAGCTGTCCGCGTCGATGTAGGGCGCGTCGTGGCGGTGCGTGGCCAGCTGGTAGCTGCGGTGCGGCTGGCCCGGCGGCGAGACCACGCCCGCATTGTGGCCGCCCGAGGTGAGCAAAAAAGTGACGTCCGTGTCGGTCAGCAGCTGCAGTTTGTACACGGAGCGCCACGGCGCCACGTGGTCCGTCAGGGTGCCGACGGCGAAGATGGGCGCCTTGATGTCGGGCAGGGCGATGTGGCGGCCCGCCGTGCGGTAGCGCCCTTCGGCCAGGTCGTTGTGCAGGAACAGACGGCGCAGGTATTCCGAGTGCATGCGGCAGGGCATGCGCGTGGCATCCGCATTCCAGGCCATCAGGTCACTGTCCTGTTCGTCGAGGCCAAGCAGATAATGGCGCAGCTGGCGCGACCAGATCAGGTCGTTCGAGCGCAGCAGCTGGAAGGCGCCCGCCATCTGTTTCGTATCGAGATAACCCTGCTTCCACATGGCCGCTTCCAGGAAACTGACCTGGCTCTCGTCGATGAACAGCGACAGTTCGCCCGGTTCCTTGAAGTCCACTTGCGAGGCCAGCATGGTCAGGCTGGCCAGGCGCATATCGCCGTCGCGCGCCATTGTCGCGGCGGCGATCGCCAGCAGGGTGCCGCCCAGGCAATAGCCGGCCGCGTGCACCTGCGGCGCGCCCGTGATGCGGATGACGGCGTCGAGCGCCTCCATCACGCCCAGCTGACGGTAGTCTTCCAGCGACAGCTCGCGGTCTTCTTCCAGCGGATTTTTCCAGGAAATCATGAACACCGTGTGGCCCTGGCCCACCAGGTAGCGCACCAGCGAATTGTGCGGCGACAGGTCGAGAATATAGAACTTCATGATCCACGCCGGCACGAACAGCAGGGGCGTCGCATGCACCCGGGCGGTCGCGGGCGCGTATTGGATCAATTCGATCAAGTCGTTGCGGTAGACCACCTTGCCCGGCGTGACGGCCACGTTCACGCCCACTTTATACGTGCGCCGGTCGGGCGCATGCGCACCCATGGCGGCGCGCTGGCAGTCCTCGGCCGCGTGGATCATGCCGCGCGTCAGGTTGGCGCCGCCGCTTGCCAGGGTCGCTTGCTGCACCACGGGATTGGTCAGCAGGAAGTTCGACGGCGCCAGCATGTCGAGCCACTGGCGCACGGTGAACGTGACGACATCCTCGTGGTGCGGCGCGACGCCGCGCACGCCCGTGGTGGCGCGGTGCCACCATTGCTGCTGCAGCAGGAAGCCCTGGTAGACCAGGTTGTAGGGCCAGCGCCGCCAGGCCGGGTCTTCGAAGCGCCGGTCCTGCGGCAGCGGCGCGATGCACGGCGGCTCGGCGGCGCCGCCAGCGATGGCCGATTGCATGGCGTACTGTTGCCAGCGGCCGATCTTCTTCCACGCTTCCTGCAGCAGCGCCTGCTGTTTCGATGGCGCCAGCGCCAGATGGCTGAGCCAGTCGGCATAGGCGTTGCCCAGCGCGGCCGGCGAAATACCGCCCGTAAACTTGCCGAGCCAGGCATTCAGCAGCAGGTCCAGGGTGGCGCCTTCCGGCGCGCTTTCCGGGTAGTCGGGCGCCGGTACGCCTTGCCAGGCGCTGCCCAGGCGCTCATGTTCCACGTTGTGCTGCGCATCGCTCGGCTGCGTCTTGCTCATCCACGGCTCCTGTCATTTTTTTACAGGATAGCAAGAGCTTGTTTAAAAAATTATGATCTACATCAAGTTTGGCCGGATGCGTGCAGCATATGGCTTGCCGCCTGGATGGCCGCCTCCGTTTCCTGCACGAACAGGCGCAACTGCTCTTCCAGCGCATCGAGGCGCGCCAGCAACGCGTCCTGCGGCGCCTTGGCTGCTTCGCGCTCGATGGCGGCGGCGATGGCGACGGCCGGCGCGGCGCGGAAGTTGGCCAGCAGGCCGGCCAGGGTGTGGGCTTGCCGGCTCACGGTGGCCCGGTCGCCTTCCTGCATGGCCGCCCGCAAGGCCGCCAGCTGCGCCGGCAGGGCGGTCAGGAACGATGCGCCGATGATGTCGATCACGTCGGCGTCGGCCTCGGCCAGCGCGGCGCCGTAGCCGAAGCGCGGCGTGTGCTTGTTTATTTTCAGCACATGCTGCTCGATCAGACTGTGGAAGGCGGCCGCGCGGAACGGCTTGGACAGGTAGTCATCCATGCCGCCGGCGATGCAGCGTTCGCGGTCGCCTTCGAAGGCGCTGGCCGTCATGGCGATGATGACGCTTCTCGGCATGCCTTGCGCTTCGCGCGCGCGTATCTGCGCGGTGGCTTCGAAACCGCCCATTTCCGGCATTTGCAGGTCCATCAGGATCATGTCGAAATGGCCGGCGGCCTGGCAATCGAGGGCGATGCGGCCGTTGGCCGCATGCGTGACGCGGTGGCCCGCGTTCGACAGCAGCACGGTGGCCAGTTCGCGATTCATGGCGTTGTCCTCGACGAGCAGGATGTCCAGGCCGGGCGTGCCTTCGCTTACGGTCTGGCGCGTCGCCACGGGCTCGGCGCTGGGCATGCCGCGGCAGGTGCCCAGCACGCTCATGGTGATGGCCAGCAATTCCTCGGGACTGGCAGGCTTGAGCAGGTAGCCGTCGATGCCCAGTTCGCGGCAGCGCGCCGCGTCGCCCAGGCTGCCGCAGGACGACAGCACGACGACGGGGACCTGGCTCCAGTGGGGCAGGGCGGACAGCGCCGATGCCGTGTCGAAGCCATTCATGCCGGGCATGGCGAAGTCCATGATGATGCAGTCCGCCGGCAAGGCGCCGCGGCAGTGCTCCAGCGCCGCCTCGCCGGACTCGCAGGCCGTGACCATGGCGCCGCTGTGCTCGAAGATCCGGCGCAGGATGGTCAGGCTGCTGGGATTGTCGTCGACCAGCAGGATGGCGCGTCCCGCCAGCGAGGCACCGGGCGACGGCAAGGGCTGCTGTTCGCCGATGGGCAAGGCCAGGTCCACGGTGAAGCAGCTGCCCTTGCCCAGTTCGCTCGACAGGCCGATGCGGCCTCCCATCATCGTCACCAGGCGGCGCGTGATCGACAGGCCCAGGCCCGTGCCGCCGAAGCGCCGCGTGGTCGAACCGTCTTCCTGCTGGAAGGCGTCGAAGACGGCCTCCTGCATGTCGGCGGCGATGCCGATGCCGGTGTCGCGCACGCACAGGCGCAGGCGGGCCATGCCGTCGCCGCTGGCGCGCAGCCGGGCGCTGACGACCACTTCGCCCTGCGGCGTGAACTTGATGGCGTTGCCCGCCAGGTTGGTCAGTACCTGGCGCAGCCGGCCCGGGTCGCCGAGCAGGGTGTGCGGCAGCGCGGGATCGACGTCGAGCACCAGTTCCAGGCCGCTGGCCTGCGCCCGCATGGCGTGGGCGCGCATGGTTTCCTGCATCAACCGGTGCAGGTCGAAGGGGATGCTTTCCAGGGTCAGCATGCCCGCCTCGATCTTCGAGAAATCGAGGATGTCGTTGATGATGCACAGCAGGGCGTCGGCCGAGGCCTTGACGATTTCCAGGTACTTGCGCTGGTGGGCATCGAGGTCGGAATCGAGCACCAGGTCCGTCATGCCCAGGATGCCGTTCATCGGCGTGCGGATCTCGTGGCTCATGTTGGCCAGAAATTCGCTCTTCGAGCGGCTGGCCGATTCGGCCACTTCCTTGGCCAGCAGCAGCGCGCGCTCGGCCGCCTTCTGACTGGAAATGTCGACGATGGTGCCCACCAGGCCGTGCAGGCTGCCGTCGGACTTCAGCAGGGCCGCCTTGCTGCACAGGACATCGACCTGCCGCGTGCCGACGATCAGCCGGTCTTCATATGTGTGGTTGCCCCGGTCCTGCAGCAGCGCCACGTCGTGCTGCCGCGCTTGCTGCGCCTGCTGCTGCGGCAGGATGTCCGCCACCGTCAGGCCCGCGATGCGCGCCTGGTCGAGATGGAAGAAGGCGCAAAAGGCGCGGTTGGCGCGCAGGTAGCGGCCGTGCACGTCCTTCAGGTACAAGGGGATGGGAATGGTCTCGATCAGCGCATCGACGAAGTTGAGGTTGTGCCGCAGCTCGCGCGCCGCCTGGCGCCGCTCCGTGATGTCCGTCAGGCTGCCGGTGATGCCGGCCAGCTGCCCCAGGCCATCGCGTTCGGCGCGCGCGCACACGTCGATCCAGCGCACGTCGCCGTCGCGGGTGACATAGCGCGCTTCATGGCGCATGCTGTCCACCTGGCCGCCCAACAGCTGGGCCAGGCCGGCCGCGGCGCGCTCGCGGTCGCGCGCATCGACGAATTGCAGGATATGCTTGCCCAGGCTGTCGGCGGCGTCGAAGCCGGTGATGGTGTGCCAGGCGGGATTGAGGAAGGTCCAGGCGCCGCGCAAATCCGTGCGGAAGACCACCTCATTGAGGCTGTTGACGACGTTGCGGTATTCGCGCTCGCTTTTCGCGATGGTCTCGGCCATGCGCTTGCTGTCGCTGATTTCCGTGCGGATGGCGATGTACTGGTATGGCTTGCCGGCCGCGTCGAGGAAGGGCACGATGGAGGCGTCCACCCAGTATTGCCCGCCATCCTTGGCGTGGTTGCAGATTTCGCCATGCCAGACCCGGCCGGCCGTAATGGTT
The DNA here is from genome assembly GCF_020858135.1 of Janthinobacterium sp. FW305-128. NCBI lineage: Bacteria > Pseudomonadati > Pseudomonadota > Betaproteobacteria > Burkholderiales > Oxalobacteraceae > Janthinobacterium > Janthinobacterium sp. FW305-128. The sequence continues at coordinate 179,594 of NZ_JACYMK010000010.1, read as the reverse complement.
TGCCACATCTGCGCAAAGAAGGCGTCCGTATGCGTGTGCGAGTTGATCAGGCGGTGCGTCTGGCCGACCAGCTCTTCGCGCGCGAAGCCGCTGATGGCGCAGAATTTGTCGTTGACGTAGATGATGACGCCGGCCGTATCGGTGACGCTGATAATGGCGTGCTGGTCCATCGCAAAGCGCTGGTTCTGCAGTTCGATGCGGCGCAGCTCCTGCTGCGCCACCAGTTCGGCCAGCAGCACCGACAGGCCCTCGATATCGCCTTCCTGCGGCAGGTGCAGGCCGGATTCGTCGTTGTCGAGCAGGCGCACGGCCGCCACGCGCAGCGACTGGATCACGCGGTTGCGGCTGGCCAGTTCCGTGCGCAGCAGGTCGTTGGTCATGCTCAGTTCCGTCGAACTCAGTTCCAGGCTGCGCGAGCGCAAGTCCAGGTCGCGTTCGGACTGGTCGTAGGCGCCGTCGATGCGCTGCAGCAAGGCTGGCAAGCCGGCCAGGAAACCGGCCAGTTCGCGCGGCGTGTCCGCTTTCCCGCACAGTGCCTGTGCCTGTTCCAGCAAGGCGGCGCAGGCGCTTTCCGAGTCGATATCGCAGACGCGGTTCAATTGGCGGGCGAGGGTGCGGTTCATGCTTCGCTCAACACAGTCACGGTCATCGTCTGGTTGTGCAGCTGGCAGCTGCCATGCGGCTGGGCGATGCCGATTTCGCCGTTGGAGTAAAAACCGGCGATACAGGACGCGCCGCCCAGCAGGTCGGCCACCGCTTCGACCTCTTCCTCGGCCCGGTCGCCCATCACCAGCTTGCGGCCCACGCAGCTGACCAGCAGGGCCAGCTGGTCGCCCTGCGCATCGGCATGGGGCACGACGCCGCGCGCGGCCGTCTCGGCCCCGTCGATCAGCCGGTTGGTACTGGAATGCATGAGCTTCAGGTAGCCGTCGGCGAGGATGTCGCCGGCCAGGGTCAGCGAACCCTGTTCTTCGTCGACGGCGAGGATGGTGCGGAAGACATTGCTTTTTTCATGCGCGGCCGTGAGCATTTCAAACGGGAACAGCAGGCCCGACGCGGGCAGATCGCGCGCATGGTCGCCCAGGTACAGCTTGTAGATGTCGAGCGCCCGCGCGCCATCGAGGCCATACAGCACGTTGTCGACGCAGCGCGTCACCTTGCGCGCGGGGCCGAACGCTTCCCAGCCCGCATGGCTGCCGTAGCCGAGGCGGATATGCTCGCCGTACAGGCCGACGGCGACGATGGTATTGTCGGCCGCGCCGCGCGGACCCAGGGTCCAGGTCTGGCGAAAGGCGCCGCCGTCCGCCGCCAGCCCGCCCGACACCGTCACGCCCGGCGGCAGGTTCGCCTGCAGGCCGGCGATGAGGGCGCTGCCGTTGATGGCCACGCCCGTGCCCAGCATGAAGACGGCCGTCAGACCGTCCTGCGGCAGCGCCTGCGCCAGGCGCTCGCCCGCCTCGTGCGAGTCCGCCATGTCGCAGATGATGGCGTCGGCAATCGCCACCGTCGTGCGGGCGAAGCGGATGGCGGTGATGACGCAGCTGTCGTCGTAGACGCGCTTGCCGGCGATCTCGCCGGCCGTGGAGCAGCCGGCGATGACGGCGCCGGGCAGCTGGCGGCGCAGCGCCGCGTTCAGGCCGGGCGTGGCAAAGTAGGGGCAGGCGCCGAACACCAGCACCAGGTCGGGCGCCATGGCGGCCAGGGGTGCCAGGGAGGCATCGAAGTCCGCATGGTTTTTCAGGATCAGTTGTTGCACGCGCATGGCGGGCTCCTCGCTTACAGTGGGTGGGCGTGTTGCGGGACGGGGTCGGGCAGGCTGTCGCGGATGGCCAGCACCTCGTCCCAGGCGCCCAGGAAGGCGTCGAGGCAACGCGGGCAGAAATGGCTGCCCCTGTTTTGCTCCAGGTACTGGCGCGCCTGAGCCAACGGCCAGGCCGGCTTGTACGGGCGCTCCGAACTCAGCGCGTCGAAGACGTCGGCCACGGCGACGATGCGCGCCGACAGCGGTATCTGCTCCTCCGTCAGGCCGTCCGGATAGCCGCTGCCGTCGTATTTTTCGTGGTGGCCGCAGGCGATTTCCTCGGCCAGGCGGATCAGCGGCGAGTCGCTGCCGGCAAGGATATGGCCGCCGATTTTCGCGTGCTGGCGCATGATGGCCATCTCATCGGGGTCCAGCCGCCCCGGCTTGAGCAGGATATGGTCGGGCGTGGCCAGCTTGCCCACGTCGTGCATGGGCGCCGCCTTGAGCAGCAGGTCCTGCCATTGTGCGTCGAGGCCCAGCTCCCTGGCGATCAGCGCCGAGTAGCGCGCCATGCGCATGATGTGGGCGCCCGTTTCGGGGTCGCGGAATTCGGCCGCCCGCGCCAGGCGCGTGACCAGTTCCATCTCCCTGGCCGTGACGTTGGCGATCGCCTGTTCCACTTCGTGTTCGAGCAGCTTGGCGCGGTCGGCCAGCATGGTTTGCGCCGTGCGCAGGGCCAGCAGGTTGCGCACGCGCAGGCTGAACTCGATGGTGTCGACGGGCTTGGTGAGAAACTCCGTCACGCCCAGCGAAAAAGCCTGCTTGCGCACGGCGTGGTCGTTTTCGGTGGTCACCATGATGATGGGGATGTCGGCCATGCCCGGCATCTTGCGGAAAATGCTGAGGAACTCGTTGCCCGACAGGCTGGGCATCCGGTAGTCGAGCAAGACCAGGTCCGGCACATGCGACTCGCACCAGTACAGCGCATCGACGGGATCGTTCATGCAGACGGGTTCGATGCTGCTGGCCTTGCCCGCCAGGGTCGCCAGCAGGCTCAGGTTGGTGTCGTTGTCATCGACGATCAGGATGCTCATGGTGTCTCCGGCGGGGCGGGTTCGGGTGGTGGCGTGGCTGGTGGCTGGCTCAGGCCGCCAGTTTTCCGCCGGCGTGCATGCCCATGCCCGCCAGCAGGCTGTCGATGTCGAGCACGATCAGCATGCGCTCGTCGAGGGCGCCGATGGCCGTCACGTGGCCGGCCATGGCTGAACCGTGCAGCTGCGGCGGCGGCTTGATCTGCGCCGGCGCCAGCGGCACCACGTCGGCCACGCGGTCGACCACGATGCCGGTGGCGCCATGCGCGAAGATCAGGATGATCACCACGGTCGAGGCGTCGTACGCGGGTTCGGCCTGGCCCAGCGCGATGCGCAGGTCGACCAGCGGCACGATGCTGCCGCGCAGGTGGATGAACCCCTTGAGGAAGGCGGGTGCGTTGGCGATGCGGGTGACGGCGCCGTAGCCGCGGATTTCCTGCACCAGGCCAATGTCGATCGCATATTCCTCCTTGCCGAGTCCGAAGACCAGCAATTCCCGGGCATCCGCTTGCGCCAGCTGGCTCGCTGCTGCGGCATGTGTCGTGATGGTTTCCATGTGCTTGCTCCTGTCAGGTGCTGCGTGATGCATGAAACTGCGAAGGGTGTCGGGCGGGATTCAAGCCTGCTCGACGCGGTTGCGGCCATTGTTCTTGGCCTGGTACAGCGCGGCATCGGCTTGCATGAAGGCCGCCTTCCAGTCGCCGTTGTCGGGCAGCGGCGCCATTCCGATGCTGATCGTCACCGGAATGGACAGCTTGCCGAACTCGAAACGCGTCTCTTCCACGGCGCGGCGTATGCGCTCGGCCACCTGGCAGGCCATGCTCATGTTCGTATGCGGGAACAGGAAACCGAATTCCTCGCCTCCCACGCGGGCGACGACGTCCGAGGCCCGCGCCTGGAACTGGAACACGGCGGCGATGGTTTGCAGGACGGCATCGCCGGCGGCATGGCCATGCTGATCGTTGACGTGTTTGAAGAAGTCGATGTCGGCGATGCCGATGGCCAGTGGGGTGTGGGCGCGTCTGGCACGCGCGGCCGCGCGCACGGCTTCGACCTCGAAGGCGCGGCGGTTGGGCAGATGGGTCAGCGGGTCGCTCAGGGCGATGCGCTGCAACTGCTGCCAACGGGCCGCATTCTGCTGTTCGAGCGCGCGTTCGCGGCGCTGGTCGATGAAAAAGGCGCCCATGTAGTTTTCGTCGCCGAGCTTGCCCAGGTCCATGGCCTTGAGCACGATGGGCAGCATGGAGCCGTCGTGGTGGCGAATGGCGAAATGGCGTTTGTGCCCGAGTACCCTGGACTTCTTTTCGCCGGCCAGATAGGCGCCGATCTGCGCGCCATGCTGCTCGCGCACGGCATCCGGCAGCAGCGCCTCGATCTGCTGGCCCGCCAGGCTGCCCTGCGCATAGCCGCTCAGCGCATACATGGCGTCGTTCGCATACTGGATGCGTGAAGCGGTGTCGATGATGACGGCAGCGTCTTCTGCGGCGTCGAGCAAGCGCAAGGCCAGGACTTTGTTCATGCGTATCTCCCTACATTGGTGCGGATTTCCCGAGTGGCGAAAGGCACGATGTCATCGCATCGTTTTCGTTTCCCCATGTCAATCATCATACCTCAAATAAAATAGAATGCAATGAATTTCATGATTTTAATGATTTGTGTTTGCCGTGCAACTGCCGTCTTGTTTGCAATATTGCCTCGAGACCCTGTGTTTTTCCTCTGTTGAGGCGAAAATCTATCCATTTGTCATCATTTCAAAAGTGATAAATTCGTTTAAATTTTTCATTTAAATGTTGTAATTGGTTAAATCATGGAGCAAAATGAATTTGATCTAAGTCAAAAAGATGGCAAATAGAGGCAAGTTGTTGGCAAGGCGCCTCTCGTCACTTGTCAGGATCTGTGCAGGAAAGAGCAGTGTTGTTCAGGCCAGGGCGCGAGCCCGCTTCTTTTCGGGTGGCGCCGCCATTCGCTTGTGTAGGACAGGGGAGACAGAAATGCGTACAAATATGCCGGTAACGAACAAGGAATATGTGCTTCATGACGGTCAGACGGTGGTATCGAAGACTGACCTGAAGGGCAACATCACCTATGTCAACCAGGATTTCATCGATATCAGCGGCTTTTCGGCCGAGGAGCTGATCGGCGCGCCGCAAAACATCGTGCGCCATCCGGATATGCCGGCCGAGGCCTTCGCCGACTTCTGGCGCACCATCAAGAGCGGCAAGGCGTGGACGGGCATGGTCAAGAACCGCTGCAAGAATGGCGATTACTACTGGGTGGAAGCGAATGCCGCGCCGATGCTGGAAAATGGCCAGATGGTGGGCTACACCTCGATCCGCGTCAAGCCCAGCCGGGAACAGGTGGCCGCCGCCGAGCAGGCATACCAGGCCATCAAGCAAGGCAGCACGACGCTGGAAGTGCGCGAAGGCGTGGCCATGCACCGCTCGCTCGTGCGGCGCCTGAATCCGCTGGCGCAATTGACGCTGCGCGCCCGGATGTCCCTCGTGTTCGGCTCGCTGGCGCTGCTGTTCGTTGCCGCGCCGGCCATCTCCTATGTGGCGTCGGGACACGCCGGCATGCCGATGCTGTTCAGCACTCTCTGCGGCGTGGTGTCGTGCGCGGCCGGCGGCTACACCGTGCAGCGCGCGGCCGTGGTGCCGCTGGAGCGCATGCGCGGCGATATCGAGCGCATGAGCGCGGGCGACCTGTCGGGCAACATCAGCGCCAGCGGCAACGACGAACTGACGGCGGTGGCGCAGGCGCTGCGCGTCCTGCAGACGAACGTCAAGCTGCTGGTCGGGCAAATCAAGGAATCGACGGGCGTGGTGGGCCGCGGCGCGGAGGAAATCGCCGCAGGCAATGCGAACCTGTCGCGGCGCACGGAGTCGCAGGCCAGCGCACTGGAAGAGACGGCGTCGTCCATGGAAGAACTGACCGGCACGGTCAGGCAGAATGCCGACAATGCGCGCGAGGCGAACCGCCTCGTCAATACCGCCTCCGAGACCGCGCACAAGGGCGAACAAGCCATGTCGCAGGTGATTGCCACCATGGGCTCGATCCAGGACAGCTCGCGCAAGATCGTCGACATCATCGGCGTGATCGACGGCATCGCCTTCCAGACGAATATCCTGGCGCTGAATGCGGCCGTCGAGGCGGCGCGGGCCGGGGAACAGGGGCGCGGCTTTGCCGTGGTGGCGTCCGAGGTGCGCAGCCTGGCGCACCGCTCGGCGCAGGCGGCCAAGGAAATCAAGGTGCTGATCGGCGATTCGGTGGACAAGGTGGGGGCGGGCAGCCGGCTGGTGCAGGACGCCGGCAAGACGATGGGCGATATCGAGCAGTCGGTGCGCCAGGTGGCCGGCTACATGGCGGACATTACGGCGGCCAGCCAGGAGCAGAGCGAGGGTATCGAACAAATCAACCAGGCCATCACGCAGATGGACGACGTGACGCAGCAAAATGCGGCCCTGGTCGAGCAGGCCGCCGCCGCCGCGGCCGGCATGCAGCAGCAGGCCGTGCAACTGGCGACGCTGGTCGATTCCTTCCAGCTGGTGCGCAGTGTGGCGGCCGGCGCGGCAGCCCGGCCGGCAGCCCGGGCTGCCGCGCCGCGCAAGCAGTTATCAGTGACGAGCCTGCTGAAACCGCAGCTGGCGTGATGCCGCGCCAGGCGCTGGCGCTGGCGCTGGAAAAGCCCGCTTACACCGCCTGGCTGGCGGCGTAGATCAGCAGGCCGGCCAGGCCGCCCACGATGGTGCCGTTGATGCGGATGAACTGCAGGTCGCGCCCGATGGCCAGTTCGATGCGCTCGCTCATTTCTTCCTTGCTCCACAAGTCCAGGCGGGCGGCGATGAAGGCGCCCACCTCGCCCCGGTAGCGCCGTACCAGCGCGCCGCTGCCGGCGACGATGGCGCCATTCAGCCATGCCCGGGCATGCTCGTCCTTGCCCAGTACCTGGCCCGTGTTGCGCGCCAGGCTGGCGACGGCTTGCGCCAGCACGGGCGCGTCGGCGTGCAGGTCGGCCAGCAGGCGCGCGCGGATGGCGTCCCACAGCTCGCCTAGCATCGCTTGCACCGTATCGCTGGCGATCAGCTGCAGCTGGTAGCGGCGCACCGTGTCCTGCCACTGCGGATCGGCCTTCAGGTGCAGCGCGCTGTCGGCGATCCAGCCGCCGATGCGCTGGCGCAGCGGGTGGGCCGGGTCGATGCGCACGGCGAGCGCGAATTTTTGCAGCGAGGCGATCATGCGCGGCTCGTACGCCTTCACGGCCTTTTTCACCAGCGTGTTTTCGATCTGGAAGGCGCCCAGCACGAAGTCGCCGATGGCGGCGTGGTGCGCCTCGTCGTCCAGGTAGGCAGCGCCCCGGTCGAGCAGGAAGTCCAGCAATTGCTGCGGCTTGCCGTCGGCGATCAGCGCGTCGATGCAGTCGGCCGCCACGTCCGATACATTCAATTGACCGAGGTAGGCGCTGGCCTGCTCGCGCAGCAGGCGGCCCAGCGTGTCGTGGTCGGCCATCGCCAGCAGCTGTTTCACCACGCCGGCGCTGGCCATGCCCAGCTGCCGCGCATGGACCTCGTCACTGAGCCAGGCGCCCAGGCGGGCAGCGGGATCGGCTTGCACGATGCGCTCGGCGATGCCTTGCTCGGTAATGAAATGGTTTTCCACGAAAGCGCCCAGGCTGCGCCCGATATCCGCCTTGCTGTTGGGGATGATGGCCGTATGCCACAGGGGGATGCCCAGCGGGTGGCGGAACAGGGCGACGACGGCGAACCAGTCGGCGATCGCGCCCACCATCGATGCTTCGGCGAATGCCTCCACATAGCCCCATGCGGGATGGCCGCCCCGTTGCGAGCGGGCCACGGCGAAGACCAGCGCGGCGAGCAGCAGCAGGCCGGCGGCCAGCCACTGCATGTTGCGCAGGCGCGCGCGCTTGAGCTGGTCCGTGCTCTGGTCCAGTTGGGCGATAAGGTCGGGGGAAGGTTGCATGGATGGCGGTCTGCACGGTTGCGAGACCGCCATCTTACTGCGATGGCGCAGTGACGGGCTTACTGTTGCGGATGCAGCAGCGAACGGCGGCGCGCGTAGCCGAAATAGATGGCCAGGCCGATCACCAGCCAGATGGAAAAGGCCATCCAGGTGACCCAGCTGAGGAAGGTCATCAGACCCACGCACAGGATCACGGCCAGCGCCGGCACGAACGGCACGCCGGGGCAGCGGAACGCGCGCGGCAGGTCGGGACGCTTCTTGCGCAGCACCACCACGGCGACGGAGACCATGGTGAAGGCGGCCAGGGTGCCGATGTTGATCAGTTCAGCGAGGATGTTGAGCGGGATCGTGGCGGCGATCAGGCCGAAGACGATGCCGACCAGCCAGGTGGCGAAGAACGGCGTGTGGAAGCGCGGGTGCACGGTCGACAGGCGCTTGGGCAGCAAGCCGTCGCGCGACATGGCGAAGATGATGCGCGTCTGACCGAAGGCCATCACGAGGATCACGGTGGTCATGCCGAGGATGGCGCCCAGGTCGACGAAGCCGGCGATCCAGTTTTCGCCCGCATACTGCAGGGCCAGCGAGACGGGATGGTCGACGCCGAGGAATTTCTGATACGGCACGATGCCCGTCATGATGGCCGACACCACCACGTACAGCACGGCGCACACGGCCAGCGAACCGATGATGCCGATGGGCAGGTCGCGCGACGGCTTCTTGACTTCCTCGGCGGCCGAGGTGACGGCGTCAAAGCCGATGAAGGCGAAGAAGACGAGGGCGGCGGCGCTCAGCATGCCGTGGTAGCCGAACGGCATGTAGGGCTGCCAGTTGGCCGGCTGCACGTGGCGCGCGCCGAAGATGATGAACAGCAGCACCACGCCCACCTTGATGGCCACCATGATGTTGTTCAGGCGCGCCGATTCGCGCACGCCCCAGCCCAGCATGGCCGTCAGCAGCAGCATGATGACGAGGGCCGGCAGGTTGATGAAGGTGGTCACGCCGGGCAGCGCGCCCGGCGCGGCCGTCAGGGCCACGGGCAGGGCGATGCCAAAGCCCGACAGCAACGACTGGAAATAGCCGGACCAGCCGACGGAGACGGCGGCCGCGGCCAGGCCGTATTCGAGCAGCAAGTCCCAGCCTATCATCCAGGCGGCCAGCTCGCCCAAAGTCGCATAGCTGTAGGTGTAGATGGAGCCGGCCACGGGCACGGTGGAGGCGAATTCCGCATAGCACAGGGCGGCGAAGCAGCAGGCGACGGCCGCCACGACGAACGACAGCGACAGGGCGGGGCCGGCCGTCAGCGCACCCGTGCCGGTAAGCACGAAAATACCGGTGCCGACGATGGCGCCGATGCCCATGAGGACAAGGTCGAACGGTCCCAGCACCTTGGCCAGACCTCCCGGCTTCTTGCTGTGGGCAATCATGTCATCCAAATTCTTGGTTCTAAATAAGCTCACTGTGTCTCCTGGTGGTTTTTGTCATGGCGCCATTGCCGCCTCGTGAGTAGCACGACGCAGCCAGATTCTAGCCCACGCGCCCGTGATTCCAGAAGGAAAACCGTACGGTGCCGTGCGCGCCGGCCCCGTCAACTTGACCGGCAGGCAAAAAAACAGCCCCGGACGGTGGGCCGGGGCTGGAAAGGAGACTGCTACAGTTGGTTACTCGGGCTTACTTGGAAAAGTGCGCTTCGATCTCTTCCAAGGTCTTGCCCTTGGTCTCAGGCAACAAAAACGCGGCCGCCAGGAAGTACAGCACGGTGCAGCCGGCGCCGAAGAAGAACAGGGTCGAATAACCGTGCAAGCCCACGGTCGGCAGGAAGATGGCGGCGATCACCGTCGAGACGAACTGGTTGACCAGCAGCGCGATGCTCATCCCGTTCGAGCGGATGCGGGTCGGCATCAGCTCGGACAGGGCCAGCCACACGCACACGCCCGGTCCCACGGCAAAGCTGGAGACGAACACGCAGATGGCGATCGCCACCAGCCAGCCGTGCGTGGACGGGGGCACGGGGCCCAGGCTGGCCTTCTCGATGCGCAGCGGCGCCTCGCGTCCGGCGGCCGGGTCGGCGAACGGGTTCAGGTGCAGCTTGCGGAAGAACACGCCGATCACGCTGTCGGCCTGTACGGCGTCTTCGCGGGCGATCGTCACCTGGCGCAGTACGGGGTCGTCGCTGCGCAGGCTTTTCACGTTGGTGAAGGGGCCGTAGGCGTAGGCGATGGTCAGCTGCTGCGGCGTGCCGTCGGCGGCCGCGCCCAAGGCCGTCAAGGTGGCCGCATCGAGGTGCACGGCCAGGCCGTCGTTTTGCACCTGGGCGGCGATGGCGGGGCGCACGTCGGCCAGGTGCGCTTCGGCGCCGCGGAACAGCAAGCCGGCCGCCAGCAGCGAGACGACGATGCCGCCCGTGCCCAGCATCAGCAGGAACTTGCGGCCCTTGCGGTCCACCAGCAGCACGGCTACCACCGTCATCACGGCGTTCAGCACTTTCAACAGGACGTCCGCCATGTTGGCCGAGGCGCCCGACAGGCCTGCCTGGTTCAGGATATTGACGACATAGGCGAGGATGGAATTGATGCCCGTCGCCTGCGTGCAGGCGAGGATCAGGCAGGCCAGCAGGAAGGGCAGCACGTAGCGGCGGCTCAAGAGCGGGTCTTTTGCCCTGGCATGGCCGCTGGCCTTGGCCGCGTTCTCGGGCGTATCGAGCATTTCGCGCAGTTCCAGGTCGGCGGCGGCGGGCAGGCGCGTGCTCAGCAGCGACTGGCGTGCCTGTTCGACGCGGCCGCGGCGCGCCAGCCAGCGCGGCGACTCGGCCAGCAGCAGGGCGCCGATGGTAAATACGAGGCCAGGCGCCAGGCAGACCCAGAAGATGCTGCGCCAGGCGTGGTCCTTGGCCGTGAAGATGGCGGCGATGCGGCCCGCTTCCGGCAACGCCTGCGCCGCCTGCGTGGCCGTTTCCACCGTCTGCGCCTGCAGCAGGCCAATCAGGGCGGCGGCCACCAGGCCGATGGTCAGCAGCAGCTGGAACAGGGCGGCGCCGCGCCCACGCTGCTGCGCGGGCAGGCATTCGGCCAGGTACAGGGGCACGACGACGCCGATCAAGCCGCCGCTGATGCCTTGCAGCAGACGGCCCAGCAGCAGCGGCGTGTAGCCGTCGGCCAGGGCGATCAGCGGGATGCTGGCGCTGAACAGGGCGCCGGCCAGGAACATCACCCAGCGCCGGCCCAGGATATCGGCCAGGGCGCCGGCGAACAGCGAAGAAAGGACTGAACCCAATAGCACGGCGGCGACGATAAAGCTCAGCTGCTGGGCCGTCAGTTTCCAGGCCACCGAGGCCGTCGATTCCAGGTAGGGCAGGGCACCGGCGATGATGCCGATGTCTATGCCGTACAGCAATCCCCCCATGCCGGCAATAAATAGCAGGTAGCGCATGGCCCACACGGGGGCCTTGTGTGACGTGTCGTGCATGGTAACTCCGGGACGGGGTTGAGGTTGGGGGCTGGTTCTAGAGACTGAATCTAGCGGGTGGAAAGATCGATGGCCGCGCCTTCGACGAAGACGGACACGGGCTGTAGTGTGGAATCGAGGACGACGATATCGGCCCAGGCGCCCGGTGCCAAACGGCCCCGTTCGGATTCGCCCAGATAATCGGCCGGGTACAGCGAGAGGCGGTTCGAGGCGTCGGCCAGGTCCAGGCCCAGGTCGACGAAATTGCGCAGGGCCTGGTCCATGGTCAGCACGCTCCCGGCCAGCGAGCCCGTGGCCAGGCGCACGCAGCCCATGCATTTATAGACGCGCTGTGTGCCCAGGCCGTATTCGCCATCGGGCATGCCGGTGGCCGAGGTGGCGTCGGTCACGCCGTACAGGCGCGGGATGGCGCGCAGGGCCGCGCGCAGGGCGCCCTTGGCAACGTGCTGCAGGTCGGGGATGATTTCCGCGTATTCGGCATGCGCGAGCGCCGCGCCCACCATGCCCGGGTCGTAGTGCGTCATGCCCGTCATGCCGTTGTACAGGTGGGTAAAGCCGGACACGCCGGCCTTGAGCGCGGCCACGCCATCGTCATACGTGCCGGCGCTGTGGCCGATCTGCACGCGGATGCCCATCGCCGCCAGTTGCGGGATCAGTTCCAGGTGACCGGGGATTTCCGGCGCCATGGTCAAGACCTTGATCGGGGCGATGGCGTGAAAGCGCTGCACCAGCGCCAGGCTCGCTTGCACCACGTCGGGCGGCTGCGCGCCCAGGCGGTGCAGGTTCAAAAACGGTCCTTCCAGATGCACGCCCAGCATGCGTGCGCCGTTGGCGGGACGTTCGGCGATAACGCCGGCCAGGCCTTGCAGCGCGCGCACGATCGACGGCTCCTTGGCCGTCAGTGTGGTGCCCAGCAGGGCCGTGGTGCCGTGGCGCGCATGCACCTGCGTCACGGTGGCGCCCGCGTTGCCGCCTTCCATGATGTCGACGCCGGCCGCGCCATGCACGTGCAGGTCGATGAAGCCGGGCAGGATGGTGAGCGCGCTGTCGGCGGCAGGGTCTTCTTGTATCTGGACGATGCGCTGGTCAAAAGTGATGGTGCCCGTGATCCAGCCAGATGGGGTAAGGATTCTGCCGCTCAGCATGTGTTATTCCGCTATAAAAAGTTCGATGCCCAGCTTGTGCAGCCCTTCGCGGTATTCCTGGCTGATGCTGGCATCGGTGATGACGGTATCGACGCGGTCCAGCTGCACGATGCGGTGCAGGCTGACGCGGCCGAACTTCGAGGCGTCCGTGAGGACGATGATTTTCTTGGCCCGTTCCACCATCTTGTGGTTCAGGCTCGCTTCCGCTTCGTGGTGGGTGGTGACGCCGAACTGCAGGTCGAAGCCGTCCACGCCCAGGAACAGCTTGTCGAAGCTGTAGGCCTGCAGACAGGTTTCGGCCTGGCTGCCCTGGATCGACAGCGACTGCTTGCGCAGCAGGCCGCCCGTGAGGATCAGGTCCACGCCGGGCGCGTCGGCCAGCTCCCACGCGATGTTCAGGCCATTCGTGGCCACCGTCACGCCCGTCGCGTCGCGCAGATGGCGCGCCAGCGAGATGGTGGTGGTGCCCGAGTCGATGATGATGTTGTCGCCCGGTTCCACCAGCCGCGCCGCGTAGGCGCCGATGCGCTCCTTCTGCTCGTGGTTGATGGCATCCTTCTGGCGTATCGTATGCTCGGGCGGCGGCGTGCGCGTCAGGGTCGCGCCGCCGTGGCTGCGCGTGGCCATGCCTTGCGCTTCCAGCGCATTCAAGTCGCTGCGGATGGTGACCGCGGACACGCCGAGCTTTTCCACCAGATCGGTCACCTGCACCGAGCCCTGCTGGGCAAGCATTTGGAGGATGGATTCACGGCGTTGGCTGGTATTTCGCATGGTGGCGGGCTCGGTAAAAAATGAAAATACCGAGCTTAACAGATTGCCGCTTCGGCAATGACGGCCACTGCCACATTGCGGTTGCAGGCGCGCGCATATTGCGCCAGCAAGCTGCCGATCTTGTGCTCGATCAGGGCCGGCGCCTGTGCCTGCAAGCTGCCCTGCACCACGGCCAGATATTGCTCCGGCAAATGCTGGCTCAGCAGCGGCAGTGGAATCGCCACGGCATCGAGGTTGGCCAGCAGCTTGCCGACGGCGGCCGCCACTTCCGGCTCGCCCCAGTAATAGCGGCAACGGTCGCTCAAGCCGTAGCGGCGCATCAGCCGCTGCTCGTCCGGCGTGCCCAGGTAATGCTTGATCCAGTTCTTCGGCTTGGCCACCATCACGTCGTCGAGCACCTGCATCAGCTGCGAGGTGGCGTGCGCCGGCAGCAGTTCCTCCTCGATCTGGCACAGGGCGAACAGCGCCTCGCGCAGGGCGAAGGTGGCGGCCGGACCCACTTTCAGGATGGCGAAATGGTCGCGCACCATGGCGTGCAGGGCCGATTCGCGCTGGTAGTCGGTCGAGTGGGCTTCGAACACGAGGCCAGGCTGCTCGGCCACGAAGGCCGACAGCTCGGCGGCGGCCTGCGCATCGTAGTGCTGGATGCTGCTCTGGTCGAAATCGACGCCCGGCTGCACCACCATGGCGATGACGCGGCGCCAGGCGTCGTGCAGGCCGTTGTCGAGGAAGGCGCGGCAATGCACGTCGAGGGTACGGCGCGCGGCCTGCGGGCTGGTGACGGCGCCGGCCTGCGCCAAGGACGCTTCGCCGCCGGGAACCGGCACTTCCGTGCCGATCACGTAGACGGGCGACGCGAAGCCGGCGGCGGCGGCCGCCGCTTCGGCGACGATGCACAGGCGCGCCGAACGGGCGGCCACGGTTTCATCGTCGAGCTGCAGGGGATCATCGGCACAGCGCATGCTGCAATCGAGGTGGATTTTATGGAAGCCGGCCGACGCATACGCGGCGATCAGGGTCTCGGCGTGGGCCATGGCGGAGGCCGCGTCGAGGTGCTGCCAGGCGTTCGGACCCAGATGGTCGCCGCCCAGCACCAGGCGCTCGGTCGGGAAACCCTGTTCCCGGGCCATTGCCAGCATGGTGTCGCGGAAAACGTTTGGTGTCATGCCCGTGTAGCCGCCGAACTGGTCGACCTGGTTCGAGGTCGCTTCGACCAGCAGCACGGTGTCGTACTCGCTGGCCACGCGCATGGCGGCGCGCAGCACGCTCGGGTGGCTGCAGCAGACGGCGTACAGGCCCACGCGCTCGCCGCGGCGGTGCGCCTTGATCACTTGCTGGATGGGCGACAGGGTAAAACCCGGGTTTTCCGCTTGCTTCATCATGTTGACGCCTTTATATGTTGTCGTATCAAAAGGGCCGCGCCGCGCGCGCCGCCGGCGTCGCCAAAGCGGGGCGGCAGGATGGGCGGCACGTGCACGCCGGGGAACAGGTGGCGCTTCACGGCGGCCGGCAGCTTGTCGTACAGGTGCGGCAATTTCGACAGGCCGCCGCCGAGCACGATGACGTGCGGGTCGTAGGCCAGCACCAGGCCGGCCAGCGCGTGGCCCAGCACGTCGAGGTGCACGGCCACCGTGCGTTCGGCCACGGCGTCGCCCATGTTGGCGCGTGCCACGATGGCCAGCGGCTCGGCGCCGTCGCCGCCGAAATGCGCGTGGAGTTTACTCATGGCGGGGCCGGAGACGTAGCGTTCCAGGCAGCCCGCCTTGCCGCACGGGCAGGCGTAATCGATCAGGCCATGCTGCGCCAGCAGGGTGGCGGGCAGGCTCCAGTGGCCCCATTCGCCGGCCACGCCGTTCAAGCCGCGCAGCAGCTGGCCGCCCACGCAATAGCCGCCGCCGGCGCCCGTGCCGAGGATGGCGCCGAACATGCTGGCGGCATGGTCGGCCGCGCCGCCTTGCGCTTCCGACAGGGCGAAGCACTGGCAATCGTTGCCGATGGCGACAGGGCGCTGCAAGGCTTGCTGCAGGGTTTGCGCCACCAGGCGGCCGTTCAGGGCCGGCACGTTGGAGCTCAGTTGCCGGCCGCTGGCGCTGTCGATCACGCCGGGCAAGCCGATGCCGACGGGCGCCGTCGTGCCCAGGGCGGCGTCGCCGCGCGCCACCAGGTCGACGATCGCCTGCACGAAGGCGCTAAAATCGTCGCCCGGCGTGGCCACGCGCTCGCGGAACGTTTCGGTCAGCGCGCCGTCGCGGTCGGCAAAGGCGACCAGCTCCATCTTGCTGCCGCCGATGTCGATGCCGTGAAAGCCCTGGATGGAATTAGAATTGGTCATGGCCATAGATGGTGACGCCCTGCACGACACGGTTGACGATGCCGCCGGCGAATGGATTGTCGGGGCGCAGTTGCAGCAGCGCGGACTGGTGCAGCGCATATTGCTGCGCCATCAGCAGCCACAGCGGGGCAAGCCAGGCGTCGGGCCAGGCCGGCGCGTCGGCCGACAGGTCGCCGCCGATGCCGACCGTCAGGCAGCGTTGCGCCACGCTGTCGCGCTGCAGTTCCTGCAGTAAGTCGTCTTCGTACTGGCGCGCCAATGGCTTGCTGCTGCGCAGCAGGATCACCAAGGACTCCGTGGTGACTGCCGATTTCGGGCCATGGCGGAAGCCCAGCGGCGTATTCGCCATCGCCATCACGCGCCCGCCCGTCAATTCCAGAATTTTCAGGGCCGCTTCCTTGGCCAGCGCTTCCAGCGGGCCGCTGCCCAGGTAAACGACGCGCTGCACCGGCTGCGAGCCCAGGTCCGCCACGGGAGCCGACCAGTCGCGCAGGGCGTCTTCGCCCAGCTGCGCCAGGGTCTCGAGGCGCGCCACGTCGACGTCCTTGCCCAGTACCGACAGGGCCGCCAGCAGCATGCTGCTAAAGCTGCTGGTCATGGCGAAGCCGCGGTCGCAGCTGCCTTCCGGCATCAGCAAGTTATATGTATTGCTGTCGTTGGCGCCCTGGCGCGCCAGCTTGCCATCGGCGTTGCAAGTGATGTTCAGGAAGCGCGCACCGGGCACGACCTGGCGCAGCAGTTCCACGGCCGCCAGGCTTTCCGGGCTGTCGCCGCTGCGGGCAAACGAGACGAGCAGGGTGGGCGCATCCGCTTCCAGGTACAGCTCATGGTGCGTCAGCAAAGTCGTGGTGGCGATGGCGCGGATCTGCGCGGGCCAGGCGGCATTCAGGGTGTCGACGACGATTTCGCCCACATACGCCGAGCTGCCGGCACCCGTCAGGATCACGCGCTGCTGTGGATGGGACAGCGCATCGCCCAGAAAGGCGGCCAGGCTGGCTTGCTCGCTGCGCAAAATGCCGGCCAGCGCGCGCCAGATGGCGGGCTGATGGGCGATTTCCTCGGCCGTGTGCAGGCCGCCGATGTCGCGCCAGGTTTGAATGTCACGCTGAAGAAGGGTAGTCATGAGAGGTCAGTAAAGTGTTTGTTGGAGAAAGCATAAATACTAAATTTCGAAAAGTCAAATACGAAAGTAAAACGAAAGTAAATAGTTGTGTGGCTTGCGAAATAATGGCGTCGAACTGGTGCTTTTCTGGACGCCAATCATGTTGCGCTGCCGCATGAAACCCAGTCGTGCCGCCGCCTGTCGCTGAAATACGACGATAACGAAAGTATGTTTTGTGACATTTTGGTGAAACGTAAGAAAAATGCGCCAATTCTGGGCATTTTATTAATAAATCGGTCTAAGAACTTTCTTTTGATTGACGATATTTATTTTTCTTCTTAAAGTATTTCCATCACTTCGATTTTCTGAAAGCCCGCAGATGAAACCTCTCCCGCTTCCCCGCCGCGCCCTTGCCGCCTGTGTCCTCGCCGCCCTTGCCACCCTGGCTGCCCCTGGCCTGCAAGCCGCGCCTATCGGCAATCTGCAGTCGCTCTCCGCCGTGCATGCGGCCGACGTGGCCAAGGGCGAGGCGCTGGGCTGGGATCTGCGCAGCGACACGGGCATGCAGCTGCGTATCAGCCTGCCGCAGGCGGACGTGTTGCGCATCCAGGCGGGCGGCAAGGGGGGCTTGACGGGTCCCGGCGACAAGGCCGCGCCCATCGTCGTGGGCCAGCCCGCCGCGCAAGTGGCATACGAGATCAGCGAGCATCCCGACCATATCGTGATCAGCACCGAAGCCCTGAACCTGCGCATCGACCGCAAACCCTTGCGCCTTACCTTGTACCGCAAGGGCGATGCGGTGCCGCTGTGGCGCGAAGTGCAGCCGCTGTCGCTCGACGACAAGCAGGGCGTGCAGGTGCTATCGAGCTTGCCGGGCGAGCGTTACTTCGGCGGCGGGCAGCAAAATGGTCGCTTCGAATTCAAGGGCAAGCAGGTGCCCGTGTCGTATTCGGGCGGCTGGGAAGAGGGCGACCGGCCGAATCCCGCGCCATTCCTCATGAGTTCACGGGGCTGGGGCATGCTGCGCAATACCTGGTCCGACGGGCACTACGATTTGCGCGACAAGGAACAGATCTCGCTGCAGCACGCGGAAGGGCGCTTCGATGCGTATTTCTTCGTCGGCAAGGACTTGCGCGACGTCGTCGCCCGCTACACGGACTTGACGGGCCGCGCGCGCATGCTGCCCCGCTGGGCGCTCGAATACGGCGACGCCGATTGCTACAACGATGGCGACAACGTGAAAAAGCCCGGTTCCGTGCCCAAAGGCTGGAGCGACGGCCCCACCGGCAAGACGCCGGACGTGGTGGAAACCGTGGCGCGCCAGTACCGCGAACACGACATGCCGGGCGGCTGGATCTTGCCCAACGACGGCTATGGCTGCGGCTACACGAACTTGCCGGAAACGGTGAAGGGCCTGGCCGGCTATGGCTTCCGCACGGGCCTGTGGACGGAAAACGGCGTCGACAAGATCGCCTGGGAAGTGGGCCAGGCGGGCAGCCGCGTGCAAAA
Source organism: Janthinobacterium sp. FW305-128 (assembly GCF_020858135.1). NCBI lineage: Bacteria > Pseudomonadati > Pseudomonadota > Betaproteobacteria > Burkholderiales > Oxalobacteraceae > Janthinobacterium > Janthinobacterium sp. FW305-128. The sequence goes on along the minus strand of NZ_JACYMK010000010.1, from coordinate 161,464 downwards.
GCTGGACGTGGCGTGGACGGGCAAGGGCTACCAGTTTGCCATGGATGCGAACAAGTCCGCCTACGACGGCATCCTGAACAACTCCGACAGCCGCCCCTTCCTGTGGACGGTGATGGGCTGGGCCGGCATCCAGCGCTACGCCGTGGCGTGGACGGGCGACCAGAGCGCCAGCTGGGACTACATCCGCTGGCACATTCCGACCCTGATCGGCTCGGGCCTGTCCGGCCAGGCGTATGCCTCGGGCGACGTGGACGCCATCTTCGGCGGCAGCCCGGAAACCTATCTGCGCGACTTGCAGTGGAAAAGCTTTACGCCCGTGCTGATGGGCATGTCCGGCTGGGCCGCGGCCGAGCGCAAGCACCCGTGGTGGTTTGAGCAACCGTACCGCGACATCAACCGCCGCTATCTGAAGCTCAAGATGCGTTTGACGCCGTATATGTACACCCTGGTGCGCGAAGCGGAGCAATCGGGCGCGCCGCTGGTGCGTGGCCTGATGTGGGATTATCCGCAAGACCCGGCCGCCTACACGGAAGCGTATAAGTATCAATTCCTGCTGGGCCGCGACGTGCTGGTGGCGCCCGTTTACCGCAGCCAGGCCGTCAGCGGCGGCTGGCGCAAGGGCATCCACCTGCCGCAAGGCACGTGGTACGACTACTGGGATGGCCGCCAGGCCACGGCGGACGCGAAAGGGCGCGACCTCGATCTCCAGGTCACGCTGGACAAGCTGCCCGTGTTCGTGCGTGCCGGCGCCATCCTGCCCATGTATCCGGAAATGCTGTACGACGGCCAGAAGCCGAAGGACCAGCTGACGCTCGATATCTACCCGCACGGCGAGTCCGAATACACCCTGTATGAAGACGATGGCAACACGCGCCAGTACCAGGGCGGCGCCTTCAGCCAGCAAGTCATCCGCATGCGCCAGACGGGCGGCGACGTGCAGGTCGACATCGGCGCCGTTGAAGGCAAGTACCAGGGCCAGGAAGCGCGCCGCGGCTATGCGCTGCGCATGCTGGCGGGCCAGGCACCGGCCGCCGTCAAGGCGGGCGAACGGCTGCTCGCGCCATCGGCCGACCGCGCCGCCTACGACAAGGCGCTTGATGCCTGGTTCTTCGATCCTGCCGACCGCCAGGGCACCCTGCACGTGAAAGTGGCGGCGCAGGATATCCGCCAGCCCCTGGCCTTGCAGGTGGCCGGCGCGCTGGGCGTGGCGCGTATCGATGCCGACTTCCCCGTCGCCCCCGTGCCGGGCCGCGCCTTGCCGGCTGACGCCATGCAGGTGGTGTCGCGTCCTGCGGAAGAAAGCGGCTATCCGCTGGAAAACGCCTTCGACGGCAAGCCCGAGACCTGGTTCCGCACCGTGCGCAGCCCGTCCGTGAAAAGCGGTCCCCATGAATGGGTGATCGGCTTTTCGGAACGCCGCCTCGTCGATGGCATCGAACTGGCGCCGCGCAACGATCAGCACTGGAAGCATGGCCAGGTGCGGGATTACGAAATCTACATCGGCGACAACAACGGCGAGTGGGGCGCGGCGCTTGCGCGCGGCACGCTCAAATTGCAAGAGGGTACGCAGACGATCAATTTCCCCGCCACGGCCGGGCGCTTGCTGCGCTTCCGCGTCATGAGCACGCAAAATCCGGAAGGCGATGGCGCCGCATCCACCGACCCGATGGTGACGGCGGCGCAAGCCGGGCCGGTGGCGCGCGCGTTCGACGCGGCGCTGGCGAGCGACGTGGCGCCCGTGACCTTGTCCGCATTCCGCGTGCTCGAACACCGCGTGGCCGAAGCAGAAGAGGTGCAGCGCTATCTGTCGGACCTGGCGCTGCCGAAGACTGTCGCGAAAGACCGGCCGGCCGGCAAGGCCGCCGAGATGCGCATGAACGGGCTGTGGTTCCGCAAGGGCCTCGGCGTGGGACCAGCCAGCCGCATCGACTTGCAGCTGGCGGGCAACTGGAATCTGCTGCGCGCCGACCTGGGCGTGGACGATAGCTGCCGCAGCGCGGGCGGCTTGCAATTCCAGGTCTGGAGCGGCGAGCGGCTGCTGTATGACAGCGGCCTGGTCACGGCTCCCGGGGTGGTCAAACCCGAAATCGACGTGCGCGGCCTGAGCCAGCTCAGTTTGCGCACCCTGGGCGCGCGCGGCGCCCACCCGGCCCAGGTCTGCGGCAACTGGGCCAACGCCGTGCTGACCGGCACGGAGGGCGCGACGGTCAAGCCGCGCTAACTACTTCAATCATTTCACTAACGACGAGCCCCTCTTCGGACCGGGGAGGGGCTCTCGCAGCCTGACGAAAACAAATCACTTATAAAAGGGAGATGGGAATGCACTTGAAAAAACTGATGTCCGCCATGGTGGCGGTCGGACTTGGCTCAACCGCGTTGGCGTCGACGGCGCTGGCGGCGGAGGAAGAAAAACTGGCGCGCGTCGAAGTGACGGGTTCCAGCCTGAAGCGCATCAACGCGGAAACGGCGTCGCCCGTGCAGGTGATCAACGCCAAGCAGATCGAAAACATGGGCGCGCTCACCTTGCTGCAGGTGCTCGACAACCTGCCCGCGGCCCGTCCGGCGCAGCAGGACTTCCGCTCGATGTTCACGGGTTCCGATGGCGGCTCGCAGGCGAACTTGCGCGGCCTCGGTGCGCAGGGCACGCTGGTGCTGCTCAATGGCCGTCGCCTGTCGTTCTACGGCGCGCCGGCCGGCTTCCAGACCATGTTCGTCAATATCGACGCCATTCCCGCCGCCGCCATCGAGCGCATGGAGATTTTGACGGACGGCGCGTCGGCCGTGTATGGCTCCGATGCCGTGGCCGGCGTCATCAACGTGATCACCAAGAAGTCGTATCAAGGCCTGGAGGCGCGCGCCAACGGCGAGTTTTCGCCCAGCGTGAAAGCGTACGGCGAACGCCAGGCCAGCGTGCTGTATGGCGTGGGCGACCTGGCCAGCGACGGCTACAACATCTACGGTTCCGTCAACGTCTACCAGCGCGACCGCATCGCGCTGGCCGACACCTGGCAGAAGCGTCCCTCGTATTTTTATGTGAACAATCCCAATTTCATCCCGAACATGCGCGTGGGCGTGGGCAGCGAACCGGGCGTGATGAATCCAGGGACCTTCTTTGTCTTCGACAAGGCCAACAACAATGCGCGCACGCAGCGCGCCGCGCCCGGCTGCAACAACAGCATCACCGAGGCGTCGGGCACGCGCTGCGTGTGGAATGCGCTGCCCAACCAGCTCGATACGGGCCCCACTTCGGAGCGCGCCACGGCCTACCTGAGCGGCCGGCTGAAGCTGGGCGGCGACATGGAAGCGTTCGCGGAAGGTGCGTTCACCCACATCAAGATGCGCGGCGAGAATGGCCCCTCCAGCTTCAACAGCGGCAGCACGAACAACTGGTTCGCGCGCAATACGGGCACTACCCTGAACACCTTCGCCACGCCTTTCCTGAGTCCGAACAACGTCTACCTGAAGGGCAAGCTCGATGCCGACATGGTGGCCAAGATGGGCGGCGCGGCGGGCCTGAACTATCTGTTGCAGGATGCCACGGGCCACTTCGGCCAGAAGAATGTCGATGAAAACTACCGCGCGCTCGTCGGCCTGCGCGGCAGCATCGGCGGCGGCTGGGATTTTGAAACGGCGCTCAGCGTGGCGGGCAGCCATTCCACGCTGTTCCAGACGGCGAACCTGAATATCAATGGCTTCAAGCAGGCGTTCGGCCCGTTCACGAAAGATCCCGTCAGCGGCCGCACGTATATCTCCGACAATCCCGCCTACAAGTTCGGCGAAATCAGCGAGGCCAATGCGGCGCTGCTGCGTGCCGCCTATCCGACCTTCGCCATCGAATCGTGGACCAAGCTGATGACGTGGGACGCCAAGCTGGAAGGCACGCTGTTCAAGCTGGGCGAGCGCGAAGTGCGCGCCGCCGTGGGCACCAACGTGATGCGCGAAAGCTTCCTCACGCCCGGCAATGCGGATGCGGCCAATGGCCTGATCACGCAGCAGGGCGGTTCCTGGTTCGATGGCAAGCGCACCATCGCCGCCGTGTTTGGCGAAGTGGTGGTACCGCTCAGCGATACCCTGGAAGTCAATGCGGCCGCGCGCCTGGACAAATACCCGCATTTCTCGGCCAACCTGGCGCCCAAGCTGGGCGTGATCTGGCGCGCGCGTCCCGACCTGATGCTGCGCGGGACGTATTCGGAAGGCTTCCGCGCGCCCAACCTGGCTGAATCGGGCTCGGGCGGCGTCTTTGCCCAGGTGGGCGGCATCCGCGACACGGTGCGCTGCGATGAAACGAATGCCATGGCGCGCGCCCTGATGAAGTCCAGGGTGGCGACGGATGCGGACCTGGGCAAGAGCCTGCTCAATTCGAACTGCTCGACGACGGTAGGCGGCCTGACGCCGCCGAACCAGAACCTGCGTCCGGAAAAGGCCAAAATTTCCACCGTGGGCCTGGTCCTGCAGCCGGCCAAGGACGTGAGCATCTCCATCGATTACTGGTTCATCAACCGCCGCGACGAGATCGTGCGCCAGGACTTCAACGAACTGTTTACGGAACTGGTGGACAAGTACGGCCCGACCCTGGCAGGTACATCGAGCGCCATCCGCAACGACCTGACGGACACGGACCGGGGCAATATGGCGGCGGTGGCGGCCATGTGCGCCAATCCCGCCAATGCGGGCGTGTGCGCGGGCGGCGTGCCGGGCTACTCGGTGGGCAACCTGGGCGGCTTGATCAACTCGTATTCGAACCGCGGCCGCACCCTGATGGACGGCGTGGACATCGATGCGCGCACGCGCTTTGGGCTCGGCGACTGGGGCAAGCTGAGTACGGGCATCGCCGCCACCATCCGCAAGCGCGACACCCACGACAGCGAAGACGGCAGCGACATCAAGGGCAATACCGTCGGCTACTACGATTCGCCGCGCTACCGCGCCACCGTCAACGCCGACTGGAGTTACCGCAACTTCGTCAGCAGCGTCTTCATCAACTATTCGGGCAAGACGCGCTGGGCCTACGGTCCGTGGGACAAGGACAACACGCCGGAAAACTGCACCGCCGCCTCGGTATCGCTGCCGGCCGGCCAGTGCAAGGGCGCGCCGTCGTACACCACGGTGAACCTGGCCTTCAGCTGGAAGCCGCTCAAGAACCTGGACGTGGGCTTGAACGTGAAGAACGCGTTCAACAAGCAGCCGTACTACGACCCGAACGGCTGGGAAGGCTACAACCATAGCCAGGACCTGTTCGGCCGCCAGTTTGCCCTGTCTGCCAGCTACAAGTTCTTTTAAGGCGTGACAATGCCCCAGCCTGCCAGCGGGCCGGGGTATTGCCAGGAAAAGAAAAAGACAATATTCCGAAATGCATAATACGAAAGATAAACGTAAGTGAAAGGGGATTGCCATGGCTACTTTCGCGTTTTTCCATCAGGATTGCCATGTGGAATGTCTCCTGCAGGCCGCCTTCTTGCCTGCGCGTGTATCCGCCACGCCACGATAACGAAAGTTATCTGCCGCATCGCGGATTGAATCGAAAGATAAAACGTCTTTATTTACTGAATTTAGCGATAAATTTGCGCTGTAACTTTCTTTTTGTTGACGATACTTATTTTTCTTTTTAAAGTAATCCCAAGAAAACGAAAATCAGCCAAGACGGACTGATTTCCCGGAAGGAATGGCTGCCTGGCTCTCCCTTCCGACGCTCACCATAAAAATTGCATCCCCCCGACTTCGCCCTGGAGCGGGGAGGGCGCGTATAACCCTCGATATAGACGGAGAGACACATGCATACCACCCGACTCAAATTGCGCGACATCAGCCGCGCCGCCGCGATCGTGATCGCCCTGGCGGCCGGCGTGCCAGGCCAGGCCTGGGCACAGTCGAACGCCACCAGCACCATCTTCGGCGAAGTGAGCGCGCCCGCCGGCGCCACCGTGGTGCTGGAAAACCTGGCGACGGGCGTGCAGCGTACGCTGACGCCGGATACGTCGGGCCGCTATGTGGCCAATTCCATGCCGCCGGGCCGCTATGCGGTGCGCGTGCTGCGCGCCGGTTCGGTCGAAGCGTCGCAGGAAGTCGAAGCCCTGATCGGCGCGGGCGCCGAAGCGAACTTCGGTCCGGCCAGCGCGGCCGGCACCGTGGGCCAGGAGCAGACCGTCGTGGTGAAGGCGTCGCGCAATCCGATCGACGTGTCGAACACGAACAATGGCGTGATCTTCACGGCCAAGGAACTGAAGGCGCTGCCAGTCGGCAATGACGTGGCCTCCATCGTGCAGCTGACGCCGGGCGTGTCGCGCGGCACCAACAGCGTGTACGGCAATGCGCCATCGATCGGCGGCTCGGGCCAGTCGGAAAACGCGTTCTACGTCAACGGCTTCCCCATCACCAACATCCTGACCCAGGTGGGCGCGTCGGAGCTGCCGTTTGGCGCCATCTCGAACCTGCAGGTGCTGTCGGGCGGCTACGGTTCCGAGTTTGGCCGCTCCACGGGCGGCGTGATCAACATCACCACCAAGAGCGGCGGCAACAAGGTCGAATTCGGCGGCAAGGTCTCCATCATTCCCCGTTCGCTGAAAGGCGAGCCGGAAAACACGTATTACCCGAACACGGGCGCCAATCCCAAGACGGACGGCAACCTGCTGTACTGGAACCGCGACAACGGCAGCACCAGCAAGGTGGTGGGCCTGTACGGCAGCGGTCCCCTGATCAAGAACAAGCTGTTCGCCTTCGTGGCGCTGGAACAGACGCGCACCGACAGCCAGGCCGTCGCCGCCGCCGCCGACTCGGGCACGGCCCTGGCGCGCGGCTGGAGCACGAGCCAGAGCAAGGTGGACCGCATGACGGCCAAGCTCGATTTCAACCTGACGGACGACCATCACTTCGAATATACCAAGCTGTATGACCGCACGAAGACGGACAGCCAGGCGTACGGCTACAGCTACGCCACGCATGCGAGCAACGGCGTACAGGCAGGCAAGGGCGAGACGACGGTCAACTGCTGCGGCTCCTCGGCCGCGCCGGGCGCCAACATCGACATCTTCAAGTACACGGGCTACCTGACGGACAAGCTGACCGTGACGGCCATGATGGGCGAATCGCGCACCTCGCACACGCGCACGCCGAATGGCTACAATCCGCTGCTGGCGCAAACGTCGTCGAACGCATCGACCCAGGTGCCGGGTTTGACGTACGCCAATCCGCAGACGGTGACCGGCACCCTGGTCGACCCGTCGTCGGAAGACCGCCAGAAAGCCAAGCGACTCGATCTCGAATACAAGCTGGGCAAGCATTCGCTGCGCGGCGGCATCGACCGCATCGACGTGGAGTCGAAGGTGGGCCTGAGCCTGGCCGGCGGCTACCGCTGGAGCTACCAGCGCGCGACCGATCCGAACCGCCCGATCAACGGCGCGTTTGAAACGCCGGCTCAGGGCGGCGGCTACGGCGCGCAGGGCTACTACGTCAGCAAGGACTTGAACGCCAACCTGGCGCGTCCGACCAGCGTGCAATCCGCGCAATACATCCAGGATCACTACCAGGTCACGGAACGGGTGCTGCTGGACTTGGGCCTGCGCCGCGAACAGTTCACCAACTACAGCACCGATGGCGTGGCCTTCATTTCGCAGCGCAATATGATCGCCCCGCGCGTGGGCGCCACCTGGGATTACCTGGGCGACGGCACCCTGAAATTCTTCGCCAACGGCGGCCGCTACCACCTGCCGGTGCCATCGAATTTGTCGAGCAACATGGCCAGCCCCTTCCTGGCCACCAGCGAGATGTACACCTACACGGGTGTCGATCCCGTCACGGGCGCGCCGACGGGCCTGCACGCGATCAGCAAGCCGTATTCGGCCAACAACGCGTATGGCCAGAGCCGCGATGCGCGCGAAGTGACGGCCATCGGCCTCAAGCCGCTGTCGCAGGATGAATTCTCGCTCGGTTTCGAACGCGCCCTGAGCAAGAAGCTGGTGGTGGGCGCCAGCGTCCTGTACCGCAAGCTGAACGACACCAACGACGACACCTGCGACGCGCGTCCGCTGCAAGCCTGGGCCACGCGCAACAGCGTCGACACGAGCAACTGGGGCGGCTTCCAGTGCGCCATCATCAACCCGGGCCGCGACAACAGCCTGATGGTGGACTTCGACGACGGCAAGGGCTTGCGCCGCGTGGACATCTCGGCGGCCGAGTGGGGCAACCCGCTGCCATCGCGCACCTACCGCGCCCTGAACTTGTTCGTCGAGCACCCGTACACGAACGGCTGGTACGGCAAGCTGACCTACACCCTGTCTGCGCTGAAGGGCAATATGGAAGGCCAGACGGACAGCATCGGCGGCGGCGACGTGGGCCTGACGGTCAGCGACGACCACAAGGAACTGATGTACAACGCCTACGGCTACCTGCCGGGCGACCACCGCCATGCGTTCAAGGCCTACGGCTTCATGCAGGTGATCCCGGACGTGACGGTCGGCGCCAACCTGTCGCTGACTTCGGGGGCGCCGCGCAACTGCATCGGCGCGCTGCCCGATAACCTGAAGTTCGAGAACGACTACGGCGATTCCTACTTCTATTGCAATGGCAAGCCGGCGCCGCGCGGCAGCCAGGGCCGCCTGCCATGGCAAGCCCAGCTGGACATGAATCTGGCCTATACTCCCAGCGCCGTCAAGGGCCTGAGCCTGAAAGTGGACGTGTTCAATGTGTTCAACAGCCAGACCGTGACCCGCTACAACGAAACGCGCGAAGACCATGGCGCCATCGCCCGCAGCTATCTGCAGGTGGCCGGCCGCACGGCGCCGCGTTCCGTGCGCTTCACGGCGGAATACACTTATTAAACTGCAACCGGCCCGCCGTGCGGCGGGCCGGCGACGATCATTACCAATGGAAGCGAGAAGAGACCAATGACGACACAATTCAATCGACGCAATTTCCTGTCCGCCAGCGCCGCGCTGGCCGGTGGTGCCATGGCCGGCAGCGCCTTGCTGCCTGGCGAGGCCAACGCCGCACCCGCCGCCGGCCGCGACAAGGTCCGCCTGGGCCTGATCGGCACGGGCATGCGCGGCCAGGTGCTGCTGGCCGAACTGGTGCGCCGCGACGACGTGGAAGTCGTTGCCCTGTGCGATATCGAACCGATCATGCTGAAACATGCGCTGGGCCAGGTGGAAAAAGCCGGCAAGCCCCGTCCGCGCACATATGGCGAAGACCGCGACCAGAAAGCCTACAAGCGCATGCTGGACGCGGGCGGCCTCGATGGCGTGATCATCGCCACGCCGTGGGAATTCCACGCGCCGATGGCCATCGCCGCCATGCAGGCGAAGATCGCCGTCGGCTGTGAAGTGGTGGCCGGCATCACCCTGCAAGACCACTGGGATGTCCTGCACACCCAGCTGAAAACGGGCACGCCCTACATGTTGCTGGAAAACGTGTGCTACCGCCGCGACGTGATGGCGGCGCTGCAAATGGTACGCGCGGGCCTGTTCGGCGAACTGCTGCACCTGCAGGGCGGCTACCAGCATGATTTGCGCGCCGTGAAATTCAACAGCGGCAATCCGGCCAAGCCGTACGGCGGCGGCGTCGAATTCGGCGAAAAGGGCTGGTCCGAAGCCCATTGGCGCACGCAGCACTCGGTCGAGCGCAACGGCGAACTGTATCCGAGCCACGGCATCGGCCCGTGCGCCATGTACACCAACATCAACCGCGGCAACCGTTTTACGCGCATCAACGCCTTCGCCACCAAGGCGCGCGGCTTGCATGACTACATCGTCAAGCAGCCGGGCGGCGCGCAGCATGCGAACGCCAAGGTGAAATTCAAGTTGGGCGACGTGGTCACCACCACCCTGGCGTGCGAAAACGGCGAAACCATCATCCTGCAGCACGATACGAGTCTGCCGCGCCCGTATTCGCTGGGTTTCCGCGTGCAAGGCACGGACGGCCTGTGGATGGACCTGAACAATTCCATCCATATCGAGGGCGTCAGCAAGCCGCACCAGTGGGATGACTTCAAGGCTTACCAGGACAAGTATGAGCACCCCGTCTGGCGCAAGTACGCGGCGCAAGCCGAGGGCGCGGGCCACGGCGGCATGGACTTCTTCGTCATCCACGCCTTTGTCGAAGCATTGAAGGCCAACGCGCCGATGCCGATCGATATCTACGATGCCGTCACCTGGAGCGCCATCACGCCGCTGTCCGAGCAATCGATCGCCGCCAACTTCCAGACCCTGGACTTCCCGGACTTCACGGGCGGGCAGTGGAAATCGCGCAAGCCGATCTTCGCCCTCGACGGCAAATACTAAGCCTGAACGACCCGCTACCGCACCAGTTGCCGTAGCGGGTTTTTTCTATCCCCATGCGTTTTTCAACCGCGGCGCAGGTGCGCAGGCCCGTGTTCGCCCGTCGCAAAGCTTCACCACCAGGAGACGTCGATGAAACACAGAAGTGCATTATTCCATGCCATCCTTCCCGTCATGCCCTTGCTGCTGGCGGCCTGCGGCGGCGCCACCGCCACGGGCAACGGCAATACGGCCTTGCTGGCCGCCACCGTGGCCGCGCCCGCCACGTCCGCCACCGTGGAACTGGCCGGCAACGCCTTCATCACCAGCGGGAATGAGGGCGCCGTCATCAGCGAGCGCGGCCTGGCCGGCTGGAGCAATCCCGCTGCCGTCGCCAGCACCTACTTCCGCGTGGCCGAGGCGGGACCCGTGCAGGTGGCGCTCGACGCCAGCCTGGCCGATGGCGGCAACAGCACCATCCGCGTGAAGGTCAACGGCACGCCGTTCGACGTCAAGCTGGCCGGCAAGGAACGCAAGACCTATGCCGTGGGCACGGTGAACGTGGCGGAGGCCGGCTATGTGAAGGTCGACTTGCAGGGACTGTCCCGGGTCAAGGAAACGTTCGGCGACGTTGCGGCGTTGAAGGTGACGTCGAACGCGGCGCTGACCTACGCCAACGACCCCGCCAATTACTACTGGTCGCGGCGCGGCCCGTCCGTGCACATGGGCTACACGGTGCCCGCCAATACCGAGTATTTCTATAACGAGATGACGATTCCCCAGGGCCAGGACGCCATCGGCTCCTACTTCATGGCCAACGGCTTCAGTCAGGGCTACATGGGCATCCAGGTGAAATCGCCGAGCGAGCGCTGGATCTTGTTCTCCGTGTGGGATGCCGACAATGGCGCGAAAACCACCCTGGTCAGCAAGGGCGCCGGCGTGGTCGACAATGCGTTCGGCGGCGAGGGCACGGGCGGCCAGACCTATCTGTCGTATAACTGGGCGGCCGGCACGACGTACCGTTTCATCACGCGCGCGCGGCCCGATGGCAATGGCGGCAGCGATTACTCGGCCTGGTTCTTCGCGCCGGAAACGGGCAAGTGGCGCTACATCGCCACCTGGAAGCGGCCGGCGATTTCCACGTATTTGACGGGCGTGCATTCCTTCCTCGAAAATTTCATCGATACCCTGGGCTACACGGAGCGCCGCGTCCAGTTCGGCAACCAGTGGGCGAGGAACGTTGCCGGCACCTGGTCGGAAGTGACGGCGGGGCGCTTCACGGGCGACGCCACGGCCACCAATGCACAGCGCATGGATTACGCGGGCGGCGTGGAGAACGGCAGGTTCTATCTGCATAACGGCGGCTTCTTTGCCGATGTCGTGAAAAGCAGCCAGAACTTCACGCGCCCCGCGACAGGCCAGGCGCCCGCCGTCGATGTGAGCGCCTTGCCGATGCAATAGGCGTGGGTGCTTAGCCCGGCCGCTTGCCCGCCATCGCTTCGATGCCGCGATAGTAGGTAAGCGGCCGGCCTATCGTCACGCCCATCAAGGCCGCCGCCTGGATGATGTCGTTTGTATCGCGCCGGTACACGAGCAGCGCATCCATTTCGTCGGAGCCGTTGCCGTCGATCTGGATCAGCTCATAGCCGCCTTCGTCCACGGCGCGCTGCGCCAGTTCCGTATCGAGCCACTCGAAGTACGGCAGCGCGCTGCCGCGGCCTGCCTTGAGCAGTTCGTACGGGAAGTCGGGGAATTCGTCGAACATGTCCTGTATCTGTTCGTGCAGCTCATCGAGCTTGTCGCTAGACGCCATATAGCCGCCCAGCTGCGAGAGGATCTCCAGCGCATAGGCCTGGGCATCGCTGTCGATCCACTCGTCGCGTGGCGCGGAGGGCGCAGCGGTGATGGCGGCGACGGCCTCGTCGAGCTCCTCGCCTTCGAGGTCACCGCAGGTCAGTTTGGTCAGCAATTCGGATAGCAGCATGTTCGCCTTTCAATGGGGGATGCATGGCCAGGGTGGCCGGCTTGTCGATGATGTTGCCGATACTATCATTGCCGCGTAGCCGGGAGCGTTCTGCTGAATTTGCAATGCAGGCTACGCCACCGGATACGATCAGCAAGGAAATTTTGGAAAGAAGCGCGTCAAACAAGCGCTGGCAGGGCGCTTGCGCCGCAGCAGCGCATGGATATAGAATGCGAATCATTATTATTTGTGAATCAGGGAGTATGCGACGTGTCGGCTGCCCAACCCGGCGCTCACCAGGAGGTGGGCAGCCTGTATCACGAACACCACCGGTGGCTGCAAGGCTGGCTGCGGCACAAGCTGGGCAACGCCTTTGACGCGGCCGACGTGGCGCACGACACCTTCATGCGCCTGCTCAATCGCGACGAAGCCATCGCCGCGCGCGAGCCTCGCGCCTTTTTGACGACGGTGGCCAAGGGCGTGCTGGGCAATCTGTACCGCCGGCGCGACCTGGAGGCGGCTTACCTGGAAACGCTGGCCAGCCTGCCGGCGCAGCACGCGCCCGATCCCGAGGCGCAGGCGATCCTGCTCGAAGCCCTGTTCGACATCGACCGCCGCCTCGATGGCCTGGCGCCTGCTGTGCGCCGCGCGTTCCTGCTGTCGCAGCTCGATGGCATGCCGCAGGCGGCCATCGCGCTGGAATTGAATGTCTCGCTGGCGACCGTGCAGCGCTACCTGGTCAAAGCCATGCATCAGTGTTTCTTTGCCCATCCGGCATCGTGATGGGCGCCTTCACGCCGGAAGCGGCCAGCCTGCAAGCGGTGGAATGGCTGGTGCGCCTGCAGGCCGGCGACGCCACGCCGGAAGTGGAGCAGGCCTGGCGCGCCTGGCGCGACAGCGACCCCGAACATGAGCAAGCCTGGCAGCATGTGGAGGGCTGCATGGCGCGCATGCGTGCCTTGCCAGCGCCGCTGGCGCACGGCACGCTGGCGCGCAAGCCGGTCCATGCGCAGGCGAATGCGGCGCGCCGGCAGTCGCTCAAGCTGCTGGCGTTGCTGGCCGTGGGCGGCGGCGCCTGGCTGGCGGGCGGCGATGAGCAGGCGCGCTTCTGGCTTGCCGACTACCGAACGGGCACGGGAGAATTACGCCACGTCGTGCTGGACGACGGCACGCGCATCGCGCTCAATACGGCATCCAGCATCGACGTGCGCTATGACGCGGGCCAGCGCCTGGTGACGGTAGTCAAAGGCGAGATCATGGTCAGCACGGCGCGCGATCAGGCCGGCCGGCCATTTGTCGTGCAAACGGCACAAGGCCGCTTGCAACCGGTGGGCACGCGCTTTGCCGTGCGCGTGGAAGGAGAGCGCACGCAGCTGGGCGTGTTCGCCGGTGCCGTCGACATTCAACTGGAACAGGCGTCCGATGCGGCGCGCAGGCTGCAGGCGGGCCAGCAAACCAGCTTTACGGCGGCGCAGATCGGCGCCGTTCGGACCTTGGCTGCCGGCGCGGATGCGTGGACGGCCGGCATGCTGGTGGCGCACGACATGCCGCTGGCGGAATTTATCGGCGAACTGGCCCGCTACCGCCCGGGGCGCCTGGCCTGCGATCCGGCCATCGCCCACTTGCGCGTGTCCGGCATCTACCCGCTGGCCGATACGGGGCAGGTGCTCGACATGCTGACGCGCACCTTGCCCGTCGACGTGCGCCAGACCACGCGCTTCTGGGTGAGCGTGGTACCGCATCGGCAGCCTGCATGAATATTTTCTGAAAAGTGAGGGGTTTGCGATTTTCGCGTGACATAGCAAGTGAACCCTTCATTCACTTTCAGGAAAACAGTCCGCATGCCCAGCACAACACTTATTCACGTTTCTTCCGCCTCCCGTACCTGCCGCCGCAGCGTGGCGGCGCTGGCCGTCAGCCAAGCTCTGTGGCTGCTCGCCGCCAGCGGCGCCACCATCTTCGCTCCTGCGGCCCAGGCCGCGAATGCGGCGCGCATCGCGCTGGCGATACCGGCCGGCTCCCTGGAACAGGTGCTGGTGCGTTTCGGCCAGGAGACGGGTACCATGATTTCCTACCAGGCCACCGCCTTGGCGGGCAAGCGCAGCGCCGGCCTGACCGGTAGCTACAGCGTGCCTGAAGCGCTGGGCGCCATCGTCGCCGGCTCGGGCTTGCGCGCCGTGCCGCAGGCCAATGGCGGTTATGTGCTCGACGTGGCAGCGGCCGATGGCGGCCAGACCATGCCCGAGATGAAGGTAAGCGCCCGCGCCGATGTGAACGGCGCGACGGAAGGCAGCGGTTCCTATACGACGCGGACCATGCGCTCGGCCACGCGCCTGGGCCTGTCCGTGCGCGAGACGCCGCAAGCCGTCAGCGTGGTCACGCGCCAGCAGATGGATGACCAGAACCTGCAAACGGTGGAAGAGGTGCTGCAAAACGCGGCCGGCATCGCCATCAACCGCTACGACAGCGACCGCACCTCGTTCTTCGCGCGCGGCTTTTCCATCGCCAGCTACCAGTACGACGGCATTCCCACCACGGTCGACAATGCGTTCAATGTGGGCGACAGCACGCTGGACATGACGGCCTACGACCGGGTCGAGATCGTGCGCGGCGCCACGGGCCTGCTGACGGGCGCGGGCGAACCGTCGGCCACCATCAACCTGGTGCGTAAGCGCGCATCGTCGGCGCAGCTGGCCGGGAATGCGGCCCTGAGCCTGGGTTCCTGGCAGAATGCGCGCGCCAGCGCGGACCTGTCCACACCCCTGAGTGCCGATGGCAAGGTGCGCGGAAGAGTCGTGGCCAGCTACCAGGACAGCGAATCGTATGTGAATCTCTATCATGGCAAGAAGGCCATGGCTTACGCCACCGTGGAGGCGGATCTGGCGCCCGGCAGCGTGCTGATCGCCGGCTATGAATACCAGGACAACCGCCCGCGTGGCGGCATGTACGGCGGCCTGCCGCTGTGGTACGCGGATGGCGAACGGGCCACGTTTTCCCGCTCCACCACCACGGCCACCACCTGGAGCCGCTGGTTCAGCACCAGCCAGACTGCCTTCCTGCGCCTGGAGCAGGAACTGGGCAAGGGCTGGAACCTGACGGCCATGCTGAATCATGGCTGGGGCAATTACTCGGCGGCCGAACTTTTCGCCAATACCTGGCCGGACAAGGCCACGGGCCAGGGCGTGGCGGGCTACGCCGGCTTTTACTCCGGCACGCGGCGCCAGGACAGCGTCGACGCCTATGTGCAGGGGCCGCTGCAGCTGCTGGGCCGCACGCACGACCTGGCGTTCGGCGTCTCGGGCAGCAACCAGTTCGCCAGCAACCCCGGCATTGCCGGCGGCAGCGTCGACTACGGCAATTTTCATCAGTGGCAGGGCGTGACGCCGGAGCCGGACTGGAACGACCCGAATTTCTCGCGCTGGAAGCTGCTCGACACGGTGCAGCAGCGCGGCATCTATGGCACGGCGCGTTTTTCGCTGGCCGATCCCCTGAAGCTGATCGTCGGCGCGCGCTACAGCCGCTACAAGGCGGACCACGTCGACGACTGGGGCGGCGGCTATGCGTATGCCAAGCACGCCGTCACGCCATATGCTGGCCTGGTATGGGATATCGATGCGCAGCATGCGCTGTACACCAGCTACAGCAAGATCTTCAAGCCGCAGGGCTACCAGGACCGGTTTGGCCGCTATCTCGACCCCGTGCAAGGCAAGAATGTGGAAGCGGGCGTGAAGGGCGAGTATTTCGGCGGTAAACTTAATGCGGCGCTGGCCGTGTTCCGCATCGCGCAGGATGGCCTGGCGCAGGAAGACACGGGCCATTTTGTCGGCAATTCGCTGACGCAGGCGTACTACGCGGCCTCGGGCACCACCAGCAAGGGGGTGGAACTGGACGTGTCGGGCGAGCTGGCCAAGGGCTGGAACGTTTCGGCCAGCGTGTCGCATGCCGCAGCCGAGGACAACACGGGCGCGCGCCTGAACAGCTATGTGCCGCAGACCTTGGCACGCGTGTTTTCCACGTACCAGCTGCCTGGCGGCTGGCGCGCCTTGTCCGTGGGCGGCGGCGTGAACTGGCAGAGCGGCGCCTACCGCGATGCCACGGGGCCGAAGGGCACGGAGCGCGTGGAGCAGGGCGGCTATGCCGTGGCCAGCCTGATGGCGAAATACGCGCTGTCGCGCCAGCTGTCCCTGCAGGCGAACATCAACAACGTGTTCGACAAGCATTACTACAGCCAGCTCGGCATGTACAACCAGGGGTACTGGGGTGCGCCGCGCAACGCCAGCGTTACCCTGCGCTACATCTTCTGATGCGCTTGCCTGGTGCTACAGCGGCCAGGCCTGCTTGGTGACGGCCACGGCGACGATGTAGGCGAAGACCAGCACGGCGAGGGCGAAGGCGGCGCCGCGCACGGCCGGCGTCTTGCCCCGTTTCAGCGCGATGGTGCCCAGCACGATGTAGGCCACCAGCGCGCACAGCTTGGCGGCCAGCCAGGGCTGGCTGCCCGGCGACTGGCCGCTCCACACGGCCAGGGCGACGGCGCTGGCCAGCAGTGCCGTGTCGACCAGGTGCGGCAGGATTTTCACCCAGCGCTGCTGCAAGGCGGGCGAGGCGCGCAGCATCCAGGCGCCGCGCAACAGGAAAAGACAGCCGCTGGCGGCGGCGCAGCCCATGTGGAAATGTTTGAGGCTCAGATAATCCATGCGAGAGGTGGTGGGCGTTGATTGATGGTGGCGCCAGCATAGCCGCCTTTGGCCTTCCGCACCATACGCCGTCGGGATGAGACGAGCCTAAGGCAGGAATTTCACGTACACGAACTCCGGATCGCCCTCATCGAGATGGTCGATCTGGCCGCTGCGCACGAAGCCCGCGCCGGCGAACAGCCGTTGCGCGGCGCCGTTCGACCGGTTCGTCGAGGTGAATAGCTTCCCTGTCTGGCACGCGTTCGCGGCGGCCGCCAGCAGGCGCAATCCCACGCCGCAGCGCTGGTGCACGGGCGAGACCACCACCAGCGAGACAAAACCGTAGCCGAAGAAGTCGCCGTGCGTGAGGACATAGCCGGCCACCTGGCCGGCCCGGATGGCCACCTGACAGTGGCCCTTGCCGACGGCGGCGCGCACGGCCTGGCCACGCTCCGGGTGGGTCTGGGCATAGGCGTCGCAGGCCAGCATGGCTTTCACATCGCCAGCTTGGGCCACGCGCGTGATGATGTCGTCTGTTTCGTGCCTGTTCTGCATGCCGCTCCTTTTCTCCAGGCGCCGAGTGTGCCAAAAATGCACCGGTTTGTAAAACACCCGCCATCCAGGCTAGGCGCGCACCCCCGTCATCTAGTCACTTTTGCCGATGCGGCTATCCAGATTGCCTTCCCGGAATCACCCTGTGGCCGATAGTGCCTTTCGCCGCTGCCACGTAAGCTGGTCGGGACGGCTGGCCAGACGGCCAGTGCATTCATGGAGAAACATCGTGGCTACCCTAGATGGCACTAACAAGAACAGTAACAGCAGTAACAAGGCAGTCGAACCGGGCATGCGGCGCAAGCAGGCGTCCGTATTAATCAGCAGTACCTTCGCATTTACCATCTGCTTTGCAGTCTGGATGATGTTTGCCGTACTGGGCATCCCCATCAAGACCAGCCTGGGCTTGACTGAAACGCAATTCGGCCTGCTGGCCGCCATGCCCGTGCTGACGGGCTCCCTCGTGCGCGTGCCGCTGGGCATCTGGACGGACAAATACGGCGGACGCCGCGTCTTCTTCCTGCTGATGCTGGCCAGCGTGGTGCCGATCTACCTGATTTCCTACGCCACCGCCTACTGGCATTTCCTTGTGCTGGGCATGTTCGTGGGCCTGGCGGGCGGTTCGTTTTCCGTCGGCACGCCGTACGTGGCGCGCTGGTACGAAAAGGAGCGCCGCGGCCTGGCGATGGGCATTTTCGGCGCCGGTAACTCCGGTTCCGCGCTGACCAAGTTCGTCGCGCCGGGCATCGTCGCCGCCTTCGGCTGGCAGATGCTGCCCAAGGTGTATGCGGTGGCCATGCTGGCCACGGCCATCATCTTCTGGCTGTTTTCGTACACGGACAAATCGCACCTGGCGCCATCGGGCGAAAGTTTTTCGGCCCAGATGAAGGTGCTGAAGGACCCGCGCGTGTGGCGCTACTGCCAGTACTACTCGGTGGTGTTCGGCGGCTACGTGGCGCTGGCCCTGTGGATGACGAAGTATTACGTGGCCGAATACGGTTTTGATCTGAAGCACGCGGCGCTGCTGGCCGCCTGCTTCTCGCTGCCGGGCGGCGTGCTGCGCGCGCTGGGCGGCTGGATCTCCGACAAATACGGTGCGGCGAAAGTCACCTGGGCCGTGATGTGGGTGTGCTGGGTGTGCTTCTTCCTGCTGTCGTATCCGCAAACGCAGATGGTGATCGAGACCGTCACGGGGCCGCTGGCCTTCCATATCGGCCTGTCGCCGCTGTGGTTCACCGTGCTGCTATTCATCGTCGGCATCGCCATGGCCGTCGGCAAGGCGTCCGTCTTCAAGTTCATCGGCGATGATTTTTCCGACAACATCGGCGCCGTCTCGGGCGTGGTGGGTCTGGCCGGCGGCTTGGGCGGCTTCATCCTGCCCGTGATGTTCGGCGCCCTGGTGGACTTCACGGGCGTGCGTTCGAGCTCCTTCATGCTCCTGTACGGCACCGTCTGCGTTTCCCTCGTCTGGATGCATTTCTCGTTCAAGCCGCTGCGTGCGGCACCAACTACTCAACCTGCAGGAGTACAAGCATGAGCCGCTATATGATCAATACCTGGGAGCCGGAAACCCCGAGCTTCTGGCAAAGCACGGGCAAGGCCACGGCCGCGCGCAATCTGTGGATCTCGATTCCCGCGCTGCTGCTGGCGTTTGCCGTGTGGATGGTGTGGAGCGTGGTGGTGGTCAACCTGCCCAACATCGGTTTCACCTACAGTAACAACCAGCTGTTCTGGCTGACGGCCTTGCCGGGCCTGTCCGGCGCCACCTTGCGCATCTTTTACTCGTTCATGGTGCCAATCTTCGGCGGCCGGCGCTGGACGGCCATTTCCACGGGTTCCCTGCTGATTCCCGCCATCGGCATCGGCCTGGCCGTGCAGGACGTGAACACCGGTTATCCGACCATGCTGATCCTGGCGCTGCTGTGCGGCTTCGGCGGCGGCAATTTCGCCTCGTCGATGGCCAACATCAGCTTTTTCTATCCAAAGGCCAGCAAGGGCTTCGCGCTGGGCATGAATGCGGGCCTGGGCAACCTGGGCGTGTCGGTGGTGCAGTTCGTCGTGCCGCTGGTGATCACGTTCGCCGTCTTCGGCGCCTGGGGTGGCGATTCGCTCACCTGGGTCAAGAATGGCGTGAGCAAGGAGATGTGGCTGCAAAACGCGGGCTTCATCTGGGTGCCGTTCATCGCGCTGTCCACTTTGCTGGCCTGGTTCGGCATGAATGACCTGGCGTCGGCCAAGGCCTCGTTTTCCGAACAGGCCGTGATCTTCAAGCGCAAGCACAACTGGCTCATGTGCTGGCTGTACACGGGCACCTTCGGCTCCTTCATCGGTTACTCGGCCGCGTTCCCGCTGCTGATCAAGATCCAGTTCCCCGATGTGAACCCGCTCGATTACGCCTTCCTGGGACCGTTGGTCGGTGCCCTGGCACGTGTCGCCGGCGGCGTGATTTCCGACAAACTGGGCGGCGCCCGCGTCACCCTGTGGTCCTTCCTCTTGATGATAGGCGCCGTGCTGGGCGTGCTGTACTTCATGCCGCAAGCCGGCGTGGGTGGAAGCTTCAGCGGCTTCTTCTGGATGTTCATGCTGCTGTTCGCCGGCACGGGCATCGGCAATGCGTCGACCTTCCGCATGATTCCCGTGATCTTCCTGACGGAGCACCAGCGCGCGGCGGCCGGCAAGGGCAAGGCGGCGCAGGAGCAGGCGATCGTCGACGCCAACAAGGAAGGCGCTGCCGTGCTGGGCTTCACGTCGGCCGTGGCGGCCTACGGCGCCTTCTTCATCCCGAAAAGCTATGGCACCTCGATTGCGCTGACGGGCAGCCCCGACGCGGCCCTGTGGTGCTTCATCGGCTTTTATGTCAGCTGCATCGCCATCACCTGGTGGTGCTATGCGCGCAAGAATGCGCCGATGCCTTGCTAAAGTTGGAATGTCTGGCAAGTCGTTCTTGCCAGACGTTGAGGAAATGAGAGTATGTCATGGAAGAACTGGAAAAATTCGTCAACGGCTTCAGCCTGTTTCAGCAGCAGTATTTCAGCGAGCCGCAAACCTTGTACGACAGCCTGCGTGACGGGCAGCGGCCCTCGACCTTGCTGATCGGCTGTTGCGATTCGCGGGTCGATCCCATGCTGCTGACGGGCAGCGACCCGGGCGACATGTTCGTCGTGCGCAATATCGCCAACCTGGTGCCGCCGTGCACGCCCGACGCGCCGCCCGGCGTCAGTTCGGCCATCGAGTTCGCCGTCTGCAAGCTGGAAGTGGCCAGGGTCATCGTGCTGGGCCATGCGCGCTGCGGCGGCATCCGCGCGCTGCTGGAACCGCAGCCGCGCGCGGAAGGGCAGGAAACGGACTTCGTGGGACAGTGGATGCGCATCGCCGAACCGGTGGCGCAGCGCGTGCGGCGCGACCTGGCGCACCGCTCGTCGGAGGAACAGCACCATGCGTGCGAACTGGCCAGCATCCTGCAGTCGCTGGACAACCTGCTCACCTACCCGTGGCTCAAGCGCCGGGTGGAGCAGGGCGTATTGAAACTGCATGGCTGGTATTTTGATATCGACAGCGGGGCCTTGATGGCGTATTCGGCGCGCCAGCAGCAGTTTTTGCCGCTCGTCTGTCCGATAGAGCGGGCGCGCCATCTGCATGAGCGCCCTTGGCCGGATGCGGCCAGGTAATCCGAAACGTGGCGTCAAGAATGTGTCGGATTACGCTACGCTAATCCGACCTACGTCGCGGCATTCTTCCGCCAATTACGCTAGGTAGGTCGGATTAGGCGGGGCCGCCGAGGCCGCAGGCCGCAATCCGACAACTTCCCTCAGCTAAAACGCAATAAATCCCCGCTGCGGTCAAACGCCAGCAGGCTGTCGATGCGGCCTTGCTCGATGGCCGTCACCATGGCGCGCAGGGGCGCTTCGCATTCCTGCGCGGCGGGCGGCTGGCCCTCGCGACCCGCCAGTCCCGCCACGAAGACCACGTCCCAGTGCGTCTGCATCTGTTTCGACTCCTCCTTCAATGTCTCGAAGCTGCCCAGTTCATCGGGCAGCTTGTCGGCGCACATCACGGGCGTGAGGGACTTGCCCTGGCCGCCAGGCTGGGCCTGCGCCTGGGTAAACGTGAACAGCAGGCGTTGCGGCTGCTCCTGGTTGCGGGCGCTGTGCAGCAGGCTGGCGTAATCGGTAATCGACATGGTGCTCTTTCTCTGTGTTGAACGATGACGACAGGTATACCGCAGCACGGTCGCGGCGCCCATAGGCAATAGTGACTATCCGGGTGACTACGCGCCTATGCATTCCTGGTGCCGGAAACCGACTTCTTGCCAATACCGCCGCGCAGGGCGCGTCGATAGACTGTTTGTATCGACGCGTGGGCCATCCGGCTTGCAGCGTTTTTATGACCTGGCGCCGCTCCTGCGGCGCAATGTGGAGGTAGCATGAGTCACTTTCTGGACCGTCTTAAATTTTTTAGCAAGCCCGCCGAGCCGTTCTCCAACGGCCATGGCACCGTGGTCGACGAAGACCGCACCTGGGAAAACGCCTACCGCCAGCGCTGGCAGCACGACAAGATCGTGCGCTCCACGCATGGCGTGAACTGTACCGGCTCGTGCAGCTGGAAGGTGTACGTCAAGAATGGCCTGATCACCTGGGAAACCCAGCAAACCGATTACCCGCGCACGCGGCCCGACCTGCCCAACCACGAACCGCGCGGCTGCCCGCGCGGCGCCAGCTATTCCTGGTACGTGTATTCGGCCCAGCGCGTAAAATACCCGATGGTGCGGGGCCGCCTGATGGAAATGTGGCGCGAAGCGCGCAAGACCATGGACCCCGTCACGGCCTGGGACTGGATCAGCCAGGACCCCGTACGCTCGCAGCAGTACAAATCCATCCGCGGCCTGGGCGGCTTCGTGCGCGCCACGTGGGAAGAATCGAATGAAATCATCGCCGCCGCGAACGCGCTGACGATCAAGAAATACGGCCCGGACCGCATCGTCGGCTTCTCGCCGATTCCCGCCATGTCCATGGTCAGCTATGCCTCCGGCACGCGCTACCTGTCGCTGATCGGCGGCGTGGCCCTGAGCTTTTACGACTGGTACTGCGACTTGCCGCCGGCCAGCCCGCAAGTGTGGGGCGAGCAGACGGACGTGCCGGAATCGGCCGACTGGTACAACTCGACTTATCTGATGGTGTGGGGTTCGAACGTGCCGATGACGCGCACGCCCGACGCCCACTTCTACACGGAAGTGCGCTACAAGGGCACGAAAACCGTGGCCATCTCGCCCGACTATGGTGAAATGGTGAAGTTCGGCGACATCTGGCTGGCGCCGAAACAGGGCACCGATGCGGCGCTGGCGCTGGCCATGGGCCACGTCATCCTCAAGGAGTTCCACTCGGAAGGCCAGAGCGCCTACTTCCGCGACTATGCGCGCCAGTACACGGACTTCCCCATGCTGGTGCTGCTCAAGGAGCATAACGGCACCCTGGTGCCCGATTACTTCCTGCGCGCCTCGCACCTGGACAACAACCTCGACGAAACCAACAATCCGGAATGGAAAACCCTCGTCATCGACGAAACCACGGGCGCCATCACCGCGCCGGCCGGCTCCATCGGCTTCCGCTGGGGCGAGTCGGGCAAGTGGAACCTGGAACAGAAGGCCGGCGGCAGCGGCGCGCCCATCGTGCCGATGCTCTCCATGATCAACGACAGCGACGCCGTCACGGAAGTGGGTTTTGCCTACTTCGGCGGCAAGGACGCGTCCGACATGCTGCTGCGCAAGGTGCCGGTGAAAACCATCCGCCTGGCCGACGGCACGACGGGCCTCGTCACCACCGTATTCGACCTGACCCTGGCCAACTACGGCATTGACCGTGGCCTGGGCGGCGAGAACGTGGCCGAGAGCTATGACGACGACGTGCCGTACACCCCCGCGTGGCAAGAGAAGCACACGGGCGTGAAACGGGCCGACGTCATCACCGTGGCGCGCCAGTTCGCGGAAAACGCGGACCAGACGCGCGGCAAGAGCATGGTCATCGTGGGCGCCGGCCTGAATCACTGGTACCACATGGACATGACGTACCGCGGCATCATCAACATGCTGATGATGTGCGGCTGTATCGGCCAGTCCGGCGGCGGCTGGGCCCATTACGTGGGCCAGGAAAAACTGCGTCCGCAAACGGGCTGGACGCCTTTGGCCTTTGCCCAGGACTGGGTGCGCCCGATGCGCCAGATGAACGGCACATCGTTCTTCTATGCCCACACGAGCCAGTGGCGCCACGAAAAGCTGGAAACGGGCGACATCGCCTCGCCATCGGCGGCCGGCGGCACGGGCGACCTGACCCTGCTCGATTACAACGCCAAGGCCGAGCGCATGGGCTGGCTGCCATCGGCGCCGCAGCTGCAGACCAATCCGCTGGAGGTGGCCAAGGCCGCCAAGGCGGCAGGGCAGGCGCCGGCCGCGTATGCGCTCGACCAGATCAAGGCGGGCCAGCTGCAGTTCTCGTGCGACGATCCGGACAATCCGGCCAACTTCCCGCGCAATATGTTTGTCTGGCGCTCGAACATCCTGGGCAGCTCGGGCAAGGGCCACGAGTACTTCCTGAAATACCTGCTGGGCACGCAGAACGGTTTGCTCAGCGACGAAGACGACTGCATCACGCCGAAACAGGTGAAAGTGCGCCCGGCCGCCGAAGGCAAGCTCGATCTGCTGGTGGTGCTGGACTTCCGCATGTCGACCACCTGCCTGTATGGCGATGTAGTGCTGCCGACGGCCACCTGGTATGAAAAGGACGATCTGAATACGTCGGACATGCATCCGTTCATCCATCCGCTGTCCGAAGCCGTGCAGCCGCTGTGGCAATCGAAGTCGGACTGGGAAATCTACAAGGGGCTGGCAGAGAAATTCTCGGAAATCGGCGGCGAGCTGCTGGGCACCCAGCAAGACATCATCCTCACCCCGCTGATGCACGATACCCCGGGCGAACTGGGCCAGCCCTTCGATCCCAAGGATTGGCGCGCCGGCGAATGCGATGCGATTCCCGGCAAGACCATGCCGAACATGACGGTGGTCGAGCGCAATTACCGCGACGTCTACAAGAAGTTCACCTCGATCGGACCGCTGCTGGAAACCATCGGCAATGGCGGCAAGGGCATTTCCTGGAAAACGGGCCATGAAGTCGAGGTATTGCGCGGCATCAACCGCACGGTGCTCGATGAAGGCGTGTCGAAGGGCCAGCCGCGCCTCGATACGGCCATCGATGCGGCCGAGATGATCCTGTCGCTGGCGCCGGAAACGAATGGCCACGTGGCCGTCAAGGCCTGGGCCGCGCTGTCCGCCATCACGGGACGCGAGCACACGCATCTGGCGCTGCCGCGCGAGCATGACAGCATCCGCTTCCGCGACGTGCAGGCGCAGCCGCGCAAGATCATTTCCTCGCCCACCTGGTCGGGCCTGGAAAGCGAGGAAGTCAGCTACACGGCCGGCTATACCAACGTGCATGAACTGATTCCATGGCGCACCCTGACGGGCCGCCAGCAGTTCTACCAGGATCACCTGTGGATGCGCGACTTCGGCGAGGGGCTGTGCGTGTACAAGCCGGCCATCAACACGAAGACGACGGAAGCGCTGCTGGGCACCAAGCCGAACGGCAACAAGGAACTGGCGCTGAACTTTTTGACGCCGCACCAGAAATGGGGCATCCACTCCACGTATTCGGACAACCTGCGCATGCTGACCCTGTCGCGCGGCGGACCGCACGTGTGGCTGTCGGAGACCGACGCGCAAGCTGCCGGCATCGTCGACAACGACTGGATCGAGGTCTTCAACGTGAACGGCAGCCTGACGGCGCGCGCCATCGTCAGCCAGCGCATCCCGGCCGGCATGACGATGATGTACCACGCCCAGGAAAAGATCATCAACGTGCCCGGCGCGGAGATGACGGGCAAGCGGGGCGGCATCCATAACTCGGTCACGCGCGCCGTGCCCAAGCCGACGCACATGATCGGCGGCTACGCCCAGCTGGCGTACGGCTTCAATTACTACGGCACGGTGGGCTCCAACCGCGATGAATTCGTATTGGTGCGCAAGATGAACAAGGTCGACTGGCTCGAAGGCCCGTTGCAGGAAGAAGGAGCATAGTATGAAAATCAGAGCGCAAATCGGCATGGTGCTGAACCTGGACAAGTGCATCGGCTGCCACACCTGTTCCGTCACCTGCAAGAACGTGTGGACCAGCCGCGACGGCGTCGAGTACGCATGGTTCAACAACGTGGAAACCAAACCCGGCATCGGCTATCCGAAGCAGTGGGAAAACCAGGACAAGTGGAATGGCGGCTGGCGCCGCACGGACTCTGGCAAGATCGAGCCGCGCCAGGGCAGCCGTCTGAAGATCCTGGCCAATATCTTCGCCAATCCGAACCTGCCCGCCATCGACGAGTACTACGAGCCGTTCACCTACGACTACGAGCACCTGCAAAGCGCGCCGCTGTCGCAGACGCCGCCGACGGCCCGTCCGATCTCCGTGCTGACGGGGAAAAAGATGGAGAAAATCGAGTGGGGCCCGAACTGGGAAGATGACCTGGGCGGCGAGTTTGCCCAGCGCAGCAAGGACAAGCTGTTCGACAATATGCAGAAGGAGATGTACGGCACGTTCGAAAACACCTTCATGATGTACTTGCCGCGTCTGTGCGAGCATTGCCTCAACCCGACGTGCGTGGCGTCCTGCCCGTCCGGCTCCGTGTACAAGCGCGAAGACGACGGCATCGTGCTGATCGACCAGGACAAGTGCCGCGGCTGGCGCATGTGCATCTCCGGTTGCCCATACAAGAAGATTTACTACAATTGGTCGTCCGGCAAGGCGGAGAAGTGCACGTTCTGCTTCCCCCGCATCGAGGCCGGCCAGCCTACCGTGTGCTCGGAAACGTGCGTGGGCCGCATCCGCTACCTGGGCGTGCTGCTGTACGACGCCGACAAGATCGAGGCTGCCGCCTCCGTGCCGCAGGAGCAGGACCTGTACCAGGCGCAATTGGGCCTGTTCCTCGATCCGCACGACCCGGCCATCATCGCCGAGGCGCGCCGCCAGGGCATCCCGGACCTTTGGCTCGATGCTGCCGTCAAGTCGCCCGTCTACAAGATGGCCGTCGAGTGGAAAGTGGCGTTCCCGCTGCATCCCGAATACCGCACCTTGCCGATGGTGTGGTACGTGCCGCCGCTGTCGCCGATCCAGGCGGCCGCCGAATCGGGCAAGCTGGGCGTGAACGGCATGCTGCCCGACACCCAAAGCCTGCGCATTCCCGTGCAGTACCTGGCCAATTTGCTGACGGCCGGCGACCAGCCGCCCATCGTCACGGCGCTGGACCGCATGCTGGCCATGCGTGCCTACATGCGCAGCAAGACGGTCGAGAAGGTGGAGAACCTCACGGTGCTCAAGCAAGTGGGATTGACCCAGGCGCAGGTGGAGGACATGTATCACATCATGGCCATCGCCAATTACGAAGACCGCTTCGTCATCCCCAGCAGCCATAAGGAAATGGCCGAGGACAGCTTCAACGAGAAGGGTTCGTGCGGCTTCAGCTTCGGCAACGGCTGCTCGGACGGCAGCAGCGAACCGACCTTGTTCGGCAAGAAAAAACACGGTTCGGCCATCTTCATGCAGATGCCGAAGTCGCGCAAAACGGCGCCTGGCGCTTAAGGAGACGATATGACACACGCTATGCATCACTATCAAGTCCTCTCGCGCCTGCTGCTGTACCCGGAGCCCGAGCTGATCGCGCACCTGCCGCAACTGGAGGCCGCGCTGGCGGCCGTGCCGGAGCAGCACGCGCTGTTGCGGCCCTTGCTGGCGCACCTGGAAAGCAGCAGCCTGATCGACCTGCAGCAGCAGTACGTGGCCACCTTCGACCGCAATCCCTCGCACTCGCTGCACCTGTTCGAGCATATCCACGGCGAATCGCGTGACCGGGGCCAGGCCATGGTCGACCTGATGGAGGAATACAAGCGCCACGGCCTGCAGATGGTGGGCGACGACTTGCCCGACTTCGTGCCCCTGTTCCTGGAGTTTTTGGCGCAGCTCGACGAGGCAGTCTCGGCGCCGCTGCTGGGCGACGCCGTCCACGTGCTGGCCCACATCGGCCGCAAGCTGACGGCCAACGGCAGCCCGTATGCGCCCGTCTTCACCGTGCTCGAACGCCTGAGTCCCGTGGCGGCCGAAATGCTGGCCGAACCGCCGGTGCGCGACATGGATGAAGCGCTGGAAACCTTCGGTCCCGGTGCGGATGGCGTCGAGCCCTTGCTGCGTCAAGCACCGGGCGGCGTCCATCCCGTGCATTTTCACCCGCAGCCGCGCCGCGCCGCTTGAAGCGCGCCCGCATGAGGAGAGTACATCATGAGTAATTATTTGCATCAATTTGTGTATGGCATTTATCCATACATCGCGCTGGCCATCTTTTTTCTCGGCAGCCTGATCCGTTTCGACCGCGAGCAATACACGTGGAAGTCCGATTCCAGCCAGCTGCTGCACCGCGGCAGCCTGCGTTTGGGCAATATCCTGTTCCACATCGGCATCATCGGCCTGCTGTTCGGCCATGCGGCCGGCTTGCTCACCCCGGTCTGGGTGTGGGATACCATGGGCGTGTCGCATAGCCTGAAGCAGGGCGTGGCCATGGCGGCCGGCGGCGTGATGGGCGGCCTGTGCCTGGCCGGCATCCTGATCCTGCTGGTGCGCCGCTTCAGTAACGACCGGCTGCGCGCCGTCACCACGGCCGGCGACAAGCTGGTGATGGTGTGGATACTGCTGACCTTGCTCCTGGGCCTGTCGTCTATCTTCGTCTCGGCGTCGCACATGGATGGCCACATGATGGTCTTGCTGATGAACTGGGCGCAGCACATCGTCACCTTCCGCGGCGACGCCGCCAGCTTCATCGTCGATGCGCCGCTGGTGTTCAAGCTGCATTTGTTCATGGGCATGTCGCTGTTCGTCATCTTCCCGTTCACCCGTCTGGTGCACGTGTGGAGCGGCTTTGGCGCCATCGGTTACCTGGGACGCGCCTATCAACTGGTGCGCCGCCGTTAAGAAAGGAATCACATCATGGGAATCTCCGTCAATGGCATCGATATCGACGATGCCGACATCGCGCAGGAACTGCCGCATCACGACGGTGCCGGCAATCCGCTGAAACAGGCCGTGCATGAACTGGTGCTGCGCCGGCTGCTGCTGGCCGAGGCGCAGCGCCTCGGCGTGCAGGGCGGCAGTATTGATGACCGCATCGAGGCGCTGTTTGCGCAGGAAGTACGCGTGCCGCCCGCCGACGATGCGGCTTGCCGCACCTTTTATGCACAGCGCCCGCAGCTGTTTCGCAGCGGGGCGCTGGTCGAGGCGCGCCACATCCTGTTTCAGGTGACGCCGGAGGCGCCTTTGGAGCTGCTGCGCACGACGGCGCAAGCCGTGCTCGATGCCCTGAAACTGGCGCCCGAGCGCTTCGCCGAACTGGCGGCGCAGTATTCGAACTGTCCGTCGGGCGCCCTGGGCGGTAGCCTGGGCCAGCTGTCGCCGGGCCAGAGCGTGCCGCAATTCGACGCCCTTGTGTTCCGCCTGGAGGCAGGCGCGCTGGCCGGCCATTTGCTGGAAACGCGCTTCGGCTACCACATCGTGCAGGTGCTGCGCCGGGTCGAAGGCCAGGCCATCCCGTACGAAGCGGTGCAGGCGCAGATCGCCGACCGCCTGGCGCGGGCGGCGTGGCAGCGCGCCGTGCACCAGTACCTGCACCTGCTCGTGGGGCGGGCGGACATTGCCGGTATCGAGCTCGAAGGCACAGCCAGCCCGCTGGTTCAGTAAGTAGAAATGCGTAGCTAAAAAGGCGTAGGCCGCTAGGCCTTCTGGGGCACAGCCAGATCGTGCCCCAGCCTTTACAATCACGGAAGAATCAGGAGTAGCGTCATGGGTAGCGTCAAGTTGCAGGACCGTTTTGGCCGTTCGATCGATTATGTACGGCTGTCCGTCACCGACCGCTGCGATTTGCGCTGCGGTTATTGCATGCCCAAGGGATTTCGCGGCTTCGAGGAGCCGAAGGACTGGCTGACGTTCGACGAGATCGAGCGCCTGCTGGGCATTTTCGTGCGCCTCGGCACGCGCCGCGTGCGGCTGACGGGCGGCGAACCGCTGTTGCGGCGCAATCTGCCGCAGCTGGCGCAAAGGCTGTCCGCGCTGCCCGGTCTGGACGACCTGTCGCTGTCGACCAACGCCACCCAACTGGGCAAGCATGCCGTGGCCTTGCGCGCGGCCGGCGTGGACCGCATCAACGTCAGCCTCGATTCGCTCGACCGCGCCTGCATGCAGCAGATCACGGGACGCGACAGCCTTCAGCCCATTCTGGATGGCCTGATGGCGGGCAAGGCGGCCGGTTTCGACCCGATCAAGATCAATATGGTGGCCATGCGCGGCGTCAATGACGGCCAGATCGAGGCCATGGCGGCCTTTTGCATCGAGCAGCAGTTCATCCTGCGCCTGATCGAAGCCATGCCGATGGGCAGTACGGGCCGCAATGCCAGCTACATGCCGCTGGGTCCCGTTCGCGAACGCCTGGCGGCCCGCTTCGGCCTGGTGCCGCAGGCGATGGAACTGGGGGGAGGGCCAGCGCGCTACATGGCGACCCCCGACGGACGCTCGAGCATCGGCTTCATTACGCCCATGTCGCAGCATTTTTGCGCCACCTGCAACCGGGTGCGCCTGTCCGTCGATGGTACCCTGTACCTGTGCCTGGGACAGGAAGAGAAATTCGCGTTTGGCCCCATGCTGCGCGGCGGGGCCACGGATGCGCAGATCGAGGCGGCGATCCGCGCCGCCATCGAACTGAAGCCGCAGCAGCATGATTTCAATACGCAGCCGGACAAGATTATCCGGTTCATGGCGCAGACGGGCGGCTGAGTGGAGGTGTCACTGCTGGGGTCAGACCCGCCGGGGAAATACGTCCCAGTGGGCCGTATTTCGATCCGCAGGGACTGACCCCGGATCTTTGCCTGTGGGTGGAGTGATGTCGCTGACTTGACTGCATAGAGGCCACAAACAGGCATTCATTAGGGGTAGTATGAAATTCAAGGCGATGTTTTCTTCCTGGCAGAAGCTGTCGACCAAGATCGTCGGCGCGCTGCTGCTCATGCTGGTGCTGGCCTTGAGCGCCATCGGCTGCACCCTGTTTTTGTCGTGGCAGCTCGAAGGCAGTTCGGCCGCCATCAACGAGACGGGCCGGCTGCGCATGCAGACCTACCGCCTGACCCTGCTGCTTGCCAGCGACGCCCGCGAGCAGGCGCGCCAGCAAGTGCTGCTGATCGACGAGACCCTGGCCAAGATCGGCCACGGCGACCCGCAGCGTCCCCTGTTCCTGCCCCCCAGCACGGCCATCAAGTCCGAATTCGAACGCATCGGCGTCGCCTGGCGCAGTGCCTTGCGTCCGGCCGCCCTGGCCGCCGATTCCATTGTGCGCGCGCGCCAGTTCGAGCATGACGCCGACACCTTCGTGGGCCAGGTCGACCAGCTGGTGCGCCTGATCGAGCACGACAGCGAACAGCGCACCTTCTGGCTGCGCGCCTCGCAGCTGATCCTCGTCGGCATGGCCGTCATCGGCACGGTCAGCATGATTTACCTGATGTTCATGCTCATCATCGAACCGGTGACGCGGCTGCGCCTGGGCATGCAGCGCATGAAGGAGCGCGACTTCAGCGTGCGCCTGGCCGTCGAGAGCAATGACGAATTCGGCCAGCTGGCCAGCGGCTTCAACCAGATGGCCGACCGCCTGCAGGCGCTGTACGGCAACCTGGAAGAGGGCGTGCGCAGCAAGACGGCCACGCTCGAATACCGCAACCGCGAGCTGGCGCTGCTGTACGAAAGCGCGGCCTTTTTGCAGCGCCCGCAGCCGCTGGAAGACATCTGCGGCGGTTTCATGCAGCGCATCGTCGATTATTTCGAGGCCGACGGCTCCACCGTGCGCGTGCTCGACGCCGAGCGGGGCAACCTGCACATGGTGGTGCATACGGGCCTGTCCGAAGAGCTGGTGGCGTCCGAGCATTGCCTGAAGGTGGGCGACTGCCTGTGCGGCACGGCCGTCGAGATGAAGGTGGCGAAAGTGCACGACATGCGGCGCATCGACAAGGCGCACGAGCTGCGCTGCCACCGCGAGGGCTTTGCCACCGTCTCGGTTTTCCATATCCACGCGCACGAACAGCACCTGGGCTTTTTCAACCTGCATTTCCGCCATGCGCGCGTGTTTTCCGCGCGCGAGCTGGCCTTGCTGGAAACCCTGGGCCAGCTGCTGGGCATCGCGCTGGAAAACCTGCGCCTGGCCGCGCGCGAACGCGAGATGGCCATTTCCGAAGAGCGCAACCTGGTGGCGCAGGGTCTGCACGACAGCATCGCGCAAAGCCTCAACTTCCTCAACCTGCAGGTGCAGATGCTCGACGACTCCGTGCGCAATGCGCGTTTCGACGAGGTGGCGGGCATCGTGCCGGCTCTGCACGCGGGCGTGAAGGAAAGCTACGAGGACGTGCGCGAACTGCTGGCCAATTTCCGCAGCCGCCTGATGGAGGATGACCTGATTGGCTCCCTGCGCGCGGCGCTCGACAAATTCCGCCGCCAGACGGGCATCGACGCCGAGCTGCTGGCCGACGTCGACGGCGCGCCATTCCCCCGCGAGCAGCAATTGCAGTTATTATTCATCGTGCAGGAAGCGCTGTCGAACATCCGCAAGCACGCGCAGGCCAGCCACGTCGAGGTGCGTCTCGCCGATCACCAGGATTTTACGCTGACGATCAGCGACAATGGCGTCGGCTTCGACGCTGCCGCCGTGCTGGAAAAGGGCGACAGCCATGTCGGCATCCATATCATGCGCGAGCGCGCGCAGCGCATCGACGCCACGTTCGACGTGCATGCCTGCCCCGGCGGCGGCACGACCGTCGAACTGCATTTGTCGCGCGAGCAGCGCCGCGCCGCCTAAGCCACTATCAGAAAGTATAAAAAAATGGAGACTCCCGATAAACCGATCACCGTCATGCTGGTGGACGACCACGCGCTGTTCCGCAGCGGCATACGCTCGCTGCTGCAGCGCCATACGGACTTTTCCGTCGTCGGCGAGGCGGCCGATGGCGTGGAAGGCATCAAGCGCGCCATCCAGCTGCAGCCCGACGTGGTGCTGCTGGACCTGAACATGGCCGGCATGTCCGGCGTGGAAGCGCTGCAGCTGATGCAGCACGACTGCCCCGATACGGCCATCGTCATGCTGACCGTGTCGGAAGACGCCGAAGACCTGGCCACGGCCCTGCGCGCGGGCGCCTGCGGCTATTTGATCAAGAATATCGACGCCGACTACCTGGTGCGCGCCATTCGCCGCGCGGCGGCCGGCGAAGTCGTCATCGCCGAAGCCATGACGGGCAAGCTGGTGGCGCAGCTGCAGGCGGGCACGCGGCGCGAGGAACCCGTGTCGGAGCTCGACAAGCTCACGCCGCGCGAAAAGGAAATCATCGATTGCCTGTCGCGCGGCGAGAGCAACAAGGGCATCGCCCGCACCCTCGACCTGGCCGAAAGCACGGTCAAGATCCACGTGCAGAACGTGCTGAAAAAACTCAACCTCACGAGCCGCGTGCAGGCGGCCGTGTACGCGGTCGAGCACCGCCAGGGCAAGTAGCCCGAGTCGGGGGCTGACCCGCCGGGTCAGACCCCATGGCTATTATCTCTCTCTAGTCCTTTTTGCCGATGGCAGTTCCTGTGCTTTTAAAGTAGTATATTGAATATATCTTTAAAGGCGACTCCATC
Organism: Janthinobacterium sp. FW305-128; assembly: GCF_020858135.1. Classification (NCBI taxonomy): domain Bacteria; kingdom Pseudomonadati; phylum Pseudomonadota; class Betaproteobacteria; order Burkholderiales; family Oxalobacteraceae; genus Janthinobacterium; species Janthinobacterium sp. FW305-128. The sequence continues at coordinate 128,244 of NZ_JACYMK010000010.1, read as the reverse complement.
ATGGCCATCACCCCGATCAGCGAACCTTCTCCACCTTCCACGACAGCAGGCGCCGCTCCCTGGCATGCCGGCCACGCCGTCTGGCAACTGGGCTTCCGCCCGTTTTACCTGCTGGCGGCCGTGTTTGCGGCCATCGCCATTCCCCTGTGGCTGGCCAGCTATGGGAGCCTGCTGCCTGGCGGTCTGCAGGTGGGCCTGGGATGGCACATGCATGAAATGGTGTTCGGCTTCGCGCTGGCTGTCGTCGTCGGTTTCCTCTACACGGCGGGGCGCAACTGGACGGGCTTGCCCACGCCGCACGGTGCGCAGCTGATGGCGCTGGCGGGGCTGTGGCTGGCGGGACGCGTGGCCATGCTGTGCGGTCCCGGCCTGCTGCCGGCGCTGGTCGACTGGCTGTTCCTGCCGCTGGCCGCCTGGCCCCTGTACCAGGTGCTGCGCCGCTCGGGCAATACGCGCAACCTGTTCCTCGTCGGTCTGCTGGCCTTGCTGGCGCTGGCCAATGCCCTGTTCCACGCGGCCGTGCTGGGCTGGCTGCCGCTGTCGCTGTTTGTGCCCGTGCAGGCGGCCATCTTCATCATCGTGCTGATCGAATCGGTGATCGGCGCGCGCGTCATTCCCATGTTTACCCGCAATGGCGCACCGGGCAGCACGCCGGTGGCCAGTCCGAAACGCGCGCTGGTCGCCGTAGCCTGCATGGCGGCCGCCGCGATCGCGTGGCTGGCCGGCGCGCCGGCCTGGCTGACGGCGCCGCTGGCCTTGTGCGCCGCCGGCGTATCGCTGGCCAACCTGCTGGCCTGGCAGCCGCAGCGTACGGTGCGCGTGCCGCTGCTGTGGATTTTGCACCTGTCTTACGCGTGGATCGGCATCGGCTTTGCGCTGCTGGCGGCCGCCAGCCTGGGTCTGCTGCCGGCCAGCGCCGCCTTGCACGCGCTGACGGTGGGATCGATGGCGGGCCTGATCATCGGCATGATGACGCGCACCACCCTGGGCCACACGGGACGTGCGCTCAAGGGCGGCAGGGCGGAAGCGGCGATGTACTGGCTGATCCAGCTTGGCGCGCTGGCGCGCCTGCTGGCTGCCGTCGGTCCCGCCGCGCTGTCCATGCCGCTGCTGCTGGCGGCCGGCGCGTGCTGGTCGCTGGCCTTTGGCCTGTATGCGTGCGTGTATGCGCCTTATTTGTGGCGTGCCAGGGTGGATGGCCGCGAAGGCTAGCCTGGCGTCAGAACGGGCGCCAGGCCAGCAGTTTCTTGATTTCCGGCGCCCAGTAGGACAGCGATTCGCCCACGACAAATAGCAGCATGCCCAGCATGAAGGCTCTCAACAGCAAATCCCTGCACCAGATCATGGTGTCTCCTAAATTTTTATATTGGCAAGTCTATCATTGGCATGCGCTGCCATGTTGTGTTTCTGGCATGACCGGCTGGCCGGGCGCCGGCGTCTGTGCCGTGAATGCGGCGACGGCATCGATGGCGTGCGCCAGCGCCTGTTCCAGGGCATCGAGCGCGGCCGACGCATCGCCGCCCGCGTGCAGCAGCTGTTCGGCTTGCTGGGCGGCTTGCAGGGTGGCGGGCAGGGCCAGGCTGCCTGCCACGCCGGCCAGCTTGTGCGCCAGCGCGGCGGCGTCGCCGCGTGCATTGGCCGCCAGCAGCGCGCGCATGGCGCCCACCGTATTGCGGTAAGTGTTGCCGAAGTGCGACAGATGCTGGCGGTAGGGCGCTTCGTCGAGCCACTGCGCCATCCCTTGCGCCAGGTCGATCACGGGCGCCGCGCCGCCTGCCCGCGAGGGCGTCGCCGCTTCGGTCGCTGCCGGCGGCAGGGCCGGCAGCCCTTGCGCATGGCGCCGGTGCGCGCTCGCGATCAGGGCGATGGTCTGCGGCACGTCGAACGGTTTGCTGATGAAATGGTTCACGCCCGCTTCCAGCGCCGCCGTGCGCTGTGTCCGGAACGCCCCGGCCGTCAGGGCCACCACGGGCAAGTCCTGGAACTGCGGCAGCTGGCGCAGCGCGCGCGTCGCCTGCAAGCCATCCATGACGGGCATCTGCACATCCATCAGCACGATGTCGACGTCGGACGGGTGGGCCAGCAGCCAGTCCAGCGCCTGCTGGCCATCGCAGGCGAACGAGGGCAGGGCGCCCTGGTCGCACAGGATATGGTTGACCACGTCGCGGTTGATGTCGCTGTCGTCGACCACCAGCACGCGCACGCCGGCCAGCACGCGTGCCCCCAGCGCTGCGTGGCCCGTGTCCAGGCCGGCCGCTTCAGCACGCCGCTGGCGCGCTTCCATCGTCGCGTTGTACAGGCTGGAAGCCGTCACCGGTTCGTTGAGGATGGCATCGGCCGGATTGGCCGGGTCCGTATGGCGGCGCGCGGGCGCTGTCGCCGGTGCGCCGCTGGCCGCCAGGATCACGATGGGGCAATCCTGCGGCGGCAGGTGCTCGCGCAGGGCGCGCGCCGTGGCTTCCCCGTCCATGTCCGGCATGCGCGCGGCCAGCACGATGACGCCGGGCCGCGCGTCCTCGGCGCAGGCCAGCGCATGCTCGAGCGCCGCCTGGCCGCCGGAGACGGCATGCACGCGCCAGCCCAGGCCCTGCGCGACGGCGGCCACGGCGGCGCGCGAGTCGGCCTTGCCGTCGGCCAGCAAGACGCGCAAGCCCTGCATGTCGGGCGAGGACGGGGCGCTGGCGGGCATCAGCTCTAGCGGCACCGTGAAACTGAATGTGCTGCCCTGGCCCATGACGCTTGTCAGGCGCATGGCGCCGCCCATCAGGCGCACCAGCTGGCGGCAGATGGTCAGGCCCAGGCCCGTGCCGCCGAAGCGGCGCGTGGTGGAGCTGTCGGCCTGGGCGAAGGCGGAAAAGATCGCCTCCTGCACCTCGGGCGCGATGCCGATGCCCGTGTCGCGCACGCTGAAACACAGCACCGCGGCGTCGCCGTCGCGGCTCTCCAGCGTGCTCGTCAGCTCGACCGCGCCTTGCGCGGTGAACTTGATGGCGTTGCTGGTCAGGTTGACCAGCACCTGTTCCAGCCGCAGCGCGTCGCCCATCACCTGCTCGACGCCATCGGGCAGTGGCCCGATGCGCACTTCGATCGGCTTGTCATGCGCGGCCACGCCCATGCTGGCGGCGATCTTTTCGATCACGTCGGCCAGGCGGAACGGCGCCCGTTCGATGGTCATGTGGCCCGCCTCGATTTTCGATACGTCCAGCACGTCGTTGATGATGCCCAGCAGGGACTGGCCGGCGGCGCGGATCTTGCGCGCCATGAGCAGCGCTTCGCCATCGAGGCCGTCGCGTTCCAGCAGCCAGGCCATGCCGAGGATGGCGTTGAGCGGCGAGCGGATTTCATGGCTCATGTTGGCGAGGAATTCCGCCTTGCTGCGGTTGGCCGATTCGGCCGCGTCGCGCGCCAGCAGCATGGCCTCTTCGGCCTGCTTTTGCGTGGAAATATCCTGGGCAAAGATCAGGGTCGCCGGTCCATCCTTGAGCACCACGCGCGTGGTGGTCTTGTACATGGGCACGGGCAGGCCCTGCTTGCCCAGGCCCACGGCCTCGAACACCTGTTCGCTGGGCGAATCCGCCTCGATCAGCGCTTCATTGGCGGCCAGCGCCGCCAGCGATGGCGCGGAAATCATGGCGGACCAGGGCAGGCCGTTCAGATTGTCATCCGCCGTGTAGCCGTGCAGCCTGCGGTAGCGGGGATTCGAGTAGATGAAGCGGCCGTGGCGCAGGATGGCGATGGCCACGGGCGCGTCTTCGATCAGGGTGCGAAAGCGCGTTTCGCTGTCGGACACGGCTTGCATGGCCTGGCGCTCCGTTTCCTGCTCCGCATGCCAGGCGGCCTGCTGCCGGCGCCGCCGCTGGCTCCAGAACAGCAGGCTGGCCGCGGCCAGCGCCAGCACGGCAAAGGAAAGGACGTAGCCGAGCGCCTGGCGTTGCAGCGGGGCGGCGATGGCCGCTTCTTCGCGGCTCAGGCCGATGATGAGGGCGCGGTCCATGTGCAGGGCCGGCGGGGCGATGGTCGCCATGGCCATGACGCGGGGGGCGGCGGGGGCGCCGGCAATGTCGACGCCGCTCAGGACGCCCGCCTGATAGCCGCTGTCGCGAAAGCGCCGCAGGAAGCTGCCGGGGACGTCCATGTTGGCGCCATTGGCAGTCCTGGCCGGGTAATTCAGGAACTGCCGGCCGTCGCCATGCAGCACCACGGCCCAGACGTCGGGCGCGTACATGGCGGTGCGGAACTTGGCCGTGAAGTATTCGGGGGCGAAGGTGGCCACCACCACGCCGGCAAAGCGGCCTTGCTTGTCCTGCACCATGCGCGACGCCGTGATGACCAGGTCGCCCTTGAAGGTATGGAAGGGCGCCGAGATGTACAGCATGCGCGCATCGGGGGCGTCGCGCGCCGTCTGGAAGTAGCCGCGGCGCGAAAAATCCTGGTCCGCCAGTTCCGCGATGTTGGTGGCGACCGGCTTGCCTTGCGCATCGATGACCAGCATGGTGCGCACGCCAGGCATGGCGTCGACCAGCGCGGCCAGGCGCCGGGGCAGCGCTTGCCCGGCGTCCGGTGCCGTGCCGGCGGCCAGATAGTCGCGGATCACGCCGCCCAGCACCAGGTTGGTTGCCTCCAGGTCGACTTCGATATTTTTTGCCAGCAGCGCCGTCAGCACGCTCAGGCGCTCGCGTTCGGCCGCGTCGTGGCGCGCCGCCTCGGCCAGATGCGCATAGGCGAGGGCGGCAGCGACGATGAGCAGCCCGAGGAGCAAGAACAGCCATTCGATCCATTGTCTGCGCGCCGCCGCCGCATCTGTGTGATAGGTCATGTGGCGATGCTATACCCGATATGGATTGAGAACAACTTTTGCGCACAACTATGCATGTGATAGTGTGGCCAATTTGCCCCCAAGGGACAGGGGCAGGTGCAGGCGGAAGACGGCGCCCTGGCCCGGCGCGGATGCCACGCCGATGCTGCCGCCCATCAGCACGGCGAGCTGGCGCGCGATGGCCAGGCCCATGCCTGCGCCGTCATGGGCGCGGCTCGGCGAGTCGTCCGCCTGCGAGAATTTGTCGAAGATGACGCCCTGCTGCGCCTGCGCGATGCCGATACCCGTATCGCGTACTTCGATCTGCAGGTCCGCGCCGCTGTGCATGACGTGCACGTCGACCCGCCCGGCAGCCGTGTAGCGGATGGCGTTATCGAGCAGGATATCGAGCACGCGCACGAGGCGCACGCGGTCGCAATCGATGCTCGGCGGCGTGGCGGGCGCCACGTACGCGGCCAGCTGCAAGCCCTTGCGGGCCGCGCGCGGCCGGTGCGGCGCCAGCGCCAGTTCCAGCAGCTGGTCCAATGGCGCGGCGCTGGACTGCAGCCTTACCTGGTCTTGTTCGAGCGCGCTCAATTCCATCGCCGCCTCGACCATGGCCAGCAACTGGCGGCCGCTGTCCTGTATCGTTTGCGCGTAGGCGGCCTGTTCCGGCTGGCGCAGCTGCTCCAGCAGCAGCTCGGAAAAGCCGAGGATGCCGTTCAGGGGCGTGCGCAATTCATGCGACATGTTCGACAGGAAGCGCGACTTCGCCTCGCTGGCGGCGATAGCCCTGGCGCGGCTGTCGACCAGGCGGCCGATCAGCAGCACCAGCGCGGCCCACGACAGCACGATCAGCGCGCTCGTGATGGCCGCCATCAGCAAGGCCTGGTCGCGGCGCGAGACGTAGTCGGCCAATACCGTGTCGCGGTCCAGCCCGACCAGCATGTACAGCGGGTAGCCGGCCAGTTTTTCGAACGCGTAAAAGCGCAGGACACCGTCGACGGGACTGCGTTCGGTGAAGCCGCCCCGCGTTTTACCTTGCATCAGAGAAAATACCTTGCTGCCGCCGATATCCTGGCCGATGGTGTCGACGGCGCCGACCCGGCGCGCGCGCACCACGCCGTCGTTGCCGACCAGTTCGGTGGAGCTGTTGTCGCCCAGGTCGACTTCGTCGTACAGGCGGGTAAAGTAATACGGGTCCATCGAGACCACCACCACGCCCTTGAAGCGGCCATCGGCATGGTTGATGCGGCGCGTCATCTGGATCGACCATTTTTTCGACACGCGGCCCAGCACCGGCTTGCTGATATACAGTTCGCCGCTGTCGCGCTGCATGTGTACCCGGATGTGCTCTCGGTCGGCCAGGTTGGTGGGCTGGAAAGGGCGGCTCGACAGCACCATGTCGCCCTGTTCGTCGACGATGGTAAACAGGTTGTACAGGGGGCCGGGATTGAGGCCTTGCCGCAGATCGGTCACGATGTCGAGGCGGCTGCCCAGCGCCTGGTAGCGGCTGCGCAAATACGTGACCGCCTGATCCGCCGCCTCGATCGTGCGGATTGCGTGTTCGTCAAAGACGCGCGCCATGCTGCGCGCATCGCGCCCGGCGCCGGCGACGGCGGCGTCGTAGGCGTGCCGCAGTTGCAGCATGGTGATGCCCCACAAGCCCGCCAGCAGCACGGCCATGAAGAGCGACAGCAGGGTACGCGTATCCCAACGCTCCCAACGCTCCCAGGCCATGGCCTTCCAGTATCTGTGCTGCCGCATGCCGCCTCCGCAAGGTCTGCCAGTTGTGCCGTTGTGCGAGGATGCCCGGCGTCGCTGGCGCGTCGTTTTATCAATTATAGCGAATATAATTGATTTTAACGATTAAAATGATTTATCGAGGAAAAGTGTTGTTTTGTGCGCGGCCCGGGCGGCTAAGTAATCCTCGGGAAATTATTGTGAATTTATGACGAACAGAACCGGATGCTGTGCAAGGCGCCTGCAGTGACGCAGTGCGAGCACTGCTAGCTGCGGGCAACACAGCACAGCGCCGGTTATGGAAGTCAGAAATTACAATAATTTATTGGGGGTTACTTCGCGTATCGCCGCCTGGCGCGTCAGCCAGCGGTCGACCATTTCGCGCAGCTGGGCGGCCGTAAACGGCTTGGACAGATAATCGTCCATGCCGGCCGCCATGCAGCGCTGACGGTCGTCCTCGGTGACGCCGGCCGTGAGGGCGATGACGGGCAGGCGCGGCGCGCCGCTGGCCGCTTCGCGGGCGCGCAGGGCCCGGCACGCCTGATAGCCGTCCATGACGGGCATCATGCAGTCCATCAGGACCAGGTCGTACTGCTGCTCGGCCAGCGCCTGCAAGCCCAGCTCGCCGTTTTCCGCCGTGTCGATGCGGTAGCCGCGCGCGCCCAGCTGCAGGCACACCAGCTGGCGGTTCAGCGCCGTGTCCTCGACCAGCAGGATGCGCGCGCCCCCTTCCGAGGCTGTGGCGGGCGGGGCGGCCGGTTCCGATGGCGGCACTAGCGCTGGTTCCGGCTCCGGCTCCGGCGCCTGCGCCGGCATGCAGGGGATGCGCACGGTGAAGCGGGAACCGGCGCCGGGCGCGCTGCTGCAGAAAATCTCGCCGCCCAGCAGTGCCACCAGGTGCTTGCAGATGGTCAGGCCCAGCCCCGTGCCGCCATAGGCGCCGCTGATGCTGTCGTCGGCCTGGCAAAACGGCTCGAAGATGCGGCTCAGCTGCTGCCCCGTCATGCCGATGCCCTGGTCGCTGACCATGGCGACGAGGCAGGCGCTGGCGCCGTCCGGCGTGGCCGGTTCCAGGTGCAGGCGCACGGTCACCGTGCCGGAGGGCGTGAACTTGATGGCATTGCTGAGCAGGTTGCCGAGGATTTGCGCGAGGCGCGTGCGGTCCGAGCAGATCAGCGGCGGCACGCTGTTGCCGATTTCGCTGACCAGGAACAGCTGTTTGCTATCGGCCTGCGGGCGGTGCAGCGCCAGCACGTCGTCGAGCAGCAGGCGCGGGTCGAAGTCGCGCAGCTCGATGCCCATCTGGCCTGCCTCGACCTTGGACAGGTCGAGGATATCGTTCAGGATGCGCATCAGGTGCTGCACGCCATCGCCGATGCGCTGCGCATGCTGCCGCTGCGACGCATCGAGCGCGGTGTCCTGCAGCAGTTCGGCCATGCCGGCGATGCCGGCCATCGGCGTGCGGATCTCGTGGCTCATGACGGCCAGGAAGCGCGACTTGGCGGCATTCGCCGCTTCCGCGCGCGTTTGCAGCGCCAGCGCCATGGCCGCGTCGCGCTCCTGGCGCCGCAGCAGGGCCAGGATCAGCGCGATGGCCCCGGCCAGCACGAGCAGGCTGACCACGGCCGCCCCGCCCATGGTGCGCAGCATGCGCCGCCAGGCCGCCAGATACACCGCGTCCGTGACGGTCACGTTGACGGCCAGCGGATAGTCGCGCACCAGCCGGATGCCGGCCAGACGGTCGACCGTGCGTCCCTGTTCGGCCGCGCGCGGCGTGTCCACCTGCAGCACGCCATCGCTCTTGCCCTGTTCCAGCAGGCGGTAGGTGCTGCCCGTCAGGTTGCGCTTGCCCATCATCTCGGGCACGGCCGGCCAGCGGGCCAGCAGCGTGTAGTCGCTGCGGTACAGGGAAAAGGCCGTGTGTTCGCCGATGCTGGTGCTCTGGAAGAATTTGCTGAAGAAGTCGCATGACAGGCCGACCAGCACCACGCCCAGGAAGCGGCCGTCCGGTCCGCTGATGCGCCGGCTGATATAGAAGGTCCAGGCGCCATTGCCCTTGTTTTGCACGGGCGCGCTGACGTGCATGCCGCCGTTCGGGTGGCGCCGGTGATACTCGAAGTAATCGCGCTCGCCGAGGCGGATGGACGGCGCGGGAAAGGCGCGGCTGAAGGCCAGCACGCTGGCGTCGCTGCCGACGATCGATACGACGTCCACTTGCGGCACGCCGCCGATCTTGTGCCGCAGCGTCTGGTGCATGGCCTGGGTACCGACGGCGGCGGCCAGCGCCTGCACGTCCGCAGGGGCGGCGGCCTCGATCTCGTTGCTGACGCTGTCGAGCACCAAACGGGCCGCCGTCATGCTCTGCGCCGTGTTTTCCGCCAGCAGCAGCGACAGGTTCGACAGGTCCTGTTTCCAGTCATCGACGGCTTCGCGGTGCAGCAGCACGCCGGAGACGGCGATGCGCAGCGCCAGCAGGCCCACCAGCACCAGGCCCACGACGGTCGTCATGGTGCGCGGCCGGTAGCGGTGCACCAGGCGCAGGACGGCCTGGCGCGCGTTCATTCCTGCGCGCCCGTGTATTCAAGCATGCTGCGGCGAACCTCCTGCTCCACCGCGCCGAGCAGCGCCGCCGTTTCGGTCAGCCAGTCCGCTGCCGCCGCACCTTGATGGCGCACCAGCTGCTCGAGTGCCGCCAGGCGCGCCACCAGGGCACCGGCTCCCAGCAGGGCCACGGTGCCGCGCAAGGTATGGCAGCTATGCACGATGGCTTGCGCCGCACCGCCGCGCACGGCCTGCTCGACGCGCGCAAACATGGCCGGCGACGTGTCGAGGTAGGTCTGCGACAGGGCGCGGAACATCTCCAGGTCGTGGCCGGTGGCGTGGAACAGCACGGCAGGATCGATGTGGCGATAGGCTGGCATGGCGGCTCCGTGGCGAGGGGAAAGCGGTGGCGGGAAGGTGACGCGCTAGGCGGCCAGGCTGTTGCGCCGCGCATGGCCGGCGCAGCAGGCGCGCAGATAGCCGCGCAGTTCGTCGTAATTGACGGGCTTGGCAAAGAACACCACGCCGGGCGGCACGCCGCCCCGTTCTTCCAGCTCTTCCTGCGTCAGGCTCGACAGCATGGCGATGTGCATGTCCGCCAGCAGCGGGTCGGCCAGGATGGTACGGATCACTTCGTAGCCGTCGATGCCTTCCATGACGATGTCGGCCAGCAGGATGTCGGGCTGATCGCGGGCGATTTCCATCAGCGCCTGGTAGCCGTTCTCGCAAAAGCGCAAGTCCGCCTGCAAGCCCCATGAACCGATCTGTTTTTCATACAGCGCGCGTTCGATGGGATTGTCCTCGATCACGAGGATGGACGGTGGACGGCCCGATGGCACGGGACGGTTGGCCCGTGCCGCGCGCTGGTCCTGGCCCGGCTGGCCGGGATTGCCCTTGTAGGCTTCGACGGCCGCGAGGGGAATGCGCCGGTGGCCGCCCTTGGTCTTCCAGGCTTCGATCACGCCGGCCTCGACCAGTTGTTGCACCGAGGTGACCGAGATGCCGAGGATTTCAGCGGCCTTTTGGGTAGTGCAAACGTCTGCAGTGTGCATGATGGGCTTTATGGTCGCGGATATAGTTGAAGGGAATGATACGCAATCGGGCTCAAAAAATCAATTTCAACGAATTATATGAATTCACTAAAAACCTCGCGTGCGGCGGGCCGGACTCGCGTGCGCGTGCGGCCGGGGGCAATATGCGTCTGCGGTTCCAGGAGATCGCGCCGTTCGCTGCACTCGGCGCTGCTGTGGCGCAGCAGGGTTTCCATGTCGTTTCTGTCCAGGCCCAGTACCCGCGCGGCGGCCAGGACCGGTCCGCGCGGCCCCGCGCCGTTGCGCAATATCAGGTCGGCGAAGCCGCTGGCCAGCTTCAGCAGCCAGGCCAGGTCCGTCATGCGCCCGGCCCGCCCGAAGCCGGGCGGCGCGGCATGGCAGCGCACGGCGTCGCACAGGATGTCCGGCATGCCCCAGCCCTGCATGAGCATGGCCGACAGCGCCAACTGGTGGCGGCCGAAGCGCTGCGACTCCGCGCACAGCAGCCGGGCCCTGGCGCCATTGCCGTACTGGCCCAGCAGTTCTCCATACTCCTGCGGATGCCAGGTGGCCAGGGCCAGCTGGCCGCAGTTGGCCAGCAAGCCGCAACTGTACAGCTCATCGGCCGGCGCCAGCTGCAGCGCGTCGCCGGCCACGCGGGCGGCGCACGCCATGGCCAGCGCGTGCGACCAGTAGCGCTGCGCGTCGAAGTGCGCGCACGTGGCCGCCGGCAGGGCCGGCGCGGCGAATGCCTGGCGCAGGGAGGGCAGGCCGATCGCGGCCAGCATCGCCGCGCTGACCGCCGCATGCGTGCGCTCGCCCGGCGGTACGCCCGCATTCGCCAGGCCGATGACCTTGCCCGTCAGGGCAGGATCGCAGCCCAGTTGTTCCGCCAGCTCATCGAGCGATACCTGCTGCTCGCACAAGTTTGCCAGCCAGTGGCAACGCCCGGCGGGCGAAGGCAGGATGGCGCCGCCGGGCAGGTGCGCCAGGTCGATATGCGCGCTCATGGCCGGCTCCCGACGCCGCTGCGGTCATCGGCTTGTGCCGCGCCCGCCGTCTGCAGGACCGTGACGGCCTGCGACAGCGCGTCGAGCGCCATCAGCAGTTCCGCATGCAGGCGGCGCAGCGCGCCGATATCGTTGGAAAAGCCCGCGTGCACGGCCTGGCGCGCCAGCGCCTGCAGCGGGAGCAGGCCCATGGACTGGCTGCCGTCGAGGATTTCCTGCGCCAGCACGCGCGCCGGCGCGGTCCGTTCGCAGCGCAGCGCATGGGCGATGCCGGCCAGGCGGTCGCGCGTCTCGGCCACGAACAGGGCCAGAATCTCGCCCTGCAGGCGCCGGTCGTAGCCGAACATGGCGTCCAGCCGGGCCGCGTCGAACGGCGGCGTGTCCGGCGCCCTGGACGCTGGTGGTGGCGGTGTGCTGTCCGCCACCTTGGCCGGCGGGACCATTTTGCGCATCTGCAACAGTGCATGCAGATCGGCCGGTGCCGCGCGGCCGGCCTGACGCCCGCGGGTACGGCGCCAGAGCAGGGCGGCCAGCAGCAACACCAGGCCGGCCAGGGCCAGCGCCGTGCGCATCAGCGACAGGTCTTCGCAGCGAAGGAAGGGGTGAATGGTGAAGAGGGTGTTCATGACCGTGCTCCAATGAATGCTATCTAGGCAAGTGATGCTGCGGGATGGCGGGCCTAAAAGACGTCCCAGTCGCCCGCATCGGCGGTGGCCGGTGCCGCGGCTCTGGCCTGGCCTGCGGGCCGCGTGGCGACCAGCTTGAGCGCCGCCTTGTGCTGTGCGGGCCGCCGCGCGGCTGGCGCTTGCGGCGCCGGGCCGGCCTGTCCTGGCGCCAGCTTGAAGGCGCCCACCACGCCGGCGAGCCTGGCCGCCTGCTCCTGCAGCGATTGCGATGCGGCCGCCGCTTCCTCGACCAGGGCCGCATTCTGCTGCGTGGCTTCATCCATCTGCGTGACGGCGCGGTTGATTTCCTCGATGCCCGTGCTTTGTTCCGCGCTGGCGGCCGAGATTTCGCTGACGATGTCGGTCACGCCGCGTGCCGTGTCGACCACTTCCGTCATGGCCGCGCCGGCCTGCCGCACCAGCTTGCCGCCTTGTTCGACCTGTTCCACGGAATCGCCGATCAGTACCTTGATTTCCTTGGCGGCGGCCGCCGAACGGTGCGCCAGGTTGCGCACTTCCGTGGCCACGACGGCAAAGCCGCGCCCCTGTTCCCCGGCGCGTGCCGCTTCCACGGCCGCATTCAGGGCCAGGATATTGGTCTGGAAGGCGATGCCGTCGATGACGCTGATGATGTCGGCGATCTTGTTGGACGAGCTGTCGATCGCTTCCATGGTGCGTATCACGTCGTCCATGACTGCTCCGCCCCGCTGCGCCTTGTCCGAGGCGCTGACGGCCATTTGCTTGGCCTGGCGGGCGTTGTCCGCGTTTTGCCGCACGGTGGCCGTCAGTTCTTCCATGGCCGAGGCTGTTTCTTCCAGCGAGCCGGCCTGCTGCTCCGTGCGCGCCGACAGGTCCAGGTTGCCGGCCGCGATCTGGCCCGATGCCGTGCTGATGCTGTCCGTGCCGGAACGCACTTCGGCCACGATGCGTACCAGGCTCGCGCTCATGTCCGCCATGGCCTTCATCAGCTGGCCCACCTCGTCGTTTGACGCGGTGTTCACTTGCACGCTGAGGTCGCCGCCCGCGATGGTGCGGGCCACGTCGATGGCGCCGGCCAGCGAAGCGGCGATGCGCCGCGCCAGCAGCAGACCCATGCCGGCCACCAGCGCCGTCACGGCCAGGGCCAGGCCGATGGAAATCCAGCGCGCGTTGGCGGCGGCGGCGGCGCCATCGGCCGCGCCCTTGGCGGACACGTTTTCGTTGTAGCGGTGGTGGGCGGCGAGGGCGTCGACCAGTTCCTTGATGATGGGCTGGTTTTCCATCAGCAAGTCGCGTGCCGCGTCCACTTCGCCCGCCTTCGACAGCGCCAGCACCTTGTCGCGCACCGTGTCGTAGCGCGCCAGCACGGCACGGTCGGCGGCCAGCAGCGCGCGGTCCTGCTCGTCGGTGACATCGTCTTTTTCATACTGGTCGAGCGCCTTGCCCACCGCCGCGCGCGCTTCCCTGATGCCCGCTTCGAGCTTGTCGCGCCCGGCCGCATCCTTGCTGGCCATGTGCTGCCAGACGGCCGTGCGCATCTGCGCGAACGGCACGAAAGCCTGGTTCAAGGTCAGCAGGCTGGGCACTGTGTTGACGGTGGCATAGCTGGCCGCCGTGTACACGCGGTCCATCTGGTAAATGCCAAAACCCGCCAGAGCGGCCAGTCCGAGGACGACGGAAAGAATCAATGCGTACAGCCGTTTAGCGATGGTCATGATGGGCGCCGCTCCAGTGAAGTGAAATGCAAGAAAAAGTGGTTGGTTTCAGTGTTTTTTTCATTTTACGATAAAAATTCGTTTTATTCGAGAAATTTGTTGTTAATTTATTTTATTCAATGATTTTCATCAAAATCGTACTGCTGTGGCTGGCTCGACGGTCAGCTCGTGTATAAAAAGCCACACGGCACGCGGCGCGCGTTCTCGCGTGTGGCACGCTTTGCCGATTGGTGAAAAAATGGGATTTGCTTGATTGCAATCAAATACGGTGCGCAGGCGCGTGCCGCCGACTGACTCTTGTAAAGGAGCATCATGACTGCCTCTGCCCGGCCTGGACCCTTGCTTGTCATCACCGCAGTCATCTTCATCTTGCTGGGCCTGGCGCTTGCCGGCGGCGGCGCCTGGCTCGTCAGCCTCGGCGGTTCCTGGTATTACGTGGTGGCCGGCATCGGCATGCTCGTCGCGGGCGCGCTCGTGTGGAAGGGGCGGCGCAGCGCCCAGCTGTTTCTCGCGCTGCTGCTGTTCGCCACCCTGATCTGGTCCGTCATCGAAGTGAAGTTCGACTGGTGGCAATTGCTGCCGCGCCTCGATATCTGGTTCGCCGCCGCCGTCTGGCTGCTGCTGCCGTTCGTCGACCGCCGCCTCGATCCGCCCTTGACGGCCGGGGCCAAACCGCGCGACGCGGGCAAGAGCGCCCTGACGGCGGCCGTGGTGCTGACGGCCGCCGTGGGCGTGTTCTCGCTGTTCCAGGACTATTACACCTTGCATGGCGAAGTGCCGGCCGAGAACATGGCGGCCGCGCCGCAAGGCGATTTCGCGCCGGGCGTGGCGCCCAACGACTGGGCCGCGTATGGCCGCTCCGGCTATGGCGACCGCTATGCGCCGGCCGCGCAGATCACGCCGGCCAACGCGGCGCAGCTGAAACAGGCGTGGGTGTACCACACGGGCGACTTCAAGGGACCGAACGACCCGGGCGAGATCGCCAACGAAGTCACGCCGCTGAAAGTGAACGGCATGCTGTACCTGTGCACGCCGCATAACATCGTCATCGCGCTCGATCCGGACACGGGCAAGGAGCTGTGGCGCCACGATCCGAAGATCAACCGCGACGCGTCGAGCTACCAGCACATGATCTGCCGCGGCGTGGCCTACTGGGACGTCAACGCGGGCCGCGCCAAGGGCGACCCTGCGCCCGAGGCGGCCGGCATGGAGTGTCCGCGCCGCATCTTCGCGCCGACCATGGATGCGACCCTGATCGCCGTCAATGCCGATACGGGCGCAGCGTGCAAAAGCTTTGGCGAAAACGGCGTGATCGGCCTGTACCACGGCATGGGCATGAAGAAGCGGGGCTTTTTGATGCCGACCTCGCCGCCGGCCGTGGCGCAAAACGTGGTGGTGATGGCCGCCAGCGTGACCGACAATTTTTCCACGGAAGAGCCGTCGGGCGTGATTCGCGGCTACGATCCCGTCACCGGCAAGCTGATGTGGAACTGGGATGCCTCGAACCCGGACGACACGGCGCCGATCGCCGATGGCGAGACCTACACCAACAATTCACCGAATTCCTGGGGCGTTTCCAGCATCGATGAAAAGCTGGGCATGGTGTACATCCCGATGGGCAATGAAACGCCCGACACGTGGGGCGGAAACCGCAATCCGCATGGCGAGAAATACAATAGCGCCATCGTTGCGCTGGACCTGGCGACCGGTAAAGTGCGCTGGGTCTACCAGACCGTGCACCACGATATCTGGGACATGGATATCGGCGGCCAGCCCACCCTGGTCGATATCGATACGCCGAAAGGCAAGGTGCCGTCCGTGGTCGCCACGACGAAACGGGGCGACATCTATGTGATCGACCGGCGCGACGGCAGCCTGGTCGTGCCGGCGCCGGAAAAACCCGTGCCGACCGCCAACGCGGCCCCTGGCGACAAGCTGTCGCCCACGCAGCCGTTCTCGGCGCTCACGTTCCTGCCCGAGAAGCACATCAGCGAAACGGACATGTGGGGCACGACACCGTTCGACCAGCTGGCGTGCCGCATCATCTTCCGCCAGCACCGCTACGAAGGGCCGTTCACGCCGCAGACGGTGGCCGAAGGCAAGATCAAGGGTGCCATCATTTCGCCCGGCCCGTTGGGCATCTTCGAGTGGGGCGGGGCGGCCGTCGATCCCGTGCGCCAGTTGCTGCTGGTGAACCCTGACTACATGGGCTTTTTGGAGCGCCTGGTGCCGCGCGCACAAGCCAATGCGCCGGGCGGCACGGGCACGGAAATGGGCTTGCAGCCGCAGACGGGCGTGCCGTTTGCTGTGGAAATCAAGCCCTTCCTGTCGCCGCTGGGCTTCCCGTGCCAGGCGCCGCCGTGGGGTTATATCGCCGCCGTCGACCTGCGCACCATGAAAAAAGTGTGGATGCACAAAAACGGCACCACGCGCGACAGCGCCCCCGTGCCCATCGCCTTGCCGCTGGGCGTGCCCAGCCTGGGCGGCATCAGCACGACGGGCGGCGGCGTGGCTTTCCTCAGCAGCACGCTCGACTATTACATCCGCGGCTACGACGTGCGCAACGGCAAAACCGTATGGAAAGCCCGCTTGCCGGCCGGCGGCCAGGCCACGCCGATGAGTTATGTCTCCGACAAGACGGGCAAGCAGTACGTGGTGGTGATGGCCGGCGGCCACGGTTCGCTGGGCACGAAGATGGGCGACAGCCTGGTGGCGTTTGCCTTGCCGGACGAGGCGGTGAAGGAGGCGGGGAAAGCGAAGTAAGAGGATAAGTAAGTGAAGCGCATCGGCGGCATGGACTGGCCATGCCGCCGATGCGCTGCCATTGAGGTGCCCGACGCGACGCTATGGCAAGCGGCGATTCAAGACGATGAGTTCGGCATTCTCCGCTGTATCGTCGGCCATCGGGTAGAACACGACCGCATAAGCATGCTCCGTGGTCTTGTTGATGCTGGAAATGATCAATTTGTCACGGGGTATGGGCAAAAGCGCGTTTGTCAGCAAGTTCCGGTAGCCTTGCTCGCCTTTGCTATAGAATATTTCCAATAACTCATCATTTTTCGTGGTCAGCCAGCCGTTTCCAAACTCGGTATTGAAACGCGTGACAAAAGTGTCGTCAGCGATGTCGACTGGTTGCCATGTATTGAACAGTGGATCGGCAAAGTCCACCAATGCAATGATTTCGCTTGCCCCAGCCGCATCTATTTTTTCGAGAATGATTTTATCGTTGTCTTGCGCCAGCAGATAAGAATCCTTGTCGAACGATGAGCTCAGTATCTGTAAAACATCGATATCGTTCGCGTCGATTTCCCGCGAGCGCAGGACGTTGCCTTTTTCATCGATCTCCCGGTGCAGGAGAATGCTGCCGTCATTGGCCAGCAAATGAATCGTCTTGTCGCAAATGGCGATGCGGTTATTTGCGGGTAATGGAATCTTGACATTGTGTTTCTTCTTCAGTTTTCCATTGATAAACTCGATGGCCAGGATTTTGTCCGGCTTGTTATCTTCAAAAGGCACATCGTGAAATATCGAATACGAGTCCGTCGTTCCAATGAAGTTTCCTGTAAATGGACGGTTACCCTTTGGTAATTCCACACCGTCACGATGAAAGACGGGAATGCTGATTTCCAGTTCTTTATCAGGATGATAGGGGATGACGGAGACATAATTTTCCTGATCCGGACTCAGGAACAGTGTCGGCAAAATGCCGTCATCCTCGGCGTAGTTTTCAATACTGCCATCCATCGCGACAGTCGTATATATCAGCTTGTAGGTGCCATTTTTTTTGTAGACGTAATTAGCCAGCAGCGTCTTGTCAGCAAAGGAGATGCTGTCTTTGGCCGATATTGCTGTTTCAGCAAGTAACGTTGTCATTGTGCCCCAGTCGCCTTGCGCGACAGACGATGTATAGGGTGCTACCTTGTCGAGGTTTTTCATGCGTCAGATGGTTTCCATATCTTATTGTGCCGCCAATCCCAGCTTCAAGCCCACCAGCTTGCCCGGCGTGGCCTCCGTTTTTTCCGGCGCGCCCGCGCTGACCCTGGCCGCCGGCGTGCCGTCCTGCTGCAGGGCGGCCACAATCGCCGCGCTGCGCTGGGCACCCAGTTTATTCAAGGCATCGGCAGGCAGGGGCTGCTTGGCTTCCAGCTGTTCGCGCAAGCCGTTGTAGAACGCGCCCGTGTCGGCCACTTGCGGCTCGCCCTCGATCAGCTTGCCCAGGCGTTGGAAGACGGGGATCTTGGCCGCCGCCGGCGCGGAAGCGCTGGCGGAGGCCGCCGCTGGGGCAGGTGCGGCAGACTCCGCCGCCTTTTTCTGCCTGTCCAGCTCGGCCTTGCCGAAACGTTCGCCATACAGGTCGCGCAGGGCGCCCCGTACCTTGCGTTCGCCCAGGTTCAACGGCCCCGGTTCTTCGCCCGCTTCCAGCTTGATGCCGGCCTTGGCGGTGACGGCGCGGCGCACGGCCTGGGCGCGCAGGGCGGCTCCGTCCGTGTCGCTGTACTGGCCCGGCACGGCCAGCTTCAGCTGTTCGCGCTTGGCGAGGATCTGCGCCACCTGCTTGAGTTTTTCCCGCTCGGGCGGCAGCAGCACGGCGCTGCCCGCATCGAAGTCGATGGCTTCCAGCTTGTCGGCGCTGATGCCCAGCAAGTTGCCCAGCGCGCGGAACGGCGCCGTGACGATCTTGGTCAGCACATTGCCCACGGCTTTCCAGATCAGCGCGCCATAGCTGAATTGCGGGTCGTTCATGTCGCCCGACACGGGCAAGCCCAGGTCGATGCGCCCGTCGCTATCCTTGAGGATGGCCAGCGCCAATTCCAGCGGCAGCTTCAGGGCGTCCGGACTGTCGATGCGTTCGCCCAGGGTCAGCTTGTCGAGCACGATCTGGTTGGTGCCGTCGAGCTGGCGGTTGCGCACCTTGTATTGCAAGTCCAGCGAAATCTTGCCTTCCGCCACTTTATAGCCGGCGAATTTCATCGTGTACGGCGAGGCGGATACCATGTCGACGTTCTTGAAGACCACGTTCAAGTCCGTGTTGTCGGTCGGGGCGAAGGGATTTAATTGTCCGCGCACGCGCGCCAGGCCGAATTCGTCGATGCGGCCGTCCAGTTCGATCTGGCTGCGCGCATCGCGTTTCGTCGACAGGCCCGTGACGACGCCGTTCAATTCATAGATCTTCGCCGCAAACTGCGGGCGCAAGCTCAGGTCGGCAAAATCCAGCTTGGCATTCTGCAGGCGCACGCGGCGTACGCGCACGGGGAAGGCGGCGTCGGCGGGCGCGCTGGCGGTTGCCGGCGCCGGCGCAGCGGCCGGCTCCGGCGCCTTCACCAGCAGGCGCTGCGCATTGAGGCTGCGGTCGTTTTCGATGATCAGCTGCGCATTCGGTTCGACCACGCGCAGTTCGGGGATGTCGACAAAATCGGGCCCCACGCTGGCCGTCAGCTTGTCGGCGCGCACGCTTTTCCATGAAGCAAAACGCTTGCCATCCGTTTCATTGAGCACGAGGCCGGCGATATCCACGCCGCCCTCATAGCGTACTTTCGGCGCTTTCGGCGCGCCGCCGCCCGTCGTCAGGCGGCCGCTGCCGGAGAGGGTGCCGCCCGCCAGCTTCAGCTTTACATGCTGCGCCAGCAGCGGTTGCACGGGCGCCAGGGTCAGCTGTTTCAAATTCAGTTGCGCATCGACGGCGCCCGTGCCCGGCACGAACTTGCCGTTGGCCGTGAGCAAGCCGCCTTCGCGCAGGCCCACGCCCAGCTCGAACGGCAGCGCCTGCTTCATATCGTTGCTGACCTTGTGCAGCGACAGGCTGGCATCCTGCAGCGTGCCCTTGATGCCTGTGCCCGCGTCTTCGAAACGGGCACCGAATTTGCTCAGTTCCACCTTGTCTACCGTGGCGGACCACGGCGCGGAAGGGCTTTCCTTGCCTGCGTCGGCCTTGCCGGAGGAAAACACGGGCAGTTTTTGCGCAATCGCAAACTCTCCCTGGCGGTTGCGCGCCAGGTCAATCTGCGCACCGCTGGCCGTCACGGCGCCCAGGTGCACGCTATGCGCCGCCAGGTCGATCTTGCCTTCCGTAAAGCCCAGCTGGGCCAGCTTGAACGGCGTTTGCGCGCCGCGCTGCACGGCCAGGTCGGCCAGGCTGAAATTGGCGCCGTCGATCACGGTGGCCATGCCCGCTGGCCCTTGTTGCAAGCCCAGCTGCAGCTGCACTTGCAACTGTCTGCCGCTCAATTGCAGGGCTGGCGAGACGGTTTCATCGATGGCGGAGACGTCCACATTGGCCAGGGCCAGTCGATGCAAGTCCACTTTCCACTTGCCAGGTTTGGCTGGCGCGGCGGCCGGTGCTGCAGGTGCGGGATTGCCCGGCAGCATCAGGTTTGCCACGTCGATCTCGCCCTTGCTGTCGCGCCGCACGGCCACCTTGCCGCCGTACAGATTGACCTTGTCGATCGTGACGCTCTGGTGCGCCAGATCCACGTTGACGCCGGCGATGCCCAAGGTATTGAGCGATGTAAATGGCGCGCCCTTGCCGTCTTGCACCAGTGCCAGGTCGCGCAAGGCCAGGCCCGCGCCCTTGACGGTCGCTTCCAGCTTGCCGTCGGCATAGGAAAAGGCGTAGGGCAGGCGCGCCGACAGCTTGCCGCTGCTCACCGTCGCCCGCGTGTACGCCTTCAAATACGCGGCCAGGCCGGGCAGGGAAGCGTCGT
This sequence comes from Janthinobacterium sp. FW305-128, assembly GCF_020858135.1. Taxonomy (NCBI): domain Bacteria; kingdom Pseudomonadati; phylum Pseudomonadota; class Betaproteobacteria; order Burkholderiales; family Oxalobacteraceae; genus Janthinobacterium; species Janthinobacterium sp. FW305-128. The sequence continues at coordinate 108,064 of NZ_JACYMK010000010.1, read as the reverse complement.
TCAGTATCAGCTCGCCTTCGCCGCGAATCGGGCTCAGCGAGGCCGTGCCGCGCCAGTGCAGCTTGCCGCCGCGCGCCGCGTCGGCGCTGAGGCTGTAGCTGCCGTTGGCGTCGGGCAAGGTGGAGATATTGTCGAGTGTAAAGTTGATCGGCGTGAAGTTGTCCGCATAACCGGCCTTCTGGTCTTGCCAGTCCACTTTGCCTTGCTCCAGCGCAAAGTGGCCGATGACGAGGCGCGGCATGCCGCCGTCGCTCTTGTCCGGATGATTGCGTTGCCAGGTGGCCAGCACTTCGGCCAGGTTGAACTTGCCGTCCGGCGTGATGGTCAACTGCGCCTGCGGCGCCGTGATGCGGATTTCCGCCAGGCTCCAGGCGCGGCGCACGATGGATTTCCATTCGAGTTGCACGGCCAGCGCGCCGATGGACAGCAGCGGCGCGCCGCTCTGGCCACCAGCGCTGGCCGCTTCCTTGAAAGCGATCTGGTCCGCTTCCAGGCGCAAGGTGAACGGGTTGAAGCGCACGTCGGCGATGCTGGCCTGGCGCGCCAGTTCTTTTTCTGCAAATTTGGGCAGCTGGTTTTTGATGACGTAGGGTACCAGCCAGAAACCGGCCGCGCTGTAGGCGGCGAGGACGCAGCCGGTGCCGACGGCCCAGCGCTGCCAGCGTTTCCAGCGAAATGTTTTCGTCTGCACGCTTTTGTTGTCGATTGTGTTCACGAACTTACCTTTTGATCTTGTTGGGGCGGCACATCCTGCGCGCCGTGACTGTCAGTATGCCTCTTTGCGGCCTCGTCTGCAAAATCCAAACGTGTTCAAGTGATAACAGGCGCCAGGGTGGCCTTGTTTCTCCTGTAAAACTCATACAAACTCACTCTTACTTGATAATGATTCTCATTATCGGTATCATGCGCGCTAACCGTAAGTTTCCATCCGTACATATTTTCTCATTGAAAGCCCGATGTCATGCCTGTCGTCTCTCCTCGCACCCGCTTACTTCCAGTCGCCGCGGCCCTGTCGCTGGCCTTCGCTTCCCATGCGGCCCATGCCGCCAGCGGCCAGGACGATCTGACGGCTGGCGATGAGAAAGTCATGCAAGCCGTGCAAGTGACGGGCACCCGCGCGCAAGGCCTGGTGCCCGTCACGACGGAGGCGGGCAGCTTTCGCGGCGCCAACATCATGGACGTGCCGTCGACCGTCAACGTGATCACGCGCGAATTGCTGGAGCAGCAAGCCGTGTCCGGCCTGTACGACGCCGTGCGCAATACGGCGGGCGTGACGCGCCAGCAAAATGGCGGCGAAACGTGGGATCAGCTGGTGATACGCGGCATCGCCGTGGAAAACCGCACGAATTACCGCCTCAATGGCTCAATGCCCATCATGAACTTCTCGCAAGTGCCCATGGAAAACAAGGAGCGCGTGGAAGTGCTGAAGGGCGCCTCGGCCCTGTACTACGGTTTTACGTCGCCGGCCGGCGTCGTCAACTTCGTCACCAAGCGGGCCGGCGGCCAGCCCGTCACCAGCATGGGCTTGAGCCTCGATGACCGGGGCAGTGCCGTGGCGAATGTCGACGTGGGCCGCCGTTTTGGCGCGCAGCAGGAATTCGGCGTGCGCATCAATGCGGCCGGCGGCACCCTGGGTTCCTACCTCGATCATGTCGGCAATGGCAACCGCAGCTTTCTCTCCACCGCGCTGGACTGGCGGGTGACTAATAAACTGCTGTTGAAGGCCGACCTGGAATACGACCGCCGCAAGGTGACGGAGCAGGCGGGCGTGGCCTTGCCCACCGCCGTGAAAGGCGTGATCAGCCTGCCGCGCGCCGTCGATCCGCGCCAGCTGATCGGCCCCGACTGGTCGAATTTCGAGGCGCAGACGAAAAACGCACAATTGCGCGCCGACTACGCCATCACGGATGGCTGGGCCTTGACGGTGGAGGCGGGCCACTCGGAAACGGCGCGCGACCGCCGCCTGGCCATCTTCCGCCTGAATAACGCGGCCGCGCTGGCCACGGGCGCGGGCCGCATCACGGGCAATATCCAGCACAGCGTGACGGCGTCGGACTTGCTGCGCGCGGAACTGGCCGGCAACTTTAATACGGGTTTGATTGCCCATGAACTGACCCTGGGCGCCTCGCGCACGGACAAGTCGCAAGATGCTATCTACCAGAGCAACTACACGATCGCGTCGCAAAACCTGTACAAGCCCGTGCCCGTGACGAATGTCGTGTTCGGTCCCAAGCCGACGGCGCCGACGACGGCTGCGCTCGAGACGCGCGACACGGGCTTGTACGCGCTCGACCGCATGGTCTTCAGCCCGCAATGGCAAAGCGTCATCGGCGTGCGCCGCAGCAGTTATCAGAGCGACCAGGGTGCCAGCCACTACGACGTCAGCAAGACGACGCCGATGGCCTCATTGATCTACAAGGCCACGCCCGAACTGTCGTTTTACGCGTCTACGGCGCGGGGTCTGGAAGAGGGTGAAACGGGCCCGACGGGCACAGCCAATCAGGGCGTCAAGATGGCGCCTGGCGTCAGCAAGCAGAAAGAGCTCGGTGCGCGCTGGCTGACGCCGGGCGGCACCTTGCTGTCCGCCGCGCTGTTCGACATCACGCGGCCCGGCTATTACACGAATAGCAGCAACGTCTTCACGTCGGATGGCGAACAGCGCTACCGCGGCCTGGAAATCTCGACGCAAGGCAAGCTGACGCGTCAGCTGTCGTGGCAAACGTCGGCCCAGTTCCTCGACCCAAGCTTTGCGCACATCAACGCCGATTACAACGGCAAGGCGCCGGAAAACGCGTCGAAACGCACGGCCAGCGCCTTCCTCGCTTACGCGTTTGACGCCGTGCCCGGCTTGTCCGTCAACGGCGGCGCGTATTACTACAGCGCCCGTCCCGTCAACGACCTGAACCAGGCCTTCCTCGGCGGCGTGAGCCTGTTCAGCGCGGGCGCCCGCTATGCGAGCCGCGTGATGGACAAGGCCGTCGTGTGGCAGCTGAACGTGGAAAATGCGGCCGACAAGCGCTACTGGGCCGGCGCGGGCACGCGGCTGGCGTCGGGCGCCCCGCGCGCCATCAAGCTGTCGATGAAGGTGGATTTGTAAGAACGCCTATCAAAACCTACTGCGCGTCGTGATCTGCGGCCTGCGATGCTCACTGTGCTCAAGCACAGTTCCGCTTCTCAGCCACAGCTCCCTTCCGCTCGCTACGGTTTTGTTAGGCGTTGTAAGCAAGGTTTGACTTGCACCCTGTGCGCAGGGGCCTTGCCCTGATACAATGTTGCCATGTTCATCAGCAAAGGCAAGGCCGGCATCGTCCTGTGGATCGCGTGTATCGCCATCTTCCTGGCCACGCTCGCCCCTACGGTGTCGCGCGCGCTGACGGTCGCCAGCGGCCTGGCCGTGCCCAGCCTGGAAATCTGCTCGGTGGCGGGCGGCATGCAAGCCGTGCCCGCCCGCTACGATGCGCAAGAGCCTTCCGCGCCTGAGAAATCGGGCATGCGCATGGGCGATTGCCCCTGCTGCAGCATGCATGCGGACACCTTGTCGATACCGCCCACCACCCTCGTGCTCGCTTCCGGCGAGCTCCTCACGGGCTTGCTGCCCGAGCTGTTCTACCAGTCCGCCACGCCATTGTTCGCCTGGACGCCCGTCCAGCCCCGTGGGCCTCCCGCCGCTTTCTGATCTGTCCCTTTCCCTGAACTGCCTTGCGCCGCGCGTGCCGTGCGCTTGCGCCTGTTCATCTTACCTATACAGAATCTGAAAGCAGCACCATGAAACATTTACCGTTCTTGATTTCCCTCGCCATCGCCATGCCCGCCGTGGCGCAAACCCACAATGAAGCAGGCACCACCGTTTTGCCGGAAATGAAAGTCATCGTCACGGCCATAGGCGACGGCTACCGTCCTGCCGCCGACTCGGCGCTCATGCTCTCCAGCACGCCCGGCTACAGCGTGGCGGCCGGCGGCGGCGTGTCCGGCTTGCCAGTGGTTAATGGCTTTGCCGATGACCGCCTCAAGATTCGCATCGACGGCATGGAACTGACGTCCGCCTGCGCCAATCATATGAATGCGCCGTTGTCGTACATTGATCCGCAACAAGTGCAGCGCATCCGCCTGATCGCGGGCGTGACACCCGTCAGCGCGGGCGGCGACAGCATCGGCGGCACCATCGAGGTGCAATCGAACGCGCCCGTCTTCGCCCGGCCGGGCGCGGGCCTGCTCACGCAAGGCAGCTTTGCCGTGTCGGGGCGCAGCGTCAACAACAGCGTGGCGACCAGCGTGCACGCCACGGCCGCCAGCGACGTGCTCAGCGTCGGCTACAGCGGCGCATACACGCGCGGCCACAGCTATGAAGACGGCCACGGCAATACCGTGCTGGCCAGCATGTTTGAAAGCATCAACCAGGCCATCGTGCTGGCGGCGAAGGGCGATGGTCAGCAGCTGACCTTGCGCGCCGGCGTGCAGCACATCCCGTACCAGGGTTTCCCGAACCAGTACATGGACATGACAGACAACCATGGCCAGTTCGCCAACCTCGCTTACCAGGGCACATTTGCCTGGGGCGTGCTGGACGCGCGCGCCTACTGGCAGCAGACGGACCACGAAATGGGCTTTTTCACGCCCGAGCGCAAGGGCACGATGCCGATGATTACGCATGGCCGCAACACCGGTTATGCGCTGATGGCCAGCCTGCCGATGGCGGCGGGCGAGTTGCGCCTGGGCCAGGAGTGGCACGGCTTCCGCCTCGACGACTACTGGCCGGCCGTGCCCGGTTCCATGATGATGGGGCCGCGCACCTACCTGAACATCAATGACGGCAAGCGCGACCGCACCGTGCTGTTCGGCGAGCTGGAAACGCGCCACGCTGCGCGCTGGACGAGCGTGCTGGGCGTGCGCGGCGAATCCGTGCGCATGGATGCGGGCGACGTGCAATCGTACGGCACCAACATGATGAACATGCCCGACGTGATGGCCGCCAAGGCCTTCAATGCGCGCAGCCGCAGCCAGCGCGACACGAATATCGATGCCTCCGCGCAAGCGACATTCACGCCGGACCTTGCCAGCAGCTATGCATTCGCGCTGGCGCGCAAGGTGCGCTCGCCCAACCTGTACGAGCGCTACTCGTGGGGCCGCGGTTCGATGGCCATGACCATGACCAACTGGTTTGGCGACGGCAACGGCTATGTGGGCGATATCGACCTGAAACCGGAGACGGCGTACACAGCCGCGTTCACGGCCGACTGGCATGGGGGCGGCGAAGAGGGCTGGTTCCTGCGCGTCAACCCCTATTACAGCAAGGTCGACAATTACATCGACGTCGACGTGCTGGCGTCTTTCCACCCGTATATGAAAATGGGCGCGAACGGCAACTTGCTGCGCTTTGCCAACCACGACGCCAAATTGTACGGCGCGAATCTGGCCTGGCAGCTGCCGCTGGCCAGCAGCGCCCGCTGGGGCCGCTTCATGGCGACGGGCAATGCGGCTTACACGCGGGGCAAGCGCAGCGATGGCGGCGACCTGTACCGCATGATGCCGTTCAACGCCTTGCTGGCCGTCGAGCACAAGCTGGGCGCCTGGAGCAACCGCATCGAAACGAAGATCGTGGCCCGCAAGGACAGGGTCGATGCCCGCCGCTTCGAACCGGAAACGGGCGGCTATGCGCTCGTCAACCTGCGCAGCAGCGTGGCATTGAACAAGATGGCCAGCCTGAGCGCCGGCGTGAGCAACCTGTTCAACCGCGCGTATGCGGACCCGCTCGGCGGCGTGTATCTGTCTGGACTGAAAGCGAACGGCGGGGCGCTGCAAGCCTTGCCGGCCGAGGGACGGTCGATTGACCTGGGGCTGCAGCTGAAGTTCTAAGCCTGCTATCAGCGTGCGTCTTCCTGCCGCCGATGCGTGGGGAAGGCGCACGCTGGCAACGCCGCATCGGCGAGCGCCATGTGGTCGTGACAATGTGCGCATGTTTCTCGACGGTAATTTGTTATGCTCTCTGGCGCCTGCTTCAGGCGTTTGGCGCACATGGGTGCGATAGCGGAGGCTGAAGGCTTTATCTGCTCAAATGAAGCTGACTGAATAAAAGGTGTCCATGATCGCATTTAAAGATTTTCGTTCGACCACTGCGGGCAGTCCGCTTTCCGATGGCATGGACCGGTCGCTGGTATTGGCCAATGAATGGCTGTTAAAAACCGGCGTTCGTCCGGTCAACATCGAAACCATCACGGAAACGCGAGGCTGGACGGCGTTAGCCAAGGTTGAGCGAGGGATACGGGTTTGGTATGAAGTGGCGCCTCCTCCCTTGAAGTCCTGAGCTGTTCAGGCAGACCATTCCCCGCTCACCGGCCGCAGAGCCATCAACTTCCGCCTCCGCTCTTTTTTCGCCGTGAGCCCGTCAGCACGCGCAGCGCGGTGGCGATCGGCACCTTGTTCTTGGCCAGGTAGGCGGCGGCCGTGGCGGTATCGAGCATTTCCTGGAAAATAATGCCGACCTCGACCTTTTGGGCCGTCAAATCGTCCTGCCTTGCGCAGTCGAGGATATCCATATTCGTAGCAGTAACTTTGTCATTCTTGGAGCGCATTTTTGCCTCGGTAGAAAAGAGAAAAAATGTCTCCTTTATTTGCCTTTAAGATAACTTATTTTTGTGACTTTGTGGAAATTTTTCTTTAATCGATAGTGCCTTCAAGAATTAAATTTAGCTATGGGCCAAGGTTAGTGCCTGGGGATGAATGCGGGATAGATGACATTCCCTCATGCATTGCCTGATCAACCATCGTTTGCCAGCGGCGCCCGGATGCGCTCTAATCATGGCTTGTTCCTACACGAGGTTGCCATGCTGCCCACTCCCGCCATCGCCGCGCTGCGCGAAAAATTTCCCCTGATTACAGAACTGATGGCCTTGCAGCCCTTGAGCTGGTTCAATCCCCGCATCGCCCCGGCGGCCGAGGGTTTGAAGGATGTGGGCTTGACGGCGGACGACGTGGCCGATGCCAGCGCGCGCCTGGCGCGCTTCGCGCCGTACCTGGCCAAGGCGTTTCCGGAAACGCAGTCCAGCGGCGGCGTCATCGAGTCGCCCGTCGTGCCGCTGCCCGCCATGCAGGCGGCCTTAGACATGACGAGCGGTCAGCTGTGGCTCAAGCAGGACAGCCATTTGCCCATTTCCGGCTCGATCAAGGCGCGCGGCGGCATCTATGAAGTGCTGAAACATGCGGAAATGCTGGCGCTGGACGCGGGCTTGCTGACGGAGGGAGATGACTACAGCGTGCTGGCCAGCGACGCCGTGCGCGCCTTCTTTGGCCAGTATGCGATCGCCGTCGGCTCCACGGGCAACCTGGGTTTGTCGATCGGCATCATGAGCGCGCGTCTGGGCTTTCGCGCCACCGTACACATGTCGGCCGATGCGCGGCAATGGAAGAAGGATAAATTGCGCAGCCATGGCGTCACCGTCGTCGAGTACGCGACCGACTACAGCGTGGCCGTGGAAGCGGGGCGCAAGCAGGCGGAGGGCGACCCCACCTGCCACTTCGTCGACGATGAAAATTCGCACGATCTGTTTCTCGGCTATGCGGTAGCGGGTCAGCGCCTGCAAGCCCAGTTCCAAGCGGCCGGCGTCGCGGTGGACGAGGAGCACCCCCTGTTCGTCTACCTGCCGTGCGGCGTGGGCGGCGGTCCCGGCGGCGTGGCCTTCGGCTTGAAACTGGCCTTTGGCGATTTTGTTCACTGCGTCTTCGTCGAGCCGACCCACTCGCCGTGCATGCTGCTGGGCGTGCACACGGGCTTGCACGAGGGAATCAGTGTGCAGGAGATCGGCATCGACAACCTGACGGCCGCCGATGGACTGGCCGTGGGACGCCCGTCCGGCTTCGTCGGGCGCGCCATGCAGCGGCTGATCGACGGCTACGCCACCGTCACCGATGAAGAACTGTACCGCTTGCTGGCGACGCTGGAACAAACGCAAGGCTTGCGCCTGGAACCGTCCGCCGTGGCCGGTTTCGCGGGCATCCCTGCCGTGCTGGCCGCGCCGCAATACCAGGCGCAGCTGGAAACGGCCACCCACCTCGTGTGGGGTACGGGCGGCAGCATGGTGCCCGAGCAGGAAATGGCTGCCTACGTGGCGCGCGGCCGCGCCTTGCTGGCGGCCGGAGCCGCCTGATGCCGCCCGGCATGGCGCGCATGTCCACGCTGACGGCCAGCCAGTTCGCTAACCTGCACACGTTTCTCGTGGCGGCGCGCCATGCCAGCTTCGCGCTGGCCGCGCAGGAACTGGCGCTCACGCCCAGTGCCGTCAGCCACCGCATCGCGCGGCTGGAAAGCAGCCTCGGCTTGCGGCTGTTCCAGCGCCTGACGCGGCAAGTCAAACTGACGGCCGACGGCGAGCGCATCTTTGCCGCCCTGCAAATCGGCTGGGACGGCTTGCAGGCGGCGCTGGCCGGCGGCAATGCGCTGGCGGGCAGCATCACCGTGCATGCGCGCCCGTCCATCGCCCAGTGCTGGCTGGTGCCGCGCCTGGCAGGCTTCGCTGCACAGTATCCGGACGTGTCGGTCGACTTACGCGTGGGCAATGAAAGCGTGGACTTTCGCGCCGGCCAGGTCGACCTGGCCTTGCACTATGGCGACGGCCACTTTCCCGGCCTGGCATCGCGCAAGCTGATGGAGGAATGGCTGGCGCCCGTGTGCAGCCCGCACTATGCGCGCGAACACGGCTTGTTTGACGCGCCGCATCAGCTGTCCAGCGCGACGCTGCTGCACGACACCCTGGCGTGGCCCGCCTGCGCGCCCGACGCCGAGTGGCGGTTGTGGCTGGACGGGCAGGCGCCGGAGGTGACCTTGCCGGCGCGCAGCCTGCGCTTCGACCGCGCCGACCTGTGCGCGCAGGCGGCCATCCACCACGCGGGCGTGGCCATGGGCCGGCGCCAGCTGGTGCAGCCGTGGATAGACAGCGGGCAGCTTGTCTTGCCGTTCGGACCTTTCAACTTGCCCAGCCCGCAGGCGTATTACCTCGTGCATGCCGCTCGGCCGCTGCCGGCGAGGGTGCAGGCCTTGTTCGATTGGCTGCTGGGGCAGGCAATTTGATACACTGCGCCCCTTGTTGAAGCACACGCCAGAAAGAACACCCATGCAGCCATCCCCATCGACCCCCACCGCGCCGGCGCAATTGCGCGAGTTACGCACCGCTGCGCTGGCCTGCCTGCTGGAACCGGACCCGGCAACCAAGGTGGCGATGGTGGCGGCCATGGCCGAGGCGCCGCTGGCACTCGACGCGCAGGCGGACTTGGCGCCCACGGGCGCCGTGCCGGGCCGGCCCGAGCGTCCGGAACTGGTGCCGCCGCGCCTGGTGGGGCGGCGTTCGATGATCACGCCGGAAGGGCGCGCCATGCTGGTGCACGCGCTCGCGCATATCGAATTCAACGCGATGAATTTGGCGCTCGATGCCCTGTGGCGCTTCCCGGACCTGCCGGCTGAATACTATACGGACTGGCTGCGCGTGGCGAAGGAGGAAGCGACGCACTTTGCCATGCTGCAGGCGCACCTGCAGGTCTTGGGCCACACGTATGGCGACTTCCCCGGCCACGACAGCCTGTGGGAAATGGTCGACAAGACGCGCGGCGACGTGCTGGCGCGCATGGCGCTGGTGCCGCGCACCCTGGAAGCGCGGGGCCTCGATGCGATTCCGCCGCTGCGCGCCAAGCTGGCGCAGGCGGGCGACATGGCCGCCGCAGCCATCCTCGACATCATCTTGCGCGACGAAGTGGGGCACGTCGAGATCGGCAACCGCTGGTACGGCTATCTGTGCGCGCAGCGCGGCCTGGAGCTGCGCGCGACGTATGCGGAACTGGCGCTGCGCTACGAGGCGCCCACCCTGCGCGGCCCGTTCAACCTGGAAGCGCGGCGGCGGGCGGGGTTTTCGGAGCTGGAATTGTCCGATCTGCCCGCCTGACCTTGCCTACGGATGGGCCGTGAGGCTGATGTGCCAGTGGCTCAGGTGTCCCGTCTCGATGTGCACTTTTGCCGGCTTGGTCCAGGCGCCCGCGCCGGGGATCTTGTCGGCCGGCGCGGCGGAAAAGCGCCCGTCGACGAGGGCCAGCTTGATGAAGCTGGGGCCGATGTAGATGATGCGCGTGCTGGCCGGCGCCGCTTCCTGGGCCAGCATGGCCCGGTTCGCCGCGATCCACGCCTGCAGCGCCGCCAGTTTCGGCTTTTGCGCGGGGTTGGCCACCACTTCCGCTTTTGCGTCGTTGATCAGCTGGTGAATGGCGGCGCCGTCGTTCTGGCCGCCCAGCGCGTCCGTATAGCCGCCGGCGCCGTCCGCGTAGCGCAGGTCGATCTGCTGGCCGTCGCTGTGGCCGCTGTGGCCGAGGATGGACCGGCCCGTTGCAGTCTGCGTCACGTGCTGGCCGCTGATGTCGTCGAAACGGTAAGCCTTGCCCGCCAGCCAGGCGATGGCCAGGCGCGTGGCCCACGAATCGCCGCCAGGATCGCGCGTGCCGTAGCGCCGCGCCGCCAGCGCCGCCTCGTCGTTGGCCAGGTACAGGGGGATATAGGCCGTGTCGCCCTTGAACGCCACTTGTCCCCCTTCGGCCGGGTCGGAGCTGGCATCGGTATTGTCGATGCGGCCCTTCAGGCGCACCGTGACGACGGCCTTCTTGTCGAGCTTGGCGCCGGCAAAGGCGGGCAGCACCAGGCTGGGAAATTTCACGGTGCCGGCAGTCTTGGTATTGGTCTGGGACAATAAATTCTGCGTGCTGAAGGCGGGATCGCCGCCGCCGGACGCAATGCCGATATTGACTTCCGTAATCGTCGCCGCCGCCGGCGTGTAGTGCAATTCCAGCGGCAAGGTGTGCGTGGCCGTGGCACTTCCTTGCGACACGGACACATACGGTCCCGCCAGATTGCCCGTCAACTTGATCGGCTGCAACACGGGGTGGGCGTCCTTGTTGGGCGAAAGGAATTTTGCCAGCGTCACCTTCAAGCCCTTGCACGCGAGGCTCAGTTCCACCGTCGTCACGGTGGCCAGAGCGCTGTCGCCGATATTCGTGGCGCTGACATTGCCGCCCAGGTTCAACGCCCCATCCTTGGTTTGCTTGCTGACATCGACGCACTCGGTCCTGACGATGGTGCCCTGCGTAAAGTGGCTCTGGTTGACGGCGCCTGCGGCGGCCAGGTTGACCCCGGGCAGCCCCGTCACGGAATAGGACCATGTATCGTTGTACTGGCTTTGCGCCGTCGTGTAGACGGGATACTCGGCCGTGCTGACGGTGATTTTCACGCCCACGTTTTTCGTGTCCTTGGGCACCGTGAAGGCGATGGGCGAGCTGATGGTCTGGTTTTGCGCGGCGGCCGTGGCCGTGAAGGTCTTGCTGTCCGCGTCATCCTGCGGCGTGACGTCGCCCGCGGCGCGATGGCTGGCGGGCACCTCGCGCGCGGGCGGCGCGGCGCCATCCTGCGTGACGCTGCCGGCGGTATAGGTCTTCGCCTCGGCGCGCAAGGCCGGGCTCGCCGCATACGGGTAGACGATGTCGACATTGACGTTGCTGCTGCTGTTGAAGACGACGGCGCTGACGCTGACCACGTTCGGATGGACGAGGTCGTTCAAGGTCAGCTGGTAGGTGTCGGGCAGCACGCCATCGAAGTGGAAGGCGCCCGTGGCGTCGACCACGGCCACCTGGCGCTGGCGGTTGTTGTAGCCGGCCAATAACATTTTCTTGCCGGCCAGTCCCGTGGCATTGCCGCCTGCGGGCGTGCGCAGCTGTCCTTGCAGCACGATGCCGGACTTGATGACGATCAAGGCATAGCTGGCCGTGAACTCGCCATCCTGCGAGACGAAATTGAGGTTCAGGTCGTAGCTGCCGTTGGGCAAGGATGCCAGCAGTTGCTGCATGGCCGTGGCGCCGATGCTGAAGGTGCCGCTGGCCGCATCGAACGTCCAGTAGCTCTTGAGGCTGATGGCCATGCCATCCGGGCCGGACAGCAGGCCGTCGCTGTCATCCTGCAGGGCCAGCGGCGGCGCGCCCACGAGGCGCAATCCCAGGCCGCCCGGCTGCAGGCGGTTGTTCGGCCCCAGCCCAGTGATGGCCAGCACGGGCGCCGCGGCGGGCACGCTGCCGTCGTCGTTCGGCTCCACATAGGTTTCCACGGCCGTCGGCAGTTCGGTCTGGATCAGCAGATCCAGGATGGTGACCTTGCCGCCCTTGCTGAGGGAAAATTGCGCATGCTGGTCGACGCCCGTGTCGCCCGGCGTGGAAAAGCGCAGGCTGCCTTCCTGCAGCAGCACGTCCGTGACGGCGCCGCTGGCCTTGACGCTGTCGGCACCGTCGGGAAAGCCCAGCCCGGACAGCGGCAGCACGACCACTTGCGCGGGCCGCACGGGGTCGAGGGCGATGCCGGTGCTGGTGCTGAAAGTCCAGGTCAGGCCGGCGCTCTGGAAGGCGATGCTGCGCTCGATGCGCAGGGTGATGGTGTCAGCGGGCGTGACGGTGGCGCCCGCGCCGATGCTGCCGGCCTGCACGTCGCCATCGATGATGGTGCTGCCTTCTGGCGCGCTGGCCAGCACGGCTTGCACATTGCCGGCCGCCTCGCTGCCATTGTTGCGGATGTGCACGCGGTAAGTGTAGTCCCAGACCGTGCGGCTGACGCGCTGTTCAGCCACTTTATCGAGCATCGTCACTTCAAAGTCGCCGGCGGCCTGGACTGTGGCTGCCGCTGCCGCCAGCATGACCTTGGGCGCGGGCGACTGCGTGGGATCGTTGGGGCCGCCGCAGGCGCACAGGCCGAGCGCCAGGCCTGTGGCCAGCGCGGCACACGCCAGCTGCCGGCGCCGCAGGCACGCCAAGCCCAGCACGCCGGCCAGCAGCAGCCATGGCGTGGAGGGCAGGGGCACGGCGGCCGGCTGCGTGATGCCTGCCTCCAGTTCGATGAACGAGACGGGGTCGAGGATGGAAAACGGCTGGGTGCCGGGACTGCCCGCGCCCAGGTAATCGAAGGTGACGGAAAAGCCCGTGGCCGTGGCGCCGGGGGCGATGCCGCCGGCCAGCGCCAGCGCGTCGAGGTAGCCGCTGGCGGGAATGGCGGGATCGGGCTGCACCAGCAGCACGTCCCAGCCCGGCGCCGTGGAGAAGCTCTGCAGGTTGGCGTAGGTGCCCACGCTGAAGAACAAGGTGAATTCCTCGATGGGCACGGCCAAGGTGGTATTGCTGACCGTGTAGTCGTAGCGCCACTGCGTGCCGCCCAGCGACGTTGCCGTGTAGCCGATGCTGGTGGCGTGCGCGGCCGACATTACGCATAGCAGCAGCGCCAGCAGCACTTGTTTGATAAAGCTCATGATCGTTCCCCCGTTGACTGGCGCCAAGCGTGCCCAGGCGAGAGGTCAAGCAGGAAACGTTCCTGTCTGGATTATGCTGCAAAAACAAGGGGTTGGCTGGGACGGGCCGGAGCAGGTGTCAAATCTGCCGACATCGGCATTTATGGCTGAGTCTGTCAGCGCTGTCCTACCCATCTTGTCGAAACCGTCTGATTGTATGCCTTGTGGAAACACGCGATGATCGTGTCCATGCTGCAACAGCCAACCAGTCCGACGGAGTATGCGATGCAAAAGCCAGGCCAGTCCCTTCACGTGAACAAGCCATTCCTGCTGATCTGCCTGTTCACCTTTTCGACCCTGGCGGCCACTTTGATGAATGCGGGCGAGGCGCAGAACGGCGATGCCGCGCCGGCCCCCGTGGCGCGCGAAGCGGGGCATGGCGCCTTGCCCGTGTGCCGCAGCGATGCCCTCACGCTGTCGGCCCAGTGCCAGCGCCAGCCCGCGCGCCAGGCTTGACCGCACTCTGCAGGCGCTGCTGCAGCAAGGCCAGCACGGCCGCTTCCTCCGGCGCCAGCGCCGGCAGTTCTTCCCGTAATTGCTCCTGCGCCCGCGCGCGCATGCCTTCCAATAAACTGCCCTCCAGATACGATTCCAGCACGGCCGGGTGCACATAGCACTTGCGGCAGATCGTCGGCGTATTGCCCAGTTTTTTCGCCACGGACTCGATTGCCTGCACGATGTTTTTCTTCGCTTGCGCATCGGAATCGACCTGCTCGAACGCCTGCAGGGCCAGCGCGGCCAGCAGGGTGCCGGACCAGGTGCGGAAATCCTTGGCCGTGTAGTCTTCGCCCGTCACCTCGCGCAGATAATCGTTGACGTCGCCCGAATCGACGCCGTGGCGAGCGCCAGCGTCATCGATGTATTGAAACAGTTCCTGGCCCGGCAACTCGCGCATGCGCCGCAGCACCGTGGCCAGCTTGCGGTCGCTCAGGCGGATATCGTGGCGCACGCCGCTCTTGCCCTTGAAGTGAAAGGCCACGGCGCTGCCGTCGACCTGCACGTGGCGCGTGCGCAGGGTGGTCAGGCCGAACGATTTGTTCGCGCGCGCATATTCTTCGTTGCCGATGCGCATCATCGTCAATTCCAGCAGGTGCACGATGGTGGCCAGCACTTTTTCGCGTGGCAAGCCCGGCAGCTGCATGCCGCGCGCGACGGCGGCGCGGATGGCGGGCAGGGCGCGGCCAAAGCTGAGCATGCGCTCATATTTCGCTTCGTCGCGCACCTGGCGCCAGCGCGCATGGTAGCGGTACTGCTTGCGGCCCCGCGCGTCGCGGCCCGTCGCCTGCAGGTGGCCGTTGGCGTGCGGGCAGATCCACACGTCCGTCCAGGCGGGCGGGATGGCCAGCGCCTTGATGCGCGTCAAGGCGGCGCTATCGCGCACGATCTGGCCGTCCGCGTCGCGGTAGCGGAACTTGCCGGGCTTGCCCGATCGGGCGATGCCGTTCTGATGGTCGCCCGTGTAACGCAGGCCGGCGGTGCGGGCCGTGGTGGTGGCAGATATTTCCATGACGATAGCTTACCTTGCAGGCCGCCCACCCGGCGCGCCATTATGCTAAGGTGCGCATTCGTAACGCCGTGCGCGGCAGACAGGAGCAGCAGATGTTTGGCAGAAAAAAGAATCTGGAAGAAGACCACGCCCCCCAGGCCGACAAGCAGTATGAAAAGAAATACACGGATGACAGCTTCTGGGACAAGGTCGTCAAGTTCGCCAAGACGGCGGGGCGCGAAGTCATCGAAAAAGCCCTGTGGCTGTACTACGCGGCCCAGCAGCCGAACACCCCGCTGTGGGCCAAGACGGCCATTTACGGCGCGCTCGGCTATTTCATTTCACCCATCGATGCGATTCCCGACATCACGCCCGTGGTCGGCTATGCGGATGACCTGGCCGTGCTGGCGGCGG
The DNA here is from genome assembly GCF_020858135.1 of Janthinobacterium sp. FW305-128. NCBI lineage: Bacteria > Pseudomonadati > Pseudomonadota > Betaproteobacteria > Burkholderiales > Oxalobacteraceae > Janthinobacterium > Janthinobacterium sp. FW305-128. Next base: position 92,818 of record NZ_JACYMK010000010.1, on the reverse strand, counting down.
CCGTCGCCACCGTCGCCACCTACATCACGGCCGAGGTCAAGGAACGTGCCGCCGAGAAACTGCGCGGCTGGTTCGGCGCCTAACTGCCGGCAGCGGGCAGACCCGGCTGGCCTTTGACGGCGTTGCGGTACCTGGCCCTGGCCTCGGCCTTCTTCACCGCCTCGGCGGCGATGTTCTGCGCCTTGATGCGGGCTTTTTCACTCTTGCTGCGCTGCTGCGCCACGTCCTTGTTGCCGATGCGGTTCGTCATGCTGGTCTCCTCGTTGATGGTCAAGTTCGACCAGCACAGCATACGTTCTTGCCCAGGCGCTACCGTGCGCCCGTTCACACAAGCGCCATGCCTACCTGGCTGGCGCGCCGCCGGCCCCGTGCGCGAGCAGGCGCAGCACGACTTCTTTCTGGAATGAACGAAACTCCTTGTCGGCGCTGACGTTCGCGAAGGCCAGCACGGCCGTCTTGCTGGCCCGGTCGACGCAGACGACGGACGCGGCCCCCGGGTCGCCGCCGCTGTGCGTGGCCAGTGCCCGGCCGTCGACGTCGCGCAGCAGCCACACCAGCGCTTGCTGCACGGATGAATCGGCGGGCACGACGGGGGCCGCTTGCGGGGCGAAAAACAGTTGCAGCGTCGCGTCTTGCAGGTAGCGGTGGCCATCGACCCGGCCGCCATTGCTGAAAATGGCCAGGAAACGGGCAAAGTCCTGCGCCGAGCTGCGCAGCAGGCCGGCCGGCCAGTCCGGATAGCCGACGGGCGGCAGCGCTTGCAGGCCCGGCTCCTTGTGCGCGTACGGCTGGGCGACGACGGCGCGCCGCGGCAAGCCGGCCAGGTTCCAGGCCGTGCTGTCCATGCCCAGCGGTTCGAACAGGTGCTCGCGCGTGTAGGCGTCGAGGCCATCGGCGTTCAAACGGCCGACCAGATAGCCGAGCAGGGCGATGCCGACATTGCTGTAGCGCCATTCCGTGCCGGGCCGGGCGGCAAACGACACATCCGCGTCATACCAGGCGCCGCCGCGCGACAGATAGCCCTTGACGAAGTCGCGCAGGGGCAGGCGCGGGTCGCCCTGGACGGCAAACGCCGTCGTCTTGTCGTACACGGCGTCGGAAATGCCCGAGGTGTGGCTGAGCAAATGACGAAAGGTGATGGGCACGTCGGGAAACTTCGGATGCATGAGCGGAAAGTCCAGGTAGGCCGCCACCTTGTCGTCGAGCTGGAAGGCGCCCTGTTCCAGCAGCATCATGACGGCCGTGGCCGTGACGAGTTTGCTGACGGAGGCGACATGGAACACCGTGTTCGCATCAGCCTTCTTGCCGGCCTGGATGTCGGCCCAGCCATAGCCGCGCGCGAAGACGGTTTGTTCGCCGCGCACCACGGCCACGCTCATGCCCGGCGTTTCCGTGCGGGCCAGGCCATCGCGCATGAAGCCGTCAAATTCCGTTTCCCACGCCAGCCTGGCCGGATCGGTGGCGCAGCCCGTTTGCAGCAGGGCCAGTGAGACGCCCAGTCCCAGCATGCTTCGTCGTTTCATTGATTCTCTCTTTTGCCATTTTTAATTATCTTAACAATATTTCCGTCCGCCATAGGGGCAATTGACAAATCATTGCTTTGCAGCAATGACAAAGGGAGCGGCGGGTGCTTGTTTGGCCAGTTACTTGCGCCAGTAGCGTTCCAGCAAAGGCTTGACCGTCAGACCGTGCACGACGATGGAGAGGATGACGACGACGAGGGTGATGTCGGCCAGTTCGCGCGCCAGGCCGCGCGGCAAGCCATGCGCGATGGCATAGCTGAGGTAGTACAGCGAGCCGATGCCGCGCACGCCGAACCAGGCGGCCAGCCCCCGCAGCCGCACGCTGGTGCCGGAAGCCAGCAAGCCGAGCATCACGCTGGCCGGACGCGCCACCAGCAGCAGGAACAGCGCCACGCTCCACGCCCGCCAGCTCCAGGCGGCGGCCGTGACGGCGCCGCCCAGCAGCAGCACCAGGGTCAGTTCGGACAGGCGTTCCAGATGTTCCTTGAAGACGAGGGCTTCGCCGCTGACGGTCAGCGTCACTTCGCTGTCGTGCGGTTTGGCGGCGGACACGGCATGGGTTTCCTCCGCCTGCAGCAAGCCTTGCCGGTCTTTCGGCGCGCCGGCCAGCCGCAGTTCCGTCTGGCGCAAGGCCACGCCGGCAAAGAAGACGGCCAGGAAGCCCCACGCGTGCAGCCAGGTGGACACGCCATAGACGAGGGCGATCAGACCCAGGGCCGCCAGGTCATCGAGCACTTCATGCTTCGGCTCCTTGGCGCGCAGCTGCCAGCCCAGCCAGGCCAGCAGCGCGCCGCCGGCCGCGCCCAGGGCGATGGCGCCCGCGCTGGCCCAGAGTAAATCGCGCCACAGCCAGGTGGCGCCATGCGGCCCCAGTTCATGCAAGCCCAGCAAGCCCAGGCCCAGCATGACGAAAGGAAAACCGCTGCCATCGTTCATGCCCGCTTCGCTGGTCAGCATGAAGCGCAATTGCTCGCTGTCGCCCGCATGGCGCAGCTGAACGTCGGTGGCCAGCACAGGGTCGGTGGGTGCGAGGATGGCGCCCAGCAGGATGCCCGCGCCCAACGGCAGATCCAGCAGCAGGCAGGCAAAGGCCGCCACGAGGGCCACGGAAATGGTCATCGACAGCCACGCCAGGCGCAGCGAGGGCAGCCAGCGTGCCAGGCTGAAGGGCACGGGCATTTTGACGCCGGCGGAAAACAGGGAGATGAGGACGGCGATTTCCGTCAGGGTTTCCAGCAGGGGCGCCTGTTGCACCAGGTCGAACGAGAACAGGCCGAGGAACAGGGGGCCCAGCAGCAGGCCCACGCCCAGGTAAGCCATGGCCGAGGTCAATGGCAGGCGCGCGATGCCGTCGGCGCCCAGGCCACGCGCCAGCATCAGGCAACCGATCAGGATGAACCAGGCGGTGGTGCTCATGCTCCTATTCTAGCGGCGGATGGGCCCGGGCAGCGCGCCGCAGGTTTTGTTATGCCTTGTGCAACTGCACCGTATCGTTCTGCGCCTGCATGGCGTGCAGCTCGATCGGGTCGAGCGTGGAGCGCAAGCGGGGCAGGCTGTGCGGATAATTGGTCGTGATAAAGGCCAGCATCTGCTCGCGCACGACGCAGCGCAATTCAAACGCCGTGCCTGAATCCACCGCGCTGATCAGGAAACGCACGCGCACGGCCCGCTCGTTCGAATCCGTCGCCTGCACGGTGCAGACGCGGCCGTCCCATTGCTTGGCGGATGCGCAGATGCGCGTCAGTTCCGTCCGCAGGGGCTCGATCGGGATGCTGAAATCGAGCCACAGGAACACCGTGCCGAGGATGTCGGAGGAGGTATGCGTCCAGTTCTCGAACGGATTTTCGATGAACCACTGCAGCGGCACGATCAGCCGGCGTTCGTCCCACACGCGCACGACCACGTACGTGCCCTTGATTTCCTCCACCGTGCCCCACTCGCCATTGACGATCAGCACATCGTCGATGCGGATCGGTTGCGAAAACGCAATTTGCAGCCCTGCAATGAAATTGCCGAGCACGGGCCGGGCGGCAATACCTGCCACCAGGCCAGCCACGCCGGCCGAGGCCAGCAGGCTGGCGCCGATCTGCCGCGCGCCGGGCAAGGTCAGCAGCACGAAGGACACGCCCAGCAGGACGACGATGGCATGCGCGCTGCGCGTGAGCACGCGGGCCTGGGTGATCCGGCGCCGCGCGCGCAGGTTGTCGGCCGCGTCGACGGGATTGATCTGGGAAATCGTGATGCTGAGCGACTCGATGCATTGCATGGCCAGCCAGGTCAGCGCGATGATCAGCGCCACGCTGGCCAGGTGCGACATGGCGACGAGGCCCGGCGTGTCGTCGGGCGCGCTGGCCAGCACCATGCGCAGGCCGAAGACGATCAGGCACAGCTGGCTGGCGCGGAAGGCCACGCGCGCCACGTTGCTGGCCAGCGCGTGGCCATGGGCCAGTCTTCTCAGCAAGCCGATGCCGGCCCGGTGCACGCCGATGGCGACGAGGGTGACGAGCAGGGCGGAAACGAGCACGGTCAGCGCCGAGCGCAGCGGGCCTCCCATCAGCGAGTGAAACGTGCTGAGATCCATAGGCGAAAACTCCTTATTGATAAGTGAAATGGATGTCGGAAGCGGCTATTTTACGGGCAGATGACGTCGCGGGGGCGTGCGTTGCCGTACGGATAAGACTTCGGTCAAGGCGGATACTGGAAGAAATTGCTGCGCTGCGCCATGCCACGTTGACGTTTCAGTACGGAAAACAAGCGGGCGTCGCCGCATTGGAAACATAGTCATACTTGCCATGCTTTTTGTTTTTGCAAAGGAAACCGATGATAGTACGATCACTCCGCATGTCCTTGCGCTTCATTCTGCCGCTTGCCCTCGTGCTGGGACTGTTTGCTTATATCGTGGTACCCCTGTTGGACAATATTACCCTGCGCTGGTATGTGCGCGACCTCGACAGCCGGGCTGAATTGCTCGCTGGAACCCTCCGCCCCTCGCTCACCGAATACCTGCCTGCGCAAGACGCCGCGCGCATCGGCGAACTGTTCCAGGGCGCCACGCGCGATGAACGCCTGATCGCCATCGGCTTTTGCGACAACGGGGGGCACTTGCTGTACCAGTCCGCGCAATACCCAACTTCCATTGGCTGCTGGAGCACGCCATCGACGGGCGGCCTGTACAAATCCCTGGCGCAATTGCCGCAAGGGCAAGTCCACCTGAGCGAAACCCCCGTCATGCAGGACGCATCGCAACTGGGCCGCCTGGTGCTGGTGCAGGACATGAGCTTTGTCGAGCGCCGCAATACCGATACCAAGCGTTTCATCTTTGCCTTCCTGGCCGTGCTGGCCGTGCTCATTTCCCTGATGACCGTGTTCGTCGCCCACCTGAGCTGGCGCGGCTGGCTGTCGGCCGTGAAGGATATCTTGCGGGGCGAGTTGCTGCCGAAAAGCAATGGTGCAGTGGCCGCCGCCACGGCGCCCGCCGCCGCGCCCGCGCCGCCGCCGGAAATGCAGCCGCTGATCGGCGACTTGCGCGAATTGCTGCAGGAATACCATCTGGAACGCCAGGGCGATAACGGCTGGTCGTCCGACTGGACGCCGGACAAGCTGCGCGCCTTGCTGGAGGCGGACTTGCAGGGCGACCAGGTGCTGGTTGTGTCGAACCGCGAACCGTATATCCACACCAAAACAGAGAGCGGGATTGCCGTGCAGCGCCCGGCCAGCGGCCTGGTGACGGCCGTGGAAGCCGTGATGCGGGCGTGCTCCGGCACGTGGATCGCGCATGGCGCCGGTTCCGCCGACCGCGAGACGGTGGACAAGCTCGACCACGTGCCCGTGCCGCCCGATAACCCCAGCTATACCTTGCGCCGCGTGTGGCTGACGGAAGAGGAAGAGCAGGGCTACTATTATGGTTTCGCCAATGAGGGCATGTGGCCGCTGTGCCATATCGCCCACGTGCGCCCCGTGTTCCGCTCGTCCGACTGGGAGCAGTACGTCAAAGTCAACCGCCGCTTCGCCGACGCCGTGATCGCCGAGGCGAAGACGGACAACCCCGTCGTGCTGGTGCAGGATTATCACTTCGCCTTGCTGCCGCGCATGGTGCGCGAAGCCTTGCCGAAGGCGACGATTATTACTTTCTGGCATATCCCGTGGCCGAACTCGGAATCGTTCGGCATTTGCCCATGGCGCGAGGAAATCCTCGACGGCTTGCTGGGCAGCACGATCCTGGGCTTCCATACGCCATTCCACCGCAAGAACTTCCTCGAAACGGTGGACCGCTACCTGGAAACCCGCATCGAGCCGGAAGCGTCGACCATTTCGTATGGCGGCGAGATGACGCAGGTCGAGGATTACCCGATCTCGATCGCCTGGCCCGAGGATGATCCGGCGCAGCCCGACGTGGCCGCGTGCCGCGCGCAAATCCGTGCCGAACTGGGCGTGGCGCCTGACCACTTGCTGGGCATCGGCGTGGACCGCCTTGACTATACGAAAGGCATCGTCGAGCGCTTCCAGGCCGTCGAGCGCATGCTGGAACAGCAGCCCGGCATGGTGGGCAATTTCACGTTCGTGCAGATCGCCGCCCCCAGCCGCGCGTCGCTTGACGAATATCAAAGTTTTGACGCGCGGGTGCGCAAGATGGTCGAGCGCATCAACCGCCGCTTCGGCAGCGGAGATTACGTGCCCATCCTGCTGAAAGCGGAACACCACGGTCAGGACGATTTGCAGCGCTATTTCCGCGCCTCGGAAGTGTGCATGGTGACAAGCTTGCATGACGGCATGAATCTGGTGGCCAAGGAATTCATCGCCGCGCGCGACGATGAGCTGGGCGTGCTGGTGCTGTCGCAATTCACGGGCGCCGCGCGCGAACTGCATGAAGCGCTGATCATCAACCCGTACCACATCGAGCAGGGCGCCGATGCGCTTTACCGCGCCCTCGTGATGCCGCCCGTGGAACAGCGCGAGCGCATGAAAAGCATGCGGGCAAGAGTCAAACATTTCAACGTCTACCGCTGGGCCGGGCGCATGCTGCTGGACGCTGCCCGCTTGCGCCAGCGCGACAAGGTCATGACCAAGATCGACGCCCACAGCCGCATCAAGCGGCGCAAGGGGATGTGATGGCCGATCTCCCTGACGATAGCGCGGCCCTGTTGCAGCTGCTGAGTGCGCCCGGAACAGCCGTCTTCCTCGACTTCGACGGCACCCTGGTCGATTTGGCGCCCACGCCCGATGGCGTGCGCGTGGCGCCCGGCGTCATCGAAGCGCTGGCGCTGCTGGCCGAGCGCCATGGCGGCGCGCTGGCCCTCATTTCCGGCCGTCCCGTGGCGCAGATCGACGCCATGCTGGCGCCCCTGGTCTTGCCTGTTGCCGGCGTGCACGGCGTGGAGCGGCGCGGTGCCGATGGCGCGCTGCACGTGGCGGCCACGCCCGACGTGGCGCCCGTGCTGGCGCGCGCGCAGGCGCTGGCGGCGATTCACCCCGGTTTGCTGGCGGAGCAGAAGCGGGGCGCCGTGGCCCTGCATTACCGCCTGGCACCACACCTCGAGCAATTGTGCTTGCAGGAAATGACGGCCGCCGTGCAAGCGTGCCCGGGGGTATTGCTGTTGCATGGCAAAATGGTCCTGGAAGCCAAGCCGGCCGCCACCGACAAGGGCGGCGCCATCGCCGCCTTCATGCAGGAAAGCCCCTTCGCCGGCCGCCGGCCCGTGTTCGCGGGCGACGACACCACCGACGAGGCAGGCTTTGCCTTTGTACAACAAGCAGGCGGGCAGGGCGTCAAAGTGGGCAGCGGCCCCAGCGCCGCCACCTTGCGCCTGGCCAGCCCCGGCGCCTTGCGCACGGCGCTGCTGGCCGCTGCCGTATCCCCGACATCGAAGGAGTAGCCCATGACGACATCCCATGACACCCGCGCCAGCCAACCGTCCGCGCAAGCGTCCCTGAATTGCGGCGTGGTAGGCAATTGCGCCTTCAACGCCCTGATCGACCAGGCGGGGCAGGTCGTCTGGTCCTGCCTGCCCCGTTTCGACGGCGATCCCGTCTTCAACCGCTTGCTGGACGACACGGAAAACGGCAGCGTGTGGGCCATCGACATCGAGGACTTTGCGCGCAGCGAGCAATTCTACGAGCCAAACACGGCCGTGCTGCGCACGCGCCTGTACGACACGCAGGGGCGCGGCGTGGAAATCACGGATTTCGCGCCCCGTTTCCTCAGCCGCGACCGCATGTTCCGCCCGCTGATGCTGATCCGCCGCGTGCGCCCGCTCGACCACGCCGTGCGCATCCGCGTACGGCTGCGTCCCCGCTACGACTGGGGCCGGCTGGCGCCGCAGATCACGCAGGGCAGCCACCACATCCGCTATGTGGGGCCGGAACAGACCTTGCGCCTGAACACCGATGTTTCGCTCAATTATGTGCTGAGCGAAACGTATTTCGTGCTGGGTGGCACGGCCAACTTCCTGCTGGGCCCTGATGAAACCCTGGCTGGCGGCATCGACGAGACGGCGCGCATCTTCGAAAAGGAAACGATCAACTATTGGCGCACCTACACGCGCCGCCTGGCCGTGCCGCTGGAATGGCAGGACGTGGTCATCCGCGCCGCCATCACCTTGAAACTGTCTTTATATGAAGACACGGGCGCCATCATCGCCGCCATGACCACCAGCATCCCGGAAGCGCCGGGCAGCAGCCGCAACTGGGATTACCGTTACTGCTGGCTGCGCGACGCCTTCTTCGTCGTGCGGGCATTGAACAGCCTGTCCGAGGTGGGCACGATGGAAGAGTATCTGCGCTGGCTGACGAATATCGTCGCCCGCTCGAAAGGTGGCCACATCCAGCCCCTGTACGGCATCGGCCTGGAAGAGCAGTTGCCCGAATCGATACTCGACCACTTGCCCGGCTACCGGGGCAACGGCCCCGTGCGCGTGGGCAACCAGGCGCAGGAACACTTCCAGCACGACGTCTACGGCAACATTGTATTAGGGGCGGCGCAGGCCTTCCTCGACCACCGATTGTTCCACCGCGCCGGCAAGGCCGAGTTTGCCGCGCTGGAAGCCGTGGGCGACCAGGCCTTCCGATTGCATGCGGAACCGGACGCCGGCATGTGGGAGCTGCGCACGCGGGCCCGCGTCCACACCTCGTCCATGCTGATGAGCTGGGCCGCCTGCGACCGCCTGGCCAAGGTCGCCCATAAACTGGGCTTGGCGGACCGCGCCGACCACTGGAACAGCCGCGCCGTGCTAATCCGCGAGAGATTACTGCGCGAAGCGTGGAGCGAGGAACGCCAGGCGTTTGCCGAAAGCCTGGGTGGGCGCGACCTCGACGCCTCCGTCCTGCTGATGGCGGAAGTCAACTTCATCGACCCCATGGACCCGCGTTTCATCGCTACAGTCGACGCGCTCGAAGCATCGCTGTGCGACGGCCCCTACATGCGCCGCTACGAAGCCCCCGACGACTTCGGTAAACCCGAGACCGCCTTCAACATCTGCACCTTCTGGCGCATCGACGCCCTGGCGCGCATCGGCAGGAAAGACGAGGCGCGCAAGATTTTCGAAACCATGTTGATGGCGCGCAACCACCTGGGCCTGCTGTCGGAAGACACGCACCCGGTGACGGGAGAGATGTGGGGCAATTTCCCGCAGACGTATTCGATGGTGGGGCTGATCAACTGTGCCGTGCGGTTGTCGGCGCCTTGGGATAGTGCTATTTAAGTGCGGGCCTGGATCGCGGGCCTGAGAGTTGCCCATGGCTGCGTTGTTTGGGCTTGCCGTACATTCGTACTGTCTGCGCCCGCGCGCCTTGCCCTGGCCATTTTTCAGGCCCGCCGGGCCCGAGGTGCCCGGGTTGGAAACTCGGGCCTTGGTTTGATTTGCCATTGTTTAGATATCAAGTCAAAGTTTTGGGTAAAGCAGGCTCCCTGCGCCCATACAACCTGCACTCCGCCGCCAGCGCCAGCAGATTCGGGTCGCGCTCGCGGCTGCTCAGCATCAACAGGGTAATCTGCTGGTGCGAGCCGTAGCGCGCGTCGAGGGGCAGCAGTTCGATGCGCGAGCTGAAGGCGCGCACGCGGCCGGGCAGCAGGCTGTAGCCGATGCCGCCGCTGACCAGGTTGATCAGCGAGAAGATGTCGCCCACCCTCATCGCCGTGTCCGGCACGAATCCCGCCAGCTCAAACGCGTGGTTGAAGCTTTGCGAGGTGACGAAACCTTCGCTGAGCGTGACGAATTTGTCGTCGCGCAACGCCTGCAAGTCCACGGATGCGGCCCCGGCATAGGGCGAGGCCAGCGGCGCGGCCAGGAAGATGTCGTCCTGGAACAGGGGCACGGCCACCAGGCCCGCATGCTGTTCGTCCTCCTGCACGCCGATGATGATGGCGTCGAGGCGGCCGTCGGCCAGGCTTTGCAGCAGGTCGCGGTTCGAACCCAGGGTCAGGTCGATGTCCAGGCCCGGCCGGCGCAGTTTCAGCGCGATCACCAGCTGCGGGATGCAGTGCAGGGTCAATGAATACAGCGAACCGATCTTCAGGCGCACGGGGTTGATGCCCGACATTTCGCGCACCTTGCGCACGCCTTCCTCGCATTCGGCCAGCGCGCGCCGCGCCGATTCGGCAAAGGTATAGGCCGCATGCAGCGGGATCAGGCTGCGGCCCTCGCGCTTGAACAGGGGGCAGCGCAAGCCGTCTTCCAGCGAGTGCAGGGCGCGGTGCACGCTGACCGTGCTCTGGCCCAGCGCATCGGCCACCCGCGCCAGGTTGTTCAATTCCATGAAGCTGAGAAAAACTTCCAGCTTTTTCAAGGTAATTTCTTCGTTGATGGCCATGGCTACCCTTTTTAACGGCAGTTCATTAACTTCAGAGTAATGAACATGCTAGCAGATTGATTGTCGCGCTGGCGCTTTCGTTCTATCGTCTGGATTCGATAGTTCATTCCGGAGGCATGATGTCAACCGCCACAGCAGCGCCAGCGCAGCGGCAAAAACAATGGGACACGCGGCGCACCGAGAAACGCCGCCGCCTCGACGCCGTGCGCCACTACGCGAACGGCCCCGTGCTGCAACAGGGCGACATGGTCGCCGTGCTCGAAGCGCTGCTTGCGCCGGGCGACCGCGTCGTCCTCGAAGGCAATAACCAGAAGCAGGCCGACTTCCTCGCCCGCATGTTGACCCAGGTCAACCCCGACAAGATCCACCATCTGCACTTGATCATGCCCAGCGTCAGCCTGCCCGAGCACCTGGACCTGTTCGAACGCGGTATCGCCCGCAAGCTCGATTTTTCCTTTGCCGGCACGCAAAGCCTGCGCATCGCGCAGTTCCTGCAGGATGGCTTGCTCGAAGTGGGCGCCATCCACACGTATATCGAGCTGTATGCGCGCCTGTTCGTCGACCTCACGCCCAACGTCGTCATGGTGGCCGGCTACATGGCCGACCGGCAGGGCAATCTGTACACGGGCCCCAGCACGGAAGATACGCCGACGCTGGTGGAATCGGCCGCCTTCCGCGACGGCATCGTCATCGCCCAGGTGAACCAGATCGTGGACGACGTCAGCGACCTGCCCCGGGTCGACGTGCCCGGCTCGTGGATCGATTTCGTCGTGCAGTCCGACAAGCCGTTCTTCATCGAACCGTTGTTTACCCGCGATCCGCGCGTGATCAAGCCCGTGCACGTGCTGATGGCCATGATGGCGATCCGCGGCGTGTATGAAAAACACCAGGTGCAGTCGCTCAATCACGGCATCGGCTTCAATACGGCCGCCATCGAGCTGATTTTGCCCACGTATGGCGAGCAGCTGGGCTTGAAGGGCAAGATTTGCCGCAACTGGGTGCTCAACCCGCATCCTACCCTGATCCCCGCCATCGAAACGGGCTGGGTCGAGAGCGTGCACTGCTTCGGCGCGGAACTGGGCATGGAAGGCTATGCGGCCGCGCGGCCCGACGTGTTTTTCACGGGCCGCGACGGCTCGATGCGCTCGAATCGCGCCCTGTGCCAGCTGGCGGGCCAGTACGCGGTCGACCTGTTCATCGGCGCGACTTTGCAGATGGATGGCCTGGGCAATTCCTCGACCGTCACGAACGGCCGCCTGGCCGGCTTCGGCGGTGCGCCCAACATGGGCCACGACCCGCACGGCCGGCGCCATCCGACGCCGGCCTGGCTGGACCTGATCGAGACGGACGACCCGCTGGCGCGCGGCAAGAAGCTGGTGGTGCAGATGGTCGAGACGTTCCAGGACGGCGGCCAGCCGACCATCGTCGAATCGCTCGACGCCGTGGCCGTGGGCCAAGCCAGTGGCATGCCGCTGGCGCCCGTGATGATCTATGGCGACGACGTCACCCATGTGCTGACGGAAGAGGGCATCGCCTACCTGTACAAGGCCCGTTCGCTAGACGAGCGCAAGGCCATGCTGGCGGCGGTCGCCGGCGTGACGCCCATCGGCCTGCGCCACGACCCGAAGACGACGGCCAAATTGCGCGCCGACGGCCTGATCGCGCTGCCCGAGGATATCGGCGTGCAGCGCGGCGCGGCGAACCGCTCGCTGCTGGCGGCGAAAAGCATCGCCGACCTGGTCGAGTGGTCGGACGGCCTGTATCAACCCCCCGCCAAATTCAGGAGCTGGTAATGAGCACGATGATGACGACGATGACAATGACGCCGGTGCGGGAACGCGCCGCCGCGCTGGGGCGGCAGGTGCTGCAGGCGCTGCTCGATGAAGTGACCCTGACGCCGAAACCGGGCCTGGTCGATTTGCGCAGCCGGGGCGCCCACGCGGACTTGAACTGGGCCCTGATGTGCCACTCTGCCTGCGTGCTGGAACCCGTGTTTGCCGCCATGGCCCAAGCGGCTTGGGAAAGCGGCGATGACGATGGCCTGCGCCAGCGCATCGGCGCCATCGGCCGCGAAGGCGAGGCGTTGATGCTGGCAGCGACGGGCGGCGTGAACACGCACCGGGGCGCCATCTGGGCGCTGGGCCTCTTGGCGACGGCGGCGGCGCAGCAGGGCGCGCGCGGCGCATCGCTGACGCCGCACGCCGTGGCGGCGCGGGCCGGCGCGCTGGCCCGTTTGCACGATCGTGGCGCGCCTGCCGTCACCGGCAACAAGGGCGAGCTGGCATGCCGCCAGTACCAGGTGGACGGGGCGCGGGGCCAGGCCCGCGCCGGCTTTCCCCTCGTGACGGGTGCCGGACTGGCGCAGCTGCACGCCTCGCGGGCGCGCGGCGACAACGAGACGACGGCGCGCCTGAATGCCTTGCTGGCGATTATCAGCCAGCTGGACGACACCTGCGTGCTGTCGCGCGGCGGCGAGGCGGCCTTGCTGGACCTGCAGGCGGGCGCGGCGCGGGTGCTGGCGGCCGGCGGCGCGGCTACCAATGCCGGAACGCAGGCGCTGCTGGCGCTGGAAGCGGCGGCGCTGGCGCGCGGCGTGTCGCCGGGCGGCGCGGCGGACTTGCTGGCGGCGACCCTGTTCCTGGACAGATTACAAGAAGGAGAAGCGCATGGAAACGCGTGACTACACATTCCCCGCCGGGCGGCCGGCATCGGGGCGCGCGCTGGCCGGCGTCGTCGGTTCGGGCGACCTGGAAGTGCTGTTGCAGCCCGCCGGCGATGGCGTGACCCGCATCGTCGTCAACACCTCCGTCGACGGCAAGGGCGCCGTCTGGGATGCGCTCTTGCTGCGCGTCTTCGGCGGCGAGCTGCTGCCGGCGGCGACCATCGTCATCAACGATTGCGGCGCCACGCCGGGCGTGGTGCGCATGCGCATCGAGCAAGCCTACGAAGAATTGCAAGCGGGGAGGGCGGCATGAGTACATTACAACAACTGCTTGAGCGCGACAGCTTCATCGAACGCGGCGCGCGCAGCCGTGCCAAGGCCTTGCTGGATGCAGGCAGCATGCGCGAACTGCTCGACCCGTTCTGCGGCATCGCGTCGCCGTGGCTGCCGCAGCAGGGCGTCACGGCCCAGGCGGACGACGGCGTGGTGGTGGCCAAGGGCCTGTTCGACGGCCAGCCGGCCGTGGTGCTGGCCATCGAGGGCGCCTACCAGGGCGGCAGCATGGGCGAAGTGGGCGGCGCGAAGATCGCCGGGGCGCTGGAACTGGCGGCGCGCGACAACCGCCAGGGCGTGCCGACGCGCGCCGTGATCCTGTTCGAGACGGGCGGCGTGCGCCTGCAGGAAGCCAACCTGGGCCTCGCTGCGATTGCAGACATCCATGCGGCCATCGTCGACCTGCGCCGCTACCAGCCCGTCATCGGCATCACGGCCGGTACCGTCGGCTGCTACGGCGGCATGTCGATCGCGGCGGGCTTGTGCAGCTATTTAGTAGTGACGCGCGAGGCGCGACTGGGTCTCAATGGCCCCGCCGTGATCGAGCAGGAGGCGGGCGTGGACGAATTCGACTCGCGCAACAAGCCATTTATATGGAGCCTGACGGGCGGCGAACAGCGCTTTCACAGCGGCCTGGCCGACGCCTATGTGGAAGACGATACGGCGCAGATGCGCGCCATGGTGGCCGAGCTGTTCGCACGCGGCGTGCCGGGCCGGCACCGCAGCGACCAGGCGGAAAGCTACCTGGCGCGTCTGGCCGATGTCGACGCGGCCGTGCAAGCCACGCCGGAAGCCGTGCGTTTGATCTACAGCAAAGGAGCCGCAGCATGAACGCCATCACCGACACGAGCCGGGGCGCCGTCTGGCTGGCGGCCCTGACGCACAACGCCGCGCCGCTGGACGGCTATCCGCCTTCCGTGCGCGTGGTCGATGCGCCGCTGGCCGGCGCACCGGCGCGCTATCTGGCCGTGCTGCCGGACCCGGACAACCGTTTTACGCGCGCCCGCACGGGAGAAATCGGCCTGGTCGAGGCGTGGCAGCTCGCGCGCGCCGTGCAGCAGGTGATTGTTGAAGACCGCGACCTGGCCGTCAAGCGGCCGTTTGTTGCCGTCATCGACGTGGCCAGCCAGGCGTATGGCCGGCGCGAAGAAGCCTACGGCATCCACCAGGCGCTGGCCGGCTCGGCGGGGGCTTACGCCGAGGCGCGCCTGGCCGGCCATCCCGTCATCGGCCTGATCGTCGGCAAGGCCATGTCGGGCGCGTTCCTGGCGCACGGCTACCAGGCCAACCGCCTGATCGCGCTCGACGATCCGCAAGTGATGGTGCACGCGATGGGCAAGGCGTCGGCGGCGCGCATCACTTTGCGCACGGTGGAAGCGCTCGAAGCGCTGGCCGCGACGATTCCACCGATGGCTTATGACGTCAAGAATTACGCGACCCTGGGCCTGCTGTGGCAAACCTTGCAGGTGGCGCAGCCCGACCATCCTTCGGCGCAGGACACGGCTGCCGTCGACGCCTGCCTGCAGACGGCGCTGGCTGACATCCGCGCCGATCCGGAAAGGGACCTTTCCAGCCGCCTGGGCGCGCTGCACCGCCAGGCGTCGGCAAAAGTCAGGGAGGTGCTACGGCAGCAGTGGTAAGTGAAATAACAGAGAAGACACCAAGTCATTCCTATTCCAATAACGGAGACAATCATGATCATTTACGGAACCGCACTGCTGGCCCTGTGCCATTTGCTCGGCATCTTCCTGGGCGACCTGCTCGGGCAGCTGATGGGCGTCAAGACCAACGTGGGCGGGGTGGGCATCGCCATGCTGCTGCTGATCTGCGCCCGGCTCTACATGCAGCGCCGATCCTGGCTGCCGCAGATGACGGAGCGGGGCGTCGAATACTGGGGCGCCATGTATATTCCCGTGGTGGTGGCCATGGCGGCGCAGCAGGACGTGGTCGCGGCGCTGCGCGGCGGGCCGGTGGCCGTACTGGCCGCCATCGGTTCCGTGCTCGTTTGCGGCGCCGTGATCTCGCTGATGAACCGGATGGAAACCGCGCGCATGGAAAACCCGGCCGCCGCCGAAGCGGAGTCGATGCTGGTCAAGGAGCACCGTCATGCTTGAGCTCTTTGAAAAAGCCGCCATCCACAATGGCCTGGTGACGGCATTCGCCTTTGTCGGCCTGATCATGCTGGTCTCGATGGCGCTGTCGAAATACCTGACCTTCGGCCGCGTGCACGGCTCGGCCATCGCCATCGTGATCGGCCTGGGGCTCGCTTACAGGGGCGGCGTGCATAGCGGAGGCCACAAGGGCCTGGCCGATTTGTCGCTGTTCGGCGGCATCGGCCTGATGGGCGGCGCCATGCTGCGCGACTTCGCCATCGTCGCCACCGCCTTCGAGGTGCAGGCGACCGAGGCGCGCAAGGCGGGCCTGATCGGCCTCGTGGCGCTGCTGCTGGGCGTGGTGCTGCCGTTTCTCGTCGGCGCCGGCGTCGCTTACGCGTTTGGCTATTCGGACGCCGTCAGCATGACCACCATCGGCGCCGGCGCCGTCACCTACATCGTCGGCCCTGTCACGGGCGCGGCCATCGGCGCCAGCTCGGACGTCATGGCGCTGAGTATCGCGGCAGGCCTCATCAAGGCCATCCTCGTGATGGTGGGCACGCCCGTCGCGGCGCGCTTTTTGCGCCTGAAGACGCCCCGTTCGGCGATGGTCTTCGGCGGCCTGGCCGGCACCGTCAGCGGCGTGTCGGCGGGCCTGGCCGCCACCGACCGCAAACTGGTGCCGTATGGCGCGCTGGTGGCCACCTTCCACACGGGCCTGGGCTGTCTGCTGGGGCCTTCGCTGCTGTTCTTCGCCGTCAAGGCGGTGGTGGCCTGATGGACGGCTGGCGCGCGCATGATTTGCTGTGGGTGTCCGGCATGCCGGACGGTGCATCCTTGCCTGCCTGGCTTGATGCCGCGTGGCTGGCCGCCGCGCCGCTGGTGGTGCGGCGCGCCAGCTGCGCGCCCGGGCGCATTCCCGTGGGCGTGCGCGGCCTGCTGCGCAGCGAGCGGCAGGCGTGCGAAGTGGACGCTGCCGCCGTCGTGCGCCGCGTGACGCCGGAGATGGTGGCGAGGATGCCGCTGCCTGATTTTTTCTCTGCCGCGCTGGACGCGCTGCGGCAGGTCGCACCCCTGCTCGACGCCACGGGCTGGGCCTGGGGTCCAACGGGCGGCGTGGGTTTCGCGCTGGCCAGCGGCTTGCCCGTGCTGCGGGCCGACAGCGACCTCGATCTCGTGCTGCGCATGGCCGCGCCGCCGGACGCCGCGCAGGCCGACGCCTTGCGCGCCATCGCCGCCAAGGTCACGGCGTGCCGGCTGGACCTGCAGATCGACACGGGCCATGGCGGCTTTGCGTATGCCGAGTGGGCGGCGGGGCGGGGCCGGGTCTTGCTGAAGACGGATCGCGGTCCCGTGCTGACGGCCACGCCATGGGAGCTTGCATGAGCGTGCTGTTTACCTTTCCCGGCCAGGGCGCCCAGACTCCGGGCATGCTGCACGCGCTGCCCGGCGACGCGGCGGTGGCGGATACCCTGGCCGAGGCGGCTGAAGTGCTGGGCCACGATCCCTTGAAGCTGGACACGGCTTGCGCGCTGGCGTCGACGCGGGCCGTGCAACTGTGCTTGCTGATCGCGGGCGTGGCCATGGCGCGCTCCCTGGCCGCGCGCGGCGCGCTGCCCGACATGGTGGCCGGCTTTTCCATCGGCGAGTATGCGGCGGCCGTCGTCGCCGGCGCGCTCGATTACGGCGATGCCGTGCGCCTGGTGGCGCGGCGCGGACAGTTGATGGAGCAGGCGTATCCCACCGGTTACGGCATGGCGGCCATCATCGGCCTGGATCTGGCGCAATTGGAACCCTTGCTGGCCCGGGTGCACTGCGCCGCCACGCCCGTGTATATCGCCAACCTGAATGCGCCGCGCCAGACCGCCATTGCCGGCAGCGAGCCTGCCTTGGAGGCCGTGATGGCGCTGGCCCTGGCGCACGGCGCCGGCAAGGCCAAGCGCCTGGCCGTCAGCGTGCCGTCGCACTGCCCGCTGCTGGAAGGCGCCGCGCTGGACTTGCGCGCGGCTTTCGACGGCGTGGCCATGCGCCGGCCGTCGCTCGTCTACCTGAGCAGCAGTGCGGCGCGTGCGCTGTTCGACCCGGCCCGCATCCGCGACAGCCTGGGCGCCAACATGGCGCAACGCGTGCAGTGGAGCAGTACCGTGCGCCTGGCGTGGGAGCGGGGCGCCCGGCTGGCACTGGAAATGCCGCCCGGCAGCGTGCTGACGCGCCTGACGGCGCCCGACTTCACGGATGGCGTTGCCGTCTGCTGCGACGGCAACCGGGGCGACAGCCTGCTGGCGCTGGTACAGCGGGAGCGCAACGGCGCCGCGCCTTAAAGTTTGGCGCTCAATCCAAGCTGGAAGCCACGGCCCGGCAAGGGCGCGATGTATTTCAGTGGAGAGTTGTGCGGCCTGGCATCGACATCGAGCAGGTTGCTCCCGCTGATGAACACCTCGACGCTGGCAAACGGCGAATCCGGCACCTGCAGTGCGCGGCTTACCTGGAAGTTCACCATGGTGTAGCCGTCGAGCGGCACTTCCTCGCTGACGCTCTTGCCCAGGTACTTCTGCTTGTCGTAGCGGGTGCCTGACAACCGCGTCTTCCAGCCCTGGTTTTCCCACTGCAGATTGGCGCCGTAGCGGTTGGTGGGCATGTTGGGCAGGTAGGCGCCGTCATTGTGCGCGCGCAGCTTGTCGGGATTGTCCGCCTTGTTCTTGACCAGGTCAGCAAATGCGGAGAGGTTCAGCTTGCCGTAGGCGCCGAGTTGAACGGTCTGTGAGGCATCGATCTCGAATCCCCGGACCGTCGTATCGGTCTGCTTCCAGTATTTTAATGGCAGGCGATTGGCCATCTGGGCGCCCGAATGGCCAAGGTAGATATAGTTCTCGTATTTCATGACGTAGCCCGTCGCGGACAGCTGGAAGCCGCGATTGGCAAACAAACCGGTCAGTTCCGTATTCCTCGCGCGCTCGGTCTTCAAGTCCTGATTTCCCTCTTCCTGGGTCATGATCGAATAGTGGCGGTTGCTCGCATACAACTCATTGACGTCGGGCGCTCTTTCCGACGCCGAGTAGCGCAGCTTTGCGCCGAACAGCTGGCCAAGCCTGGTTGAAGCGCCCAGGCTGTAGCTGTTCAGGCTGAACGACTTGTCGTCGAGTTTGGAGTTGCTTGCATTCCTCGACGTCCTGAATCCGCTCTTGCGGATGTCGTGCTCCACGTTTTCATGGCGAAAGCCCGCATCGAAGGTGGCCCAGTCGAATTCCAGGTTTTGCTTGACGAACAGGGCGCGGCTGAGCGTGCTTGCGTCGGGCAGGTACAGTTGCGTTCCGCTGCCGGTGATATCCCTGGCCTTGTAGCTGAGGCCAAGCAAGCCGCTCAAGGGACCGGCGCGCCGCTGCGCCAGCAGGAGCTCGGCTTGATTCGTGTCGAACCGGTAGTCGTTGGCTTTGGCAGCACCAAGGCGCTCTCCCGATGCATTGTTCAGGCGGGACACGCGCAATTGCGCGCTTTCAATGTACGCGACGGGGTCGCGCAGATGCGCTTCCAGCGCATATTTATCCTGCTTGATGATCACGCCGACGGGCAGCCCCTCGTCATAGTTCGCCCCGAACGACTTGTTTTCCATGGAAAAGCCCGGCACGCCATATTCGCTTTCCTTCGCATCGAGGCTGACGGCCACGTAGCCGCGATCGAAAAAGTAGGTGCTGCCGACGCCAAAGTGGGCATTGCTGGCGTGGCTGTTGCCCAGGGTGCCGTGGTAATCGGGCGTCACGTCCTTGTTGATCTTGTTCTGGGTCATCGATGGCGTGCCCGGCACGTAAGCGGGGTTGGCCGGATTGACGTAGGTCTTGCGCTGCCAGACGGAGGTCGGATTATTGGTGTAGAAGGAAAAATCGCCGTCCGCCCAGTCCGGATTTTCCTTCATGAACTGGTCGATAAACGGCTGCGACGCCTTGTTGTAGACCTGCTGGATCCGCGCTTCTTTCTGGCAACTGTCGGCCAAAAACGTATTCACGCCGCCTTTCACAGGGAACAGCTGGCTGTTGCACAAGCCGGCCTTGCTGTTGCCGGGAATATCGTAATGGCCGATGTTCTGGAATGACAGCTGCAGATTCGTCGAAAAGCGCTGCCCGTCGTTGAAGTTCGCGCGCAAGCCTTGCGCGTTCGCATCATTGAAGCCCTTGCGCAGCACCAGTTCCACATCCTTCGGCTGGTCCTCCATCTTCCTGGAAATGAGGCCGGAATCGACGTCGACGCTGCCGCCGATCGCATTGCCGCCGAAACGCACGCTATCGGACGATTTGTTGACGGTGACGCTGCGCGCAAACAGGGGATCGAACGGGATGTTGATGTCGCCGCTGAGCGCATTCATGCCGAGGATGGACTGGCCGTCTTCGAGGATCTGCACGCGGCTGCCGCTCAGGCTGCGGATCACCGGTGCGCCCGCATTCGGCCCGAAGGCGCTGCTTTGCACGCCCGAGACATGCTCGAGCATGCCGCCCAGCGTCCTGTTCCGGGCTTGCGTATTCTCGACCAGAACGACGCTGTCGATGTTTGAAGGCTTGTCTGCCCGGACCTTGATGGTTTGCAGGGTGACGTCGTCCGCCGCATAAGCGAGTGGGGCGGTGGACAGCATGGCGGCTGCGAATACGTGATGGCGCATGGGACTCTCTAAAAATGCGGAATGGGGTGCTGGCGCGGGATGCAGGCGCAGCGCGATGGTATAGATGCAATCGAGTTGCAATAATAGCCGGCACGCCATGCTAATGCAAGTAAATTGCATTTGAGGTTTGGGATGGCAAGCGCGCAGCGCAGACGGCCGGCAGGTGCCGGCGACTGTGGTGCAAAGTGCGGAGGTGCGAGGGGCGTTGCGCGTTGCGCGTGATGATGCCGGCGGCAATGCGTGCGGCGCAGGCCGAGTCAGTCCGCCTGCGCCCTTATGAAGTGGCTACTTGAGGTGAATGTCAGCGGCTTTTCGCCTGCAGCCGGCGTGCGCGGCGCTTTCTTTCCCAGATGACGATGCCCGTCACCGACAGCATGGCGACCATGAGGCCCATGCAGGACATCAAAATACGCCCCGGCAAGCCGAGGATGCGGCCCGAGTGCAGGGGGAATTGCAGTTGCACGAAGACGTCGGCGGCCGTGCCTTCCCATGGCTTGTGCTGGCCGATGATGCTGCCGTCCATGCCGTCGACGTACAGGTTCGACAAGCCCATGCCGGCCGTGCCGAATTCATCGGCCGGGTCGAAGAACGAGACGTTGTAGAACGAATAATTGCCGCCATAATAAATGCCGCCGATGGGCGCCGCGATGCCGCGCTGCACGGCTTGCTTTTTCGCAATGTCCACCGCCTGCTCGAAGCCGATGGCGGGCGTGATGTAACTGCCGTACGGCGCCGGCGTCTGCGTTTCATACGGTCCCGGCGTGGTGGTGGAGACGAGCGACATGACGGGGTAAAACACTTCGCGGTACAGGTTCAGCGAGAACGACGTGAACGCGACGACGATGATGACGGCCCACACCCACAGGCCGCCCGCGCGGTGCAGATCGAAATTGAGCTTGTAGCCGCCGGCCGCCCAGCGCACCACCCAAGACGGTTTCCACCGCTGCCACCAGCTGGCGGCGTCGCGGTGGCGCGGCGCCTCGTCCGGGGCGCGCTGGCGCAGACGGCGCGGCGTGGTCAGATACAAGGCCACCATGCTGTCGAGCAGCCAGATGAGGGCCACGCTCCCCATCAGCCAGTAGCCCCAGCGGTCCGTGCCCCAGAACGCGGGCACGTGCAGGCTGTAGTGCAGATGGCGCAAGAACGGCATCAGGCTGCGGCGCGACAGGGAAATGGCCGCCGAATCGCGCGTGCCCGTGATCTGCGCCGTGACGGGGTCGATGTAAACGGTGTTGTAGCCGAGCACGAACGGTTTACCCGTGGCCGGATCGGTCAGCGGGCGCACCATGAAGGCGGCCGCATGGCCTTCTTCCAGGCCCAGGGTCATGTAATTGACTTCCACGCGCGGGTCGGCGGCCGCCACCTTGTGCGCCAGCGCGAACGGCGCCTGCAGGGGGCCGCGGCCCGGGGTGTCCATGATGTCGGCATTGAGCCATTCATCGAGTTCATGGTCCCACGACGTGACGGCGCCCGTGAGTCCCGCGATGATGAGGAAGAGGGCGATGGTCAGGCCGGCCCAGCGGTGTATGACAGTCCAGAAAGCGCGCATGCGGTACAAACCTTCAACATGAAACCGGCTTGTTGCCGCCAGCAGGCGCCAGAGCGGCGCACAGGAAAACGCCAAGCATACGCCTGGTAGTTTGATAATGGGAATCGTTCTCATTATCCGCCGTGGCCAGGCGTTTGTCCAGCGCCAATGGTGTTGCCCAAGGTCAAATCGCGCATGTTAAGATGCTAGCAATAAATTAATTTACATTCCACATGGAAATATCCAAGGCTGAAGCGGCATGCGTATAGAAGATCGGAACAATGTCCGCGTAAGCGAACGCAGCGGTGCATCGCAGGCGGGCGCGGCAGCCACCATGGTGTTCATGCACGGTTTTGGCTGCGACCAGACCATGTGGCGCTATCTGGAGCCGCTGTTCCGTCCCCGTTACCGCACCGTGCTGTTCGACCTGGTCGGCAGCGGCGCTTCGGACCTGGGCGCCTATGATTTCGATCGCTATGCGCGGCTCGACGCACATGGCGCCGATTTGCGCCAGATCATCCATGCCGTCGGCGGCGGCCCCGTCATTTGCGTGGGCCATTCCGTCAGCGCCATGAGCGCCTTGCTGGCCAGTATCGCCGAGCCGGACCTGTTCGCCGCGCAAGTCATGCTGGCGCCGTCGCCGTGCTATGTCGACGATGCGGCGGCCGGCTACCGGGGCGGCTTCAGCCGTGCCGATATCGACGACTTGCTCGATGCCATGGACAGCAATTACCTGGGCTGGTCCGCCGGCATGGCGCCGGCCATCATGGGCGCGCCCGGCCAGCCGGCGCTGGGCAAAGACCTGGCAAGCAGCTTTTGCCGCACCGATCCCGCCATCGCCCGGCATTTCGCGCAAGCGACGTTTTTGTCCGATCACCGCGCCATCTTGCCGCACAACCGCACGCCGGCCCTGATCGTGCAATGCAGCGACGACTTCATCGCGCCGCCGCCCGTGGGCGTGTACTTGCGCGAAACGCTGCCGCACAGCAGCCTGCACGTGGTCGAGAATATAGGCCATTGCCCGCACATGAGCGTGCCCGATGCCAGCTACCGCGCCATCCGCCACTTTCTCGACGGCCTGCACCTGTAATGCGGGACGCGATGCCTTCCTTGCCTGATACCGGTACCTTGTTCCAGCATGCGGCCTGCGGCTTGCTGCTGTGCACAGCCGACGGCACTATCGTGCAGGCGAACGCCACCTTTTGCGGCTGGCTCGGTTATGGTGCCGGGGAATTGCTCGGGAAAAAGAAACTGCAGGACTTGCTGACCATCGGCGGGCGCGTGTTCCATCAGACGCACTGGCTGCCGCTGATGCAGGTGCAGGGCAGCGTGTCGGAAATCCTGCTCGACATGCGCCAGCGCCACGGGCAATCCATCCCCATGCTGTTCAACGCCGTGCGGCGCGTGCACGAGGGCGTGCGTTATGACGAGATCGCCGTCTTTGTCGCCAGCGACCGCCGCAAATACGAGCAGCAGCTGCAGTTGGCGCGCAAGGAAGCAGGCGAGCTCAACGAACAACTGGCGGCCGCCGACCGGCGCAAGGACGAGTTCCTGGCGACCCTGGCGCACGAGTTGCGCAATCCGCTGGCGCCGATCCGCAACGTGCTGGAAGTGCTGCGCCTGGCGCAGCTGGACGATCCGCAGCTGCGCTGGGCCCGCGACGTGCTGGGGCGGCAAGTGGGGCACATGACGCACCTGGTCGACGATCTGATGGAAGTGTCGCGCATCACGCGGGGGCGCCTGGAATTGCGCCGCGCCAGCGTGGAGCTGGCGCCCGTGGTGGAAGCGGCCCTGCACAGCGTGGCGGAGCTGGCGGCGCAATCGGGCCACAAGGTGCACGTGGAGCAATGGCCGCAGCCGATCTGGCTCGACGCCGACGCCACGCGCGTGGGGCAGATGATCGCCAACCTGCTGACCAATGCCGTCAAGTACACGCCCGCCAACGGCGTCATCTGGCTGGAAGTGGCCTGCACGGAAAACGACGTGCACATTACCGTGCGCGATTCGGGCATCGGCATTGCGCCCAAGCACCTGGACACCGTCTTCGACATGTTTTCGCAGCTGGAGCCGGCCCTGTCGCGCGCGCAGGGCGGCCTGGGCATTGGCCTGTCGCTCGTGCGGGGCCTGGTCGAATTGCATGGCGGCAGCATCAGCGCCCGCAGCGACGGCGTGGGGCAGGGCAGCACGTTTGAACTGCGCCTGCCGCTGCCCGCCGTGCCCCTGCAAGCGCCGCCCGAGCCCAACCGCCGCTTGCTGGCCGGCACGCGCGAAGGCAAGGTGCTGGTCATCGACGACAGCGCCGACGCGGCCGAAAGCCTGGCGCTGGCGCTCGACATCCTCGGTTATGAAGTGCGCACGGCCTACGATGGCGCGGCCGGCATGGCGGCCGCGCAAGCTTGTATGCCGCGCGTGATCCTGCTCGACATCGGCTTGCCGCACATGAATGGCTACGACGTGGCGCGGCTGCTGCGCAGCGAGCCCTGCGGTCAGAACGCCATCCTCGTGGCCGTCACGGGCTGGGGCCAGGACAAGGATCGCCAGATGGCGTCCGACGCGGGCTTCGATCTGCACCTGACCAAGCCTGTGGATTTTTATGAGCTTGATGCGGTGCTGCAAAAGATGCTGCAGGCGCAGTGAGGGACATATGCTGTGTCAACAATCATCGCGCAGCGTGATCCAGGAAGAATGGCATCTGCCTGACTTGCTGGATGGCGCCCGCGCGCTGCACGATGCCTTGCTCGATTATGCAGGCGATGGCGTGTATGCCGACCTGCTCCTTCCCTGGTTGCGCGACAATCCGCAGGTACTGGGCTGGCTGCGTTCATTTGCGCAAAGGCAAGGAAATCCTGTTCCGCCGGCAAGCAAAGAGGAATTGTGGGTATTGCACGCGTTCAGCCGCATAGGCCAGCTGCTGATCTTGCCCTTGCAGCAGGGGCGCGGCAATGGGGAAGGCTGGGCCGGACCGCCGCTGTCGCTCGCCGAGTATGAGGCTTTCGTCGAGACGCTGGGCATGACGGTGCTGCGGCCGGCACAATTTTCGCCTTTTTATCACGAGATAGTCGAGCTGCAGCCCGCTGGGTCTGCGCATGCGCGCGCCGCGATCTTGGCGTGGCGATGGCCGTGCGTGATGCTCGGCAACATGCTGTTTTCGCGTGGCGGCGTCGATGTCTGCGCTGGCAAGACAATTTTCAAGCCCGGCATCGCCGACGCATCGACGCTGTACTGGGCTGACCGCCGCAAGGGACGCCCTGTCAACGACCTGTCGCATGGATGGGGCAGCAATTCGCAATGGCGCACGTCTTTCCGCCGCGACTATGTCGTCGGCGATACGCGACTTTACAATGTGGATGGCAAGTATGATCTGGCCACGAAAGGGACCGATACGGCAGATGACGGCCGGTTTCCGGTGCTGACCCTGGCGGAAAGAATTGAGCTGCTGACGCAGCGATGCCTGGTCAGCAGCACGAAGGCCCATGATGAGCTGTGGCCCTATGACGACTGCTGGCGCGATTCGGCAGACAACGGCGGCGTGCGGGAGCGTTGGCCGCGCTGGCTGTCAGCCTTGCTCGGCAGCGGCAAGCGGGGAACAAATGCGTGAAACCGCGATACGGGATGCAAGCGAACTCCACCCGGTGTCGGCATGACAATCACCGGTATTGAATGGAAAAACATGGAACAACTGACAGAATTGGAAATCGCCTTTTTTCAATTGCGCATGGGTTTTGGCCCGGCGGACCGCTGTGTCGACTGGGCCGTGGAGCGTTTGCGCCTGGATGAGGAAGGCGACGACCTCGAGGTCGTGCTGCTGGCCAGCGCCCGCGGCCGCGATGAGGTGCTGCCCCTGGCCGAGGCCATCATCGAGCGCTACCGGGGTGTGCAGCGTCTCAGTGACCAGTTTCTGGCGGGAAAATTCATCGTCGAATTGCGCGCCGCCTATCTGGCAGGCCGGGAAAGCGTGTCGTCGCTCGACGCCATCCTGACCCGCCTGTACCCGGCGCTTCGCTATCCCGACTGGCTGGTCATGCTGAGCCGCAATTGCGAGTATGCGACGGACGTACCCGATTTCGAGCAGTCGTTCGAGGATGAATTCCACTATATCTCCAGCCTGTGGGCGCAGTCGGAGAGCCTGGCCGCGTTCGAGGGCGAATACAGCCGCGCGACGTCGGACCGGCATGATGTGGGCTGTGCTTGAGAAGGGGCATCTGACTGTACTATGAAAAAAATCGATATTTTTGTCTGTTCCGAAGCCGAGATGCGCGCATGTGCCAGCTGGCAGGATGCTTTCGATTCTTTCCCGTCACCGGCATCACCTTGCCCGGCGAACTGGATTTTGTGTCGCTGGGGCAATTGCTGACGTTCTCGAAGGTGCCTGCCATCCGGCATGTGCCTTTTCCGGGCCGCGAGCTGTACACGTTCAGCGCTGCGATTGCGCAGGCGTTCGAGCGGATGGCGGCCGACGATCTGGCCGATATCGCGGTGGCATGGGCGCAGACCGCGCCATGGGCCGGGCTGGAGGTCAATCCCGTCGATCTGGCAGGATTCCTGATGGAGTTGAAAGCGAACTGGCATCGATCCGCCACACCGGATAAAGTCTTGTTCCTGTGGCTGGACGCCTGATGGGCAGAACATGGCTGGCGATGGCCGCCGTATAATTTTCACAATCATTTTGCGGGGAATAAGGTACATGCAAAACAAGACGATAGGACTCATCGGCGGCATCGGCTGGGCTTCCACCCTGGAATATTATCGCTTGCTTAATGAAATGCTGGTGGCGCGCCTCGGCCCCGCGCATAGCGCGCGCATCATGCTGGTCAGCATCGACCAGGCCGATTTCGTCGCGCACGCGGCGCAGCCCGATTCCCGCGCCATCGAGCAATTCCTCGTCGCGGAAGGGCGTCGCCTGCAAGGCATGGGCGCGGATTTCTTCCTGCTGTGCGCAAACGGCGCCCACCGTTTCGCCCCGGCCGTCGTGCCGCGCATCGGCTTGCCTTTTATCAGCATCGTCGAGGAAACGGCGAAGCGGGTGCGGCAGTCGGGTGTGCGCAAGGTTGGCTTGCTGGGCGTCAAGCAAACGATGGCGGGCCGCTTTTATCACGATGCGCTGGAGCAGCAGGGCATCGCGACGGCGACGCCCGATGCGGCCGACCAGGAAATCCTGCACGATATTATCTACACGGAACTGGTGCAGAATATCTTTACCGATGCGAGCCGGAACATTTTCCTGGAGATCATCGAGAAACTGCGGCGGCAAGGCGCGCAGGGCGTGATTTTGGGCTGCACGGAGATTCCGCTGCTGATCCAGCCCGGCGATGTCGACTTGCCGCTATTTAATACCACGGCGATTCACTGCGAGGCGGCGGTGGCGTTTACCATTGCGGAGTAGCGATCCTGGACATGCATGGGCATTTTGAGCGGTACTGCCACGTTCAAGATCGCTACTACTATGATGATCAGGCGCTATAGTCAGCTTCTGTCAGTAGCGAATTTGAGAATTTGACGTTCATCGTCTGCGGCCACGACCTGTACATTTTCAGTCAGCAAATCTTGTCGAATCTCCTGGAATGCATAGTAAGGCTTGGTGTTGGCTGCCGGTTGCGTAACCGGGAACAGCACTTTTGGTGGTAGTGCATTGCGTTTGCGTAAGCGCCGTACTTTATCAACCCATTGACCGCCATGCGTGAGGATTTTGGTGCTATCGCCTTGGGCAAGGTACAAGGGCTTGATCACTCGCTCAGCTTTGCCTTCAACCATGTTGACAAAGGGGAAGTTTACGGCGAAATCGTCCGTACCAACCTTTTCACGTTGATATCGTGCGCCGACTTGCGCGTTGAACAGGAGTTTGCGAACGTTGTTTTCCAATAAACGCTCTTGATATTCTTTGGTTACAAAGTTGCGTTCGACATAATGATCAAATAGCTGCAGAAGTTTGGCCTTGGGATCCTCGGCCAGGACGACGCGCTGGTCGGCAAACTGCAGCATCGCTTCTCGTGGGCGAACTACTTCAGCAAACAGATTTCTTGCGAGCACTACGTCGGGCTGCGTTTTTCGTCCATCCAATGCCAGTCGACGAAGCTCAAGAGCGAAGCGATCCATCTCTTCTTTAAAAAGTTGGCGGCCATCCAGGTAGATTTGACGGTCAAGCTGATGAAAGAATTGCGTGATACGGCCATACCGCTTCAGTATGCGGAAGCCAAAGAAGCGCGCTTCGGGGGCGATCAGTGCGATACCGACGTTGGCGAACTCTCCGGTTTCCACAAACGGGCGAAATCGCAAAAGAGCATATTGGCAGGCGAACTTTTTCATGGGGTATTCCAAAAATCTTCTTGGCGGCAACGCTGCAGGCAGGTCTCGATTTCATCCCACGTTACATCTGCAGGTACGCCATCATCAACATACCACCAAGAGTCGGGTATGTTAGCACGGATGCCCGACAATCTTGACAAAATTGCCTCTAACTTGCTTATGTAGTGTTCGCGTTGAAAATGGTCGCTGAAAATGTCGTTCCACCTGCTCGCAAATACATGCGTTTTCAGGAAGTTGACTGGATCGAAGTACCGGTCAAAGGCTTGGTTATGGTCGATCACGACCAATTCTGAGTTCTGCATGTCCCAAAGCAAGTTAGGATTGCCGCCACGTGCGGTCAAATGACGATCTTCGTTATGCAACCACCAATCAAAAACCAACACATCGCTTGCCAGTTGATCCGGCACAAGGTCTCGTGTGATCGCTGTCAGCTCTTGTGGATGTGGAAGTTCTCTCGAGGCAAATACTATCCCGCTACCGAGTTGGCTGATATTGGGAAATGCATTTGCCTCAATGAGTTCTTCAGCCACTTTGGCCAATGCATATTCTGCGATCGGAAGGCCAAATGCCGTCGCCAGCTGCGCCGAGACCCACTCGCAAATCTGGCTGCGTCGACCAGCTCCCTTGCCTTTGATAAAGTAAATCGCTCCATCGTCACCTCGGCAAATAAATGGTTCTGTTATGCCTTGCTGCGCCCGCCCGAGGACCTCGTCAATGAAGATGGTCGCTGTATTCACAGATGCCAGCTTTCAGATTTGTACCTGGCGATGATTGCTTTGTTCATGGCTTGCACGCTTCATCATGTAAAGAAATCGGATGCGCAGGAGTTGCGAGATCCGATCCTTATCCATGATATAGGAAATGATAACGATACAAATAAAATTATCATAGCTATGTGCACTCATCAAGCCGGCTGCGCACCGCCCAGATTGCGGCTGCGGTTTTCCACCAGCACGGAAATGCCGAGCACGACGATGCCGCCGCAGGCCAGCATGGCGCCCACCCAGCCCGTCGAGCGCAAGCCCATGCCCATGGCGATGGCGATGCCGCCGGCCCAGGCGCCCAGCGCGTTGGCGATGTTGAAGGCGGAATGGTTGAGGGCGGCGGCCACGGTTTGCGCGTCGCCGGCCACGTCCATCAAGCGCGTCTGCACGGCCGGGGCGACGGCGATGCCGGCGCCGATGGCGAACAGGTTGATCGCCGTCAACCAAACATTGCTGCTGGTATAGGTAAAGGCGGCCAGGGCGGCCACGTTCCACAGCAGCACGCCGAAGATCGTCCACAGGCGCGAGCGGTCGGCCAGCCAGCCGCCGATCAGATTACCCACCGTCATGCCCACGCCGATGATGGCCAGCAGGATCGAGATGACGAGGGGCGACACTTTCGTGATTTCCAGCAAGGTTGGCGTAATAAACGTGTAGACGGCGAACATGCCGCCGAAGCCGATCGCCACCATCAACAGGGTCAGCCACACTTGAAGGCGGCGGAACACGCCCAGTTCGCGGCGCGGGCTGGAATCGCCGGCAGCGACCATCGGCACGAAGATGCGCACCATCAGCATGGTCAGCAAACCCAGCGCGGCGACCAGCAAAAAGGCCGAGCGCCAGCCCAGGGTCTGGCCGATGTAGGTGGCCAGCGGCACGCCGAAGATATTTGCGACCGTGAGGCCCATCAGCACGCGGGCGACGGCCTGGCCGCGCCGGTCCGGTTCTGCCAGGGCGGCCGCCACCAGCGCTGCCACGCCGAAATACGCGCCATGCGGGATGCCGGCGACGAAGCGGGCGACGACCAGCAAGCCGTAGTTGGGCGCGATGGCGCTGAGCAGGTTGCCGCCAGCGAACATCAGCATCAAACAGATCAGCATCAGCCGGCGCGGCATGCGCGCCAGGAAGATCGTGATCAGGGGCGCGCCGATGACCACGCCCAGCGCGTAGGCGCTGATCATGTGGCTCATCTGGGGCAATGTCGTGCCCAGGTCGTCGGCCACGACGGGCAGGATGCTCATGGAGGCGAATTCGCCCGTGCCGATGGCGAGGCCGCCGATGGCCAGGGCCAGGTCGGCATAGCCAGCGCCAAAAGGCGCGGTGACGCGCGGAATCAATGGGTCTACGGAGGCGTGCATGTTCTTGTTGTTTGGGTAAAGAATGACAGGGTGGAGAGGCGCGCGGTGGCCCGGCCGGAAGTGGCAATGCGCCACCAGAGTCGACGGCTGGCTGGTATTTTCGGGAATTAGTACTTCCCAAAGACAACATTGTAAAAGATTCGGGCAAGCTCTGCTGGGCGACGGCTAAAATCTGCTGCACTGCACACAACAGCGATGGCGCTTGTTGTTAACGATAACACGGAATGCGCGCGATTCCGCCGCAGGGCAGGCGAAGAAAACCTGGCTGTGGCGGAAATGGTCTTACTTCGCCAACGTTTGCTGCAGCGCTTCCAGTCCCGCCACGTAGATCCCGTGGAACAAGTCGGTTACTTCCTGCTCGCTCACGCCCACGGGCGTGAAGCGGCCCGACCAGGTGACCCGCGCGCCAGCGCCGCCTGCCAGGGGTTCGACTTGCAGGGTGGACAGATAATCGCTGGCGGGAAACGGCGCCTGCAGGATGGAATAGCTGTAGCTGCGCGCCGTGTTGTCGTACGCTTCCAGTTGCTCGACGATGACGTCGCCGGCCGGATTGGCCAAGTGGCGGATGCGGCCCCCGTCGCTCAAGGTGCTGCTGGGAATGTAGGGCAGCCAGTCGGGCAGCGAGTCGAAGCCGCCGATCATTTGCCAGACCTTTTCCGGTGTGGCGGCGATGTCGATGGAGGTGGTGGTGTGGGCCATGGTGCGTTCCTTGTATCTATTAGTTGGAGCCGGTTGGCAGCGGAGCATTGGCGGCTACCAGCTGTTCGGCGCGCATGTCGTGCCAGAACGCGGCGGGGATGACGCTGTGCAATGCTTGCTGATCTTCGGCCAGGCGTTCGGGACGGCTGGCGCCGGGGATCACGGCGGCCACGGCCGGATTGGCCAAGGAAAACTGCAGGGCCGCGGCCTTCACGCTGACGCCATGGCGCGCGGCAATCGCCTTGATACGTTCCACTTTGACAATGATCTCGGGCGAGGCCTTCTGGTATTCGAAGTGCGCGCCGCCGGCCAGGATGCCCGAGCTGTAGGGGCCGCCCACGACGATGTCGACGTGTTGGCTTGCCGCGGCCGGCATCAGCCTCTGCAGCGCCCGTTCATGGTCGAGCAGGGTGTAGCGCCCGGCCAGCAGGAAGGCATCGGGCTGCGCTTCGCTTAAATCGAGGGTCAGTTCCAGCGGTTCCACCTTGTTCACGCCCACGCCCCAGGCCTTGATGACGCCTTCTTCGCGCAAGCGGGTCAGCACGCGGAAGGCGCCCGTGCGGGCAATCTCGAATTGCGCCAGCCAGTTGTCGCCATGGAAGTCTTGCGCAATGTCATGCACCCAGACGATGTCGAGGCGGTCCGTGTCCAGGCGTTTCAGGCTGTCTTCGATCGAGCGCAGGGTGGCGTCGGCCGAATAGTCGTCGACAATTTTGTTCTTGCGGCCGAATTCGAACAAGCCGCCTTTTTCGCCCAGTTCGCGGGCAGCCGGGTCTTCCAGTTCGTCGAGGATGAGGCGGCCGACCTTGGTGCTGAGCACGTAATCGTCGCGGCGGCGCTGCTTCAGGGCGGCGCCCAGGCGCAGCTCGGCCAGGCCGGCGCCGTAGAACGGGGCCGTATCGAAATAGCGGATGCCCGATTCCCAGGCGGCATCGATGGTGGCCAGCGCTTCTGCTTCGGGAATGTTGCGGAACATATTGCCCAGCGGCGCCGTGCCGAAACCGAGTTTGCCTGTCAGTAAGTGTTTGATCGTCATGGTGTTTTTCCTTCAATGAGTGAGTCAATGGAGACAGAATAGCTGGACAAGTTAAGCCTGTCCAAGACATAATTGGCGCAACTTGAGTCCTGAAAGGTCTGACATGTTGGACATACGCCAATTGCAATACTTCATCGCCGTCGCCGAGGAAGAACATGTGGGACGGGCCGCCGAGCGCCTGCATATTTCCCAATCGCCGCTGAGCCGGCAAATCGCCCAGCTCGAAGAGAAGCTGGGCCTGACCTTGTTCGAGCGCAGCGCCCAGCGCATCCGCCTGACGCGCGACGGCCACACTTTCCTGGCCGAAGCGCGCGCTTTTATTACCCACGGGAACCGGCTGGAAGCGCTGGCCAAGCGCCTGGGGCGCGGTGATGAAGGGGGCTTGTGCATCGGCTACATCGAAAATGCCATGCATGCGGGCGTCTTGCCGGACGGCTTGCGCACCTTGCGCGCCACGCGGCCGCAAGTGCACGTCGCCCTGTACAACCTGCATTCGGCCGAGCAGATCGAGGGCTTGCGCCAGCGCAGCCTCGATATTGCGCTGCTGTGCGAACCGCCGCTGCCGAACGACCCGGACCTCGATTGCGCGCAGGTGCTGAGCGACCCCATGCTGCTGGCCTTGCCGGAGACGCATCCGCTGGCGCACAAGGCGGATCTGACGCCCGAGGACCTGGCGGGCCAGGAGTGGATTGCCGTGCTGCACAAAGAAAGCGTGCTGAAACACGATAACTTCATCGCCGCCTGCGCGCGCGCCGGCTTTACGCCCGATATCCGCATGGAAGCAACGGAGCCGCTGACGGCGCTGGGTCTGGTGGCGGCGGGCCTGGGCATGGCCATGATCCAGCACAGCCTGCGCCAACACGCGCCGGCCGGCGTCGTCGTGCGCGAGCTGCCGTGGTTCAGCTACCGCACGCCATTGTGGCTGGCCTGGCACAAGGTGAATTTGCGCCCGCTGGTGGGGATCTTCCGTGCAACCTTGCTGGAACAAGCCAGCGGTGTGGCCATGGCGGGGCAAAAAGACGTATAAATAAGGCAATCATCTGTCGGGAGGATTGCCATGTTCGATCTGGAGGTGCCGGTGTGGGAACTGGTGGTGCGCGCCGTCATCGTCTACCTTGCCTTGCTGCTGATGGTGCGCATGACGGGCAAGCGGACGGTGGGGCAATTCACGCCGTTCGACTTGCTGGTGGTCATGTTACTGAGCGAAGCCGTATCGAATGCCTTGTCCGGTGGCGACGATTCCGTTCCCGCCGGCCTGGTGCTGGCCTTGACCCTGATCTGCCTCAACATGCTGATTGCGTGGATCACCTCGCGCAGCCGCAAGCTCGCCGAGCTGGTCGATGGCACGCCCGTGCTGCTGGGCCGCGATGGCGTGATTTTCGATGATGTCGTCAAGAAATGCAGGGTGGCGGGCGGCGATGTCGAGCAAGCGCTGCGCGAGGCCGATTGTCCCTTGCCGGACATGAAATGCGCGTTCCTGGAAGCGGACGGCAAGATCACCATTCTGCAAAAATAGCCGCGGCGGCCAGCCACGCCTATACGCCTATATTTTCTTGCTGCGTTTCAAGTGCAAGGGCAGCAGCCACCACAGGCAGACGATCAGCGTGCCCATCAGGACGCTGGCGACGATGCCGGGCACGTGGCCAAAGACTTCCGACATCACCAGATTGGTGCCCAGGATAAACGCCAGCGCGAGCGAAAAGGCGCCGCACATCATGATGCGGTCGGCCACGCGCTTGAAGCGTTCGCGGTCTTGTAGGGGGCGCATCACGCGGTGCTGGATGGCTGGCGCGCTGAGCAGCACCAGACTGGTCATGGAGAGGAAAAACGTCAGCAGGAAGACGACCTTTTCCGTCTGCACGATCTTCGCGAAGCCGCCGTTGAAGGGCAGGATGATGAGGAAGGCCGTCAGCATCTGCGCGCCCGGCAAGAGGATGCGCAATTCGCTGAGCAGGTCGGACAGGTCGCCGTCGTCGCTTGGCTGGTCATCGTCTTGCTGCTGTCGCGCGTGTGGCATGGGGTGGTCCTTGAGGTAGTGATGTGACCAGTCTATGCGCAGGCGCCCGCGCTGACTGTGGGCGCGCGCACCTTCAGGAGCATTGCGCGATGTGTTGGCGCAAGCGCCACAGCGGTGTCGAGACGATGGCCGTGGCGCTGTGCGAGGCGTCATGGCCGCAATGGCCGCAGCTGTGGCGGCGGTGCGGTGCCAGCGCGAAGCTGCCCAGGTCCAGGTGCGGATGGCCGCAGCGGGCGCAGTCGCTGCAGTCCAGCGGCGTGCCTGCCTGCAAGGCGGCGGCGTAGGCTTGCGCGGCGGGCGGCGTGAGGTTCAGCTGGACGATGTCGGGCGGGAACAGGCCGGGCAGGGCGCGGCAATCGATGGCCAGCGCGGCCGCGTCGCGCGCCAGCAGGCTGCCGCCATCATTGGCCAGGGCGCGCAGTTGCAGCAAGCCATCGGGGGACAGGCGCAAGGTGGTGGCGTGAAAGCGGCCGGGGTCGAACAGTTCCGGATACAGCACATAGCCCATGGGGCTGGCGTGCTGGCGGCAGCGCATCTGCCGCGTCGCCTGCCAGTCGGCCAGGTCGGCCTTGGCGCCCCAGTAGCACTGGTGCGTGCGGCACCAGTGGCGCGCCGCGCCATTGCGAAATTTTCCAGCCGACAGCAGGTCGCACAGCACGATGGCATCGCAGCCCGCGCCGGCGCGAAAGTGCCCGGTGATGTGCTGCGTGGTGACGGCGAGATGGCCCGTGCTCGCTTGCAGGGGCCAGCAGATGCCGGGCAGGGTCAGCGGCGTGGGCAAGCGCGCCTCCGCGCGGCGACCGGCTTGCCAGCCGCCATGGCGTAAAAAAGCCCGCCGGCTGGGGCGGGCCGTGCTGACGGGAATGCCTGCGGCATGGCCCGGTTTATTCTTCCGTATCGGCCAGGGTGACGATGGCGCGCGCCCACTTCGAGTATTTCAAGTTCGCCAGATCGCGCACGGTCTTGATATTGAACGCCTGCTTGAGCAGTTCCGCATCCTTCTCGCTCACGCCTTGCAGCGCATCGACGGGGGCATCGGCAATTTCCTTGAACGTCTTTTTTTCGTAGGCTTTGTCTACCGCTTTATTGATGTTCATGTGTTGATACTCCTCAGTAAGTAGGAAAATTAATTCTACACGGTTTTGTAACTCGTCAATTTACGCTTGCATGTTGTGCCGAACTAAATATGATGGAGGTGGGTGAGGCTGCGGCCGAGCCTGGTTTTGTTCCGCCTGTTAAATTGTAATTATAGCATTTGAATTATGTATAGTATAATTGTTGCGTGTGTCGGCGACTATGCGCCGGCCTTACCGGATGCCGCTGTATGCGGCACCAATTGACAGCGTTCAGGAGAATACGATGAGTTTGCTAGATCAACTTGCAGGACAGGCGATGAGCGCTTTGGGCAACAAGGGTGCGGACGGCGAAGCCTCGTCGGGACTGATGGCCAGCGTGATGGACCTGGTCAACCAGCATGGCGGTTTGCCCGGCCTGCTGCAGAAATTCCAGGAAAGCGGCCTGGGCGACCAAGTGGCCAGCTGGATCGGCACCGGCGCCAATGCGCCCGTCTCCGGCGATCAGATCAAGGATGCGCTGGGCGCCGACACGATCACCGAGATCGCTGCAAAAGCGGGCGTCGCCCCGGACGCGGCCTCGGGCGGCCTGGCCGCCTTGCTGCCCCAGCTGATCGACAAGCTGACGCCGAACGGTCAAGTACCTGAAGGCAATGACCTGGTCAGCCAGGGCTTGAATATGCTCAAGGGCAAGATCTTCGGTTGATATTCATTGCCGCAGAACTCAAAAACCTCGCAGCGATGCGAGGTTTTTTGTTTTCAGGCGGCGGCCATCATGCCGAAGTGGGGAGGCGCGCCGGTCAGCCTTGCCGTACTCCCTTCCACCAGATACGAACAATAGCGGCGCCGCTCGGCGATGCCGCCGCGCCGTTCCATCAGCTCGCCCAGCATGGCGACGGCGTCGGCGGCCATCTTTTGCACGGGCTGGCGCAGGGTGGTGATGTCGTAGCTGAGCCAGCCCGATGCTTCCAGCGCGTCGAAGCCGGCCACGGACATTTGCAGCGGCACCTGGATGCCCATCTGGTGGCGTGCCGTGTCCAGGCAGCCGATGGCCATGATGTCGTTGCCGCAAATGACGGCGTCCGGCACGCGTCCCAGGCGGTCGATGACTTTGCGCAAGCCATGGCCGCCGCTGGCGTAATCGTAGTTGCCGCTGACGACGATGGGCGCGGGCAAGCCCAGTGTGAACAGCCGGTCCAGCACGCCGGTCTTGCGCTCCTGCGCGACGGCCGAGTCGCCGGGGCCGTCGATGACGGCGAACTGGCGGTGGCCCGCCTCGGCCAGGCGCGAGACGAGCAGGCGCGCCGCTTCGCCCTGGTCGCACAGCACCGCGTGCACGGCGTGTTCGCGCGGGCTGCGGTTGAACAGCACCAGCGGCACGTCGCGCCGGCCGAATTCGGCCATCTGCTCGTCCGACAGGCAGGCGGCCACGACGGCGCCATCGACCTGGTATTGCCACACATCGCTCAAGACCTTGCCGATGTCTGCTTCGCGCTCCAGGGTAAACAGCAATAAACGCTTGCCCTGGCGGGCGATTTGCTGGCTCAGGTCGGACAACACTTGCGGATAGTACAGATTGGCCAGGTTGGAAATGATGACGGCCACCAGATTCGAGCGCCGCGTGATCAGGCTGCGCGCGGCCGCGTTGGGGATGTAGTCGAGGCTGATGGCCGCCTGCATGACCTTGGCGTGGGTGGCGGGCGAGACGCTGGCGCCCGGCTTGAAGCAGCGCGACACGGCCGATTGCGACACGCCGGCCAGCAGGGCCACGTCATACGAGGTCACGCGCCGTCCGGCACCGGGTATGGCGCGGGCAGTGGTGCCGGGTGTCCGGGCTACAGTATTCTTTTTTCGCATATTGGTCTGGCAAGCAACCTGTCTCAAAGTATTCCTGCAGGCCCGGCCGCTTGTGGCGGCCTGGGCGGGAAAAATGAGCATAGCGAAAATATTTCCATGTGGCAAGACTGTTTTCTTATCCATGTTGCAAATAATTTGATTGAATGGCAAGTGGTATGCATGCCCTTCCATGGTCATGGTCGCAGGGGCCGCTGCCATAGGGGCGGAGGCGTCCCGTCGGGTCCCGGCATCAATTTTCCAACAGGAGCTTTTGCGTGGGGCCCGTACCGAATGCAAAGCAAGCTTGGGATGTTCACCGGGCTGAACGGGTTTTTCTGGTGCAATGGCCTGCCTTCTGATAACATAACGCCCCTTTATTCAGGGAAGGGTCGACATGGCCAATGCTTGCGGCGTCGATTTCGGCACGTCAAATTCCACGGTAGGCTGGGCGCGTCCCGGGCAGAGCACCATGCTTGGCCTGGAAGATGGCAAGACGACCTTACCGTCCGTTGTCTTCTTCAATGCGGAAGACGAGGAAGTCAGTTTTGGCCGCGCGGCGCTGGCCGGCTATCTGGCCGGTTACGAGGGGCGTCTGATGCGCTCGCTGAAAAGCTTGCTGGGCACGAGCCTCATCGATGGCCAGACGGAAGTGGGTGGCCGCGCCTTGCCGTTCCGCATGTTGCTGGCGCAATTCATCGGCGAAGTGAAACGCCGTGCCGAGCAGTCCGCCGGCCGCGAATTCACGTCCGCCGTGTTCGGCCGTCCCGTCTTCTTTATCGACGATAATGCGCAGGCCGACCAGCTGGCGCAGGATACCCTGGCCGAAGTGGCCCGCTCCGTCGGTTTCAAGGACGTCGCCTTCCAGTTCGAGCCGATTGCCGCCGCCTTCGACTACGAGTCGCAAATCGACAAGGAAGAGCTGGTGCTGATCGCCGACATCGGCGGCGGCACTTCCGACTTTTCGCTCGTGCGCCTGTCGCCGGAACGGGCGAAAAAGATGGAACGGCGCGACGATATCCTCGCCACCGGCGGCGTGCACATCGGCGGCACGGACTTCGATAAATACCTGAGCCTGTCCTCCGTCATGCCCTTGCTCGGCTATGGCAGCCGCCTGCACAACAATAGCGAAGTGCCGTCCAGCTATTATTTCAACCTGGCGACCTGGCAC
Organism: Janthinobacterium sp. FW305-128; assembly: GCF_020858135.1. Classification (NCBI taxonomy): domain Bacteria; kingdom Pseudomonadati; phylum Pseudomonadota; class Betaproteobacteria; order Burkholderiales; family Oxalobacteraceae; genus Janthinobacterium; species Janthinobacterium sp. FW305-128. Next base: position 54,972 of record NZ_JACYMK010000010.1, on the reverse strand, counting down.
ACGATCAACCTGGCCTACACGAAGAAGATCTGGGTGCAGCTGGCCGACGTGTGCCGCGATGCACGCGAGCAAGACAAAGTGAAACGGCTGCAAACGCTGATCGACGAGCGCGCCGGCCACTGGCTGGCCATGAAAGTGGAAGAGGGCAAGATCGCCCTGTCCGACGCGGCCGAAGTGCAGCTGGAGCTGGACCGTTTGTCGCCCGCGCAAAGCCTGTTGCTCAAACGTGCGCAATTCGACGACGCCATCGGCCACCTGTGCGGCTCCGTGGAAGAAACCGTGCTGCGGCTGCTGCGCGACGCGGGCGTGGCGCCGGACGCCGTCGACACCGTGTTCTTCACGGGCGGCTCGAGCGGCGTGCGCTTGTTGCGCGAAAAGATCGCCGCCCTGGTGCCGGCCGCGCGCAAGGTCGAGGGCGATCTGTTCGGCAGCATCGGTGCGGGCCTCGCGCTGGACGCCGTGCGTAAATTTGGTTGATAAAATGTGCATGGCGGCGTTGCCGCGTCTTGCCGTACTAGTGTACTGTCTGCGACGCGGCGCCTTGCCCTGCGCATTTTATCGATACACCCACTGTTGCACCCACGAAAGAGCGCCCCATGCATGTGTTTGACAAACCGATCGTCATGATCGACTTCGAGACGACCGGCTTGTCGCCCGACATGGGCGACCGCATCACGGAAGTGGCGGCGCTGCGCATCGAGGGCGGGCGGATCACGGACCGCTATGTGACCTTGATCAATTGCCATGCGCGCATTCCCGCGTTCATTACGGGCTTGACGGGCATCACGCAGGCCATGGTGGACCAGGCGCCGCCCGTGGCCGAGGTGGTGCCGCAATTACTGGACTTTATTGGCAGCGACGCCTTGTCGGCGCACAATGCCAGCTTCGATGAAAAATTCCTGCGCGCCGAAAGCGCCAGGCTGAACCTGACGCCCGCGCACCAGTCGCTCGTGTGTTCCTTGAAACTGTCGCGCCGCGTGTTTCCCGGCATGGCCAGCTACAAGCTGGGCTTGCTGTCGAGCCAGCTGGGTATCGCCTTCAAGAGCGCCGCCCACAGGGCCGAGTCCGATGCGGAAGTGGCGGCGCAAGTGCTGATCCATATCGGCCGCCACTTGCGCAGCAGCTACGGTATCGCCGATGTCGATGCCGACCTGCTGGTGTCGCTGAACAAGCTGGCCGCCGCCAAGGTGCCGCAATTCCTGCAAAAGCATCCATCGCGCCGCTGAGCGCCTTAGCCTGTCTAAGCAGGCTCATCAAAACGATATAATTTTGTTATTTCCTTTGAGCCTGCTCAAGTCCTTCCCCCGCATCGAATTTAAAATTTAAGCAACACACGATTTCGCCGCCCTGGGCCGCCGTTTTGCGCGTGCTGCCGGCAAGCGCAATGTGGATGGGGGCGCACATGGACAAGCACCATACTGCCAGAGATAGCCACGAAGCATATATCTGGTTCCGCACGGCTGCCGAGCAGGGCAATGCGTACGCCCAGTTCAATCTGGGATTGATGTACAAGAAGGGCGAAGGCGTGGCGCAGGACGATGCGCGCGCCTATGTCTGGCTGCGCCTGGCCGCGCTGCAAGGGCTGGCTTTCGCGCAGAACCATCTGGGTGCCCTGTATTACCACGGGCGCGGCGTGGCGCAGAGCGATGCAGACGCCGTGCTGTGGTTTCGCCGCGCGGCTGCCCAGGGCGATGCCTCGGCCCAGCAAAACCTGGGGCAGATGTACCGCAAGGGGCGCGGCGTGCTGCAGAGCGACGAGCTGGCCCTGGCGTGGTTCTACCGCGCTTCCGAGCAGGGCGTGGCCAGTGCGCAATCCTTGCTGGGCGAAGCGTATGCGCAAGGCCTGGGAGCGAAAAAAAACGATGCGCTGGCCCTGGCCTGGTTCCGCAAGGCGGCCTTGCAGGGCGATGCCCAGGCGCAGCTGAACCTGGGGCTCGTCTACAAACGCGGGCAAGGCGTGGCGCAAAGCGATGCCCAGGCGCTGGCCTGGTTCCGCCAGGCCGCCGCCCAGGGCCTGGCCGTGGCGCAGTGGCAACTCGGCGTGGCATATGCGGAAGGGCTGGGCGTGGCGCCCGACCAGCTGCGCGCCTACGCCTGGCTGCAGCGGGCGGCCGAGCAGGATGACGCCGACGCCCAGTTCAACCTGGGCCTGATGCTGGCGCGTGGCCAGGGCGTGGACAAGGACGAGGCGCGCGCCGTCGTCTGGTACCGGCGTGCCGCCCTGCAAGGCCATTGCATGGCGCAATACAATCTGGGCGGCATGTTTGCCGGCGGGCGCGGCGTTGCCCGCGATTTGCGCCAGGCGCTGGACTGGTATGCGAAGGCGGCGGCCCAAGGCGCGTCGAATGCGCAATTCAACCTGGGCGTGATGTATGCCAACGGCCAGGGCGTGGAGCGCGACGAGGTGTGCGCCGTGCGCTGGTACCGCACGGCTGCCGAGCAGGGCGATGCCAGCGCGCAAAATAACCTGGGCGTCATGTATGCGAATGGTCATGGCGTGCCGCAAGACGATGGCCTGGCCGTGCATTGGTATGCGCGCGCGGCGGGCCAGGGCCATGCGCTGGCCCAGTACAACCTGGGCGGCATGTATAACAGCGGGCGCGGCGTGGAGAAGGATCGCGTCTGCGGCTATATGTGGCTGGCGCTGGCGGCCGAGGGGGGCGATAGCGGGGCGGTCAGGGCCAGGGACGCGGCTGCCACCAGGCTGGCGCCGGCACAGATCCAGGAGGCGCAGCAGCGCGTGCGGCAATGGCATCAGGTGCGCTCGCCGCCGTTGCCGCCGGTCGAATGACGCGCCGGCGCCGTGCGCGCAGTGATGCGCGCTGCATGCGATAATTGCCCAAGAGCATGCCGCTAAGGCGGGGCGGTTTTCAGCACAGTGAAAGGTGGAGCATGGTAAGGCAGGCAGGTGAGGATGCATCCGAGCAAAAAGTTATCGACGACATCGCCACGCATGGCTGGCATGGCGTCCATATCGGCGCCGATGAAGAGGGGCCCGGCTATGCATTTACCATAGGCGCCGGCCACAGCTTCGGCCAGCCTGAATTGCTGATCATGGGCTTGCCGCGCGCCATGGCTCACCAGATACTCGACGTGGCGCTCGATGCCGTGCGCAGCGGCGTCATCACGGATTTCACGGCCACCACGGACGCCTTGCTCGAAGGCCATCCCTGCGCCTTCGTGCGCGTGCCCGTCGAGCAATACCGCAACTACGTCGGCTATGCGCGCTGGTATTACCAGGGCGATGATTTTACCTTGTACCAGATCGTCTGGCCGTCGCGTGATGGCCATTTTCCGTGGCAGGCGCAAGCGAGCGCGCAGTACGTGGAGAGCCAGCCCCTGCTGGGGCCGGCGCCGCTGGCCGCATGACGGCAGGCACCTCCGTCCGCATTCTGACCGGCACGGCGACCTTGTGCGTGTTCGACCCGGCCGTCCTGCGCCACAAGCTCGACGATGACTGCGACTGGTGGAGCCTCCCCAGCGCGGAACTGGCGGCCGTGAATGCGGGGCAGGCGGCGTTTTTCAACGTGGGCGGCGACGGCGCGTATGACGTGGTTTTGCACAGGGAACTTGCCGAGCCGCATGCGAGCGTGCACCTGGCCATCGTCTCGGGCCGCGTCTTCATCGGCGCCGGGGAAGACGTCACGGGCGGCGGCCTGGAACCGGACACGGCATACGGCGGCCTGTTCGTGGACGTGCCCGTGGGCAGCTACCGCGTGCAGGCACGCCGCGATGGCGCGCGCATCAGCCTGGCATTCGTGCCCGATGCGCGCAGCAGCAATGCGTTTGCCGACCTCGTGCGTATTTGATGCGCCGTTGCACCTTGGCTAGGCGTCCATGCGGGCCACGGCCGCGCCTTGCCGCCGGTCCAGGAACAGGCTGTTGCCGTGGATTTTCTTCGCCTGTTTCTTCGCTTCCGCCGCCTGGGTGGCGATCTGATGGTGCGTGTAATACTGGTGCGCCTCGACCTTGATCGCGCCCAGCGACAGGCTGATCAAGGAATAAAACACTTTTTTGCCTTGCCGGTCTTCGCTGATGTAGCCGCCCCGTTCGCAGTCGCTTGTGCTGTAGTAGGCGGGGATGGCGGCCGCGAAGTCGTCCAGCATGGCCTGGCAGCGCGTTTCCCAGTCTTCGCTCTGGAACAGAATCATGAAATCGTCGCCGCCGATGTGGCCGATGAAGTCGCGGTTCGGGTCGCAATGGCTGCTGAGAATTTCTCCCGTCAGCTGGATCACGTCGTCGCCCTTGCGGTAGCCGTACACATCGTTGAAGGGCTTGAAGTGGTCGAGGTCGCAATAGCAGACCCAGAAGCGGCTGCCGCTGTGCAATAAGCGGTCGATATGTTCGTTGATGGGCACGTTGCCGGGCAGTTGCGTCAGCGGGTTGGCGTACCGGGCCGCATTGATCTGCATCTGCGTGATTTCGCGCATCAGGTCGTGCCCCGTGCCCATGCCCAGGTAGCGGCCGTGTTCGGTAATGATGAAGCCGTTGAACAGGTGGTGAGCATCAGACTGCACCATGGTGTAGCTGAGTTCCTGCAAGCTCGTCTCGTGGTCGGCGATCAGGGGCGTGGCATCCATGAACAGGCTGCATGATTTCTTGCCGTACAGTTCGCGCTGGTAGGGGCGGGCGAAGTGGTCGATCATTTCGAAGCGGCTGATCAGGCCCAGCGGCACGCCGTCGTCGACGACGGGGATGATCATCAGCTTCGGTTCTTTCAGAAAGATGTCGTAGACCTCGTTATTATTGAACTGCGGCGAGACGGCCGCCACCTTGTTCAGCAGCTTGCGGATACTGGCGCCGTTCTTTTCCAGGCTGCTGCGTTGCGGATACACGGCCACGCCATTGCGCCCCAGCGCCTGCACCACTTCGGCGGGCAGCGCGCGCGCCGGCACCGCGTTGGGCCGGCCCAGGTGGTAGCCTTGCCCGAACGCCACGCCCAGGTCGCGCAAGACCAGCAATTCCGTCTGCGCCTCGATGCCTTCGGCGATCACCAGGGTGCCCGATTTTTCCGCGATTTCCTGGATCGAGCGCACGAACTGCAGTTTCACGGGGTCGTTGTTGATGCCCTGGATGAAATGCATGTCGATCTTCACGTATTCGGGCCGCAGTTCCGACCACAGGCGCAGGCTGGAAAAGCCTTCGCCCAGGTCGTCGATGGCGATCTGGAAACCCATGTTGCGGTAGTGCAGCACCGCCTCGCGCATCAGCTCGTAGTCATAGGTGGGCTGGTTTTCCGTCAGTTCGATGATGACACGGTCCGGGTTGATGCCGATGTGCTCGATGTATTCGAGGGTTTCGCCATGGCGGGCATTGCGCAGCAGCAAACACTCGGGGCTGACATTGAGAAACAGTTTTCCTGGCAACTGCAGTTCGGCGAAGCGTTCAAGCACGACCTGGCGGCACAGGTGTTCCACTTCGAGGGTCAGGTCGTGCGCGCGCGCCACCTTGAACAGATTCATCGGCGCGTGCAGCGGGCTGTCGGACGGACCCCGTATCAAGCCTTCGTAGCCGATGATGTCGCCGCTGTGCATGTGGATGATGGGCTGGAACAGCGCGCTGAGCTTGCGGCCCGCCAGGATGTCGTGCAAGGCATCCGTCCCTTCGATGGTCATGCTGGCCGATTGGGGCTTCAGGTAAGCCACGTTCGATGGCGTCGCGGGGGCCGGCGCGGCGGTGGCGGAGGGGAGGGCGAGAGTGTACATAGGCGGACGTGGCGGCACGGCCTCTGGACGGGCCATGAACATGTTGCCGATAGTAAAGAAGATTTATGACAGCTTGATGAAACGACTTTGCTTTTGATAATGTTTCTTGTATGAACGTCAGTTTGCCGATTCCGCCGAAAGCGAGATTTATCATGGCAATCCATGTGAATTTGCCAAACAAAAGATGGCAAATCCATCGGATAACTGTGCTTTAAAAGTGGCAATCCGCGCTATGATTTCTCTTGGCGAAAGTCAACATGGGCAGCCGCGGTGTGTGTGCGGCTTGCTTTCCTCGACATCCAACAATGAGACAACAACCCATGCAATTACGTAGTGCAACCCTCATATGCAGTTTGCTCGCCGCTTTCGGTGGCAATGCCCTGGCGCAAAACACCGCGATGCCATCGTGCCCGGCCGGTGATGGCGCTCCCGTGACGTATCCGGTCAGCAAAAAAGTCGATCAGCAAGACAGCTATTTCGGCACCACCATCGCTGATCCGTACCGCTGGCTGGAAGATGCCAACAGCGCGGAAACGGGCGAGTGGGTCACGGCGCAAAACAAGCTGACGCAGTCGTACCTGGGCACCATCCCCGAGCGCGCCGCGATCAAGCAGCGCCTGACCAAGCTGTGGAATTATGAGCGTTTCTCTACGCCAACGAAGCAGGGCGGCCGCTACTTCTACAGCCGCAACGACGGCTTGCAGAACCAGGCCGTGCTGTACACGGTGAAAAAGCTGACGGACGAACCGCGCCTGCTGCTGGACCCGAACACCCTGTCCACCGATGGCACGGTGGCGCTGGCCGGCACCTCGATCAGCCCGAACGGCAAGTACCTGGCCTACGCCACGTCCGCGTCCGGTTCCGACTGGAACGAGTGGAAAGTGCGCGACATCGAATCGGGCAAGGATTTGACGGACCACATCAAGTGGGCCAAATTCTCGGGCGCTTCGTGGACCAAGGACAACACCGGTTTCTTCTACAGCCGCTATGACGCGCCGAACGAGGCAACCAAGCTGGCCGATATCAATTACTTCCAGAAATTGTATTTCCACAAGATCGGCACGCCGCAAAGCGACGACGTGCTCGTCTTCGACCGTCCCGACCAGAAGGAATGGGCGTTCGGCGGCAGCACCGTCAGCGACGACGGCAATTATCTGATCATCACGGCCACGCAGGGCACGGAACGCAAGAATCGCGTTTTTTACAAGGACTTGCGCCAGAAGAATGCCAAGGTCGTGGGCTTGCTGGAGGAGTTCGACGCATCGTACTCGTTCATCGACAATGACGGTCCCGTCTTCTTCTTCAAGACGGACAACAAGGCGCCGAAATCGCGCGTGATCGCCATCGATACGCGCAAACCCGCGCCCGCCGACTGGAAAGAGATCGTGCCGCAAAGCGCGGAAACCCTGGTCGCCGTCAACCTGATCAACAACCAGCTGGTACTCGATTACTTGAAAGATGCGCAAACGCAAATCAAGATCGTCGATCTGAAAGGCAAGCTGGTGCGCGAAGTGGCCTTGCCGGGCATCGGTTCGGCCGGCGGTTTCGCGGGCAAGCGTGGCGACACGGAAACGTTCTACTCGTTCACCAGCTTCACGACGCCGGCGACCATCTACCGCTACGACATGAAATCGGGCAAGAGCACGGTGTACCGCCAGCCGAAGGTCGATTTCGACCCGAACGCCTTTGAAACGCGCCAGCAATTCTTCACCAGCCGCGACGGCACCAAGGTGCCGATGTTCATCGTCTCGAAAAAAGGCATGAAGCTCGATGGCACGAATCCGACCTATCTGTACGGCTATGGCGGCTTCAATATTTCGCTGACGCCAAGCTTCTCCGTGGCGAATCTTGCCTGGGTGGAAATGGGCGGCGTCTACGTGATGGCCAACCTGCGCGGCGGCGGAGAGTACGGCGAAGCATGGCACCAGGCCGGTACCAAGCTGAACAAGCAAAACGTCTTCGACGACTTTATTGGCGCGGCGCAATGGCTGGTGGATAACAAGGTCACCTCGCCATCGAAGCTGGCGATCGGCGGCGGCAGCAATGGCGGCCTGCTGGTCGGCGCGGCCATGACGCAGCGTCCCGACCTGTTCGCCGCGGCGATTCCGCAGGTGGGCGTGCTCGACATGTTGCGTTTCCACAAGTTCACCGTGGGCTGGGGCTGGGTGCCTGACTACGGTTCGTCGGACGACGCCGAACAGTTCAAGGCGCTGGTGAAATACTCGCCGTTGCACAACCTGAAGGCGGGCGGCTGCTATCCGGCCACCATGATCACGACGGCCGACCACGACGACCGCGTCGTGCCAGCCCACAGCTTCAAGTTCGCCGCCGCCGCCCAGGCAGCGCAAGGCGGCCCGGCACCCGTGCTGATCCGCATCGACAGCAAGGCGGGCCACGGCGCCGGCAAGCCGACGACCAAGCAGATCGAAGAAGTGGCCGATCGCTGGGGTTTCCTCAGCCGTTCGCTGAAGATGACACCGGTAGTGGCGGAGCCGGCCAAGGTGGCGGCGCAGTAAAACCGCGTAGGTCGGATTAGCGCGCAAGCGCGTAATCCGACACCGCCAGCGCCAACAAAGTGTCGGATTACGCGGCGTGCCGCCGCTAATCCGACCTACGCTGGCCTGCTTCCGTAATCCTCGCCAGCACCCCTTCCCCGAACACTGCCTGAAACGGCAAATCCTTGCGCTGCGCGTAGCCGATGTAGCAATCGCACTTGAAGCGCGGGCAGCGACGTTCCTGCAGCATGTCTTCCAGCGCATCCACGTACAGATTCCCCAGCCGCTCGGGCACGAAATGGCAGCGCGCCAGTTCGCCGTCGCCATCGACGGATAGCGACGCCTCGCCCGCCAGGCACGGTTTGCCGCGCGAGGGTGACGGGCGGCGGTTTTGCGCGAACCACGGGTCGATGGCGTCCAGTTCGGTCAGGTCTTGTTCGCTGTAATAGCCGGGGCCGCGGCGGTCGTAGGCGTTCAGCCACAGGTAGGCGTGGGCGGGCAGCGTTGCGCGCAGGGCGCGGATGGCGTCCAGGTGCTCGGTCATGGCGACCACGCCGACGGAATAGCGCACGCCCATGGCATCGAGCCGCGCGCAGCGGGCGAGAAAGCGGGCCAGGGTCGTCTGGTCCGGGTGGTAGGTGCACCACAGGCCGATTTTCTCCAGCCCGTCCATGTTCTCCAGCCAGTCCAGGGGGCCGGACAGATTCGTTTGCAGCGCCACCTGGCGCACGTGGGGCAGTGCCGCCAGTGTCTGCATCGCGCTCCGGTAGTAGCGCCGCACCAGCGCTTCGCCCCAGGGCGTGAACAGCACGCTGATGTCCCGCTTCTGTGCCGCCACCCAGCTGGTAAAGCGCGCCACTTCGCGCGCGTCGCGGGCCAGCGCGGCGCGGCTGTCACGCTTCTTGGCGAACGGGCAGTAGCCGCAGGCGTAGTTGCAGCTGGCCAGCGTGCCCCGGTACAGCAGGGACAGCGTGCCCGGTTGCGCGAAACCCGGCGGCGCTGTCAGCACGCCTGGCCGCCTTCGGCCATCAGCGCGCGCACCGTCTCGGACGCCAGCCAGGGGCCGATGGTGTCGGCGTAGCTGTAGCCCCGGTCATTCAGGCGCAGCAGCGGGCCGTCTTCTTCCACCAACTCCAGCGCGTGCAGCTCGGCCAGCTGCGGCAGGTCAATCTCGCAGCGGGAGCCGAAGCGTGCCGCGTAGGCGTCGCGGTCCAGGCCCGGTTCCGTCAGCAGCGACTGGATCACGTAGCGCCGGCGCTGTTCTTCGTCATCGAGCTGGTAACCATGTTCGGCCTGGGCGAAGCGCGCCTCGTCGAGCGCCAGGTAGTTGTCGATGATGTTGATGGTATCGAGCCGCGCCACCGCATATTCGCTCGAATAATGCAGGCGCGACGTGTAGGAGCGGGCGCCCGCGCCCAGGCCCACCATGCCGTCGTTCTGGCAGCAGTATGAAGGGCCATTCTGTTCCGGCGCATGGGGGGCGCGGAACATGCGCATCGAGACCTGCTCATAGCCCTGCGCGCGCAAATGGTCGCGCGCGGCCGCGTACAGGGCCAGACGGCTGTCGCCATCGCGCGCCAGCATGATGGGGTGGAGCGACTCCGCGCCCTGGCGGCGCGCCACTTTTCCAAGACCCGTCTGCTCGCGCACGTACAGCGGGTACAGATAGATTTCCTCGGGCCGGAAGGCCAGCGCGCTGTCGATGGAGGCGAGCAGGCTGGCGACAGTCTGTCCCGCGATGCCGTAGATCAGGTCCAGGTTCAGGGTGGGAAAGCCGGCCGCGCGTATCAGGCCGATGGCGTGATGGACGGTGGCGTTTTGCTGGGGGCGGGCCAGTGCGCGCATTTCGCCGGCAGCAAAGCTCTGGATGCCCAGGCTGACGCGGTCGATGCCATGCGCGCGGCACACGGCCAGCCGTTCCGCCGTGATGGTTTCGGGCGACGCTTCGATGCCGGCCGGCGTGTGCTGCAGGTCGATGCCGAGGATGTCGCGCGCGCCGCACAGCAGGGTGTCGAGCTGCCCGGGCGACAGATAGGTGGGCGTGCCGCCGCCCAGCGCGAAGCGGGCGAAGCGCCGTTCGCCCAGCGCGCCGTTGAGTGCGCGCATCTGCACCAGCACTTGCTGCACGTAGCGCTCGACCATGTCGGCGCTGGGGCGGGCCATGGCGAACAGGTTGCAAAAGCCGCAGCGCATCTCGCAGAACGGGATGTGGATGTAGGCGAAGAGGGCGGAACGGTCCTGCTGCGCCCACAGTGGCGCCAGCGGCGCCGCCTGCGGCAAGGCGCGGTAGGCGGCCTTGTGCGGATACGAATAGGAATACGCCTGGTAGGGCGTGTGGCGCATGCGCTGCGCCAGGGTGCCCGGCTGTTCGGATGGATTCACGGTGGGGACTCCTTGGGAGGTATATCGGTATCGGGGGCGATGAAAAAGTGCGCATACGGCACGTTCCACACACTGTCGTGGGCGACCCTGTGGCCCCGGTAGCCGTCTTCGCCATACGCGCTGCCGTGATCCGAGCAGACGATGGCGAACGTGGGTGCGCGCGCGGCGCAGGCGGCGAACAGGGGCGCCAGCGCGCCATCGACATAGCGCAGGGCGGCAGCATGGCTGTCGAGGTTGTCGGCGCGGCAGCCTGGCAGGTAGGCGCGGTTCGGCGTATGCAGCGCGGCCACGTTGATGAACAGGAAGGTGCGCTGTGCGTTTTCGGCCAGCAGGCGGGTGGCCAGCGCCACCTGTTTTTCGGTCGAATGGCGGCCGGCCACGCCCATGCCCGCGCTCCAGTGGCTTTCCTGGAACAGCGAGGGCAGCACGGAGCCCAGCGCCGTCTGTTTGTTAAAGAAGCCCACACCGCCGATGCAGATGGTGCGGTAGCGGCGCGCGGCCAGCGCGGCGGGAAGGTCGGCCTCTTCAAACGCAAACGTGTGCGGCGACGTCGTTTCGCTGCCCGCAAAAGCACTGGCGAACAGGCGCGGATGGCGGCCCGGCGCGGCCGGTGTGGGCAGAAAGCCCGCGAAGAAGGCCTGGTGCGCCGCATAGGTGAACGTGGCGGGCGAGTGGCGCCGCTCCCATCCGCCGGGTGGTAAAAAACGCCCCAGCACGGGCAGTTCGCCCGCCTCGTACAGCGCTTGCGCGACGTCAAAGCGCAGGGTGTCGAGCGTGATGAAGACGATGTCGTGGCTGCCGACGACGGCGTGCATGTCGGGGATGGTCGGTGTTTCTTTAAGCATGGGCCAGTTGCGCCGTGTAAGTATCGATGCCTTGCCACAGAAGGCCGGGCAGCAGGTCGCCGAAGGCGTTCGCTTCCAGCACGTGGGCCTGGCCGTGGCGCACCACGAGGTCGTAGCCCGTCACGTGGCTGGCCGGGAAGGCGCGCGCGGCCAGGGCTGCGGTGTCTTCCAGCGCGGCCAGATCGGCTGCGTTCAAGAGGCCGGACGCGTCGCCGCGCCGGTTGTCGAGGTGCAGATTCGTCATCATCTGCTGTCCGATGCGCGCCACGCGGTGCGCTGGCTGGCCCGCCACGGTCACGACGCGCAGGTCGTAATGGCTGTCGCCGCAGCGGGGCTTGTTCAGCCACCCTTCCGCGTACAGCTCCTGCGCGGCCAGCGCGTCGACGAGGGCGGCGATGTCGGCGGTCGTCTCGTAGCGCGCCATGCGCTTGACGTTGAACAAGCGCGTCTGGCCGGCCCCATGCTGCAAGGCGGCCGAGGTGGTGGCTTGCTGGCGCCCGGCCCGGTTGCGCCGGTAGGCGACGACGCCCGATGCGGACGAGCCGTAGCGCGGTTTCAGGTAGACGCGGTCCAGGTCATGCTGCTGCAGCAGTGCCTGCAGATGCTCGTAGCCGTGCACGGGTCCCAGCAAGTCAGGTATCGGCACGCCGTGCGCGGCCAGGTGGCGCTGGCATGCCAGCTTGTCCGTCATGCGGCTGATGTCGGACGGCGCATTGAAGACGCGCGTGTGCGGCAGCTCAAGCAATTGCGCCGCCAGGGCCGCCATGGCCGCCGTAAAGCCGGCAAACCAGGCATCCATGGCCAGCAGCTCGCCGTGTTCGGGCGCGGCGACCGGCGGACGCCCCAGCAGCCTGCAGCCCGCCTGCAGCAAGAGCCGGTGGGCGGCAGGATCGTCGCCGGGCGGTTCGATCTTCAACAGGCCGGGCTGACGCAGGGCGGCTTCCAGCAGCGCGGGCTGCGCCAGCCAGTCGCGCCATTCCAGCACTTGCGCGGGCGGCAGGCGCAGTTGCGCGCGCGCCGCCTGCATCAGGCGCACGCGCTTGCTGCCCTGTGTCGCCAGCAGGGTGAGAGGCATCAGCAAAGGATAAAACTCCGCTTATTCGCCGACAGCCACGTAGCGGTAGCTTTCGCCGTCGTCCTCGTCCGCTTCCTGCGGGTGGTACAGCACCACCTCGAAAGGCAGCGCCTTCAGCTTGGCCTGGTTTTCCTCGGAGATGTAATGGTGCGACAGGTCCAGGCGCTTCAGGTTGCCCAGCTGCGTGTGATTGAGCACGGCCACGGCGCCCAGGTCGCCGATGGTGCCCAGCGACAGGTCCAGCGTGTCGAGCTGCACCACCAGCGGTTCCTCGGCCAGCCAGACGGCCAGGTCGTCGGCGATTTCCGCGTCGCGCAAGCCCAGGTAGCGCAGGGTCGGCACGGTCAGCTGCGCCAGCACCTTGCGGTACAGGTCCACGTCGCCGGAAAAGCCATAGTCGTCCGTGCCCAGCCACAGCTCCAGGTGTTCCAGCTGCGGCATGCTCGATTGCGCCAGCGCTTCGGCGATCTTTTGATCGAGGCCGCCCGCTTCGATGGTGAAGCGGCGCAGGTGCTGGTGCGCGAACGGCTCGATGACGAGTTCATTGCCGCCGCGGATGCGCAGCTCTTCCAGCAGCGGGAAGGCGTCGAGCAGGGGCTTGTAGCTGCCTTGCACGATCCACGAGATTTCGCATTCCTCGTACGTCATGTCGCCGATGAACAGGGCGCGCAGCTTCGGCAGCTGCGGCGCGTGGGCGATCAGCGCGGCCATCACTTCGTCGGCGCCCGATTCGTACGGGTCGCCCCACATGCCGATGATCAGCGCTTCGAGCGCGCCTTTGTCGGCCTTGTCGAGGAAGCCCGCGATCAGCTCATCCATCTTGCGCTCGTCGTCGTACTCGAGCGACAGGCGGTAGACGATGCCGGGCGAGGCGTCGAACGGCAGGTCGGGGTCGTACTGGACGACTGTCTTGTTGTGGAAGGTGGTGGTGCTGTCGGAAATGGTCATCGCTGTGGCTCCGTGTAGGCGGTGGAGGCCTGGATGCCGCGCGCAGTGTGGCGGAGGGACGAGCCGGGATGTGCCGCGACGCTCTGCGAAGACATCCAGGCCTGGAAATCTTGTCTATACTAAAATCTTAGCATAGCCATATGGACATATTGCGCACTGCTGGCGGCGCCTACCTGTGGATGACTACGAGCAAAGCCTTGCCCTCGGTCTTGCCCAGGTTGCGTATCGTATGCGGCTGGTCCGCCGGATAGCGCGCCGTGCCGCCATTCTTGACCTTTTTCTTCGCCGTTCCCACTTCCAGTTCCAGGTTGCCGTGGATCACCGTCAAATGCTCGGTGGTGCCCGGGTCGTGCGGCTGCGAGGCCAGTTCGCCACCGGGCGCCAGGGTCACTTCATACCATTCGTATTTGCCGGCCAGCTCCATCGGCCCCAGGATGCGCAGCACGTAGCCTGCGTGGTCGCCGGGCAGGGTGGGGGTTTCATGGGCATCCGTGATGCGGATGGTTTCCACGGCTTTTTCCGCGCTCGACAGCAATTCGCCGATCTGCACGCCCAGGGCATTGGCCAGGCGCCACGTGATGGCGATGGTGGGATTGGCTTTTTCGCGCTCGATCTGCGACAGCATGGACTTCGAGACGCCCGCGATGCGCGACAAATCCTCGAGTGTCAGGCCGCGCGCCAGGCGCAGCCGTTGCAGGGTGGCACCCACTTCAGGGGGAGAATTGGTCGAAACGCTGGTTTTCATCGGCAGGTGGCTTGCAAAGTTCAAAAGGCTTGGGTAATATCCACTATATTGAATTTCAGTTCGAAATAGTGGATTTTGAAGGAAATCACGGAAACGTGTAGACTTCAAACAGCGCTTCACGGTACAGCATACCGCGCGCACCGGTCAAGCGACGGCTTTTCCCCTATGGCGGCCAATACAACACGCATACAACAGAGACACACAAGGATCATCATGAGCGAGCAAGCGAAGAACACCTTTTTCAGCGGTCTGCAACAGAATCTCGATCAACTGCGCCAGCAGGGCTTGTACAAGCCCGAGCGCGTGATCGCCTCGCGCCAGGGCGCTGAAGTGGTGTGCGACGATGGCCGTACTCTGATCAATATGTGTGCGAACAACTACCTGGGCCTGTCCGGCGACCTGCAGACGCAGGAAGCATCTATTGCCGCCACGCAAAAATACGGCTACGGCCTGTCATCCGTGCGTTTTATCTGCGGCACGCAAACCGTGCATAAAGAGCTGGAACAGGCGATTTCCGCCTTCCTGGGCACCGAAGACACGATCTTATACGCGGCCGCCTTCGACGCCAACGGCGGCGTATTCGAACCGCTGTTCGATGAAAACGACGCCATCATCTCGGACGCGCTGAACCACGCTTCCATCATCGACGGCATCCGCCTGTGCAAGGCCGGCCGCTACCGCTATGCGCACAACGACATGGCCGACCTGGAAGTGCAGCTGCAAGCGGCGGTTGCCGCCGGCAAGCGCCACAAGGTCATTGTCACGGACGGCGTCTTCTCGATGGATGGCACGATTGCGCAACTCGACAAGATCTGCGACCTGGCCGACAAGTATGGCGCGCTGGTGATGATCGACGAATGCCACGCTTCCGGCTTCATGGGCGCGACGGGCCGCGGCACGCACGAGCACCACAATGTGATGGGCCGCATCGACATCATCACGGGCACCCTGGGCAAGGCCCTGGGCGGCGCCATGGGCGGCTTTACCTCGGCGCGCAAGGAAGTCATCGACACCCTGCGCCAGAAATCGCGTCCTTATCTGTTCTCGAACACCCTGGCGCCATCCATCGCCGGCGCTTCGCTGTCGGTGCTGGAGCGCCTGGCCAAGTCGACGGAACTGCGCGACCGCCTGCATGACAACACGGCGTTCTTCCGCAGCGAGATCGAACGCATCGGCTTTACCATCAAGCCGGGCACCCATCCGGTGGTTCCCGTGATGCTGTTCGACGCGCCCGTGGCACAGAAATTCGCCGCCCGCCTGTATGAACTGGGCGTGCTGGTGACGGGCTTCTTCTACCCGGTCGTGCCGATGGGCCAGGCCAGGGTGCGCGTGCAGCTGTCCGCCGCGCATACCCGCGAGCAGCTGGTGCAGGTGCTGGCCGCCTTCGAGCAGGCCGGCAAGGAACTCGGTCTGCTGACCACCACTACCACGACCAATTAACAAGAATTCAGGAAAATAGCATGGAACGCATCTTAGTCATTGGCGCAAACGGCCAAATCGGTAGTGAGCTGGTGGGCGCGCTGGCGCAGCAGCACGGCGCGGACAACGTCATCGCCAGCGACATCGGCACGAACAATCTGTACCAGGCCAAGCGCTACGCGCAGCTGAATGTGCTGGACAAGGACGGCCTGGCGAAGCTCATCGGCGACGAGAACATCACCCAGGTGTACCAGCTGGCGGCCATGCTGTCGGCCACGGGCGAAGCGGCCCCGTTGAAGGCGTGGAGCCTGAACATGGATGGCTTGCTCAATATCCTGGAACTGGCGCGCGAGCGGGGCGAGGCGGGCAAGCCGCTGCGCATCTTCTGGCCATCGTCGATCGCCGCCTTCGGCCCGAACACGCCGCAAGTGAACACGCCGCAAATGACGGTGATGGACCCGACCTCGATGTACGGCATCAGCAAGCTGGCCGGCGAGCGCCTGTGCGAATACTACTTCAACAAGTATGGCGTGGACGTGCGCAGTATCCGCTACCCTGGCATCATCAGCTACAAATCGCCTCCGGGCGGCGGCACCACCGATTACGCCATCGCCATCTTCCATGCGGCCTTGCGCGGCGAGCGCTATGACTGCTTCCTCGATGCGAACACCACCTTGCCGATGATCTACATGCCCGACGCGATCCGCGCCACCATCGAACTGATGGACGCGCCGGCGGCATCGATCAAGATCCGTTCGTCCTACAATGTGGCGGGCGTGTCGTTCAACCCCGAGCAGCTGGCGAAAGCCATCGTGCGCATGGTGCCGGACTTCAAGATCAGCTACAAACCGGACAGCCGCCAGGCCATCGCCGACAGCTGGCCGCAAAGCCTGGACGACAGCAAGGCCAGCGCGGACTGGGGCTGGAAGGCGCAGATCGGCGTTGAGCAGATGGTGACCGACATGCTGGCCAATGTCGATGCGGGGCAGGCGGCCAAGGCGGCCTGAATTCAGCACCGGCATTTATAAAAACATACTAATATAAAGAGACACTACATGGATATGAGCGTATTTGACCTGTTCAAGATCGGCATCGGGCCGTCGAGTTCCCACACCGTGGGACCGATGGTGGCGGCGCGGCGTTTTCTGGTCGAATACGGTCCGCTGGACCAGGTAGTGGGTGTCGAGGCGGCCCTGTATGGCTCGCTGGCGCTGACTGGCGTGGGCCATGCCACCGACAAGGCCGTCATTCTTGGCTTGATGGGCGAAACGCCGCAGGACGTGGCGCCCGACGAAGTCGACAGCAAGCTGGCCGCCATCGAGGCGGCCGGAGAAATCGCGCTGCTGGGCACGCACGTGGTGCCGTTCATGGCCGCCACGGGATTGATCTGGCACAAGAGCGAATCCCTGCCCGAGCACCCGAACGGCATGCGTTTTACGCTGAAACTGCTTGATGGCAGCCGGGTCGACAAGGTGTATTACTCGATCGGCGGCGGCTTTATACGCGAGGCAGGCGAAGCCCAGGCGGAAGCGGCCGTGGAATCGGCCGCTTCCGCCCGCGTCGTCTTCCCCTTCGATACCATGGAACAGTTGCTGGCGCATGGCGTGGAAAGCGGCCTGTCGATCCCTGAAATGCTGCGCGCGAACGAGTGCGTCAAGCGTAGCGACGAGGAATTGAACGCGGGACTGGACCGCATCTGGCACGTCATGCGCGACTGCATCGCGCACGGCCTGGAAACGACGGGCAACCTGCCGGGCGGCTTGAACGTCAAGCGCCGCGCCGCCAAATTGTGGCGATTGGCGCAGGAAGCGAAGGCGTCGGACAACCGCGCCAACGACTTGCCGCACGACGCCGTGCACCTGGTCAGCCTGTATGCGATGGCCGTCAACGAGGAAAACGCGGCCGGCGGCCGTGTGGTGACGGCGCCGACCAATGGCGCCGCCGGCATCATCCCGGCCGTGCTGCGCTACTATGCCCAGGATTGCCGGCCCAGCGATCCCGTCGGCGGCGTGCGCCGCTTCATGCTGACGGCAGCGGCCATCGGCATGCTGTGCAAACGCAATGCCTCGATCTCGGGCGCCGAAGTGGGTTGCCAGGGCGAAGTGGGCGTGGCCTGCGCCATGGCGGCGGCCGGCCTGGTGGCGGCCTTGGGCGGCACGAACGAGCAGATCGAAAACGCGGCCGAAATCGGCATCGAACACCACCTGGGCATGACGTGCGACCCCATCGGCGGCCTGGTGCAGATCCCGTGCATCGAACGCAACGGCATGGGCGCCGTGAAAGCGATCACGGCCGCCTCGCTGGCGCTGAAGGGCGACGGCACGCACTTTGTCAGCCTCGACGAAGTCATCGAAACCATGCGCCAGACGGGCGCGGACATGCAGGACAAGTACAAGGAAACGTCCTTGGGCGGTCTAGCCATCCACGTGATTACAGTCAACCACGCCGCTTGCTGATGCGCTGGTGGTGGCGTCGGATTACGCGCGCAGCGCTAATCCGACCTACGCCATGACGCAAGCAACGCAGGTTGACGCATGTTGGCGCAGGTCGGCGCAGGTCGGCGTAGGTCGGCTTAGCCCGCAGGGCGTAAGCCGACATCACCAAATAAGTAAGCCGACATCACCAAATAAGTAAGTAAGCCGACATCACCAAATAAGTAAGCCGACATCACCAAAGCAGCAAGCCACCACCTCACTCCTCCTCAAACAACTGCTCCAGCCTCCGCGGGTAGTTATTTAAAAAATCACGCGTCACGGCATAGTGTTCCGTGTCTTCATACGCCACCTCATGGATGCCGCCGCCTGTAAACATCAGGATTTTCGCGTTCGGGTAGGCGAGCAGTATCGGCGAGTGGGTGGCGATGATCAGCTGCGAGTCGTCCTGCACCAGCTGATGGATCACCGATAAAGCCGCCATCTGGCGGCTGGGCGACAGGGCCGCCTCCGGTTCGTCCAGCAAATACAAGCCTTTGCCGCGCAGCTTGTTGATCAGGGTCGCCATGAACGCTTCACCGTGAGACTGCGCGTGCAGCGACTTGCCGCCGTAGCTGCCCAGGTATTCCGGCATGGCGTCCATGTAGGTGGCGACGTTGAAAAAGCTTTCGGCGCGCAGGAAATAGCTGTCCTCGGGTTTTTTATAGCTCTTGCTCAGGCGCAAGTGTGCATGCAAGCCCGATTCCTCGTCCGACGGCAGGGCGATGCGCACGTTGCGCGTGCCGCCATCCTTGCCGAAGCCCAGCCCCACGGCCAGCGCCTCGAGCATGGTCGACTTGCCGCTGCCGTTCTCGCCCACGAAAAACGTCACGTCGGGGTGGAAATCCATGTGCACGAAGTCGCGGATGGCGGGGATGGTGAACGGATAGTGATCGAGGTCGACGACAGCGTCGGAGCGCAGCGCGGCGCTTTGCAGATATGGTTTTTTACTCAGCGACATGGCCGGTTTTCGACTCCATTATTGGCACTTTGCAGGGCAGAAAGCTCAGTGTGGCCTAAATCGTCGGCGCGCGCCAGTGCATACGCGGGTCATGTTCGCCTGGCTTGATCTCATACAATTATGGCTTGTTTGATAATAAGCAGGCTCTCCAATTGTCACATCTTGATCAGGCTGGCGCCACGCGATTCGCCTTGGACGGCCGCTGGCACTATAATATCCGCTGCCATTCATGATCAACCGCACTCAGCTCAACTGGACTCTTCAAATCTATGCATTACGTGTCTACCCGCGCTGACAAAGCGCCATCGAATCCGCAGCAATTCTCCGACATCCTTCTGGGCGGCCTGGCCCCCGATGGCGGACTGTATCTCCCTGAACACTACCCGCAAGTCACTGGTGCCGAGCTCAATGCCTGGCGCACATTGTCGTATGCCGACCTGGCCTGCGAAATCCTGAAGAAGTTCGCCACCGATATCCCGGCCGCGGACCTGAAGGCACTGACGGCGAAAACCTATACCAAGGCAGTCTACAAGAACGCCCGCGCCGGCGAAAACGCGGCCGACATCACGCCGCTGCGCGTGCTCGAAGAAAACGTCGTCAAGGGCGGATCGACCACGCTGATGCTGCAGGCGCTGTCGAACGGCCCGACCCTGGCCTTCAAGGACATGGCCATGCAGCTGCTGGGCAACCTGTTCGAATACACCTTGGCCAAGCACGACGCCGAACTCAATATCTTCGGCGCCACGTCCGGCGACACGGGCAGCGCGGCCGAATACGCGATGCGCGGCAAGAAGGGCATCCGCGTCTTCATGCTGTCGCCGCACAAGAAAATGAGCGCCTTCCAGACGGCGCAGATGTTCAGCCTGCAAGACCCGAACATCTACAATATCGCCGTCGAAGGCGTGTTCGACGACTGCCAGGATATGGTGAAAGCCGTGTCGAACGACCTGCCGTTCAAGGCGAAACAGAAGATCGGCACCGTCAATTCCATCAACTGGGCGCGTGTCGTGGCGCAGGTCGTGTATTACTTCCGCGGCTATCTGGCGGCCACCACCAGCAACGAGCAAAAAGTGTCGTTTACGGTGCCGTCTGGCAACTTCGGCAATATCTGCGCCGGCCATATCGCCCGCATGATGGGGCTGCCGATCTCGAAACTGGTGGCCGCGACGAATGAAAACGACGTGCTCGACGAATTCTTCCGCACGGGCGTCTACCGCGTGCGCAAGTCGGCCGAGACGTACCACACGAGCAGCCCGTCGATGGATATCTCGAAAGCGTCGAACTTCGAGCGCTTCGTCTACGACCTCGTGGGCCGCGACAGCGAGCGCGTGCGCGCCCTGTTCACGAAAGTGGAAACGCACGGCGGCTTTGACCTCTCCGGCAAACCTGGCAGCGATGGCGACGAGTTCAAGCTGGTGGCCAAATACGGCTTCAAGTCGGGCAAGTCCACGCACCAGGACCGCCTCGATACCATCCGCGACGTCGCCGACGACTACGGTATCACCATCGACACGCACACGGCCGACGGCATCAAGGTGGCGCGCGAGCACTTGGAGCCGAACGTGCCGATGATCGTGCTGGAAACGGCGCTGGCGGCCAAATTCAACGAAACCATCCTCGAAGCGCTGGGCGTGGACGCGGAACGCCCGGCCGGCTTCGAAAACATCGAGGACTTGCCGCAAAAGTTCGTTGTGATGGGCACGGACGTGGAAAAGATGAAGGCGTACATCGCCGCCAATACGGGTCTGTGATGGGTGCGCCTACCGCAGAACGCAAACCGATGCTGTCGGTGGCCGAAGCGCAAGCCTTCATGCTGGGCGCGGCGCGCCCGGTGACCGAGGTGGAGCTGGTCGACACCATGCGCGCCAACGGCCGCGTGCTGGCCACGGCGCAGACGTCGACCCTGAACGTGCCCGAGCGCGACAACACGCAGATGGATGGCTATTGCGTGCGCGCGCAGGATTGCGCCAGCGGCGCGGCCAGCCTGCCCGTGTCGCAGCGCATCGCGGCCGGCCACGTGGGCCAGCCCCTGCAGCCGGGGACGGCGGCGCGCATCTTCACGGGCGCGCTGATCCCCGAAGGCGCCGACTGCGTCGTGATGCAGGAGCAGTGCACGGCGGCGGACGGCATGGTGACGGTCAACCACGTGCCGAAAGCCGGGGAATGGGTGCGCCGTCAGGGCGAGGATATCCGCGCCGGCGGCATCATCCTTGGCGCGGGCCGGCGCCTGCGCAGCCAGGAAATGGGCCTGGCCGCTTCCGTGGGCCTGGCGCAGTTGCCGGTGCTGCGCAAGCTGCGCGTGGCCGTGTTCTTCACGGGCGACGAGCTGGCCATGCCGGGCGAACCTTTGGCGCCGGGCGCCGTCTACAACTCGAACCGTTTTACCTTGCGCGGCCTGCTGGAAAACCTCGGCTGCGAGATCACGGACCTGGGCATCGTGCCCGACAGCCTGGAAGCGACGCGCGCCGTGCTGCGCCAGGCGGCGCAGGGCAATGATTTGATCATCACCTCGGGCGGCGTGTCCGTGGGCGAGGAAGACCATATCAAGCCGGCCGTGGAAGCGGAAGGGCGGCTGAACATGTGGCAGATCGCCGTCAAGCCGGGCAAGCCGCTGGCGTTTGGCGAAGTGCGGGAGGCGTTCTTTATCGGCTTGCCCGGCAATCCCGTCTCCAGTTTCGTCACGTTTTTGCTGTTCGTGCGCCCGTTCATCCTGCGCCTGCAGGGCGTGGCGGGCAGCCTGGCGCCGCGCAGCTACAAGCTGCCGGCCGCGTTCGAGCGCCTGAAGGCGGACAAGCGCAACGAGTTCCTGCGCGCCAAAGTGAATGATGAGGGCGAGCTGGAATTGTTCGCCAACCAGAGTTCGGGCGTGCTGACCTCCACCGTGTGGGGCGACGGCTTGATCGATTGCCCGCCGGGGCTGTCGATTGCGCGCGGCGACATGCTGCGTTTTATCCCGTTTAACGAATTGCTGTACTAAGGAAGTATCGATGAAGATCAATCTGCGATTTTTTGCCAGCGTGCGCGAACTGGTGGGCACGGGTCACGAAGTGCTGGAAGTGGCCGGGCCGCTGACGGTGGGCGAGGTGAGAAACCTGCTGATCGCCCGCAGCGGCAACTGGGAGTACGCGCTGGCCCAGGGCCGCGCGCTGCGCACGGCGCACAAGCAGGTGATGTGCGATGCCGATACCGTGATCGGCGAAGGCGACGAGGTGGCGTTCTTCCCGCCCGTAACGGGCGGCTGATCCCGTTTCTCAAACAAACCGGCCACTTCATCGAAGTGGCCGTTTTTTCATGACGATCTGGTTTTCGGTTTGTCCCCGCTGCACGTGGCGCAGGCGACGGCCTTCCTGTAGCGCCAGTATTTCGAGCCGATGAAGATGGCCGACGCCACCAGCGACCAGGCCAGCGCGCTGAGGATGTCGGTCTGGCTGGTCGTGCCCTTGCTGTACTCGACCACCGTCAGGATGATGAATAAGATCGAGCTGGCCAGCAAATAACGGGAAATCCAGAATCCTGCACCCATGTGTTTCTCCTCTTGTCGTCGCGTTGTCGCGTGAAGTCAAGCCGCCGGTCGCTGCGGCCTCTGCGCGCAGTATGCATCATTTTTCGGCATTCTTGCCATCTCCGGGCCTTATCTCGACTAAAATGCCGGGGTTTTCACCGTCTTTCAGCCTGCCATGACCGATTCCAGCCTTCCTCCCTTTCACATCGCCGTCATCGGCGGCGGCCCCGCCGGCCTGATGGCCGCCCAGGCGGCCAGCGACCAGGGGGCCAGGGTGGAGTTGTTCGACGCCATGCCGTCCGTCGGCCGCAAATTCCTGCTGGCGGGGCGCGGCGGCATGAACATCACGCACGCGGAAGGCTACCAGGCCTTCGTCTCGCGCTACGCCCGGCAGGCGCACCGCGTGAAACCGGCGCTGGACCAGTTCGGCCCGCAAAAGGTGCGCGACTGGGTGCACGGCCTGGGCGTCGACACCTTTGTCGGCTCGTCGAATCGCGTCTTCCCCACGGACATGAAGGCGGCGCCCCTGCTGCGCGCCTGGCTGCACCGCCTGCGCGAAGCGGGCGTGCAATTTCACATGCGCCACCGCTGGACGGGCTGGCGCGACGGCCAGCTGGCCTTTGCCACGCCGGACGGCGAACGCCTGTGCGCCTTCGACGCCGTGATCCTGGCCCTGGGCGGCGGCAGCTGGGCGCGGCTTGGTTCGGACGGCGCCTGGGTGCCGCTGCTGCAAGGGCAGGGCGTGGCCGTGGAAGCGCTGGCGCCGGCCAATTGCGGCTTCGACGTGGACTGGAGCGAACATTTCAGCAGCCGCCATGCGGGCGAACCGCTGGCGACCGTGGCCATCACGGCGCATGACATCGACGGCTTGCTCATCAAGCGCCAGGGGCAGTTCGTCATCACGGCGGGCGGCGTCGAAGGCAGCCTGATTTATGCGCTGTCGGCCGCGCTGCGCGAGCAGATCGCACGCGACGGCCACGCCACCATCTGGCTCGACCTGGCGCCCGACCACACGCATGAACGCGTGTTCGAGGAAGTGACGCGCCCGCGCGGCGCCCGTTCCATGTCCAGCCACCTGAATAGCCGGCTGGGCATCAAGGGCGTGAAATCGGGCTTGCTGCGCGAATGCCTGAGCGCGGCCGACTTTGCCGACGAAGCCAGGCTGGCGGCCGCCATCAAGCTGCTGCCCGTCACGCTCAAGCGTGCGCGCCCCATCGATGAAGCGATCAGCAGCGCCGGCGGCGTGGACTTCGAGGGCATCGACGGCAGCATGCTGCGCGCCATGCCTGGCGTGTTCGTGGCGGGGGAAATGCTGGACTGGGAAGCGCCGACGGGCGGCTACCTGCTGACGGCCTGCCTGGCGCAAGGCAAGGCGGCCGGTGAGCAAGCCGTGTCCTGGCTGGAAAAGAATTGCTGAAAGAGAAATGCTTCAACGCCACGACGCAGCTCACAATCGTAGCGAGCGGCCCCGAGTTGTGGCTGAGAAGCGCAGCTGTACTCTGGTACGGGGCCGCCGAGGCAGCGAGCATCGCCGGCCGCAAATCGCGCCGCGCAGTAGATTGTCAGCTGCGTCATCATCAATGCCAGATGATGTCGCCCGACCCGCTTTTCTGGGTCTCGCGCTGGCGCGGGTTGCCGTGCACGTGGATGTCGCCGCTGCCGCGCAGGGTCAGGTTGGCGGCGTCGCGCACGAAGACGGTGCTCTGGCCCGAGCCTTGCAGACTGACGCTGGCCTTGTCGGCCGCCAGGTGTTCGGCATCGATGTCGCCTGAGCCGCTCAGGTCGGCACGCAGGAATTTCGTGTTGCCGCTGGCGGCGATGCGCCCGGAACCGACCATTTCCAGCACGACGCTGTCGCTGTTGCCGGCATTGATATCGAGATCGCCACTGCCGTTGACGGTCGCTTGCACCTGCTTGTAGCGGCCCGTGAAGCTGACGTCGCCTGAACCCATAAGTTCCAGGATGAAACTGTCGCCGGAAAATCCCGTGATCCTGCTGTCGCCATTGCCGTGCACTTCCAGTCGCACGAGGGTTGGCAGCACCAGTTCCACCTGCAGCGGCTGGCGATGGTGGAACAGCATGCCTTTCGGGCCGATATGCAGGGTCGTGCCGTCGGCCGTCGTGTCGACGTTCGACAGCAGGCGCTGTTCGCCGCTCACTTTCAGCGATGGCGTGGCGCCGCGGCGCAGCACCAGGTCGATGGGACCGGCCAGATCGATGCTGTTGATATTGGCGGAAATCGGGCGCGTGTCGCTGCGCACGGCGCGGCCGGCAGCGCTGCTGGGATTGCTGATCCCCTTGGCGCGCAGCGCCGCATACGACATGGCGATCAGGACCATGGCCAGCAAGAGCATGGACAGGCCGACTTTGAGCAAGCGTTTCATGGCAGCCTTTCTAGTGACCTTTGAGCAGGGAGACATTCATGGCGATATAGCGCTTGATACCGATCAAGGTATAGCGCGTGACCACCAGACTGAGCAGGAAGATGGCGATGCCGCCGAGCAGCATGCCCACGCCGAAGACGGTTTGTGTGGTGCGCGCATCGCGGTCCATGTCGGTGGAGATGCGGATGCCGCCGCCGGCCAGCGCTTCGGCCCGCTCCATCATGCGCGACGAAGCGCCGGGCGCCTCCGCTTCAGCCGGTTCACGCTGCAAGGGGCCGGGCACATGGTCGATTTCGATGCCCTTGTCGCCGATGGTGATGCGCGTTTCGCGCCGTTCGTCGCCTTCGCCGCCGTCATGAATGAAGACGTGGCGCAGCGGCCCCTCGAGCACCAGTTCGTTGGCGCCGGACAAGCCGCTGGCCGTGATGGCGATGCCGGCCAGGTAAAAACTCAGGCCGACCGCATACAGGGCCGCCAGCAGCGCCGCGTAGACTGCGGCGGGCACGACCATGAACAGGTTGAAGATGGCCAGGCCCACCAGCGAGACGAGCAGGCGCAGCAGGTTGACGGGGGTTTTCTTTTGCTCGAACGCCTGGCGGTGGGTGCTGCTGCGCAAGGTGAGGGCGATCTTTTTCGGGTCGCCCAGGTCGTCGGCGATTTCGTGCTCGCTGCGGCCGGCCGCCGCGCCTTCGATGAAGGTCTGTTCGTAATAATCGAGGGTCTTGGCCACCAGGTCCGGCGGCAAGCCTGCCAGCGCGCGCCGCAGTGCCTCGAGATAGTCTTGCTTGTTCATCATATTCTTCCTGTTACTCCGCTTCGCCGCCTCAGCCCACCGCCGGCAGCAGCATGCTTGCCTGGCTCAGCAGCAATGGCGTTTGTGGCACTTGCTGTCCGTGAATGACGATGACGGTGGCGAGCAGCACACAAGCGAGCAGCGCCACGGCTTTCAAGCTGTTTTTCAAGTGCACGGTGGTGTGCATGGTATTTTCCGTGGCATGGCCGTTGTCGATGATCGGACTGTACCCAAGCGCACGCGAGCGCACCAGCACGGTGCGACAGAATGCAATTTCGCGGGGACGAGCGACGCCAGGGCGGGATGCACCGTCAAGTCTGTTTTGCCGCCTTGCCCGTGTCCGCCACCCTGGCCGCCGCCACGCCGCTGCGCACGGCCGCTTCGATGGTGGCCGGATAGTCCTGCGTCCGGTCATCATTGGCCGTGTAGTCGCCGGCCAGCAGCAGGCCCGGCATGCCGCTGGCATTGCCGGGGCGCGCCAGGTCCGGCGTGCAGGCAAAGGTGGCGCGCTTTTCCGTGATCAGCTGGCTCCAGGCCGGTTGCGCCAGTTCCGGGCGCTGCAGCACCTGCGCCAGCTGCGCAGTGATCGCCTGCGCCAGCGGGCCATGGCCTTGCTCGGCGGCAGGGCCGGACGCGCTGATGACGACGGCCAGCAAGCCGGCCTGATTCGCGTCGAGCTGGCCCCGGTCGAAGACGAACTGCCCCCAGTGCTGTTGCTCTGGCGCATCTACAAGCGCGTAAAACGGCAAGTCCAGGCGCACCGACGGGTCGTATTGCAGGTAGCAGGTGCTGATGGCTTCCGGCGTGAAGGCCTGCATTTTGGTAATAACGTCATTGAGGCGCGGGTCGTGCACGCTTTGCAGCAGGCCGGCCGCTTGCACGGATGAGGTGGCGACGATGACGCCGTCATAGTGTTCGCCATCATCGACGCCATCATCGAGTCGCCAGCGGCCATCGGGCAAGGCGTGCAAGGCTGCCACCTTGGCGCCCGTGCGCACTGCGCCGCCATGCTGTTCCAGATAGCGGGCGGCCGCGTCCGGTAACAGGCTGCTCAGGTCCGCCTTCGGGATCAGCATGTCGGAGGCGCGGCGGCGCGATGCGCCCAGGCTGTCGCGCAGCACGTTGATGAAGACGCGGGCCGACGCGCGCTCGGGCGGCGTATTCAAGGCCGCCAGGCACAGCGGATGCCACATCAGGCGGTTCAAGGTGTCCGTCTGGTCGAAGCGCTGCAGCAATTCGGTTACCGTGCAATCGTTGTACAACTGCCAGCCCATCCACCGCATGGCCGTGGAAAAACGCATCAGGGACAGCTTGTCGGCGCGCTGCAGCCCCTTGGCGCGCAGCAAGGCCCATGCCAGGTGCAGCGGCGCAGGCAGGCGCGGCGCGAGAAAATCCATGCCTTTGGTGCCGGGTGGATAGCGCATCTGCAGGGGCAGGGTGAGGATCAGCTCGGCAGGGTCTTGCCCTGCGAGCTTGATCAGGCGCAAGGTTTCCGTGTACGCGCCCAGCAGGATGTGCTGGCCGTTGTCGAGCACCGTCTTTTCCCGTTCGACCCGGCGCGCACGCCCGCCCAAGGTGCGCGCCGCCTCGTAGACGGTCACGGCATGGCCGGCGCGCGCCAGTTCCATGGCCGCCGCGCAGCCGGCCCAGCCGGCGCCGATGACGGCGTAGCGTTGCTTCACGCTACTGTCAGCCACGAACCCAGGTCTTCCAGGCCAGCCACAGTTTGCGGATCGGCGTGAGCGAGATGCGCTGGTTCAGCACGTGATAGCCGTCGCGCTCGACTTCGTTGAGCAGGGTGCGGTAGATGGCGGCCATGATCAGGCCCGGGCGCTGGGCGCGGCGGTCCTCCGCCGGCAGCAGGGCGAACGCTTCGTCGTAGGCTTTTTGCGCGCGCGCCACCTGGAAGCGCATGAGGTTTTCAAAGTTTTCGCTGTGGCGCGCGTTCAGCAAATCGGCCGCCGTCACATTGAATTGCTGCAATTCGCTGATCGGCAGGTAGATGCGCCCCTTGCGCGCATCCTCGCCCACGTCGCGGATGATGTTGGTCAGCTGGAAGGCATGGCCCAGCTTTTCCGCGTACAGCAGGGTTTCCGGGCGGGTCGCGCCGAAGATGCTGGCCGACAAGATACCGACCACGCTGGCCACGTGCCAGCAATAGCGGCTCATGGCCTGGTAATCGAGGTAGCGGGTCTGGTTCAAGTCCATTTCCATGCCGTCGATGATGGCCTGCAAATGCTTTTCTTCCAGCTGATACACGGCCAGGTGCGGCTGCAGCGCGCGCATCACGGGATGTGTGGGGTTGCCCTCGTACATGGCCTTGACTTCCTTGCGCCACCACACCAGCTTGGTGCGTGCCACGGCTTCGTCCGTGCATTCATCGACCGTATCGTCGACTTCGCGGCAGAAGGCGTACAGGGCCGTGATGGCCTTGCGGCGCTCGGCCGGCAGGAACAGGAAGCTGTAGTAGAAGCTGGAGCCGCTCTGGGCGGCCTTTTGTTGGCAGTATTCGTCGGGAGACATAGTCAAAAGAGCAAGGGTTGCAGATCGAAGCCGCTATTCTATCGTCTTACAGAGTGGGCGACGGGGGAAAAGCCGTTTTTACTTGTGTCTCTTGATGCAGGCTTTTGCGCGACATGCGCAGGGCGCGCCAGAAAATGATCAGCCAGTCGCGTTTCTCCAGCTTGGGACGGCGTCGGAACACGTCGTAATTGACGGCTTCGATGCATTCGAGAATGCGCAAGCCCCCTTGCACCACCAGGCGCAGTTCCCAGCCGATGCGTCCGCGCAAGCGCAGGGCCAGCGGCGCGCCGGACAGCATCAGCGCGCGCGCGCGGGCCACTTCGAAGCGCATCAGGGCACTCCACTTGCCGTGCGCCTCGGGCCGCTCGAAGGCGGCGGCGGAGACGGCAAAGCGGCTCAAGTCTTCCATCGGCAGATAGATGCGCTCTTTTTGCTGGTCGATGGCAACGTCTTGCAAGAAATTAATTAGTTGCAAAGCTGAACATATGGCATCGGAATCGCGTACATTCTGTTCATCGGCCGCACCGTACAGGTGCAGCATCAGCAACCCCACGGGGTTGGCGGAGCGGGCGCAGTAATCGAGCACGTCATCGTAGCTGGCGTAGCGCGTCGTTTCCACATCCTGCTTGAAGGCGGACAATAAATCGTGGAACGGCTTGAGCGGCAGCTGGAACTTGGCGATGACGGCGGCCAGACGTTCGAACATGGCGGCGTTCTCGCCGGCATGGCCTTCCTGGCGGGCGATGCGGCCCAGCGCCTCTTCGTAGGCGTGTAGAAAGGCCAGGCGTTCGGCCGGTGTGGCGTCGCCTTCGTCGGCCAGGTCGTCGGCGCTGCGGGCGAAGGCATAGATGGCTTCGACGGCGGGCACCAGGCGGCGCGGCAGTAAAAATGATGCAACAGGAAAATTTTCGTAATGGTCTACAGGCATGAACACACTTCTCTAGTCTTGCGTTTGTCCGGCACTCCCGCAAACGCTGGAATGTGGCCGGACGTTGTACGTCTCAAGATTAATGACGCAAAAGTCACTAAAAACTTTTACGCACGATTATAATTAATAACCAGAAAGTCATTAGCGGAAAATCGTCCTCCGCTACGACCAAACTGATATTGTCACAAATTTAAGGATATCGCGTGCGAAAAAGTTTGGCTTGGCCCAAAGGACAGGCAAAAAGTTTCTCCGCATAAAAATATTGCAGCCCGCATAGTAAAGGAAAATACCTTGTTTGCCCTGAAAACCCTGCGCCGCGAGACCGGCGCATCCGCACTTCCTGCCTTGCGGCTGATTGCCGCCGCGGCCCTTGCGACTACCTTGGCGGCCTGTTCCAAGCCTGCCGTCAAAGTGGAAGACGTGCGTCCCGTCCGTGCCATCGTGTTGTCTAGTAGTAATGTTGACGTGAGTGCCGAGCTGTCGGGCGAGGTCGTGCCCCGCGTCGTGTCGCAGCTGGGTTTCCGCGTGGGCGGCAAGATCGTCGCGCGCAAGGTCGACGTGGGCGCCAGCGTGAAGAAGGGGCAAGTGCTGATGCAGCTCGACCCCGCCGACTTGCAGCTGTCGCAGGCGCAGGCGAAGGCTTCGCTGGTGAGCGCGGAAACGAACCGCGACCTGGCGCGCGCGGAATTGAAGCGCTACAAGGACTTGCGCGAGAAAAATTTCGTCAGCCAGGCCGTGCTCGATGGCAAGGACGCCACCTACAAGGCGGCGCAGGCAAACGTGGAAGCGGCGCAAGCCCTGTACCGGGGCCAGGCGAACCAGTCCGGCTATGCCAGCCTGCTGGCCGATGCGGACGGCGTCGTCACGCGCATCGATGCGGAAGTAGGGCAGGTGGTGGCGCCCGGTGCGCCCGTCGTGGTGGTGGCCAAGAGCGGCGAGAAGGAAGTGGTGATCGGCATTCCTGAAGACAAGGTAGAAACCTTGCGCAGTGTCAAGGATGTGGTCGTGCGTCTGTGGGCCGACCCGAAGCAGGCGCTGCCGGGCAAGATCCGCGAAGTGTCGCCCGTGGCCGATGCGGCCACGCGCACCTATACTGCCAAGGTCAGCATCCCGGACGCGCCGCAAGTGCGCCTGGGCATGACGGCCGTGGTGCAGTTCGCTTCCCAGACGGCCACGCCGCAGATCAAGGTGCCGCTGACGGCCCTGTTCAATGAAAAGTCGCAAAGCTCCGTCTGGGTGGTGGAAAACGGCGCCGTGAAGCTCGTGCCGGTGACGGTGGGCGGCGTGGCGGGCAATGAGTTGCTGCTGGCCTCGGGCGTGAAAGCGGGGCAGACGGTGGTCACGGCCGGCGTCAACCTGCTCAAGCCTGGCCAGAAAGTGACCATCCTCGGCGCCGAACTTGCCAGCAAGCCGGATGTCGCCGCTGCCGCCGTCAGCGTGGGTGCGGCCAAATGAAGGGCGGCTTCAATCTGTCGCGCTGGGCCCTCGAACACATCCCGCTGACGCGCTACCTGATGGCCGTGCTGCTGATCGGCGGCATGCTCAGCTACGCCAACCTGGGCCAGGATGAAGATCCCCCGTTTACTTTCCGCGCCATGGTCTTGCAAGCGTACTGGCCCGGCGCCACGGCGCTGCAGATGGCCGAGCAGGTGACGGACAAGCTGGAAAAGAAACTGCAGGAAACGCCATACATCGACGAGATTACCAGCTATTCGAAGCCGGGCGAAACCTTGATCCTGCTGGAGCTGCGCGAATCGGCGCCGCCCAAGGAAACGGCGGCCGCCTGGTACCAGGTGCGCAAAAAGATCGGCGACATCAAGGGCACCTTGCCGGCCGGCGTCGTGGGCCCGTTCTTCAACGACGAGTTCGGCGACACCTACGGCTCCATCTTCGCCCTGTCCGGCGACGGTTTTACGTACGCGGAAATGAAGGATTACGCGGACAAGGTGCGCCAGGAACTGCTGGCCGTGGGGCAGGTGTCGAAAGTGGAACTGTTTGGCGTGCAGGATGAAAAGATTAATATTATCTTTTCGCACAAGAAATTTGCCCAGCTGGGCATTCCTTTCGATGCCATCGTGCAGCAATTGTCCGAGCAAAACAGCATCAACGCCACGGGCGTGCTGGTGACGCCGACGGATAACCTGCAAGTGCGCGTGACGGGCGCCATGCTTACCGTCAAGGACCTGGAAAATCTGGAGCTGCGCGCCAACGGCACCACCTTCCGCCTCGGCGACTTTGCCACGGTGAAACGTGAATTCGTCGATCCGCCCAAAGACAAGATGCGTTTCAATGGCAAGGAAGTGATCGGCCTGGGCGTATCGATGGAAAAGGGCGGCAACATCATCGACATGGGCAAGGCCCTGCAGGCGACGGTCACGCGCATGAAGAGCGAATTGCCGGTTGGCATAGAATTGCAGCGCGTGTCGAACCAGCCGGAAGCCGTGTCCGCTTCCGTGGGCGAGTTCGTGCATACCCTGATCGAAGCCATTCTGATCGTGCTGGCCGTCAGCTTTGTCGCGCTGGGCTTGCACACGAAGCCGCTGCGCATCGACGTGCGCCCGGGCCTGGTGGTGGCGCTGACCATTCCGCTGGTGCTGGCCGTCACCTTCCTGTTCATGCGCCTGCTCGACATCGACTTGCACAAGATCTCGCTGGGCGCCCTGATCATCGCGCTGGGTTTGCTGGTCGATGACGCCATCATTGCCGTCGAGATGATGGTGCGCAAGATGGAAGAGGGCATGTCCCGCTTCGATGCGGCCACGTTCGCCTACACGTCGACGGCCATGCCCAT
This sequence comes from Janthinobacterium sp. FW305-128, assembly GCF_020858135.1. Classification (NCBI taxonomy): domain Bacteria; kingdom Pseudomonadati; phylum Pseudomonadota; class Betaproteobacteria; order Burkholderiales; family Oxalobacteraceae; genus Janthinobacterium; species Janthinobacterium sp. FW305-128. The sequence continues at coordinate 23,005 of NZ_JACYMK010000010.1, read as the reverse complement.
GCTGACGGGCACCCTGATCACGGTGGCGGGCTTCTTGCCCATCGGCCTGGCCAAGTCGGCCGCCGGCGAATACACGTTCTCCTTGTTCTCCGTCAATGCGCTGGCCCTGATTATCTCGTGGGTGGTGGCGGTCGTCTTCACGCCCTATATCGGCTACGTCTTGCTGAAGGTGAAACCGCACGCGCATGACGACCATGAATTGTTCGATACGCCGAACTTCCGCCGTTTCCGCCGCGCCGTCACCTGGTGCGTGGAGTGGCGCAAGACGACGATTGCCGCCACCCTGGCCATCTTTGCACTGGGTATTTACGGCTTTAACTTTATCGAAAAGCAATTCTTCCCCGATTCCAGCCGTCCGGAGCTAATGGTGGAACTGTGGTCGCCCGAAGGCACGACGTTTGCTGCTAACGAGAAACAGGTGAAGAAATTCGAGGCCTTCGTGGGCAAGCTCGACGGCGTGGAAAGCGTCACCAGCTACGTGGGCACGGGCAGTCCCCGTTTCTACTTGCCGCTCGATCAGATCTTCCCGCAGACCAACGTGTCGCAAGTGGTGGTCTTGCCGAAGAGCCTGGCCGACCGCGAACGATTGCGCCAGCAAATCGTCGACGTCTTCAAGAAGGATTTCCCGGAAGTACGGGGCAGGGTAAAACTATTGCCGAACGGGCCGCCCGTGCCATATCCCGTGCAATTTCGCGTCATGGGGCCGGAGGTGGCCGGTGTGCGGGCCATTGCCGACCAGGTCAAGGACATCATGCGCGCCAATCCGAACACCCTGGGCGTGAACGATAACTGGAACGAATCGGTGAAAGTGCTGCGCCTGGACCTGGACCAGGACAAGATGCGCGCGCTGGGCGTTACCTCGAAAACGGTGATGCAGGCGGCCAATACAATTCTGTCGGGCACGGTCATCGGCCAGTTCCGCGAAGACAACAAGCTGATCGATATCCAGGTACGCCAGCCTTTGGCCGAACGGGCGACGATTTCCGTGCTGAATGACACGAATATCCCGACGGCGACGGGCAAGTCCGTGCCCATCTCGCAGCTGGCCCGCGCGCATTTTGTATGGGAACCGGGTGTGGTCTGGCGTGACAAGCGCGAATGGGCCATTACCGTGCAGTCGGACGTGATCGACGGCATCCAGGGCGCCACCGTGTCGACGCAACTGGCGCCGCAGCTCGATGCCTTGCGCGCCAAAATGCCGGCCGGTTACCGCATCGTCGTGAAAGGCGTGGCGGCCGACAGCGGCGAGGCGGAAGCGTCGATCTCGGCGAACTTGCCGCTGGCCATTTTCATCATCTTCACCTTGCTGATGCTGCAACTGCACAGTTTCTCGCGTTCCTTGCTGGTCTTCCTGACGGGACCGCTGGGCGTGGCGGGTGCCGCGTTTGCCTTGCTGGCGCTGGGGCGGCCACTTGGTTTCGTGGCCAACCTGGGCATCATCGCGCTGTTCGGCATGATCATCCGCAACTCGGTGATCCTTGTCGACCAGATCGAGCAAGACATCAATGACGGTTCGACGCCATGGGATGCCATCATCGACTCGGCCGTGCGCCGCTGCCGTCCCATCGTGCTGACGGCCGCCGCCGCGGCGCTGGCCATGATCCCGCTGTCGCGTTCGGTCTTCTGGGGGCCGATGGCGGTCGCCATCATGGGGGGATTGATCCTGGCAACGGCCCTGACCTTGCTGTTCCTGCCGGCCCTGTATGCAGCCTGGTTCCGTGTCAAGAAGCCGGAGCCGGCGACCGCAAAAGAGGGCTAGTAGGCAACGCCAAGGTGCAGTCATAAAAAAGGCGGCATTCCTCTGGGAAATCCAGTAGAATGCCGCCTTTGCTTTACCGAGGGCTTGCTCTATCAGTCCACGGTAGCCAGATCGCCCACGAGTTGTTAAAATCAGGGGCAGCAGCCTGTGGCAAGTAGCACAAAGTAGTACAAATGCGGATGTGGTGGAATTGGTAGACACGCTGGTCTTAGAAGCCAGTGCTTCGGCTTGGGAGTTCGAGTCTCCCCATCCGCACCAATCCGGGTTGTTCCAGCCCGGAAGTGCAGCACCATCAAAATTTTCCCTGAACTAATTTCATCAGCCCAGTGCGCCGAGTGCACCCAGTTGCCTGCTCGACTGCTGCACCATCTGCGCAATCAGTGCCTGCGCCTGCGGGTAGCCGCTTCTTTCCATTAATTTATCATCTTCAGTCAGCGGCCAAAGTGCCTGCAAGACGCGCTGCCGTGCCTGCGGCCAGTTGTACTCCTGCGCATGGGTTGACTGCGGTGCTTCCTGATCCAGCAGGTACAGCGCCTCGCGCGTCATCGCCACCTCTTGCTGCGCCTGGGCGGCCAGCATGTCGCTGCGGGGCGGCGGCTGCCGCGCGAGGAAAGTGTCGAGCTTGCGGCTCTGGCGTTCGTACAGGTCGAGCAGCAGGTGCAAGGTGGCGCCGCTGGGCCGCCGTTGCGTGTCGAGTGCATCGAGCACGTGCAGCAGCCAATGCGTCATCTGGCGCCCGGCCAATCCCAGTTCCGGCCAGGTGGTGCTGTGCAATTGTTCGCCCAGGTAGCGGGCGCGGTCGATGGCGCGCCGGCTGCCGCTCATGTGCTGGCCGATGGGGCCGTACTGTGGCGCCAGCGCCGCTTCCTGGCGCTCGGCCAGCAGGCACAGCAAGGCCAGGTGGACGTACACGTGGAAGGCGGCCAAGGTGCGGTGGGCATCCCAGTAGTGATTGCCGTCATCATCGGGCGCGTTCCACAGCGAGCAGACCTTGGCGCCGTCGTCGCGCGCATAGTCGGGCGCCAGCAGGCTGTGGCCGTGGCGGAAGTCGTACAGTTTCTGGTGCAGCGACTCGTGTAGCAAGTGTTCGGCCAGCCACCACGGGTTGCCGATCAGCTCCTGGTTCAGGAACACGCTGCCATTGACGCGAAATTGCGAGCTGGACGCCTTGCCGCGCCACGTGCCCAGCTTGGGAAACAGGGCGATCAACTGGACATGAGAAAGCGCGCTGGCCGTCAGGCGGGGCAGCAGGGTTTCCAGCAAGCCTAGCCCGCGGCGCAGCAGCGCCCGTTCCTGCGGCGTAGGGGTGGCCAGCGGCGCGCCATAGTTATCGTCCATCACGGCAAGGAAAGCGCGCGCATACGGCGTGCCTTCCTGCCAGGCATGCCATATGTAGGTGTCACATTCGGTGTCCGCTTCTTCCATGGTGCGCCCCTCGTGCAAGCGTGCCACGGGCGGCAGATGGGCCACCAGCGGGCCGCCGGGCAGGCCCGCGTCCAGATGCTCGCTGGCCGCCTGGAACAGTGCCGCGCATTGCGGCAGGGGCAGTCCATACTCGTCACCCAAGTGCAGCTGGCGCATGGCGTGCTGGACGGCGCAGCGCAGCACCGTGTCGCCCAGCAACTGGCGTTGGCGCGCGGGCGGCGCCGTATCGAGCGCGCCGGCCAGCCGTTCGGCCTCGGGCAGGGTGCCGCCCAGCTTATGCAAGCGCCGCCGGTAGGCGACGGCCAGCTGGTCGCGGATGTAGCCGCTGTCGCCAAAGGCGCGGTGGGTCACCAGCGCCGTTTCCACGGCGGCCAGCACGTCCGCATACGGTGGAGCGGCTCGCAGGGTAGGCGCAGCCACTGCCGGGTCAGGCGACGGTAGGGTGGTCGTGGTCGTGGTGGCCATCGCCCTTCATGCGCAATTCCATTTCATCGACTTCCGTCTGGATTTTTTGCAGATCGTCGTCCGTGACGCCGTCGAGCAGGCGGCTGAGGACCATTTGCAGCTTGGCTTTGGCATTGCTGGAGTTGCTGGATGTGCTATCGCTCATGATGTTTTCTCCTTTAAATTCACTTGGAGAGGGGATGCGCGGCTTAGGTTTGCCTGAAAAATGGCCAAATTGAGGTAAATCAAAGGTTTTTTGGCCGAAATCTTCGCCAGGAGCGCATTTCTTTGTTTCGGACGGGGCGCCAGTTCGCATATACTAATGAACGAAGCAGGCTGGAAAGCCTGTCTCTGGCGAAATAAAGAATGCCGGGGCAAGAGTAAAGACAGGGCCATCCAGGCTGTAGCGATTCGTTCGCCGCCGCCGGTATCCTCTGTGGCGTGGCTGCAAAGCCAGCCACTTTCCCGAAGTCCTTTGTTATAATGCCACGCTTTACCGAATGATGGCCGGCCCTGCATTTACTGAGAAGCAGGGTTGGACGCTCGGAGCCCTGTCGCAGTACTGGAAGCGGCGGATTGTTTGGTGCCTGGTGCGGGGTTTTCCCTCCGCCGGGTAGACCAGGTCCATCGTCCTGTTTTCAGTGCTTTTACAGATGAATATGCGAGCGAGTGAAGCTGGACCCATGTCTTGCGCCAGTGATGGCGCAAGGGGTCGGGTCTTCTTTTCTCGCACCAACAGTGTTTATTTTTTGGACGATTTTTTACATGGCAACTGCAGTCGAAACCTTGGGCAAACTCGAACGTCGTATCACGATCTCCTTCCCGCTGACGGACGTCCGCACGGAAGTTGAGAAGCGCCTGAAAGTGCAAGCCCGTACGGCTAAGGCACCGGGCTTCCGTCCGGGCAAAGTGCCGTTGAAAATGGTCGCAGCACAATACGGCTACCAAATTGAATCCGAAGTGCTGAATGACAAAGTCGGCCGCGCGTTCAACGACGCCGCCAACGAAAACAATCTGCGCGTGGCCGGTTTCCCGAACATCGTGCCGAAAGAAGAAGCCGCCGAAGGCCAGCTGGCTTTCGACGCCACGTTCGAAGTGTATCCGGAAGTCGCCATCGGCGACCTGACGGCCGTTGAAATCGAAACCGTGCAAGCCGACGTGTCGGAAGCCGAAATCGACAAGACCATCGACATCCTGCGCAAGCAGCGCGTGCACTTCCACACCAAGGGCGAAGCTGGCGAACACGGCGACGGCGGTGAGGCTATCGCTGCCAACGGCGACCGCGTGACCGTCGACTTCGTCGGCTCGATCGACGGTGTTGAATTCCCAGGCGGCAAAGCTGAAGGCTACGCTTTCGTGCTGGGCGAAGGCCGCATGCTGCCGGAATTCGAAGCAGCGACCCTGGGCCTGAAAGTGGGCGAGTCGAAGACTTTCCCGTTGTCGTTCCCAGAGGACTACCATGGTAAAGACGTGGCCGGCAAAACCGCTTCGTTCACCATCACGCTGCAAAAGCTGGAATGGGCGCACCTGCCGGAAGTCGATGCCGAATTCGCCAAATCGCTGGGCGTTGCCGATGGCGACCTGGCCAAAATGCGCGAAGACATCAAAGTCAACCTGCAGCGCGAAGTCGCTGGCCGCGTAAAAGCACGCAACAAGGAAGCCGTCATGGACGCGCTGATCAAAGTTGCTGAGCTGGAAGTGCCAAAAACCCTGATCGCTCAGGATTCCGAGCGCCTGGCCGAAATGACCCGCCAGGACATGGCGCAGCGCGGCATGAACGTCAAGGACGTGCCTTTCCCAGCAGAACTGTTCGCGGAAAAAGCCGAGCGTCGCGTACGCCTGGGCCTGATCCTGTCGCAACTGGTGGGCGACAACAACCTGCAGGCTACGCCTGAGCAAGTCAAGGCGCAGATCGAAGACTTCGCCCAAAGCTACGAAGATCCGCGCGAAGTGCTGAAGTACTACTACAGCGACCGTCGTCGTCTGGGTGAGATCGAAGCCCTTGTATTGGAAGAAAACGTCGTCACTTACGTGTTGGGCCTGTCGAAAGTCACGACGAAAGCAGTTGCTTTCGACGAACTGATGGGAAGCAACGCACAAGCGTAAACCAGTTGGTATCCGGATGCCGCTCCCGGCCGTCAGGCCGGGGCGGCGCCCTCTAACTGCTTCACAAGGAAATGAAATGACAGGTATGAACCGTAATCCGGCGCTGGACACAGAGATGCTCGGCCTGGTGCCGATGGTGGTGGAACAAAGCGGTCGCGGCGAGCGCTCGTATGATATTTACTCGCGCCTGCTGAAGGAACGCTTGATTTTCATGGTCGGCCCGGTCAATGACCAGATGGCCAACCTGGTTGTCGCCCAGCTGCTGTTCCTGGAAAGCGAAAATCCGGAAAAGGAAATCTCGCTCTACATCAACTCGCCAGGTGGTTCGGTCTCGGCCGGCATGGCCATCTACGACACCATGCAGTTCATCAAGCCGGACGTCTCGACCCTGTGCACGGGCATGGCTGCTTCGATGGGCGCTTTCCTGCTGGCCGCTGGCGCCAAGGGCAAGCGTTTCTCGCTGCCGAACTCGCGCATCATGATTCACCAGCCGTCCGGTGGTTCGCAAGGCATGGCGTCCGACATCGAGATCCAGGCGAAGGAAATCCTTTACCTGCGCACCCGCTTGAACGGCATCATGGCCGAGCGCACGGGCCAGACGATCGAACAGATCGCCAAGGACACCGACCGCGACCGTTTCATGTCCGCCGACGAGGCCGTTGAGTATGGTTTGATCGACAAAGTGTTGACCAGCCGCGCTTGATGAGCCCCTACCGGTATTGCTAAGCAAGTAAGTAAACGCCCGGGCGATCAAACGTTCGGGCGTTTCGCTTTTATTTCGGGTAGCATGGAGCTTGTGCACGTTGTTGACTTGCGCCATGGGTAGCTGCCTTTCCGGCAACTACCGCACTCCGGCTTGCGATTTTGCAATATTGTTAATGCAGTTCCAACCAAAATGCCTTATGTCAGACAAAAAATCCTCTAGCGGCGAAAAATTACTGTATTGCTCGTTCTGCGGCAAAAGCCAGCACGAGGTGAAGAAACTCATCGCCGGCCCGTCCGTGTTCATTTGCGACGAGTGTATCGACCTGTGCAACGACATCATCCGTGATGAAACGTCGAGCATCGAGACGGTGACCGGTACCAAATCCGACCTGCCGACGCCGCAAGAAATTGCCGCCTTGCTCGATCAGTACGTGATCGGCCAGCAGACTGCCAAGCGCATCCTGTCGGTGGCGGTGTACAACCATTACAAGCGCCTCAAGCACCTGGGCAAGAAAGACGACATCGAACTGGCCAAGAGCAACATCTTGCTGGTCGGTCCTACCGGCTCGGGCAAGACCCTGCTGGCACAGACCCTGGCGCGCATGCTCAACGTGCCGTTCGTGATCGCCGACGCCACCACCCTGACCGAAGCCGGTTACGTGGGCGAGGACGTGGAAAACATCATCCAGAAGCTGCTGCAAAGCTGCAACTATGACGTCGAGAAAGCCCAGCGCGGCATCGTCTACATCGATGAAATCGACAAGATTTCGCGCAAGTCCGACAATCCGTCCATCACGCGCGACGTGTCGGGCGAGGGCGTGCAGCAAGCCTTGTTGAAACTCATCGAAGGCACGATGGCGTCCGTGCCGCCACAAGGCGGCCGCAAGCATCCGAACCAGGATTTCGTGCAGATCGACACGACCAACATCATGTTCATCTGCGGCGGCGCCTTTGACGGCCTGTCGAAAGTGATCGCCAACCGTTCCGAAAAGAGCGGCATCGGCTTCTCGGCCACGGTGCGCAGCAAGTCGCAAAGCTCGGCCAGCGAACTGATGTTGCAAGCGGAGCCGGAAGATCTGGTCAAGTTCGGCCTGATCCCGGAACTGGTCGGCCGTCTGCCCGTCATCGCCACCCTGGCGGAATTGACGGAAGAGGCGCTGATCCAGATCCTCGTCGAGCCGAAGAATGCGCTGATCAAGCAGTATTCGAAGCTGCTCGAGATGGAAGGCGCGGAACTGGAGATTCGTCCGGCCGCCCTGCATGCGATCGCCAAGAAGGCGCTGGCGCGCAAGACCGGTGCCCGTGGCCTGCGTTCCATCCTGGAACATGCTTTGCTGGACGTCATGTACGAACTGCCGAGCGAACAAAATGTGGTGAAGGTCGTCATCGACGAAAATACCATCACCAGTGGCGCCAAACCTTTGTTGATTTATCAAGAGACTGCCAAGGCCTCCGGAGAAAATTGATTACTGCCGAGACAAATGCATAAAAAGGATTTTGATTCCTTAATGCATGGCAGTACAATTTAAATCAATGAGTGCAGGCTTCAATCGGAAAGCCACTCGCGGCGCTTAGCTGCGCGTGGCTTTTTTACTGTGAAAACTGCATTTATTACCGTCATGCGGGTGTGTTTTGCGAAATAGACAGAAAAATGTTTGTTTCACAGAATTATTTATTCTCGCCGGTCTTGTGTTTTGGCAGCGAGCGCCAACATCGTAAACACGCTTTCTATAAGGTACGCCATGACAACTTCCAAATTAACTGAGCAAACTCAACTGCCGTTATTGCCGTTGCGGGATGTCGTCGTTTTCCCGCATATGGTGATACCGCTGTTCGTTGGCCGTCCAAAGTCGATCAAGGCGCTGGAAGCTGCGATGGAGCAGGGCAAGAGCATCATGCTTGCCGCTCAAAAAGCAGCCGCGAAGGACGAGCCGTCTCCTTCGGATATCTATGAAATTGGCTGTGTTGCCAATATTCTGCAAATGCTGAAGCTGCCCGATGGCACCGTCAAGGTGCTGGTCGAAGGCGCGCAGCGTGCCCGTATCAACCACATCAGCGATGCGCCGACGCACTTTATCGCCGACCTGACGCCGCTCGAGTCCGAGCCGGGCGACGAGTCGGAAGTCGAAGCCATGCGCCGCGCGATCGTGCAGCAGTTCGACCAGTACGTCAAACTGAACAAAAAGATCCCGCCGGAAATCCTGGCATCCTTGTCGGGCATCGACGATGCCGGCCGCCTGGCCGACACGGTGGCTGCGCATCTGCCCCTGAAACTGGAGCAAAAACAAGTCATCCTGGAAATTTTCAGCGTGGCCAAGCGCCTCGAGCACCTGCTGGGCCAGCTGGAAGGCGAGCTCGACATCCTGCAGGTGGAAAAACGCATCCGCGGCAGAGTCAAGCGCCAGATGGAAAAGTCGCAGCGCGAGTACTACCTGAACGAGCAAGTCAAGGCGATCCAGAAAGAACTGGGCGAGGGCGAAGATGGTGCCGACCTCGACGAGCTGGAGAAAAAAGTCGCTTCGGCCAAGATGCCGAAGGAAGCGCTCGACAAGGCCACCAACGAGTTGAAAAAACTCAAGCTGATGTCGCCGATGTCGGCCGAAGCCACCGTTGTGCGCAACTACATCGACACCCTCGTCAACTTGCCTTGGAAAAAGAAATCCAAGGTCAATAACGACCTGTCGAATGCGGAAAAAGTGCTCGAAGGCGACCATTACGGCCTCGACAAGGTCAAGGAACGCATCCTGGAATACCTCGCGGTGCAACAGCGCGTCGACAAGCTCAAAGCGCCTATCCTGTGCTTCGTCGGTCCTCCGGGCGTCGGCAAGACCTCGCTGGGCCAGTCCATCGCCCGCGCGACGAACCGCAAGTTCGTGCGCATGGCCCTGGGCGGCGTGCGCGACGAAGCCGAGATCCGCGGCCACCGCCGCACCTATATCGGCTCGATGCCGGGCAAGATCTTGCAATCGCTGTCGAAAGTCGGCGTGCGCAATCCTTTGTTCCTGCTCGATGAAGTCGACAAGATGGGCGCCGATTTCCGTGGCGATCCTTCGTCGGCCCTGCTGGAAGTGTTGGACCCGGAACAGAACCACACGTTCTCCGACCATTACATCGAAGTCGATTTCGACCTCTCCGACGTGATGTTCGTGGCCACGTCGAACTCGTACAACATTCCGCCAGCCTTGCTTGACCGCATGGAAGTGATCCGTCTGTCCGGTTACACGGAAGATGAAAAGACCAGCATCGCGCAGCGTTACCTGCTGCCGAAGCAGATCAAGAACAATGGCTTGAAGGAAGAGGAAATCTCGGTGGCCGAGTCGGCCTTGCGCGACATCATCCGCTACTACACGCGGGAAGCCGGTGTGCGTTCGCTCGAGCGTGAAGTGTCGAAGATCTGCCGCAAGGTGGTCAAGATGCTGCTGCTGAAGAAATCCGACAAGAAAGTCATCGTCAACTCGAAGAACCTGGACAAGTTCCTTGGCGTGCGCCGCTATGATTTCGGTGTCGCAGAGAAAGAAAACCAGGTGGGCCAGGTGGTCGGTCTGGCATGGACGGAAGTGGGCGGCGATCTGCTGACCATCGAAGCCGTGTCGATGCCGGGCAAGGGCGGCATCATCCGCACGGGTACGCTAGGCGACGTCATGAAAGAGTCGATCGAGGCAGCCCGCACGGTGGTGCGCAGCCGGGCACAGCGCCTGGGCATCAAGGCGGACGTGTTCGAGAAGAGCGACATCCACATCCACGTGCCGGAAGGCGCGACACCGAAGGACGGTCCTTCGGCTGGCGCGGCCATGACGGTGGCGATGGTGTCGGTCTTCACGGGCATTCCCGTGCGCGCCGACGTGGCGATGACGGGCGAGATCACCTTGCGCGGCGAAGTGTTGCCGATCGGCGGCCTGAAGGAAAAGCTGCTGGCAGCGCATCGCGGCGGCATCAAGACGGTCCTGATTCCAGAGCAGAATGTGAAAGACCTGGCCGATATTCCGGACAACGTCAAGAACAAACTGGAGATCGTGCCCGTGCGCTGGATCGACAAAGTGCTGGAAATCGCCCTCGAACGCATGCCTGAAGCGTTGGCGGACGTCGCTGCGGTGGAGGCTGTCACGGCCGCCGCGGCCAAGCCTGACGCGGCCGGCGAGGTAGTAAAACACTAACGTTTTACCCCTGTTTTCCCCAAACAAGCGCTTTTAGAGCGCTTGTTTTATATTGAAACGTGAATTGCGCCCCCAAAGCGCTTGACACATATACAGTGTGGCTTGTTTAATACGCCTGCACATTTTTTTCGCCGGACAGCTGTGGTGCCAAAAGTGCCGCAACGATACGGTAAACGTTTTATACCTTTGTAATTGGGGATGCTAGTGAACAAGACTGAATTGATCGACCACATTGCTGAAAAAGCTGACATTTCCAAAGCCGCCGCTGCGCGCGCACTCGACGCTGTTATCGGCGGCGTGACGGAAACTTTGAAAAACAACGACAGCGTAACGCTGGTTGGTTTTGGCACTTTCTCGGTCAGCGAACGCGCTGAACGTACCGGCCGCAATCCGCGTACCAAAGAAGCGATCACGATCGAAGCAGCAAAAGTTCCAAAATTTAAAGCTGGTAAAGCTTTGAAGGATGCTGTAAACTAACGGACTTCGGTGAGGTGACAATCACCGGAAACATTTGGCGGCGCCTTCGGGTGCCGCGATTTCAAGGTTGACGTTCTGCGAATTGCAGCCTTGAATGCAAATGCAAGCAGTACTGTGTATTTTTCGGAGTGGTAGTTCAGTTGGTTAGAATGCCGGCCTGTCACGTCGGAGGTCGCGGGTTCGAGTCCCGTCCGCTCCGCCAAAAAAATACGCTCTTAAGGAGTGGTAGTTCAGTTGGTTAGAATACCGGCCTGTCACGTCGGGGGTCGCGGGTTCGAGTCCCGTCCGCTCCGCCAGAATATAGAAGCCCGCGCTGCTGAATAAGTAGCGCGGGTTTTTCTTTTTCAGCACCAGATTATCTCGGTGCGCCGTCTTTTAGAATCCCGTCCTGCCGTTTTGAATAAAACGCACCTCGATTTAAATCCGCTTTAAGCTGCGCCCGGTTTAATGCCTGGGTCGGCGCCTTGCCGTTCAGGCGGCGCCAGGGCAGGGCGCGCGCCCTGATTTACCCTTGCTATAGCGCTATGGGCATTGTAGAATCAGGAGATAATGGCTTGGGCGTCAGAATCCTGCTTTAGTTCCAGCGCCAAGTTGTTGAATCTAAAGGGGAAGTGGACATCTGTCCCGTCCATTCCGCCGAAGAAATCAAGGCGAACGCATGTTCGCCTTTTTTTATAGTGATCCACTCATCCCGAATTGGCTGACCATGTTTGAATTTATTCGTACCCATCGACGCTTGATGCAGTTTCTTCTGATGCTGGTCATCGTCCCGTCTTTTGCACTGGTCGGTATCAGCGGCTACCAAAGCTTCGGCGATGGCGCGAACACCATCGCCAAGGTCGGCGACCAGGTCGTTACGCAGCAGCAATATGAAGAAGCGCAACGCCAGCAGATCGACCGCTACCGCCAGATGATGGGCGAGCAGTTCGACCAGAAAATGTTTGACACGCCGGAAGCCCGCAAGAGCATCCTCGACAACCTGATCGCCGAGCGCGCCGTGGCCGCCGAAGTGGGCCGTAGCCGCCTGGTCATCAGCGATGCCGTGCTGCAAAAGGAAGTGCTGGAAATCCCAGGCTTGACCTTGCCGGACGGTAAATTCGACCTGGAACGCTACAAGGCCATGCTGGCCGCCCAAGGCATGTCCCCACAGCAATACGATGCGCGCCGCCGCAGCGACCTGGCCCTGCAGCAACTGGCCGGCGCCGTGCAAGGCACGGCCTTCGCGCCGAACACCGTCTCCAAGCGCCTGTCCGACATCACCTCGGAAGAGCGTGAAGTGCAGGAACTGCTGCTGCCGATCGCCCAGTACGTGCCGGAAGTCAAAGTGACGGACGCCATGATCAAGGCCTTCTATGATAAGAACAGCAAGTTCTTCGAAATCCCGGAACAAGCCAAGATCGAATACGTCGTGCTCGACGACAGCGCTGCGGGCGAGCAAGTCGACGTCAGCGACGCTGACGTGACTGCCTACTACGCGAAGAACCAGAAAGCCTACACGACGCCAGAAGCGCGCCAGGCCAGCCACATCCTGGTCGCCGTCAAGAAAGATGCATCGGCCGCCGACAAGGCCGCCGCCAAGGCCAAGGCCGAAGCGATCCTGGCGGAAGTACGCAAGGCGCCTGCCAGCTTCGCCGCCGTGGCGAAAGCCAAGTCGGAAGATCCGGCATCCGCCGAACAGGGCGGCGATCTGGGCATGATCGGCAAGGATGGCTTGCCGGCACCGTTGCTGAGCGCTGTAAGCAAGCTCAAGCAAGGCGAAATCAGCGACGTCGTCGCTTCCGATTTCGGCTACCACATCCTGACCGTCACCTCGCTCAAGCCGCAGCACGTGCGTGCGCTGGACGAAGTACGCGGCGAAATCACGGCCGACCTGCGCAAGCAATTTGCTGCCAAGAAATACTCGGAAATGGCGGAAACGTTCACCAACACGGTCTACGAGCAATCGGACAGCCTGAAACCGGTGGCCGACAAGCTGAAGCTGAAAGTGGAAACCGCCGCCAACCTGTCGCGCACGCCGTCGCCGGCACTGGGCAAGGCGCCGTTCAACAACGCCAAGTTCCTCACCGCCATCTTCTCGAACGACTCGCTGAAAGACAAGCGCAACACGGAAGCCGTCACCGTCGCGCCGAACGTGCTGATCGCCGGCCGCGTGGTGGAATTCAAGCCCGCCTCGAAGCGTCCGCTGGCCGAAGTCGAAGCGATGATCCGTCAGCGCGTGACCATGGAAGAAGCGGAAAAGCTGGCCAAGAAAGCGGGCGAGACCAAGCTGGCCGCCTTGAAAGCCTCGGGTGATGCGAGCGGTTTCGGCGCAGCGCAATGGGTGTCGCGCAGCAAGCTCGACGGCATCAACCGCGCCGCCATCGCGCAAGTCATGAAGGCGGACACGAGCAAGCTGCCAGCGTACGTGGGCGTGGACTTGCCAGCCCTGGGCTACGGCATCTACCGCATCGCCAAGGTGCAGCAGCCGGCGCAAGTGGACGCGGCGCGCCGCCAGCAAGAGAAAGACCAGATCAGCGGCATCCTGGCGCAACAGGAAATGTTCGACTACGTCGAATACCTGAAAGCCAAGGCCAAGGTGAAGATCGTCAAACCGGTCACCGCACCAGCGGCCCCAGCGCCGGCACCGTAAGATTTAGTTTCCACGCATAAAAATAGCCGCTCTTGAGCGGCTATTTTTTTGTCTGTGAGTCGGGAACTTTATTTAACCCACCGGCGTAAGACTGGGGTCGGACCCTCAGGGTCCGACCCCGGCAGTTCGGCCTTAGGGGTGAAAATTGAGTGAGCTTATGAACCGGCTTACTTCGCCCCCAGCAACGGCGCCAGCCGCGGCCAGATGTTTTTCAGGATGGTCGGGTGCGCCTTCGCATTCGGGTGCATGCGGTCGGCCTGGAACAGCTGCGGCTGGTCGGCGATGCCTTCGAACATGAAGGGCACCAGCGGCGCCTTCCATTCCTTGGCTAGCTTGCCGTACACGCCATAAAACTGCTCGCCATAGGCGCGGCCATAGTTGGGCGGCATGCGCATGCCCACCAGTACCACCTGCGCGCCCGATTTTTTTGCCGCTTCGCCCATGGCGCGCAGATTCGCTTCGGCGGCCGCCACAGGCAAGCCGCGCAAGCCGTCGTTGGCGCCCAGTTCGATCAGCACGACATCGGGCTGGTGCTTGGCCAGCAGCGCGGGCAGGCGGGCGCGGCCGCCGCTGGTGGTCTCGCCGCTGATGCTGGCGTTGACGATGCGCGTGTCGTTCTTTTGCGCTTGCAGCCGCTGTTCCAGCAGCGCCACCCAGCCAGTACCGCGTGCCAGCCCATACTCGGCCGAGAGACTATCGCCGAGCACCAGCAGCGTTTTTGGTGCAGAATAGGCGTTCGTCATGCTCGATACCAGCAGCAGGGCTGCCGCAGGAAGCAGGGACAGCGTGCGCCGCCGCAGGCGGTTGCCGCCCTTGATACTTATTTGTTCACGAAATTTTTTAAGATAGATCAGCATGCCCGAATTCCCTAAAGCGACTTCCACCAGTTTTCTCCCGTCCGACGCGGCGGCCCAGCGGCCCGCCACACTCAACAGTCAAAACAGCCAAAATGCCCGGCCGGCCATCGAAGTGGTCCAGCTGGCCAAGCGCGTACCCGATGCCGATGGTGAGCTGACCATCCTGCATCAAGTCGATTTTACCGTGCAAACGGCGGAGACGCTGGCCATCGTCGGCGCCTCCGGGTCCGGCAAGTCCACCTTGCTGGGTTTGCTGGCGGGACTGGACACGCCCAGCGACGGCAAGGTGGTACTCGACGGTACCGATATCTTCGCCCTCGACGAAGACGGCCGCGCCGGTTTCCGCAAGGAAAAGCTCGGTTTCGTGTTTCAGTCCTTCCAGCTGCTGGCCCACCTGACGGCGCTGGAAAACGTCATGCTGCCGCTGGAATTGCGGGGCGACCCCGATGCGAAGGAAAAGGCGCAAGCCATGCTGGGCAGAGTCAACCTGGGCAGCCGCCTGAAACACTATCCGAAATACCTGTCCGGCGGCGAGCAGCAGCGCGTGGCCCTGGCCCGCGCGTTCGTGACGGAGCCGCCGCTGCTGTTTGCCGATGAACCGACGGGCAGCCTGGACGCCGCCACGGGCGAGGCCGTGATCCAGCTGATGTTCGAGCTGAACCGTGAACGGGGTTCGACCCTGGTGCTCGTCACGCACGACAGTTCAATTGCGGCCCGTTGCGGCCGCACCATCACGATTGCGGCGGGCAGGCTGGTGTGATTGCTGGTGGTGATTGTCGGATTACGCGCTGCGCGCTAATCCGACCTACCCGACTTCCGGGCCGTAGGTTGGATTAGCGCAGCGTAATCCAACGCCACCACACCGCATGCCTATGCCGACAAAGCATTGATCAAGCTGCGTATCGCCGGGATCAATTCCCCCGCCGTCAAGCCGATCGGGCCGCTGCCTGCCGCCACCAGCGCATCGGCCGCCGCGCCGTGCAGCCAGACGGCGCCGAGCGCCGCTTCCCATTCCGGCCAGCCCTGGGCCAGCAGGCTGCCGCACAGGCCGGACAGCACGTCGCCCGTGCCGGCCGTCGCCAGGGCGGGGCCGCCCGTGTTGTTGACGACCACCTGGCCATCGGGCGCGGCGATCACCGTGCCCGACCCTTTCAATACGACGATCACGCCCAGCTGCGTGGCCAGCTGGCGCGCCGCGCCCAGGCGGTCGGCCTGCACCTCGGCGACTGTCATGTCGAGCAGCCGGGCCGCTTCCAGCGGATGCGGCGTCAATATCGTCGCGCCCGCGCCCGTGCGCACGGCCAGCGCCGATTGCAGCTCCGGTTCGGCCGCCATCAGGTTCAGCGCATCGGCATCGAGCAGCAGCGGGCTGTCGCTGTCAATGGCACGCTGCAGCAGTTCCACCGTATCGGCGTCGTCGCCCAGGCCCGGCCCCGCCACCAGCGCGGCAAAGTGCAGGCCCGAGAAATCCACGTCTTCGGCGCGGCGGCACATCAGTTCAGGCTGGCCGCTGTCGAAGGCGGGCGGTGCATCGGGAAACGCGATGTAGACTCTTCCCGCGCCCGCATGCAGGGCCGTGCGGGCCGCCAGGATGGGCGCGCCGGCCATGCCTTGCGCGCCGCCGATGACGGCCACGCTGCCGTAGCTGCCCTTGTGCGTATTTTGCCGGCGCGGCTGCAACTGGCGCGCGAACAGGTGCAGGCCGCCCAGCTGGGCCCTGGCTTCGGGCAGCAGGGACGGATCGATGGCCAGCGCCGCCACTTCCACTTCGCCCGCGTAGTCGCGGCCATTCGCCGTGTGCAGGCCCGGCTTGTCGCCGATGAAGGTGAGCGTGTGCGTGGCGCGGATGGCGACGCCGTCGATGGCGCCCGTGTCCGCGTGCAGTCCGCTGGGCACGTCGAGCGCCAGCACGGGACAGTCGAGCTTGTTGACCAGCTGCGCCATGTCGCGGCATTCGCCTTCCAGCGGGCGCGACGCGCCGATGCCGAACAGTCCATCGATCACGAGGTCCCACGGCGCGGCGCCCACGGCGGCCGAGGCCATGCTGGTCGTCGCTTCCATGCAGCGCGCCGCGCTGTTGCGCGCGCGGCTCAGGGCCTGTTCGCGTTCGGGCGACGTGGCCGGTGCTTCGGGCGCCAGCCAGACGAGCACTTCGAGGCCGCTGCCGGCCAGGTGCGCGGCCGCTTCCAGCGCATCGCCGCCATTGTCGCCGGGGCCGGCCAGCACCAGTACGCGCCGGTGGCCCGCGTCGCCGTCTTCCTGCGCGTGCAGCAGCTTCAGGGCGGCGCTGGCGGCGGCCTGGCCCGCGCGCTGCATCAGCAGCCCTTGCGGCAGGTCGCGCATGGCCGCTTGTTCGATGGCGCGCAGTTCGGCGATGGCGTACAGCGGTGTTGCAGAGTCGATCAGGGTCATGGAGCGTATTCCGTTAGTCAGCATGTCTTCAACATAAGGCCGAAGCGGGTGAAAGGCAAGGCGCGCACGCCTGAAACGCGTCCCTGTTTGGCGGCTACAATAGCCATCTCACATAAGCACGGGGGCAGGACGATGGACTGGCAATTCTGGATCGACCGGGGCGGCACTTTTACCGACATCGTGGCGCGCCGTTCTGACGGCAGCCTGGCCACGCACAAGCTGCTGTCGGAGAATCCGGGCCAGTACCGCGACGCGGCGCTGGCCGGCATGCGCCAGCTGATGGGCGTTGCGCCCGGCGCGCCGCTGCCCGTCGAGCAGGTGGGCGCCATCAAGATGGGCACGACGGTGGCGACCAATGCGCTGCTCGAACGCAAGGGCGAGCCCACCGTGCTGGCCATCACGCGCGGTTTTCGCGACGCCTTGCGCATCGCCTACCAGAACCGCCCGCAGCTGTTTGCGCGCCAGATCCTCCTGCCGGAACTGCTGTACGGCGACGTGATCGAGATCGATGAACGCCTGGGCGCCCATGGCGAGGTGGTGACGCCGCTCGACGAGGCGGCTGCCCGCACCGCGCTGGCACACGCGCATGCGCGCGGCGTGCGCGCCATCGCCATCGTGCTGATGCACGGCTACCGCTACCACGCGCACGAGGCGCGGCTGGCGCAGCTGGCGCGCGAAACGGGCTTTACGCAGGTGTCCGTGTCGCACGAGGTCAGCCCCATGATGAAACTGGTGGCGCGCGGCGACACCACCGTCGTTGACGCCTATCTGTCGCCGATCCTGCGCCGCTACGTCGACCAGCTGGCGATGGAGCTCCCCGGCGTGCACCTGCAATTCATGCAGTCGAACGGCGGCTTGACGGATGCGCGCGCCTTCCAGGGCAAGGACAGCATTTTGTCCGGCCCCGCCGGCGGCATCGTCGGCATGGTGCGCGCCAGCGCGCTGGCCGGTTTCGACAAGGTCATCGGCTTCGACATGGGCGGCACGTCCACCGACGTGTCCCATTACGCGGGCGAGTTCGAGCGCGTGTTCGAGACGCAGATCGCCGGCGTGCGCATGCGCGCTCCGATGATGAGCATCCACACGGTGGCCGCCGGCGGCGGCTCCATCCTGCATTTCGACGGCGCCCGCTACAAGGTGGGGCCGGACAGCGCGGGCGCCAATCCCGGCCCCGCCAGCTACCGGCGCGGCGGCCCGCTGGCCGTCACCGACTGCAACGTCATGCTGGGCAAGCTGCAGCCCGCCTTCTTCCCCCGCGTCTTCGGCCCCGACGCCGATGAAGCGCTGGATGCGGCCACGGTGCGCGCCCAGTTTGAAGCGCTGGCGCGCACGGTGGACTCGACGCCGGAACAGGTGGCCGAAGGTTATATTGCCATCGCCGTAGGCAATATGGCCAACGCCATCAAGCAGATTTCCGTGCAGCGGGGCCACGACGTCACCGACTATACGCTCACCAGCTTTGGCGGCGCGGGCGGCCAGCATGCCTGCCTCGTGGCCGACGCGCTGGGCATGCGCACGGTCTTCATCCACAGCCTGGCGGGCGTGATGTCGGCCTACGGCATGGGCCTGGCCGACCAGAGCGCCATGCGCGAACGGGCCATCGAGGCGGCCCTGGGCGTGGACCTGGCGCGCCATTTCGAGACCTTGGGCGCGCAGGCGCGCGACGACTTGCTGCGCCAGGGCGTGGAAGGGGAGCGCATCGTGCTCGTGCATCGCGTGCACCTGCGCTACGAAGGCACGGATACGGCCCTCGTCGTGCTGTTCGATACGGCCGCCGGCATGCAGGCGCAATTCGAAGCGGCCTACAAAAAACGCTTTTCCTTTTTGATGCCGGCGCGCGCCCTGATCGTCGAAGCCATTTCCGTGGAAGCCA
Source organism: Janthinobacterium sp. FW305-128 (assembly GCF_020858135.1). Lineage (NCBI taxonomy): Bacteria > Pseudomonadati > Pseudomonadota > Betaproteobacteria > Burkholderiales > Oxalobacteraceae > Janthinobacterium > Janthinobacterium sp. FW305-128. The sequence goes on along the minus strand of NZ_JACYMK010000010.1, from coordinate 4,164 downwards.
TCGGCGCGTCCGATGCGCCGGAACCGGCCGCGCCCGCGTATGCGCCCCGTGAAGGCGCGCTGGCGCCCGTGCAGACGGTGGCCATGTACTGCGCCGGCGCGTGGCGCGACAGCAGCCTGTATGGGGCGGACAGCCTGCGGCCCGGCGATACTATCGACGGCCCGGCCATCGTCAGCGACGCCAATGCCACCACCGTGATCGAGCCGGGCTGGCGCGCCGAAGTGACGGCGCACGGCCATTTGATCTTGCGCAGAGTCGTCGCGGTGCCGGAGCGTGTCGCCATCGGGACCAATGCCGACCCCGTGATGCTGGAAATTTTCAACAACCTGTTCATGTCGATCGCCGAGCAGATGGGCCTGCGCCTGCAGAACACGGCCCATTCCGTCAACATCAAGGAGCGGCTCGATTTCAGCTGCGCCATCTTCGACGCCCAGGGCCACCTGATCGCCAATGCGCCGCACATGCCCGTGCACCTCGGTTCCATGGGCGAGAGCATCCGCACCGTCATGACGCGCAATGCGGGCGCCATGCGGCCCGGCGACGTCTTCATGCTGAACGACCCGTATCACGGCGGCACGCATTTGCCCGACGTGACGGTCATTTCCCCCGTGTTTGACGAAGCGGGCGACGCCATCCTGTTCTATGTCGGTTCGCGCGGCCACCATGCCGATATCGGCGGCACCACGCCCGGCTCCATGCCGCCCGATTCCACGCGCATCGAGGAAGAGGGCGTGTTGATCGACAATTTCAAGCTGGTCGACGGCGCCACCGGTTTGCTGCGCGAAGCGGAAACCCTGGCCCTGCTGGCGGGCGCCAGCTGGCCGGCGCGCAACCCGCAGCAGAATTTGGCCGACCTGCGCGCCCAGGTGGCGGCCAACCAGAAGGGGGCCGACGAACTGCATAACATGGTCGCGCATTTCGGCTTGCCTGTCGTGCAAGCCTACATGGGCCACGTGCAGGACAATGCCGAGGAAGCCGTGCGCCGGGTCATCACCACTTTGAAGGATGGCAGCTACGCGCTGGACCTGGATAACGGCGCGCGCGTCCAGGTGGCGATCAAGGTGGACGTGGCGCAGCGCAGCGCCGTCATCGACTTCACGGGGACGTCCGTCCAGCTGCCGAACAATTTCAATGCGCCGTCCGCCGTCTGCATGGCGGCCGTGCTGTACGTGTTCCGTACCCTCGTCGACGACGAGATACCGCTCAATGCGGGCTGCCTGAAGCCCTTGACCGTGGTCATCCCGCCCGGCTCCATGCTCAATCCGCAGTACCCGGCCTCCGTCGTCTCGGGCAACGTGGAAACCTCGACCTGCATCACCAACGCCCTGTACGGCGCGCTGGGGGCGATGGCCGCCTCGCAAGGCACGATGAACAATTTCACGTTCGGCAGCGAGCAATATCAGTATTACGAGACGATATCGGGCGGCTCGGGCGCCGGTCCCGGCTTCGACGGCACGGACGTGGTGCAGACGAACATGACCAATTCGCGCCTGACGGACCCGGAAATCCTCGAATGGCGCTTCCCCGTGCGGCTCGACAGCTACAGCATCCGTCCCGGTTCCGGCGGCGCGGGGCGCTGGCACGGCGGCAATGGCGGCGTGCGCCGGGTGCGTTTCCTTGAGCCGATGACGGCGGCCATCCTGTCGAACAACCGCATTATTCCGCCGTTCGGCATGGACGGCGGCGAGGCGGGCGCGCTGGGACGCAACTACGTCGAGCGCGCGGATGGCACGGTGGAGCAGCTGGCGCATATCGGCAAGACCGCCATGCAGCCTGGCGACGTGTTCGTCATCGAGACGCCGGGCGGCGGCGGCTACGGCAAGACGGAATAGGCCAGGTCAGCGCTGGCACTGGCTCCGCTCAGCTGCGCGCGCACCTGACCCACGTCGCGCATGGGCGCGCGGCCGAACTGGCGGCTGTATTCGCGGCTGAACTGCGACTCGCTGGCGTAGCCGACGCGGTAGCCGGCCGTGCCCGCGTCGATCTGCTCGACCAGCATGAGGCGCCGCGCCTCCTGCAGGCGCAGCAGCTTCTGGTACTGCATCGGCGTCATGGCCGTAATCGCCTTGAAGTGGTGGTGCAGCGACGACATGCTCATGTTCGCCATGCCGGCCAGGTGCTCGATGCGCAGCGGCTGCGCGTAGTGGTGCTTGATCCAGTCGATGGCTTGCGCCACCTGGTGCGACTGGCTGCTGGCCAGCGCCATGTGGCGCAGGCGCGCGCCGACGGGACCGTTCAGCAGGCGGTAGGTTAGTTCGCGGCGGATCAAGGGCGCCAAGGTGGCGATTTCCTCCGGCTTGTCGAGCAGGCGCACGAGGCGCAGCATGGCGTCGAGCAGTTCGGCCGACACGTCGCTGACGGAAATGCCGCGCGTGGCGGGCAGGATTTTCTGCTGCGCCGCGCCGGCTGCGCCGCTGGCGCTTTCGCTGTCGAGCAGCGCGGCCACGTCGGCGATGTCGATGCCCAGCACCACGCACAGGTGTGGCTGCTCCACGCTCGCCTCCACCACGCGCACCTGCACGGGCAGGTCGACGGACGTCAGCAGATACTGCATGCGGCTGTAGTGGAAGGTTTCGCTGCCCAGGGTGACGTCCTTCGCGCCCTGCGCGATGATGGCCACGCTGGGGCGCGCTGCATGGAACAGCGATTCGGTGACGGACGACTGGCGGTGGAACGTCAGGTTGCCGATGGCCGTCGTGAAGTCGCCCGTGCGCGGCGCGTGGCGGATGATCAGGGCGGCGATTTCATCTTGCGGAGTAAGTGGCGTGGGCATGGAGGTCAGTATGCGTGAGGCGAGGGAGGGCAGGGGCTGATCTTACGCAGATTTGGAGGATCGTGCAAAGGTCTTGCAGGATCGCGGTAACGGCGGACGGGCATCTCGGGCACACTTGTGCAATCGCATGCACGGCACGCGTCACCCCTCGCCACACATTACAGATACAGGAGTTTTCATGACCACCATCGCCAAAGGCTACGCCGCACTGGGCCCGACTTCCGCACTGCAACCGTTCACGTTCGAGCGCCGCGCCCCGCGCGAAGACGACGTGGCCATCTCGATCAAATACTGCGGCGTGTGCCATTCCGACATCCACCAGGCGCGCGACGAATGGGGCGGCGCTGCCTTCCCCATGGTGCCCGGCCATGAAATCGCCGGCGTCGTCACGGCCGTCGGCGCCAATGTGACCAAGTTCAAGGTGGGCGACCACGTGGGCGTGGGCTGCTTCGTCGATTCCTGCACCACCTGCAAGACGCGCAACGTGGACCTGGAACAGTACATGCCAGGCCTGATCCAGACCTACAACGGCCTGGAAGCGGACGGCAAGACGGCTACGCAGGGCGGTTACTCGGACAGCATCGTCGTCAAGGAAGGCTATGTGCTGTCGATTCCCGACAACCTGCCGCTGGACGCGGCCGCGCCGCTGCTGTGCGCCGGCATCACGCTGTATTCGCCGCTGAACCACTGGAAGGCCGGCCCCGGCAAGCAGGTCGCCATCCTGGGCATGGGCGGCCTGGGCCACATGGGCGTCAAGATCGCCCACGCCATGGGCGCCGAAGTGACGGTGCTGAGCCAGACCCTGTCGAAGCGCGAAGACGGCCTGCGCCTGGGCGCCGACCACTACTACGCCACCAACGACGCGGAAACGTTCAGCAAATTGGCCGGCACGTTTGATCTGATCATCTGCACGGTGGGCGCGGCCATTGACTGGAACCAGTACATCAACCTGCTGAAAGTCGATGGCAACATGGTCATCGTCGGCATCCCGGACGGCGCCGTGCCGCCCGTGAACGCCTTCGGCCTGGTGGGCGCGCGCCGCAGCCTGTCCGGCTCCATGATCGGCTCGATCAAGGAAACCCAGGAAATGCTGGACTTCTGCGGCAAGCATAATATCGTGTCCGACATCGAGATCATCCGCATCCAGGATATCAATGAAGCGTTCGAGCGCGTCGTCAAGAGCGATGTGCGGTACCGCTTCGTCATCGACATGGCATCCCTCTAACACCCGGCGCGCCCGTGTTTGTTGGATTACGCGCTTTGCGCTAATCCAACCTACGCCTGTCCAGCGGTCCGGTTCGTCTGATTAGTGCGGTAGATACTGTTATCCCCGTCAAGCGGCGTGCAAGGCCGGATCAAATATTTTTCCCGACCTGAGCACGCCGAATGCC
>NZ_JACYMK010000058.1:0-503 GCF_020858135.1 Janthinobacterium sp. FW305-128 | reverse complement strand
CAGGTCGATGGGTGGTAAATTGACTTCAGTATCGGACTCAGTAGGTATTCCCTTTTGGTAGAGAGGACTGAGGGCTCCAGGTGTGAAGTGAATGGCCGTGGATATGTTGTGTAAGAGGATTAAGTCGCCCAGTCGATGACCCAGTCTCAGGCTTGTGGTCTGTTACCTCTTGGTAGTTTCAAAGGGGGTCGGAGGTGGCTTTTTAAAAACAATTTACCCCCTATCTTTAACCATTTACCAAGTCTGTAGAAGCTGGGTAGATGATGCTTTAACAGCCCATAGCCTGTCCTAAAAGCTTACCTCCAAAACAGGATTCTTGTGTAACTAGGAATCCTGCATGAGAACCAGAAACCCTAACCTCCGAGGAATGTGAAGCTGGGGTTTGGAACTGTAGGAGGCAGAGTCGTCCCCCCCCCCCCACTTCAGCCTTCTGGCATCCTGGGGCACAGGCAGCCCAGGGCTTGGTGTTGGCAGTTTGAGTTCGTGAGATAGAAAGAGTGGGG